>NZ_JBZWDB010000005.1:0-360887 GCF_058681775.1 Nocardioides sp. FY1077 | reverse complement strand
CGCCGCTCGTGTACCCCCGAAAGGGCCTTACCGCTCGACTTGCATGTGTTAAGCACGCCGCCAGCGTTCGTCCTGAGCCAGGATCAAACTCTCCGTTGAAAAACAACACCCCACACCAACCCCAAAAAGAAGCCGATGCGAGGAAAAAGAGATGCCTGACAAGAACAAAACCCCGACAATATATTGCCAGAATCATTGCCTTACCAAAACCATCAACCCACAACCCCACCACCCAAAAAGGACAGCAAAGAAAGAGAGTCAACGGGGCAAACAAACTAATTCGTCGACTATGACACACTGTTGAGTTCTCAAGAATCAGACGCAACCCGTCCTGCGACCGAGAAGGCCGAAGCGGCGGGGCTGTGGCCACCACACCGCGGTGGAACCGCTGTGCTGTGACCGTCTGTGTCGCTGCGGGGCCGGCAACCCGATCCTGACCGGATCTTGTTGCCCGCCGCTCCCTGGCGACTCAGAGAACATTAGGCGACGATCCGGGGCTTGCCAAATCGGGTGTGCGCGACCGGCATCCCGTACGCATCGTCGCAGGTCAGCGGGCTGCGACGAGGTGGCGCGTGTCGGCCACCGTGCGACAGCCGGCCAACCGGAAGCACTCCACGGTCTGCTCCTCGAGCTCGGCGTGCAGGCGTCGCACGTCGTCGGCTCCCCCGACCAGGGCCCAGACGGGCAGTCGACCGAGGAACACGGCGTCGGCGCCCAGCGACAGGGCGGCCAGGACGTCGCCGCCCGAGCGCAGGCCGCCGTCGACGTACACCTGGGCGTGGTGGTCGGCGAGCTCGGCGGCGACGTCGGCGAGGCAGTGCGCTGTCGCGGCCGCCCGGTCGAGCTGGCGACCGCCGTGGTTGCTCACCCACACCGCCTGCGCACCCGCCTGCACGCACCGACGGGCGTCGTCGGGTCGCAGCACCCCCTTGACCACCACCGGCAGCCCCGTGCGCTCGGCGAGCCAGTCGAGGTCGTGCGGGCCCAGGTCGAGGGCCTTCTCCGCGCCCGGGCGCTGGTCGTGGCCGGGCTCGAAGTTCACCCGGGTGAAGGCGGGATCGACGACGTCCCACACCCGGTCGCCGGCAGCGAGCCAGGTGCCGACGACGGGGGTGTCCACCGTGAGCACGACCGCCTGGGCGCCCGCGTCGACCGCACGCTGCAGCAGGGGCTCAGCCAGGGTGCGGTCGGAGGGCAGGTAGACCTGCAGCCACCAGTCGACGCCGGTGGCGGCGATCTCCTCGAACGGCGTCCCCGCGTTGCTGGACACCACCATCAGCCCGCCGGCGTCGGCGGTGGCCCGGGCCATCGCCAGCTCGCCGTCGGGGTGCACGGCTCGCTGCAGGGACGTGGGAGCGACCCCCCACGGCAGCGCCGTGCGCCGTCCGAGCAGGGTCACGCCGAGGTCGACGTCGGTCACGTCGCGCATGACGTGGGGTCGGAAGCGCACCTGCGACCACGCCGGGCCGGCCTCGGCGAGGGTCACGCCGGTGCCGGAGCCGTGCGCGACGTACTCCTGCACCGGTCCGGGCAGCTTGGCGCGGGCGCGCTCCTCGAGGGTGTCGATCCAGCTGCCGCGCCGCGTCCCCCTCCTCACCTCAGCGGACCTCGACGCCCTTGAAGCGCTTCTTGCCGCGCCGCAGCACCAACCAGGTGCCACCGACGAGGTCGGCACGGTCGGGCACGTGGTCGGGGTCCTGCACCCGCACGTTGTTGACGTAGGCCCCGCCCTCGGCGACGGTGCGGCGTGCCTCCCCCCTGCTCGCCGCGAGGCCGGCCTGCACGAGCAGGTCGACCACCGTGGGCAGCTCGGCGCCCGCCTCGAGCGTGGTGGTGCCGGCCTCCTGCAGGGCGGCGCCCAGCGTGCTGGGGCTGAGCGAGGCCATGTCGCCCCCGCCGAACAGCGCCGCGGAGGCCGCCGTGATGCGGGCGGTCTCCTCGGCGCCGTGCACCAGCGTGGTGACGTGCTCGGCCAGGGCCTTCTGCCCCGAGCGCAGGAACGGCTTCTCGGCCTGCTCGGCCTCCAGGGCCTCGATCTCCGCGCGCGGCAGGAACGTGAAGATGCGCAGCAGCTCGCCGACCTTCTCGTCCTCCACGTTGAGCCAGAACTGGAAGAAGGCGTACGGCGACATCATCTCCGGGTCGAGCCACAGGGCGCCGCCCTCGGTCTTGCCGTACTTGGTGCCGTCGGCCTTGGTGACCAGGGGCGTCGCGAACGCGTGCACCGTCGCCCCCTCGGCACGGCGCACCAGCTCGACGCCCCCCGTGAGGTTGCCCCACTGGTCGGAGCCGCCGAACTGCAGCGTGACGCCGTGCTCGCGGTGGAGGTTGAGGTAGTCCATCGACTGCAGCAGCACGTAGCTGAACTCGGTGTAGCTGATGCCGGACTCCAGGCGGCGGCGCACGGTGTCGCGG
Organism: Nocardioides sp. FY1077; assembly: GCF_058681775.1. Lineage (NCBI taxonomy): Bacteria > Bacillati > Actinomycetota > Actinomycetes > Propionibacteriales > Nocardioidaceae > Nocardioides > Nocardioides sp. FY1077. The sequence goes on along the minus strand of NZ_JBZWDB010000005.1, from coordinate 358,472 downwards.
GCCAGCATCCGGTTGACCGGGAAGTGCTTGCCGATGTCACGCAGGAAGTCGATGACCGACAGCCCGGCGGTCCAGTCGAGGTTGTCGACCATCGTCGCGGCGTTGTCGCCCTCGAAGGACAGGAACGGCTCGATCTGGGCACGCACGCGCCCGACGTACTCGGCGACGGTCTCGGCGGAGTTCAGGGTGCGCTCGCCGGAGTCGCGGGGGTCGCCGATCATGCCGGTGGCCCCGCCGACCAGTGCGTACGGCGTGTGTCCGGCCTGCTGCAGGCGCCGCGCGGTGAGGATCTGCACGAGGTTGCCCAGGTGGAGGCTGGGCGCCGTCGGGTCGAAGCCCACGTAGAACCGCACGCCCCCCGCCGCCAGCGCCGCGCGCAGGCCGTCGAGGTCCGTCGAGTGGGCCAGCAGGCCGCGCCACTCGAGGTCGTCGATGAGGGTGGGGTCGATGGGCACGAGGCGCCTCTCCGGTCGGACGGCGGGGCGGTCCCGCCGGTCCCAGCCTGCCTCACCGGTGGCCCCCCGGGCGACCCGGTGGACGGCTGCGGACACCGCGGGCGCGTGCGACTCCCGCCGGGCCCTTCCCGCCCACCCGCTGGGAGGAAGGGCGGGGGGCCGTCAGCACCTAGGGTGTTCCGGCAGGAGGTCCAGACGTTGATCGCAGGTAGGTACACCCTCGACCGGGAAATCGGTCGGGGCGGCATGGGGGCCGTGTGGCTCGGGCAGGACGAGGTGCTGGGGCGCCCCGTCGCGGTCAAGCGCATCGGCATGGCGCCCGGCGAGACGGACGCCGACCTGCGGCGGGCCGAGCGGGAGGCGCGCCTCGCGGCTCGGCTCAATCACCCCCACGTGGTGGCCGTCTTCGACCTCGTCGACGAGGACGACCAGCAGTGGCTGGTGATGGAGTACGTCGAGGGCACGAACCTCTCGGGGCTGCTGAAGGACCGCGGCCGGCTCTCCCCCACCGACGCGGCACCCCTGCTCGGCCAGGCCGCCGACGCGCTCGCCGCCGCGCACGCCGCCGGCATCGTGCACCGCGACGTGAAGCCCTCGAACATGCTGGTCACCGGTCAGGGCCACCTCAAGCTCTCCGACTTCGGCATCGCCCGCGCCGAGGCCGACGCCGCGCTCACCCAGACCGGGCTGGTCACCGGCTCCCCGGCCTACATCGCCCCCGAGGTCGCCTCGGGCTCCACGGCCACCGACCGCAGCGACGTCTGGTCGCTGGGGGCCTCGCTCTACCACGCCCTGTCGGGCGCCCCGCCGTACGAGGTCAAGGACAACGTGCTGGGGGTGCTCTACCGCATCGTGCACGAGGACCCGCCGCGCCTCGACGACAGCGACTGGCTGGCCCCGCTGCTGGCCTCGACGATGACCCACGACCCCGCCGACCGCTGGTCGATGGCGATGGTGCGCGACTACCTGGCCGAGGGCCCGTCGGCCTCCGGGTACGTCGAGGCGCCGACGCGCCGCGTCCGCACCCTCGAGACCCCGGTGGCCGTGCCGCCCCGGCAGGCCAGCACGGCGGCACTCGCCGCGGTGCCATCGTACACGACCGGCGCCAGCCCGGTGGTGACCCCGGCCCAGGCCGCCGCCGCGACCGCGGGGCCGGGGCCGCGCAGCCGGGCCCGCGTCGCCGTGCTCGCCCTGGCGGGGGTGCTCCTGCTGGGCGGCGTCACGGTGGGCGCCTTCCTCCTGGGCAGCGGGGGCGAGGACGACCCCGCCGAGGCGGCCGGGGCGGCACCGAGCACCTCGGCCGACCCCACGGCCTCGGACTCCGCCGAGCAGAGCCCGGACAGCAGCCCCGATCCGACCCCGACCGACCGGGCCTCGCGCGAGCCCGCCCCGCGGGCGACCCGGGCCGGCATGACGCAGTTCGTCGACACCTACCTCACCGCGGCCGACGCCGACCCCGCCACGTCGTTCAACCTGCTCACGCCGTCGTTCCAGGCCGCCAGCGGCGGCATCGACGGCTACTCCGCGTTCTGGAGCGCCATCGACGACGTGGACCTGCGCAGTGCCACCGCCGACCCGCAGGCCGGCACCGTCACCTACACCTATCGCCGCGAGGTCGGCGGCGAGCGCATCGAGGAGTCGGTCACGCTGCGTCTCCAGCTGCAGCCCGACGGCAGCTACAAGATCGCCGACGAGCTCTAGGCGACACCCCCACGGCCCACCCGGGCTCCGCTCGTCGCCCGGGCCGGGCACCCCCTAGGCTGACGACGACGTCGGGCGAGCATTCGAGGATGGTGCGTGGTGCGACCGGTCGACCTCTACCGCGACATCGTCGAGTCGTCTCCCGACGGCATCTGGGTGCTCGATCCCGAGGGGCGCACGCTCTACGCGAACCGCGTGATGGCCACGATGCTCGACGTCGACCCCGCGGAGGCGCCCCAGCTCGACCTGCGGGCCTTCCTCGACGACGCCGGTCGGGAGCAGTACGAGCAGCACCTCGCCGACCTGCGCGCCGGACGCGTGCAACGCGCCGCCGTCGACGTGCAGCTCGTGCGCCGCGACGGCACGACGTTCTGGACGCTCGCCCGGGAGAGCCCGATGCTCGACGCCGCGGGGCAGCCGGCCGGCACGGTCACCACCTTCACCGACTACACCGACCGCCGCGCCGACCTCGAGGAGCTGCGCACCAGCCGGACCCGGCTCACCGAGGCCCACCGCATCGCCCGCCTGGCGAGCTTCGAGTGGGACCTCACCACCGACCTGGTGCAGGCCTCCCCCGAGCTGCTCGCGCTGCACGACGCCTCCCCCGACACCGGCCCGGTGTCCATGGCGCAGGCCTGCCAGGCCGTGCACCCCGACGACCGCGAGGCCCTCGAGGGCGCCCTGCGTCGGGTCGTCACGCACGGCGACGCGCTCGACGTCGTCGCCCGGGTGCGCGGCCCGCAGCGCTGGGTGTGGGTGCGCGCGCGGGGGCGCGTGGTCACCGACCCCGACGGACGCCGCTGGGTGCTCGGCACCCACCAGGACGTCACCGACGCCCGCGAGACCGAGCAGGCGCTGGCCGACCAGGTCGCGCAGAACGGCCTGATGCAGGCGGTGGCCAGCGCGGCCAACGACGCCGCCACGCTCGACGAGGTGCTGCGCCACGCCCGCTCCCTGGTGCTGCTCCACGACGACTGGGACCGCGGCCGCGCGTTCGTCCCCGGCGACGACGGCGTGGTGCCGATGCCACTGGGCACCGTCGAGGCCGCCGACGACGCGCGCACCCCCGACGAGACGGCCGCCGAGCTGGCGCTGGCGCGCCTGGCCCACCGCGCCCGCCGGGCGGTGTGGGACGAGACCGGCCTGACGCTGGCCTTCCCGGTCCTGCTCGAGCAGGAGGTGTGTGCCGTGGTCACCCTCACCAGCCGGCCGCCGCTGTACCGCCACGACATGATCGAGTCGATGGCGCGCACGGTGGCCGACCTGCTGAGCCGGGTGGCCGAGCGCGAGCGCGACGCGCGGGCCCTGGCCGAGGCCCGCGACGCGGCGATGGCGGCGTCGCGGCTGAAGTCGGAGTTCCTGGCGACGATGAGCCACGAGATCCGCACCCCGCTCAACGGCGTCATCGGCCTCACCGACCTGCTGCTGGGCTCGCAGCTCGGCACCCGCGAGCGCCGCCTCGCCACCGGCGTGCGGGCGGCCGGTCGCGCGCTGCTCGGCGTCATCAACGACATCCTCGACTTCTCCAAGATCGAGGCCGGGCGCCTGGACCTGGAGACGGTCGACTTCGAGGTGCGTCCCGTGCTCGACCAGGTGGTGGGGGTGCTCGCCGAGCAGGCCCGCACCCGGGGGCTCGACCTGGTGGCGTCCTGCCACCCGGAGGTGCCGGTCGTGCTCAGCGGCGACCCCACCCGCCTCGCGCAGGCGCTGACCAACCTCGCCTCCAACGCGCTGAAGTTCACCGAGGCCGGCCGGGTGGCCGTGCGGGTGCGCCTGCCGCGCCCCGGCGACCCCGCCGTGCCCACCGTGGGCCGCGACCCCGAGGGCGCCGTGCGGCTCGTCGTGGAGGTCAGCGACACCGGCGTCGGCGTCGACCCCGCCGAGCTGGCGCACCTCTTCGAGCCGTTCACCCAGGCCGACGCCAGCACCACGAGGGTGTACGGCGGCACCGGCCTCGGGCTGGCCATCACCCGCGAGATCGTGGCCGCGATGGGCGGGCTCGTGGCCCACGCCCCCAACCCCGCGGGCGGCAGCGTGTTCTCGTTCTCGGTGCTGCTCGGCCCGGCCGACGGCGACGGCGACGACACCGCGGAGTCCGAGGCGCGGCGTCGGCTCACCGGTCACCGCGTCCTGGTGGTCGACGACGTGCCCGCCAACCGTGCGGTGCTGGAGGAGCAGCTCGGCTGGTGGGGTGTGGCCACCACCGGCGTCGGCTCGGCACCGGACGCGCTGGCCGAGCTCACCCGCGCCCGCGCGGAGGGCGACCCGTACGACGCCGTCGTGCTCGACCTCGGCGCGCCCGGCCTCCAGGGGCTCGAGCCCGCCCGGCGGGTGCGCGCGGAGGGTGGCCCGCACCTGCGGGTGCTCCTGCTCACCTCCAGCGCCTCGGTGGGCGCCGAGGCGGCGGCCGCCGCCGGGGTCGACGACTGGCTGGTGAAGCCGGTGGTCACCGGGGTGCTCCGCTCGACCCTGGTGCAGCTGCTCGGCGGGGAGCGCGTACCCGGCACCGCGGTGCGTCCCGCCGCAGCCGTCGCAGCCGTCGCCGTCCCCGCCGTCGACCCGGCCGCGGAGGTGCGGGTGGACCCGGCCCCCGACCCGTCGGCCACCGCGCGCGCCCGCTTGCTGGTGGTCGAGGACAACCCGGTCAACCAGATGGTCGCCACCGGTCTGCTCGAGGCCATGGGCTTCGCCGTGGTGGCCGTGGACGACGGGGTGGAGGCCGTCCGAGCCGCCGCCGACGACGGCTGGGACGCGATCCTGATGGACGTGCAGATGCCCCGCATGGACGGCTACGCCGCCACCCGGGCCATCCGGGTCGCCGAGGCCGTCGACACCGCGGGAGCCACCGGGCGCCGGCGTCCGATCATCGCGATGACCGCGGCCGCGGTGGAGGGCGAGCGCGAGCGGTGCCTGGCCGCCGGCATGGACGACTTCCTCACCAAGCCCATCGACGTCGCCGCCCTCGCCGCGACCCTGTCGCGCTGGCTCCGCACCGACGTCGCGCCGCCGGCCTCCCCATCCCGCGACCGCGCAGGCGTCGCGCCGCCGGCGACCGCGCCGTACGCCGGGCTCGAGGTGGAGCGGCTCGGCTCGTTGCTCGACCTCGACGGCGACGGCTCCTACGTGTTCCGCGCGATCGGCAACTACCTGGTCAACGCCGCGCACACCCTGGCCACCCTGCGCGAGCTGGTGGCCGTCGGCGGCGACCCTGCGCAGGTGCGGGCGGTCGCCCACAAGCTGGTCGGTGGCGCGCTCAACCTGGGCGCCCCCGACGCCGCGGCGGCGCTGCGCACGATCGAGCGACTGGCCGAGCGCGGCACCACCGACGGCGCGGTCGACCTGCTGCCGGACGTGGAGCGGCGCGTCGAGCGGTCGTGCCGCGAGCTCGAGGCCTGGCGCACGGCGGCCGGCCACCGACCTGACGGGCCACCCACGGCGCAGGGGTGAACCCCTGGCCCTCTCTCGTGGCCTGGCGGCCCGCCGAGCCCGGCCGCGGTCGGCGTCAGTACGCCGCAGCGGTGTCGGTCTCGGCGCCCGCCACCGGGGCGTAGGCGCACGAGTCCTCGGCGTCCTCCGCGCGTCCCGGGTCGCCCTTCGGCACCCCCGCGCGCTTGCGCGGCTCGAGCGCCTTGGCGACCACCTGCTGCATGTAGGTGAAGTCGGGGTCGTAGGAGGAGAACTGCTCCGAGGCGCGGAAGACCACCGACTTCACCTTGGCGTCCTTCACCTTCAGCCCGAGGTCGACGAACGCGGGGACGATGCGCAGCGGGACGTCGGTGGAGACGATCTCCTGACCGGTCTGCGCCAGTGCCTGGTAGCGCCGGATCAGCGTGCCCGGGTCGGCGGCGTCGATCATCGCGTCGATGGCGCAGCGCTGGCGGTCCATCCGCTCGTAGTCGTCGGAGCCGTAGCGCCCGCGGGCGAACCACAGCGCGTGGAACCCGTCGAGCAGCTGGTCGGGGCCGGGGTCGATGTAGTCGACCGGCGGGATGCCGAGGTCGGTGTTGCCCTGGATGGCCACCGGCTCGTTGACGTTGACCCGGATGCCGCCGATCGCGTCGACGACGTCCTCGAACCCCTTGAGGTTGACCAGCACGTAGTAGTCGACCGGCACGCCGAGGCTGCCCTCGACGGCCTGCTTGATCGCGTCGGCGCCCTCGTCGCGGCTGCCGCCCAGCACGCCCGGGTGACGCTCGGGCACCTGCCCGTAGATGGCGTTGAGCATGTAGTAGCCGTCGTCCTCGGGGCCGCTGAAGCCCTCGGGGTACAGGTCGTGCAGGGGGCTGTCGACCGGGAACTGGGCGTTCATCATGTTGCGCGGCAGGCTGAACATGACCGTCTTGCCGGTGGCGGTGTCCATGCTGACCAGCACCACGGTGTCGGTACGCACACCGGTGCGCCCCTCGCCGCCGTCACCGCCGAGCAGCAGCACGTTGACCCGGTCGCGGCCACCCCACGGGTCGGCCTCGGTGACGTCGTCGGGGGTGGTGGCCACCTCGTTGTCGTCGAAGACCTCGTCGACGAAGCCCGCCTGCACCTGCGCGTAGCGCGCGGCCACCGCGAACGGCGCGCCGATGGCCAGGCACAGCACCAGGACGAACCCGTGACCTGCTGCGGTGTGCCACCGCGGACGCCGTGGCGGGCGCACCTGGCGGTAGGTCAGGTAGACCACGACCGCCCACACCGCCAGCCCCAGCACCAGGGCAACGGCGGCCACCCGCAGGCGGGCGGGGTCGAAGGCGAAGTCGACGGCGGCGCGCAGGTCGCGCCCGAAGTACCAGACGGTGGCCGCCACCAGCGCGAGCGTCGGGGCCAGCACCAGCACGCCGAGCAGGCGCCTCCCGGTGTAGAGGAACCCCGAGCCCGGCAGCACCGCGCCGAGCAGGGTCACCCCGAGCGTCCCGGGCAGCCCCGACGCCCGGCGCCGCACCGGACGCAGCACGCGGGAGCCGGACGACCGACGCGGTGAGCCGGGCGCGGGCCGGGTGGCGGTGGAGGTCGCGCGGCGCAGCACACGTCGGCGCACGCTCGCGCGTCGCCGCCCCCGGCGCGGGGTCGGCCCAGGGCCGGACGACATCGGCGCCTGGTCGACCATGGCCAGCCTCTCGGACGTGCGGACGGGGGGTCGGTCGGGCCGACGCGTGGCTGCCGCGCAGCGACGCAGAAATTACCATCGAGGGCGGTGCACGTGGTGGACCCGACAGCGGCGCGGTGGAGACGCCGGCGCCTCCACCGGCTCCGCTCTCCGCCCGGCGGGGCACCCTCACCCCTTCGGGCCTGGAGTCCGTCGGTGGGCGCCCGTAGCGTCGGGGCATGACCACTTCGAACACACGTGCGAACTCCGACGACTCCCAGCCCACGCCCAGCGGCGTGCCCGACGGCGACGTGCTCGGCGCCGACAACCCCGACCCCACCAATGCCGAGAAGGACCCCAACGACTGGGTCACCGGCGACGAGCCCATGACGGGTGCGCAGAAGAGCTACCTGAACACCCTGGCCACCGAGGCCGGCGAGACCATCCCCGCCGACATCACCAAGGCCGAGGCCTCCGAGCACATCGACCGGCTGCAGTCCGAGACCGGCCGCGGCGCCGACTCCTGACCTGAGTCCGGGCGGGTCCCCCGACGGCGGAACCGGCCGGGCCGTGGCCTGGGGACCCGCCTACCCGCTATCGGGGACGCCGCGCCGCGAGGCGCCGGACCGGCCCACCGACGCCTACGTTCAGCGGGTCCCAGAGGGCCGCGACGGTCGCGAGCGCGGGGCGGAGGCGGACCGTGCCCACACCCCTGAGCTCGTTGCACCCTCGGCCCACGCGGACCCGGCGGCTCCGGCCGGCCACACTCGCGCTCGGCCTCGCCCTGGTGCTGGTCGCGCCGCTGGTTGCGCACGCCAGCGTCGCGCCGACGCCCGACAAGACGGCGCGGGTCGACGGCACGGTCTACGCGGTCGCGCAGGTCGGGGGCCGGACGATCATCGGCGGCGACTTCACCGAGGTCGGCTCGCTGCCGCGCCAGCACGTCGCGGCCATCCGCGCCGACGGCACGGTCGACCCGACGTTCCACCCGGACGTCAACGGTGTCGTCCAGGCGGTCGAGGGCTCCGCCGACGGCACGACCGTCTACCTCGGAGGCACCTTCACCGAGGTCGACGGCGTCGCTCGGGCCAACCTGGCCGCGGTCGACGCCACCGGTGCGCTGCGCCAGGACTGGTCGGCGGACACCGCGGGCACCGCGCCTGACGTGCTCGACCTGAGCGCGTCCGGGCCGACGCTCTACGTGTCGGGGCGCTTCACCGGCATCGACGGCACCACCCGCAAGCGCCTGGTCGCGCTCGACGCCGCGGGTGAGGTGCTCCTGCCGTTCCGACCGGCCCCGACCGGCACCGTCCGCGTGGTCGCACCGAGCAGTGACGGCAGCCGCCTCTTCGCGGGTGGCGCGTTCAACGCCATCGGCGGACAGAGCCGCTCCGGGGTGGCCGAGCTCGATCCGGCCACCGGAGCAGCCAGGGCCTTCGCCGTGCCTGCCGTCGGGAGCCTGCTCGTCGCCATGGGCATCTCGCCCAGCGGCGACCGTCTCTACTACGGGGTCGCCGACAACCGGGTCCTCGCCTTCGACACCGCCGGCGCGGGCACGGCCGTCTGGTCCGTCAAGAACGGCGGAGACACCCAGGCCATCGCGGTGGGCGCGTCAGAGGTCTACCTGGGCGGGCACTTCGGCAACAACCTCACCGACCGGGTCAAGCGGAAGTGGATCCAGTCCGTCGACGCCTCCACCGGACGGGTGACCCCCTGGGACCCGCAGCTCGCGGGCGGGACGCTCGGGGTCTGGGCCATCACCGCCACCCCCACCGCGCTCCTGGTCGGCGGCGAGTTCACGACCGCGGCCGGGCTCACGTCCCGCCGCTTCGCCCGCTTCCCCGGCACTCCCTGACGCCGCGGCCCCCCTGTCACGACCCCGTCGGATCTCTCGCTCGATGGCCGCGTCACGACTCGTGAGCACCGTGGCGAGCCGTTCCGACGGCTCCTAGGGGGTCATCATCTCGTGGGTCACCTGGACGTACCGGCCCCGTGCTGGGGGTCGGGGCTCGACCGGTGCGTTGAACTCAGACAGTCGGACCGCAGCTGGTTCGGCTCCGCGAGACTCCAGCTTGAGCAGGTAGTGCGGCGCCTCGGTCGAGACCCAGGAGTACGTGGTGGCGCCATCACCGGGGTCGACCAGGCGGACGGTTTCCTGGCCGTCGAGATCGACCACACCGAGCACCCGCTCGTCCGGCCCGACCGAGGGGGGCTCCGGGGATGACCCGAGGACCACGTCGAAGTCGCAGATCCCTTCCAGCCCGGTGGGCCCGGTGTCGGGCAGTCGTGCCCACGTGCCGTTCAGGGCGGAGGCGATCGCGTCCGCGCCACGGCCGATGCGGTTGATCCAGAACCGCCGGTCGCCTCGCAGGAAGGTGCCGGCCTCACCGCGGACGAACTCCGCCGATCCCCCATGTGTTGCGATGTCTCCGTGGCACTCGCCGTCGTCGTCGAGGAAGGCCCTCCACTGCATCCGGCCCCCAGGAACCACCATGTCGGCCTCCATCCGGAAGGACCTGAGGTCGCTCATGTCATCGTGCGCACGCTCCCTGATCTGCGCGATGGACAGCTCCGCGAACGGCTCGTCACCCGGCAGGTCGCTGCCGTCGTCGTGTGCCGCCCCGTTCTGCGCGCACCCCGCCAAGGTGATGAGCGCAGCACCTGCGAGGACCCGTCGGGCCAGGCTCGATCGACGTCTCATGACACGCCCCTCGGTGGTCTCCGGGTGCTGGAAGGGTCACCCTCGTCAGCGAGCAGTCTGAGGCACGGCCGCCGCCCGGTCCGGAGAACGCACCCCCGGGTGTCGGCGGGACGCGGGGCGCGACCACGGGGACCGACCCGTCCTGCGTCCCGCCGGCAGTGGAGCGCCGGTCTCCCAGGAGAGGCGGACAGGGAACGACTCGATGATCCGGTGGTGGGGCGGGTGGGGCTCGAACCCACGACCCAAGGATTATGAGTCCTCTGCTCTGACCGACTGAGCTACCGCCCCGCGTCTTCTGTTGTCCCGGGCCCACGGGCCCGTTCCAGCCCTCGCGGCCGGCCTGCTGCAGGCCGAAGCCCGCGCCTGGTCGCACGTGTGGCGCGGGTGCCCCGCCGAGCCGACCGACGTGCAGGTGGCCGTCCCGGGCAGAGGCGACCCTAGCGGTCGGGACCGATGGCACCGCAGGGGCGACCCGGCATCGTCGGTGCGGACCCTGCAGGGCAGCTCAGGGACGCTCGAGCGTGCAGCCGGGCGCGGTGAGGTCGAACGCCGACCCGGAGACCAGGCAAGGGGTGAGGGCCGCCACCTGCTGGGCGTAACCGCGGCCCCGAACCGACGTGACGGTCCCATCGGGTTCGACCTCGCACGGGTTGTCCTCGCTGCAGGGCTTGCCGTCGCCGGCGACGTGGCTGTTGTGGACTGCCACCACCTCCCCGGTCGACGGGTCGATGAGGGGCGAGCCGGAGAGGCCGGCCTCCGTGCGGCAGGTGCGGGCGGTCGCGTAGCGCACGACGTCGCGTTGCGCCCATCCTGCTTCCCGCACCTCCGGGACGATCGTGTCGACCGCACAGGAGTAGGTCGTCTGCCTCGAGCCGACGTGCATCTCGAGCCTGTCCCCGGGTGCCGGACCGCCCGTGGCCAGCGGGTGGGAGGGCACGCCCTTGCGCTCCAGCTGGGCGTAGGTCTGCCGCAGCCGGTAGACCGCCACGTCGGTGCCGGTCATGGTCGCGTACAGCAGGCGTGTGGTGGTGGCGCGGGTCACGGGGTTGCTGTCGGCCCCCAGGAGGTTGACGAGCTGGTGCGCCGGCTGGTCGAGCACGGCGCTGCCGGGTGCGGGTCGGGAGTCCAGGCAGTGCCCGTTCGTGAGGACCATCGCCTTGTCGGTCCTCCGGCTCGCGGCGACACGCACCACCGAGGTGGCGCACCCGCTGGACGCGATGGTCCCTGCGCCGGCGATGCCGGGGGTCGTGGGGCGGGGGGCGGTCGGGATGGTCCGGCGGCCGCTGACGTAGCTCTGGATCCAGCGGCGGTGCGCACTGAGGTCGGTGTAGACCGAGGGCCGCAGGCCGCTCAGGTAGTTCCCGCCGTTGACGGTGCCGGCCAGCACCGACCGACCGTTCTCCTCGACGAAGACCGGCCCGCCGGAGTCCATGTTGTCCGGCCCGACGCTGGCGGTGCCGACGCACAGCGCCACCTGCGTCTTCGCCAGGCCGCAGGTCGCGGGGGACGCGATCCGCGTCGTCGCCTCGCGCAGCGCGTCGGGGTAGCTGCGGGGTGACTCGTAGTCGCGGAGGCCACCGCGACCCGTGTAGCCCCACCCCGCGATGAGGGCACGGGTCCCCGGGGAGGGGCGACGAGACGCCAGCTCGACCGGCGCGGCCCGCAGCGGTCGCCGGAGCTGGAGCAGCGCGAAGTCGCCGTCCGGGTCGACGGACCGGGAGGCGCGCACGAACCGCTGGACGCGGACCACACGTCCGCCGGTCCCGACGTGTCGAGAACCGAACCGCACCTTCCAGCCGACCGGGTCGCCGGTCAGCGCCAGCCTCACCTCGCCGGTTCCCGCGAGGCTGGGTCCGGTCTCGACCAGCCCGAGGCAGTGCCCGGCCGTGATCGCCCACCGCGGTGCGACGAGGGTCGCCCCGCAGACGTGACGGTCCTTGCGTGGGGAGTCGATGCGCTGGAGCGAGCCTCCGTACGGGGCTGCCGAGGACGCCGGCTCGCCGCCGACGACGGCGTGGGAGCCGGGTGCGGGCAGGCCGGCCAGGACGAGCAGTGCTGCGCACAGGAGCAGGACAGCGGGACGGCCGTGCCTCGAGATGCGTGTCGGGGTCATGGGGCGACCGTAGGAGCTGCGACGTCTCGTGAGCGTATGGAACGTGCGTGAGGACCGGCCGCCCGGCCGGGCGCCGACGTCCTCGAATTGGGTGATGGCCCGTCGTCCGCCGGTTCCTACCGTGGACAGCGTCGGGTGACCTGCGCCCGCGTCGCCGATCGTGGGGGTCCAGCCGTGCCCGTCCGTCGCACCACCGCCGCCCTGGTCGCCGCCGCGACCGTCGTGCCCACCACCCTGCTCGCCGTCGCGGCTCCGCCGACCGTCTCGGCACCCGGCCCGGTCGCCGCAGCCGAGGTCGCCTCGGCCCCCCTGGGCACCACGCCGGCGACGGCGGCGGGCAGCTGCTGGGAGGTCGACCAGGCCGCACCGGGCTCGCCCAGCGGCACCTACTGGCTGCTCACCCCCACGATGACCGAGCCGGCGCGGTTCTACTGCGACCTGGTCACCGACGGTGGTGGCTGGGTGCTCGTCGGCAAGGGCCGCGACGCCTGGACCAGCTCCTACGAGGGCACGGGCAGCGCGGCCGCCCTGCTGACGCCCGACACCGTGCCCATGGGTCCCGAGACCCACCAGCTGCCGGCCGACACCGTCGACGCCCTTCTCGGGGGTGGTCGGGTGGACGCCCTGGCCGAGGGGGTGCGGCTGCGCCGGGCGGCCGACACCGCGGGGACGGCGTGGCAGGAGGTCCGGGTGCGCTTCGCCGAACGCTCCCGCTGGGCCTGGACGTTCGGCGCGGAGCACCGCCTCGCCGCGTGGTCCTTCGACTCCTACTCGGGGACCGGCGGCACCTCGCCCAGCTTCGGGGGCGACCAGGCGCGCCGCCGCGTGGTCACCACGACGTCGGCAGCGATGGGCTACCGGCAGGGGTTCGCCTACGGCTCGCAGGTCGCCGGCAGCACCAGCGCCACGTCCCACCTCTACTCGGCGACGGGCGGCGGCAACGCTCTGCCCTCGACCCAGGTGTGGATCCGCCCGCGGGTGCTGTCGACCAGCGCCGCCTACCCCCGCGTGCCCGACGCCGGCACGCCCGCCCGGACCCGACCGGCCGTGCCGCGCTCGACCGCGCTGCCCTCCCCCTGGGGCGTCACCGGGACCGCCGGGGACGCCTCACTGGAGGGAAGCGTCGAGGTGCAGGCCTTCACCGAGTCGCGCGGACGGATGTACGTCGGCGGCAACTTCGCCGCCGTGCAGCGCGACGGGACCGGCACCGACCGCGTCGAGCAGCCGTTCCTCGCCGCCTTCGACGTCGCGACCGGCGAGCTGGTGCGCTCGTTCCGCCCGGTGCTCGACGAGCAGGTGCGTGCCCTGGCGACCCTCCCGAGCGGGCAGGTCCTCGCCGGCGGGGACTTCACCTCCGCCAACGGCGCCCCGGCCACCGCGATCGTCGCCCTCGACCCCGACACCGGCGCGACCAGCACGACCTGGCGGGCACGGCTCGAGGACCGCACCACCAACGGGCTCCTGCGGGTGCGGGCCCTCGACGTGGCCGGCCCGTACGTGTACGTCGGCGGAGCGCTCACCCACGCCAGCGGCGGCACCCGCACCACGCCGACGTACATGCGTGGGCTGGCGCGGCTGTCGGCGACCGACGGCACGCCGAGCACGGGCTGGAACCCTGGCCTGAACGGCACCGTCATCGACGTCGACGCCACCGACGACCTCAGCCGCGTCTACGCCGCGGGCTACTTCACCACCTCGCAGGGCACGGCTGCGAAGAAGGTGGCCGCGCTGTCGAACGCCGCAGGCGCCCCGCTGGTGACCCCGACCTGGAGCCCGACGTGGAGCGGGTCGGCCAACCACCAGCAGGCGATCCGCGAGGTGGGCGACCGCGTCTGGGTCGGCGGCTCGGAGCACAGCCTGTTCCGCTTCGACCGCTCGACCTTCGCCCGCCAGCAGGGCGACATCTTCAAGAACCACGGCGACGTGCAGGCCATCACCAGCGACCGCGGGGTCGTCTACGCCGGGTGCCACTGCGACCAGTTCGGCTACTCCGACGCCTTCACCTGGCCGGCGTTGGGCAGCGGCTGGACCCAGGCCGACGCCATCGGGTGGTTCGGCGCCTGGGACGCCGCGACCGGACGACGCCTCCCGCAGTTCGTGCCGACGTTCGACCTGCGCCTGAACCAGGGCATCTGGGCGCTGGCGGCCGACTCCACCGGGACCGTGTGGGCCGGAGGTGACATCCGCTCGGTGCGGACCAACGCCCAGCAGGCGCGGTGGTCCGGCGGCTTCGCCCGCTTCCCCCTGGCCGATGCCACCGCGCCGGCGAGCCCGTCCGCGCTGCGGGTGGTCTCCCGCACCGCCGAGGAGGTCACCCTGTCCTGGGCGGCGTCCCCGGAGCCGGGCGTCGACTACCAGGTGCTGCGCGACGACCGCACGGTCGCGACCACCTCCGAGGTCACCGTCGTCGTGCCCCGGGGCGGCGAGGACCGCTACGCCGTGCGGTCCGCGGACGCCGCGGGCAACATCTCGGCCAGCACGCCGGTGGTGCAGGTCACCGACGACGCGTCCACCCGCGAGTCGGTGGTGGTGGCACCCGGGTCGGCCTGGCGGTACCGCTACGAGGCCGGCGCTCCCCCGACCGCGTGGGCGGCCCCGTCCTTCGACGCCTCGACCTGGCGGGTCGGCGACGCCGTGCTCGGCTTCGGCACCACGGTCCCGCTCGCCACCGACATCGACGGGTACGCCACCACGGCCGAGCGTCCCGTCACCGCCTACTTCACCCGGACCTTCACGGTCCCGGACGCGGAGAGCGCGACCCGGCTGGTGCTGGGCACCGTCGCCGACGACGGCGTCGTGGTGCACGTCAACGGCACGGAGATCGCCCGGGCGAACATGCGCGACGGGACGGTGACGTCGACGTCGTACGCCTCGTCGGCCCGCTCGACGACCGTCGCCCGGGCGGCACCGGTGGTGGTGGAGGTCCCCGTCGGCCTCCTCGTCGACGGCGTGAACACGATCGCGGTGGAGACCCACCTCAACTACCGCGGGACCCGCGACGTCAGCTTTGACCTCGACGCCACGCTGACGACCCGCTAGCCGGCGGGGCGGGTCGGGGTCGTCGGATGTGTGGTCGGCGGTCGTCGGTCGTTCACGCGGTGGCTTCCCGCGATACCTAGCGTGACGGCGTCGCCCGGCCCGGGTCGGGCCGTCGCCCACCTCCGAAAGAAGCCATCGTGCCCTCCGTCTCCCCCTCGTCCCCCTGGTCGCGCCGCACCGTCGTCAAGGCGGGCGCCGTCACCGCCTCCGTCCTCGCGCTCGCTCCCGCGGCCGTCTCCGCCCCGGCGTCCGCCCGGACCGCCCGGGCCGCCCGCGCGCTGTCCACCGCCCGCGCCGGCACGCTCGCCCTGCTCACCGACCCCTTCCTCCAGGCGCCCGCCGCCGACGGGGTGTCGGTGGTGTGGATGACCGAGTACGCCGGCGCCGCCCACACCCTGCTCGTCGGCGCTGCCGTCGAGACGCTCACCGACGAGCAGCTGGTCGCCGCCGCGGCCGGGGCGCCGCCCGCCGGCGTCCGTGTCTTCCCGGCCGCCTCGTCCCGCCTCTCCCGGGTCGGTGAGGACTCCCGCTCCAACATCCCCTCGCCGCCGTCGGTGGAGGCCGGCATCGTGACGCGCGAGGTGCACCGCCACGAGGCGGTCGCCACCGGCCTGGGCCAGCGCACGCCGTACCGCGTCGTGAGCACCGACGGCGAGGCGTTCGGGGCCTCGGGGACCTTCGAGCTCGCGCCCGCGGCGAAACCCGGCCAGGGCCTCACGATCCTGCTGACCAGCGACCACCAGGCGATGGTCAACACCCCCGCCAACCTCCAGCTGGCCAAGGCGACCCTCGGCACCATCGACGCCGTCTTCCTCGCCGGCGACCTGGTGAACATCCCCGACCGCGCCTCGGAGTGGTTCGACGACACCCGCGGCAGCGGCTTCTTCCCCTCGCTGCAAGGCCGAGGCGGCCGCGTGTCCACCGGTGGCCGCTCTTACGTCGGCGGGGAGATCGTGCAGTCCGCGACGCTCTACCCGGCGATCGGCAACCACGAGGTGCAGGGCCGCCGCGCCGGCATGACGTCGCTGAACACCTCCTTCGACTCCCCCGTCCCGGTCGACGTCGCGCGCCGCGCCTACGACGACGTCGCCGCCACGGTGAACCCGACCGGCGACCCGGCGGTCGAGGCGCAGTGGCTCGAGGACAACACCTGGAGCACCCGCACCTACGAGGAGATCTTCTCGCTGCCCGAGGACTCCCCGGGCGGCAAGAAGTACTACGCCACCACGGTCGGCGACGTGCGGCTGATCAGCCTGTTCTCGACCCGGATCTGGCGCAACGCCACGGCCGTGGCCGACCCCGCCGCCCGCACCTCGCGCAGCCGCTACCAGGAGGCCGTGGGCAGCCTGGGCGACCCGATGGCGCAGGGTCACGGGGAGTTCGTCTTCGAGTCGCTGGCCGTCGGCAGCGAGCAGTACCGGTGGCTGGAGGAGGAGCTGCGGAGCGAGGAGTACCTCAGCGCCCCGATCACCGTCGTGGTGCTGCACGAGGGCCCGCAGGGCATCGGCGACAACATCATGCCGGTCTTCGCCGAGCCCGACCGGATCGAGACCCGCGACTCCAGCGGCGCCCTGACGTCGGTGCGCTACGAGTACCACCCCGAGGACAACATGCTGCTGCACGACCTGCAGCCGCTGCTGGAGGACGCCGGCACCGACCTGGTGCTCAACGGCCACAGCCACCTGTGGAACCGCTACCGCTCCGAGGGCGGCACGAACTGGATGGAGACCTCCAACACCGGCAACACCTACGGCGCCTTCGACAGCCTCTCCAACCGGGTGCGGCCGGTGCCGCCGGCTCCCTGGGACGCCGACAACTACCTGGCGCTGGGCAACCCGGGCGGTCTCGAGCCGATCCTGCCGTCGGTCGAGCCGTTCGAGAACCCCGACGGGGTGCCGCTGCCGTTCGTGCAGAGCAACGACCTGTGCGTCTTCACCGCCCTCGACACCGCCGCCCGCACGGTCACCACGTGGGTCTACGACGTCAAGCAGCCCGACACCGCGCCCTGGGTCATCGACGAGTTCACGGTCGGGCGCGGGGCGACGGTGATCACCGCGGAGGCCACGACGACCGGCACCGGCGGCATCCGCGTCGCCGGCACCGTGCGGTCGGGCACCGCCGCCTCCGGGACCGTCACCGTCTCCGCAGACGGCCAGGAGCTCGCCCGCGCCACCGTCACCAGCGGCACCTTCTCCACCACGCTGCCGGCGGGCCTGCTGGACGTCGGCACCCACACCCTGGCGCTGAGCTTCGACCGCACGCGCACCCATCTCGCGGCGTCCATGTCGCTGGCGGTCACCGTCGCGGCCCCGGGCGGGCCCACGCCGGCGCGTGCCGTGGTCACCGCGAAGGTCCTGCGCATCGTGCGCCGCACGGTGCGGCTGCAGGTCACGGTCACCACGCCGGACGGCCCGGCCGACGGCAAGGTCGAGCTGCGACGCGGCAACGGCGACCTGGTACGCCGCGCGACCCTGCGCCGCGGCCGCGTGACGGTCGACCTGTCGCGGCGCCGGCTGCGCCAGGGCCAGGTCACGCTGCGGGTGGTCTACCTCGGCACCGACACCGTCGACCGCGCGGTCGGCACCGTCACCTTCACCCTCCCGCGGCGGTCCTGACCGGGCTCCCCCGGACCTCCCCGGGCCTCGGCAGCACGTCGGCCGGGGTCCGGGGGCCAGTCAGGGGCGGGTGCGCGTGCCGGCGCCGTGGGCGTCCTGGGTGGGCAGGCCCGCGGAGGCCAGCAGCGACAGCTTCTCGGCGTTCTCGGAGCCGGCGTCGGGGTGGTAGACGACGAGCTTGAGCCCGTCGGCGCCGTCGATGCTCAGGCGGTCGCGGTTGAGCACCAGCTCACCGACCTGCGGGTGGTCGAACCTGACGGCCGTCGCGCGCTGTCCGCGCACCTCGTGGCGCGCCCACAGCCGACTGAACGTGGGGCTGGCCAGCGACAGCTCGCCGGTGAGCTCGATGAAGCGGGGGTCGTCGATGTCGGTGCCAACGGCCTGGCGCAGGTTGGCGATGAAGCACTCGGTCATCGCCTCCCAGTCGGGGTAGTAGGCCTGCTCGGCGGGGTCGAGGAAGAAGTCCCGGAGCTGGTTGCCCCCGACGACCAGGCCCGGTGACAGCGCTCCGGCGAGGTCGTTGGCCGCGAGGATGTCGAAGTACCGGCCCTCGATGAAGGCGGGCTGCACCAGCGAGCCCAGCAGCCGCAGCGCGCTCGGCGGCACGGTCTCGGGGCGTGGGCGGGAGCGCCGCCTCGGCGGGCGGTCGGCGACCAGCGACAGCAGGTGGGCCAGGTGCTCGTCGTCGAGCTGGAGCACGCGGGCGATCGACCCGAGCACCTGCACCGACGGGTGGCGGTCGCGGCCCCGCTCGAGGCGCAGGTAGTAGTCGGCGCTGATGCCGGCCAGCATCGCGACCTCCTCGCGCCGCAGACCGGGCACGCGCCGCACCCCCCGGTCGGGGATGCCCGCCTGCTGCGGCGTCACCTGGGCCCGCCTGGCACTGAGGAACGCGCCCAGGGCGTTCGGCTTCTCGCTCACCGCCCCATCGTAGGGCGGGGTCCGCCGCGCAGCGGGGGTCCTGGTGCACCCCCCGCTGCCCGGCGCACCGGGACCTCCCGGCCCTCCGGGAGGGTGTGCGGTCAGCCGCGGGCGCGCCGCGCGTCGAGCACCAGCGCGACGGTGTTCAGCGCGCCCCAGCCCAGCGTCACCGCGACCACCTTGCGGCGCACGGCGCCCTGGGTGCGGCTCGCCAGCAGCGCGCAGTCGCCGAGGTCGCCCGCGATGCGCAGCGCCATCGCGGCGCGCACGACGCGGTCGGAGCCGAGCACGCCCAGGGTGCTGATCGAGACGTCGCGCACGCCGTAGGTGCGGGCCAGCAGGTCGTAGCCGTCCTGCTCGGAGCGGTCGGCTTCGAGCGCGGAGCCGAGGTGCTCGGGGCGCACGAGCGCGAAGGCGCCGTACCCGGCGGTGGCGGTGGACATCAGGCGGCTCAGTCGGTAGCTCATGCCGCGTGTCTACCCGAGCCCTGGTCGCAAGGGGTGGTGGCGGGGCGGACCCGTGGGCCGGATCCGGGTGGGCGTCTCGGGGTGGACGTACGCCGGCCGGCGCGGCGACCGGGCGCGGCGCCCGGGCCCGTGCGGTGGCAGCTTCCGGAGCGGCTGCGGCTCGACGTGGAGCGGGCCGAGGCGTCCTTCGCCCTGCTCCCCCGCACCACCGCAGCGCTGGCGCTCCTGGAGCGGGTCGGGCGATGACGCACGTCGCCCCGGGCCACCGACCGGGGCCGCTCAGGCGCCGACGGGGCGGGCGAGCGCGTTGACCGCGCCACCGAACACCACAGGCATCAGCTGGGCTGCCGGCACCACCGAGCGGCGCGCCACCGCCGGGCGGGTGCCCGCGAGCAGCGCGGCGGTGAGCCAGCGGTAGCGGCGGGTGAGCCGGTGCCAGTCGCGCTCGTAGCGCTCGGCGCGCCCGTCGACGATCGCGTCGACCGCCGCGCCGGCCTGGGCGAAGGCGAGCGCGAGGCCCTCGCCGGTGAGGGCGTCGACGTACCCACCGGCGTCACCCACCAGCAGCACCCGGCCGGCGACCCGGCGGGTCGCGCCCTGGCGCAGCGGCCCGGCGCCCCGCACGTCGCTGGCCGGCTCGCAGCCCTCCAGCAGGCCGGCCAGGCCCGGCAGGGCCCGCAGCCGGTCGTCGAAGCCGCCCTTGGTGTCGGCCAGCACCGCCACGCCGACGACGTCGGGCGCCACCGGCGTCACGTAGGCCTCCACCTCGCGCGCCCAGTGCACCTCCACGAACGGCGACCAGGGCGCGGTCACGAAGTGACGCCGCAGGCCGAAGCGGGGGCGCCCGGTGCCGGGCCGGTCGAGGCCGAGACCGCGACGCACCGGCGAGTGCAGCCCGTCGGCGGCGACCAGGTGACGCGCGCGCACCTCGCCGGCGGTGACGGCGTCGTCGTCCTGCACGATGCGACCCACGCTGCGCTGCTCGACCCGCGCGCCGGCGGCCAGCGTCGCCTCGAGCAGCGCGTCGTGCAGGGTGGTGCGCCGGATGCCGCGCCCGGGCCCGACACGGAAGCGCGCCTCGACCTGGCGGGCGCCGGCGACGTAGCGGATGCCGTGGAACGGATGACCGGCCGGGTCGACGCCGAGGCCCTGCAGCGCAGCCAGCGCCCCGGGCATCAGCCCCTCGCCGCACGCCTTGTCGACGCCCGGGCCACGCGGCTCCCAGACCTCCACGTCGAGGCCGGCGCGGGCGGCGTGCAGGGCGGTGACCAGGCCGGCCGGGCCGCCGCCGGCGACCAGCAGGTCGACCTCACGGGCGCTCACGCCGCCACCTCGCTCAGCGCGCGGCTCTCCTCGCGCACCCGCACCCGCAGCAGCGCCGCGTCGGCCACGAAGAACACCAGCGCGGTGACCCAGGCGGTGTGCACCAGCGGCAGCGCGGCGCCCTCGACGACCACCACGACGTAGTTGGGGTGGGCCAGCCAGCGGTAGGGCCCGGAGCGCACCAGCGGGACGCCGGGCACCACGATCACCCGGGTGTTCCACAGCGGCCCCAGGGACCGGATGCACCACCACCGCAGCGCCTGGCACACCACGACCGCGCCCAGCGCCAGCCAGCCCAGCAGCGGCACGAACGGCCGGTCGGTCAGCCACACCTCGGCCACGCAGCCGGCCAGCAGCCCGACGTGCAGCACCACCATCACGGGGTAGTGGCCCTGCCCGGTCTCCACCCCGCCACGGGCCATCGCCCAGGCTGCGTTGCGCTTGGAGACCACCAGCTCGGCGAGCCGCTCGAGGCCGACGACGACCACGAGGACCGTGAACAGCACCTCGCTCATGCCGGCGCCCGCAGCAGCACCAGCTCGGAGCAGAACCCCGGCCCCATGGCCAGCATCAGCCCGTACGACCCCGGCCGCGGCGGCCGGGTCTCCAGGGTGTCGGCCAGCACGTGCAGCACCGAGGCCGACGACAGGTTGCCGATGCGGCGCAGGGAGTCCCAGGTCAGCGCGAGCGCCTCGCGCTCGACGCCGAGCGCCTCCTGCAGCGCCTCCAGCACCTTGGGGCCGCCCGGGTGGGCGACGTACCACTCGACGTCGTCGGAGGTGAGTCCGTGGTCGGCCAGGAACCCGCGCACGTCGCCGCCGACGTGCTCGCGCACGAGGTCGGGCACGGCGCTGTCGAGCACGATCTTCAGCCCGCCGGCGCCGACGTCCCAGCCCATGGTGCGCTCGGAGTCGGGGTAGAGCCGGCTGCGGCTGGCCAGCACCTCCGGCTGCGGGGCGCTCGACGCGGTGAGCTGGGCGGCGCGGCGGGAGCCCGCGGCCACCACCGCGGCGGCGCCGTCGCCGAACAGGCCGCTGGCCACGAGGTTCGGCACGGAGGTGTCGTCGCGCTGCAGGGTCAGCGAGCAGAGCTCGACGCTCATCAGCACCGCCACCGCGTCGGGGTGGCCCACGAGGTAGTCGTGCAGGCGCGCGACGCCGGCCGCACCGGCCACGCAGCCCAGCCCCACCAGCGGCACCCGGACGACGTCCTGGCGCATGCCGGTCAGCGCCGCCACGCGGGCCTCGAGCGAGGGCACCGCCAGGCCGGTGACGGTCGCGGAGACCACGAGGTCGACGTCGGCGGGCGTCAGGTCGACGGCCTTGAGCGCGTCCACCACCGCCTGCGCCCCGAGCTGCACGCCGGCCTCGATGAAGGCGTCGTTGGACTCCCCGAAGTCGCGCAGCGTGCCGTAGCGCTCCAGCGGCAGCGCGGTGTGCCGCGTGTCGACGCAGGCGTTGCGGTGGAACCGCTCGACGACGCCGCGGCTGACCTGCCCGCTCAGCATGTCGTCGACGAACACCTCGGTGATCTCCGCCTGGTCGTAGCGGTGGGGCGGCAACGCGCCGCGGACGCTCAGGATGCGCATGTCAGGTCTCCTCGACGGCCGGTGGGCCGTGCTGGCGGTCGGGCTGGCGGTCGGGCTGGCGGTGTGGCGGGCGGTGGGGGTCGTGGTGGCGGGTGCGGTCGGGGCGGGCCAGGGCGCCGACCAGGCCCCGGACGACGGTGGGCGTGATCCGGCCGCGGGCCAGGCCGAGCTCGACGAGGTCGTCGAAGACCCGCTGGTCGCGTGCCGAGGCCCGCAGCCCGGCGCCGAGCGCCGGCCCGCTGCGGGTGAGCCGGGCCGCGGCCGCGGTGTGGCGCAGGTGCGGGAACAGGTGCGCACGTGCGGCGCGTGAGTAGCGGCGTCCGGCTGCGTCGGGGTCGCCCGCGGCGAGGGACCGGGCGGCTGCGCGGCCGGCCTCGATGCCGGTGACGACCGCGTAGTAGATGCCCTCACCGGTGAGCGGGTTGACCAGGCCCGCGGCGTCGCCGACGAGCATCACCCGCCCCGTCGGGGGACGCCAGCGCGCGCCCGACAGCGGCAGGTGGTGGCCGACCCAGTCATGGCCGCCGCGGGTGGCGCCGGGCAGCAGCTCCTCGAGGTGCTCGAGCAGGTCGGCCCGGTGGGGCGCCGGCCGGTGGCCCAGCACCTCGCCGTAGCCGACGTTGGCCAGGCCGTCGCCGCGGTCGAAGGACCAGGCGTACGCCGGCTGCCGGGTCGTGCCGAACACGATGACCTGCGCGTCGGTGCGCTCGGGCGCGACCGGGGCGTAGCCGCGCAGCGCGAGCGCCATCGGGCCGGGGGCGTGGCCCAGGCCGCGGCGCACCACCGACCGTGCGCCGTCGGCGCCCACCACCAGCGCGGCCCGGAGGTCGCCGTCGAGGCACACCCCGTCGGGTCCCACGTCGACGGTGCGCACCCGGCGGCGCAGCAGCACGGCGCCGGCCGCGCAGGCGGCGTCGACCAGCCGGGCGTCGAGCACCCGGCGCGGCACGACGTACGACGGGCGGGCGGTGACCCGGTCGACCTCGTGGCCGTCGCGCAGCAGTCGCAGCCGCGACACCGGCACGCGGTCGTCGAGCAGGCCGGTGACGCCCACCTCGGCGAGGCGGTCGAGCACCTGGGGGGCGACGCCGTCGCCGCAGGCCTTGTCGCGGGGGAAGTCGGCGCGGTCGATCAGCGCGACGCGCAGCGTGGGGTCGGCGTGCAGCGCGCCGAGGGCCGCCGCCGCGCCGGCGGGACCGGCCCCGACCACGGCGAGGTCGACGTCGACGCCGTCGCCGCTCACGAGCCGCCGGCCACGAGCAGCACGACGTCGAGCAGGGCCACGGCGACAGCCGCGCGGAACGGCACCGCGCCCCGACCGCGCAGCGCCACCACTGCCAGCGCGAGCACCACGACGAGCGCGGCCAGCACCCACACCTGCGCCCGGCCGGCCGGGCCGAGCGCGGCGAGCAGCGAGGCCACCACGAGCAGGAGGGCGGCCAGCGCGCGGGCCCGCGCCTCACCGAGGCGGTGCGGCAGCCCGCGCACGCCGGTGCTCAGGTCGTCGGCGAGGTCGGGCAGCGCGTTGAGCAGGTGGGCGCCCACGCCGAGGGTCGCCCCGGCGGCGAGCAGCCACCAGGCCGGCCACCCGGCGTCGGAGGCACCTCCGGGGCCGGCCAGGCTCGCCACGGCCGGCAGCGTGCCGAACGTGACGGCGTACGGCAGCCACGACCAGGCCGTGGCCTTCAGGCCGAGGTTGTAGGCGTGGGCCGAAGCGATCCCGAGACCGAGGTGCACCAGTCCGCTGCGCCACCCCAGCGCGAGCGACAGCACCACGCAGGCCGCGCCCGCCAGCGCGGTGGCCGTGGCGACCACCTTGCCACCGACCTCGCCGGTGGCCAGGGGCTTGTCGGTGCGGCCCACCGCGCGGTCGCGCGGGGCGTCGACGAGGTCGTTGACCCACCCCACGGTCAGGTGGCCCGCGGCCACGGCGAGGGCCACGACCGCCACCGTCGTCGCCGGCAGGCCGGCGTCGACGGCCAGCAGCCCCGCGAGCGCCGTCACGGCGACCGCGGGACCGGGGTGGGAGGTGCGCACGAGCCCGGCGACCTGTGCCGCCGCGCCCCCGCCGCCTCCCGTGGTCGCCCCGCCGCCCGGCGAGGCCGTGGTGGTCACGGACGCGGCCGTCGGTGCACCGGGCCGTTCCGCAGGGCGGAGCCGACGGCCCCGACGACGGTGCGCGGGCGCAGCACCGCGGTGGGGCCCGAGGCCCGCGAGCGCATGCCGTCGACGACCTCGCGCAGCACCGAGACGGCGTCGTGCGACGGCGTCCAGCCCAGCTCGGTGCGGGCCTTCGTGGTGTCGAGCAGCGGCAGGGCGAAGGCCATGTCGAACCAGCCGGTGTCGAGCTGCTGCAGGCGCAGGTGCCAGCCCGCGGAGACCGCCGGCCGCATCAGCTGGGAGGGCACGTGCACGAGGCGCGCACCCAGCACGTGGGCGATGTCGGCGGCCGTCAGCGGGGCCTCGGCGGCGAGGTTGAACGCCCCGCCGGCCTCCTGGTCGAGCACCCGCGCGATGGCGTCGGCGACGTCGTCGGTGTGCACCACCGGGATGGCCAGACGACGGTCGAGCGGCAGCACCGGCAGCCAGTCGATCGCGCGCGAGGGCACCAGGCCGGGCAGGCCGTAGCGCAGCAGGGCGCTGCCGGCGGAGCGTTGGCCGACGATGCCGGGACGCAGCCGGGTGACGGTGGGCGCACCGGGGGCGGCCTCGAGCTCGTCGAGGATCCGCTCGCCGGCCGACTTGTGGCGGCTGTAGCGGGCGCTCGGCACGCCGTCGGTGGGCCACGACTCGTCGACGGGGCGGTCGTCGCTGCGCGGGGAGTAGGCCCCCACCGACGACATGTGCACGAGGTGCGGCACCCCGGCGGCCACGACCGCCTCGGTGACCCGGCGGGTGCCGCCCACCCCGAGCTCGGCGAGGTAGTCGAGGTCGTGGGAGGGCTGGAACCCCCAGGCGAGGTGGACGACCGCGTCGGCCCCCGCGAAGAGGCGGGCCAGCTCGTCGGGCGCCACCTGCGTCAGGTCGACCGAGTGCCACTCGGGCCGCTCGCCGACGACGGGTCCGTCCGGCACCCGCCGGGCGAGCCCGACCACGTCGTGGCCGTCGGTGGAGAGACGGCGCAGCAGCGCCGTCCCGATGTTGCCCGTGGCGCCGGTGACGACGACCTTCATGCTGCCTCCCAAGGCTGTGGTGCGTGCTGGTCGAGCGTGGCACGGTTGCCGCCGCGGCGCCTCACCCCGACGGCAGCCGGGCGGCGCCGCGGGTCAACGGTGGAGCAGGGCGAACGTCGCGACGGCGTGCACCAGGGCCTTGCCGTCCTGCGCGACCTCGGCCTCGCAGACCGTGATGTCGTCGCCGCGCTTGCGCACCTCGGCGGTGGCCACCAGGGTGCCCGGCTTCCCGGGGCGCAGGTAGGTGACGGTGAGCTGGCTGGTGGCCGGCACGTCGTCGTCGCCGGTGCTGCTGCGCACGGCCTGCCCCATCGCGGTGTCGACCATCGTGGCCAGCACGCCGCCGTGCACCGTGCCGGCCGGGTTGAGGTGGCGCGCGCCGGCGTCGAGCTCGAGGCGGGCGTGCCCGTCGTCCGCGGTGCGCGCGTGCACGCCGATCACGTCGGTGAAGGTCTGCCCGTCAGGGCTCTCGGGGTCGGTCATGCCTGCCGGGTACCCGCCCGGCGCCGGGTCAACGGCCGGGCCGCGACCCGGCGGGGTCGAGCACCACGAGCCGCTGGGTGGCGCGGGTCATCGCGACGTAGCGGTCGACCGCCCCCGCCACGCCGACGCCGAACCCGTCGGGGTCGACCAGCACGACCAGGTCGAACTCCAGGCCCTTGGCCAGCTGCGGGGTGAGCCACCGCACCCGCGACGACCGCCCCACGAGCCGTGCGGTCGGCGGGTCCGGCTCACCGGTCGCGATGACGCAGGCAGTGCCCTCGGCGTGCGCGGCCAGCCACGCGTCGACGACCTGGGGCAGGTCGTCGACGTGGCCATGCCCCACCGGCACCCCGGTACGTCGTACCGCCGTCGGCACCTGCGCGTCGGGCAGGAGGGCCCGCACCAGCGGTGCGGCGTGGTCCATCACCTCCTGCGGCGTGCGGTAGTTCACGCCGAGGGTGGCGACCCGCGCCGCGCCGAGGCCGACCCGGTCGAGGCGCTGCTCCCACGACTCCGCGAACTCCCGGCGCGACTGGGCGCGGTCGCCGACGACGGTCAGGCTGCGCGACGGGCACCGGCGCACGACCATCGCCCACTCCGCGTCGGTGAGCTCCTGGGCCTCGTCGACGACGACGTGGGCGAACGGCCCCAGCAGCAGGTCGGCCGCCTCGCCGGGCACCACCTCGTCGTCGACCAGCCCGTCACGCAGGTCGTCGCCGCGCAGCATCGACATCACCTGCATGTCGGAGTCGTCGGTGGCCACCAGGTCGTCGACGACCTGGTCCATCCGGGCCCGCTCCGCGGCGTCCGCGGCCGCCCTGCGCCGACGCCGTCGTGCCGCCCCGGGGTCACCCAGCCGGTGGCGTGCCGCGTCGAGCAGCGGCAGGTCGGCGGTGGTCCACGCCGCCGGGTCGGCGCGCTGCAGCAGGCGGACCTCCTCGGGCGACAGGCCCGGGGCGCACCGGCGCAGGTACGCCGGCACCGTCCACAGGTCGCCCACCACGTCGGTGGCCTCCAGCAGCGGCCAGGCCCGGTCGAACGCCTCGACCAGCTCGGCGTTCGTGCCCAGTGCCCGACGCACCAGGTCGGGGGTGACCGCGGCGCCGGCGCCCTCCGACCACGGGTCCTCGTCGGGGTCCCGGCCAGCGTCGAGGTCGTCCGGGCCGTCGTCGAGGTCGTGCTGGTCGACCAGCAGCGTGACCAGCGCCTCCCACACCTGCTCGCGCGCCTCGTTGTGGGGGGTGCCGGGGTCGGGGGCGGTGACCACCTCGGCCCACTCCCGCGGGCTGACCCGCACCTGCGCCCACGGGGTCTCCACCACCAGCGGCTCGGTCGGCGGCTCCTCGTAGAGCGCCACGGCGGGCTCGATCGCCGCCACGAGGTCGAGGCCGGCCTTCAGCGCGGCGACCCGCGGGTCGGCCTCGGGGCCGGCCGAGGCCCCCTCCGGCACCAGGTCGCGCACCGTGCAGGTCTGCACGCCCTCCTCGCCGAGGCGGGGCAGCACGTCGGCGACGTAGGACAGGTAGGGCCGGCTCGGACCCACGACCAGCACCCCGCCCCGGCGGTGACCCAGCCGCGGGTCGGCGTACAGCAGGTAGGCCGTGCGGTGCAGCGCCACCACGGTCTTGCCCGTGCCGGGGCCACCGTCGACGACCAGCACGCCGCGCGAGCCCGCGCGGATGATCGCGTCCTGGTCGGCCTGGATGGTGGCGAGCACGTCGCGCATCCGCGGCGTGCGGCTCGCGCCCAGGCTGGCCACGAACGCCGACTGGTCGTCGAGCGCGGCGTGCCCCTCGAGCCCGTCGGCGGTGAACACCTCGTCCCAGTAGTCGGTGACACGCGCCCCGGTCCACCGGTAGCGCCGACGGCTCGCCAGGCCCATCGGGTCGGCGTGGGTGGCGCCGAAGAACGGCGCCGCCGCCGGCGAGCGCCAGTCGACGAGCAGCCGCTGCCCGTCGTGGTCGGCGAGACCGGTGCGACCGACGTACGTCGGCTGCCCGGCGTCCTGGTCCTCGCCCGGGCTGGTGGCGGCCACCATGCGCCCCAGGCACGCGGCGACGTCGAGGCGACGCAGCCCGCGCAGGCGTGCGGTGAGCCGGTGCACCTCCTGGTCGCGGTCGAGCGCCCGCTGCCCGCTGCCCCCAGCGCCGCGGCGCGCGACCGCCAGCCGCTCGGACACCTCGGCGACGGCGTCCGCCAGGGCGGTGCCCACGGCGCCCAGGTGTCGCTCGTCGTCGCCCACCAGCCGCGGGTCGGCCTTCGCGGCCAGCCGGTCGGGCAGGGCGAAGACCGCCGCCCGCTCGTCCTTCGTCCTGCTCCCCATCACGTGCTCCCCCGTCGCTCCCCGGCCGCCTCGTCGCGGCCACGGCCGGCGATTCTGGGACGCGACAGGGGTCTTGCCGCAAGACCCCTGGTGCGCTATACGTTGAGAACGGAGGGAGACGTCGTCCCTCCCGCACCTCCCGGCGTGAGCCCGCCGCCGGTCGAGGAGCGACCTCGGCACGCACTCCCCGGTCGCGGAACCGACGTCCGGCCGTTGCCGCCCGGGCACGATGCGTCGTCAGTGTTCGCGTGCCCGCCAGACCAGTGCCGCCACCAGCGCGGTGGACGCACAGGCCGCCGCGCCGACGAACCCCCACGTCTGCGCCTGCCCGGAGTCGCCGGCCGCTGCCGTCGTGACGGCCACGACGGCTGCGAACAGCAGGCCCGCGGCGACCACGAACACCGGCCAGGGCGAGTGGCGGTGCCGTCCGCCGTTCGCGGCACGGCCTCCCGCGATCGTCAGCCGGGCGGCAGCGACGGCCAGCAGCACGGCCGCGACGACCACGAGGAGGTACCCCAGCCCGCTGAAGGCGCTGCCCGGGGCGAGGCAGCTCGGCTGGTCGTAGCGGTCCGGGCACCTCACCCCGGGGTCCGCCACCGCCGTGACGGCGAAGGCGACGGCACCTGAGACCACGGTGACGACCGCCAGCAGCTCAGCGTCGACCCGCCCCGACGCGTGCCGGGCGGTCGGCTTCGTCGTGGTCACCACCTCGCCACGTCGTGCGATCTCACGCGTCCTCCACATCGCAGGTGCAGACCTGTGCCGAACGTAGCGAACCCCTGCGGCGAGCCGCCCGGCCGTCGCGACGGTGGGCGGGTGTCTGGGGTCAGCCGTTCACGGCCACGTCGACGGCCACGAAGAACACGATCAGGACGAAGAGCACGCCGAAGAACAGCAGGAAGGCCAGCGCCGCGCCCGCCTCGACGTTCCACGGGGTGCCGTCGTTGTCCGACCAGTCCCGTGACGCCTCGAGCGTGTCGGGGTCGCCGGCGTCCAGACCCGCCTCGTACTCGTCCCACAGCCGCTGCCTGGCCGCGTCGTGCTGCTCCTGCTGCTCCTGACGCTGGCGCCACCAGTTCCGCATGCGCCGATGCTAGGCCCCACCTCCGGGGCGGGAGCCGACACCAGCCGCGCCGCTAGTTCGCGGGGACGACGGGCACGCGCAGCACCCTCCCGAACTCGGTGGCGAGCGCTCTGCGCGGGTGTGGCTCGACGCCACTGGTACGACGGCACTACAAGGGCACGCCGCCTCGACCACACCGCGCAGGCGGTACGCCGGGCACGATGGCAGTCATGGACCGGACCGACGCCACGAGCACGACCCGGCAGGCGCCGGCCCGCGTCGACGGCCCGGTCCTCGTGAGCAACCTCGTGGCTGGGGCCGTCCCTCTCGTGGTCGTCGCCTTCCTGAGCTGGCCGTTGTCGTCGGCAGGTGCTGCCTACGTCGTTGCCGTGAGCGTGTTCTTCGCCGCGGTGTACGCGAGGCCGGCGCTCACCAGACGCCACGAGGCGGCCGCGTGGGTCGTGCCGTGGCTGACAGCGGTCGCCCTGTGGGCCGGGGTGGGCGCGAGCATCGAAGGCGGCACGTCGACGTGGCTCCTGAACGTGTGGTTCGGCTTGGTCGTCGCGACGCCGTGCTACCTGGGGTGGCAGGCACTGGCGCTCGCCGTCCGGCAGCTGCTGTCCCTGGGCGTGCAGCCGCCCTCCGCCTGACGCGCACCGGCGGCGGCCCGTTGTCAGAGCACGCCCCGCCTCGGTGCCGCCTCGGTCGCCGTCGCCTCTTCTCGGGCCACCGTCCGCACGAGCCACGACGCGACCACCGCGGTGAGGGAGCTGACGAGTCCGAGGCCGACGACCATGAGCACCACGGCGATGAGCCGTCCGGCGGTGGTGACGGGGTACAGGTCGCCGTACCCGACGGTCGTGACGGTGGTGGTGGCCCACCACAGGGCGTCGCCGGCGGTCACGATGGTGGCCCCCTCGGCGTCCCGTTCCGCGTCGAGCACCGCGAGGGCACCGAGGCAGACCGCGGCGACGGCGGAGCCGGCGACGTAGAGCGACACCCGGCCCGCCAGGCCGTTGACCGCGGTGCGGTTCAGGATGCGGGCGAACGCCAGCAGCCGGAGCAGCCGGAGCGGACGCAGCATCGGCACGACGATGAGCGCGACGTCGTACCAGTGCCGCAGCGCGTAGGTCCCTCGATCGCCCGCCAGCGCGAGCCGGACGACGAAGTCCGCCGTGAACGCGCCCCACACCGCCCACGACACGGCGGTGAGGACGTCCGAGAGCGTGCGGTCGAGGTCCGGTTGCAGGACGGGCCAGGCGTAGGCGACCAGGAACGCGACGGCCAGCAGCAGGAGGGGGACCTCGGACCGGTCCTCCCACTGCTCGACGCGGGTGCGGGCAGCTCGGTCGTCACTCACGGGCGTGAAGGTACGGGTGCGGACGGTCCGAGGCCCATCCGGCGACGCTTCGTGAGCGCTGCGGTCGGGCCGCGGTGGTCTCGAGACGCTCGCCGGCGCTCGCTCCCGACCGCCGAGCCCGGCGCTCGCTCTCGACCACCGACGGAGCGCCAGGGACGCAGAGAGGGCCCGGCACGCGAGGTGTCTCGCGGGCCGGGCCCTCGTCTCTGCTCCCCCGGTTGGACTCGAACCAACAACCCTCCGGTTAACAGCCGAATGCTCTGCCAGTTGAGCTACAGGGGATCGGGTGCAGCGGGCACACATTAGCAAGGCGCCGGACCCCGGTGAAATCGGGCACCCCCGGCGGCGGGCGCGCCGGCCGGCGAGGTCAGCGGACGCCGACGGCGTCCTGCGCCGAGGCCAGCGCCTCGGCGGCGGCCGCCCGCACGGCGGGGTCGGTGGCGTCGACGCCCTCGTCGTACTGGAAGGACCACAGCACCGCTCCGGCGCCGCCCGGGGCCCGGCGGGCGACCACCCGCACCCCGCGGCGACCGGCCACCGGCACGTGGCGCTGCAGCAGCACCGAGGCGGTGACCCGCTCGCGCACCAGCTCGAGCAGCCGCCCCTCCTCGACGAGCACGAAGTGGTGGGTGGGGCGCGGTCCTGGGCCGTCGGAGGCCTCGGCCACGGTGAGGGTTGTGGTGTCGGCGTCCCAGTCGGCCGCCTCCACCCGCTCCCACGGCACCCGCGCGGCGCCGCGGCCGTCGACGGAGACGTAGAGGGCGTCGCGGGTGCCGCCGACCACACGCCCGTCGTCGGTGCGGCTCCAGGCCAGCAGCCGCTCGCCACGACCGACGTCGAGATCGGGGCGCTCCGACCTCGGGGAGCGCGCCCAGGGCAGCCGGCTCACGGCGTGCCGATGATGCGGTCGCGCAGGGCCCGGCGGTGCTGCTCGAGGGCGGCGAGCTCGCCGAACATGCGGTTGTAGGACTCCGCCTCCTCGACCGGGTTGGTGCGCTGCAGGCGCGACTTCACCGCGGCGATGCGGCGCAGGGTCGTGAGCTCGAGCAGGCGGAACACGTGGTGACCGACGTAGGCGGCGTCGGGGGCGCGGTCGGTGGGCAGCGGCTCCACCCCCAGCGCGGAGACCGCGGAGGCGGTCTCCGGGTCGACGGCCAGGTCGCGCAGGCGGCCCATCCAGGCGGGGTCGCCGGCCCCGGTGGCGGGCCCGCCGGCCTTCTCCACCAGCTCCCAGACCCCGCGGTAGGTGGGATGGGTGAAGTCGTTGGTGCCGATGTCGGCGGTGGTGCGCCCGATCGCCATCGGGTGCTGGACGACGAGCTTGAGCGTCTCGCGCTCGATGGTGAACCGCGGGTCACGCAGGTCGGGGACCGGACGCCGCGGGGCCGCAACGGGTGCGTCGGCCCCGTCGCCGGCCCCGGACGCGCCGGCGCCTGCGGCCCGGTCGCGGCCCTGGCCCGCGCCCCCGCCGGAGCGCCCGTCGCGGGCGTCGGGGCGCGCGGCGGGCCGGTTGGCGGCCCGGCGCACCTCGGCGCGGGCCTCGTCGGGGTCGATCCCGATCATCTGCGACAGCTCGCGGGAGAACGCGTCGACCTTCGACTTGTCGCGCACGCTGGTGACCAGCCGCGCCGCCTCGCGCAGCGCGTCGACGCGGCCGTCGGCGCGGTCGAGGTCGTACTTGCCGACGACGTTGGCCAGCACGAAGCGGTACAGCGGCACCCGGCGGGCCACCAGCTCGCGCACGGCGGCGTCGCCGGAGTCGACCCGCAGGTCGCACGGGTCCTTGCCGCTGGGCTCGACCGCGACGTAGGTCTGCGACACGAAGTTCTGGTCGCCGCCGAAGGCCCGCAGCGCCGCCTTCTGCCCGGCGGCGTCACCGTCGAAGGTGAAGATCACCTCGCCGCGGAACTCCTCGTGGTCGTTGAGGAACCGGCGCAGGATGCGGGAGTGCTCGTCGCCGAACGCCGTGCCGCAGGTGGCCACGGCCGTGCCGACGCCCGCGAGGTGGCAGGCCATCACGTCGGTGTAGCCCTCCACGATGACGGCCTGGGAGGACCGGGCGATCTCGCGGCGGGCCAGGTCGAGGCCGTAGAGCACCTGGCTCTTCTTGTAGATCGGCGTCTCGGAGGTGTTGAGGTACTTGGCGTCGATGCGGTCGTCGTCGAGCACCCGCCGGGCGCCGAAGCCGATGGTGTCGCCGCTGGCGTCGCGGATGGGCCACATCAGCCGGCCGCGGAAGCGGTCGTACGCCGAGCGGCCCACGGCCACCAACCCGCCGGTGACGAGCTCCTCCTGGCTGAACGCCTTGGCGCGCAGGTGGCGGAACAGGTCGTCGCCGCCGCGCGGGGAGAACCCGATGCCGAACTGCTCGGCCGCGGCCTGGTCGAAGCCCCGCTCCGCGAGGAACTGCCGCGCCACCAGGGCGTCGGGGGTGGCCAGCTGCTCGGCGTAGAACTCCTGGGCCTCGCGGTGGGCCTCCACCAGCCGGCTGCGCGACGGCCCGCGCGGACGGTCGTCGCGGGCGTCGCCCTCCTCGCGTCGCAGCTGCACGCCGAACTTGTCGGCCAGCCGCTCCACGGCCTCGGCGAACGACAGCCCGTCGACCTCCATCAGGAAGTTGATGACGTCGCCGCCCTTCTGGCAGCCGAAGCAGTGGTAGAAGCCGCGGCTGGGCGTCACGTGGAACGACGGCGACTTCTCGTCGTGGAACGGGCACAGGCCCTTCTGCGAGCCACCGCCGGCGTTGCGCAGCGTCACGTACTGCGAGACGACCTCGTCGATCCGGGCCTTCTCACGCACCTCGGCGATGCTGTCGTCCTTGATCAGGCCTACCACGGGGCGATCCTACGCACCGGCTCAGTAGTCGCCGGACATCACGTTGCCCAGCTCTTCGCCGGCGGCGAAGCGGGTGAGCTGCTCGCGCACGAGGCGGTGGGCGCGCGGCCACATCGCGCTGCTCGCGCCCCCGACGTGGGGCGACACCAGCAGGCCGGGCGCCGACCACAGCGGGTGGCCCGGCGGCAGCGGCTCGGGGTCGACGACGTCGACCGCGGCGCGCAGCCGGCCCGAGACCAGCTCGGCCAGCAGCGCGTCGGTGTCGACGACCGGTCCGCGGGCGAGGTTGACCAGCAGGGCGTCGTCCTTCATCGAGGCCAGCAGCGTCGCGTCGACCATCCCGCGGGTCTCGTCGGTGAGCGGCACGACGAGCACGACCACGTCGGCGCGGGGCACCAGGTCGGGCAGCTCGGCGAACCCGTGCACGCCGTCGCGGGCGGTGCGGGCCACCCGCACGACCTCGCACTCGAAGGGCAGCAGCCGCGCCTCGATCGCCTGCCCGATCGCGCCGTGGCCCACCAGCAGCACGGTCGTGTCGGCCAGCGACGGGCGCCAGGACGGCGCCCACTCCCCGCGGTCCTGGGCGCGCACGAACCCGGGCACGCCGCGCTGCGCGGCCAGCACCAGCGTGAGCGCGAGCTCGGCGGTGGAGGTGTCGTGGATGCCGCGGCCGTTGCACAGGGTGACCCCGTCGGGCACCACGGCGCGCACGTTGTCGACGCCCGCGGTGAGCAGCTGGAGCACCTCGAGGGAGGTCATCTGCTCGAGCGCGTCGGCCACCTCCGGGCCCACGGAGTAGGGGGCGACGAGGAAGCGGACGTCGCCGACGCTGCCGGGCAGGCCGCGGGCGGGGTCGACCACCTCGTAGCGCAGCCCCTCGGGCACCTCCCCCAGGTCGGCGGGGTCGAACGGCAGCCACACCAGGGGCAGGTCGGACCCGCTGCCCGGTGCGGGCTCGGTGGGGGCGGTCATCGGCGTCCTCTCAGTCGGGTGTGCCAGGCCACGGCGCTGGCGTCGGTCAGCGAGGCCACCTGGTCGACGACCACCCGCAGCCGCGCGGGGTCGTCGGGAGCCGCGGCCCAGTCGTCGGCGAAGGCCCGCTCGAGGGCCTCGGGACCGCGGTGAGACAGCAGCGCCACGAGCTCGGCGACCAGCTCGCGCTGCCGTGACATCGTGGCGAGGCGGTCGTCGGTCTGCATGACGTAGTGGGCGGCGATCCCCTTGAGCACGGCGATCTCGAGCCGGGTGTCCTCGGGCACGACGACGTCGGCGCCGTGGCGCACGAACGGGCCGTCGCCGGCGGCGAAGGTGGCCGCCTGCACGGCACCGCAGAAGCGGCCGACGAGGTCGCTGGTGAGGTTCTTCAGCGCGGCCAGGCTGCGCCGCGACGCGTCGTACGGCGCGGTCGGCCAGCTGCCCTGGGCGGCGAGGCGAGCCAGCACGTCGTCGAGGACGTCGTCGTCGGCCTCGGGCACGTACCAGGCGCGCACGGTGCTCCAGACCGCTGCGGTGTCGAGGCGGGTGAGCTCGACGTGGCCCACCACGATGCCGTCCTCGACGTCGTGCACGGAGTAGGCGACGTCGTCGGCGAGGTCCATCACCTGCGCCTCGACGCAGGCCCGCGGGCCGGTGGTGCCGGCGCGCAGCCACGAGAAGACGGGGGCGTCGTCGGCGTAGACGCCGTACTTGCCGGGCTCTCGGCCCGGCGGCTCCTGCCCGCGCGCCCACGGGTACTTGGTGCAGGCGTCGAGGGTGGCGCGGGTCAGGTTGAGGCCCACCGAGCGGCCCTCGGCGTCCACCGACTTGGCCTCGAGCCGGGTCAGCAGCCGCAGGGTCTGCGCGTTGCCCTCGAAGCCGCCGCACGACGCCGCGAGGTCGGCCAGCACCCGCTCGCCGTTGTGGCCGAACGGCGGGTGACCCAGGTCGTGGGCCAGCGCCGCGGTCTCCGCGACGTCGGGGGCGCTGCCCAGGGCCTTGGACAGGTCGCGCGCCACCTGGGCGACCTCGAGGCTGTGGGTGAGCCGGTTGCGCACGAAGTCGTCGGTGTGGGGCCCCACCACCTGCGTCTTGGCCGCCAGGCGACGCGACGCGGCGGCGTGCACGACCCGGGCGCGGTCGCGCTCGAACGGGGTGCGCTCGGGGGCGTCGACCCGCTTCGGCGGCTCGGGCACGAGTCGCTCGCGGGCGGCGGCGTCGTAGCGCTCCAGGGTGTCCATCGGGCCCGACTCTAGGCGGGAGCGCCGACGACCCCCGGGCTCGGGCCTCGGGGGTCGTCGGTGGTCGCGGGCGGCGCCGTGGGCGCCGGCGGGATCGGCCAGGGTCAGTACGTCGTGACGTGCACGTGGTCGAAGTGGTTCGCGGTGACCGACCCGCGGTCCTCCATCGCCCGCCAGCCCTCGCCGGCGCGGTCGACCGACCAGATCTGCTGGGAGTAGATGATGTAGTTCACCCCGAACTCCTGGTACCTGGACTGCACGAAGTCGCGCACCTGGTAGCCCAGGTCGCCGCTGACCATGATGTCGACCGCGATGCCCTGGGCGTGCTCACCGTCGCTGCGGAAGGTGCCGTAGGTGGTGATCGTCGGGAACGCCGCACACACCGCGGCGTGGATCGCCGCGATGTTCGGGCTGACCCCGCTCGGCACCGAGGTGCCGTTGCTGCAGGTGGCGTCGGCGACCTCCACCGACTCCGGCTCGCCGGCCGTGGCCTCCTCCGGCTCGGGCTCCGGCTCGGGCTCGACGGGCTTCTCGGTGACGAGGTAGCCGGC
This sequence comes from Nocardioides sp. FY1077, assembly GCF_058681775.1. Lineage (NCBI taxonomy): Bacteria > Bacillati > Actinomycetota > Actinomycetes > Propionibacteriales > Nocardioidaceae > Nocardioides > Nocardioides sp. FY1077. Next base: position 322,471 of record NZ_JBZWDB010000005.1, on the reverse strand, counting down.
GCTCACCCAGCGGGCGCGCCCGTCGGTGACGAGCTCGACGCGGTCGGCGAAGGCTCGGCCGGTGACCAGCACCCGCTGGCCCTCCTCGACGAGGCCGAGCTGCTCGGCCGCGCCGGCGGGGGCCGACCACAGGTTGAGGTCGGCGGTGGTCCAGCGTCGCTCGTCGGCAGCGGCGACCGCGGCACGGACGGCGGCCGGGGCCATCAGCAGCTCGAGCCGGCTCGGCTCGCGCTCGAGGGTGAGCCCGGGGCGCACGGCGACGTCGGTGCGGTCGATGTTGCGCGAGACCGTGCTGCGCTCCGGCACGCCGGCGAGGGCGGCCAGGTCGTCGGCGGCGACACCGGCGCCGACGGCGGAGGTGAGCGAGGCCCCGGTCTGCGCCTGCGGCAGGCGGACGTCGGAGGACTCGGCGGTGACGACCCCGAGGGTCACCACGGAGGCCGTCGCGAAGAGGGCCAGGGGTCCGGCGAGGACGACGGCACGGGGCCGGGTCACCCGGTCGAGACCGAGGAGGCGGGTGGTGCGGCGGGCATTGGTGTCCCGCTTGTGGCGATGCTCTGCCACAGCGCTGATCCTTTGCTGTTGCGGGCGACTGCGCGGCTGCTGCCGGCATGAGGACGCCGCCCAGGGACCGGGCGGCGGAGTCACCGAGTGAAGCACAGTCCCGGGGTCGTCACGAACTCGGCGCGGGTAAAACTTGACGTGTCACCCGTCACCGGGGCTCACCCGCCGGTGGTGGCGTCGGCGTCCTCCGCCAGGCCGCTGCCGGTGCCGTCGGTGTCGTCGAGCCAGCCCTCGGGCAGCGCCACCCGCGCCCGCGGGGAGCCCTGGCGGCCCCGCGGCGTGCCCAGCGCGTCCACCGGGAACGGCTCGGCCGGGTCGAGCTCGCCGAGGAGCGCCTCGAGCCCGTCGAGGGTCTCGACGAGCCCGAGGCTGCGCCGCAGGTCGCCACCGACGGCGAAGCCCTTGAGGTACCAGGACACGTGCTTGCGGAACTCCTTGCAGCCCCGCTCCTCCCCCATGTGGCGGCACAGCAGCTCGGCGTGGCGGCGCATCACGTCGACGACCTCGCCGAGGACGGGCAGCGTGGCGACCTCCTCGCCCGCGAACGCCGCGGCGAGGTCGCGGAACAGCCACGGCCGACCGAGGCAGCCCCGGCCGACCACCACGCCGGCCGCGCCGGTCTGCTCCACCATCCGCAGCGCGTCGGCGGCCTCCCAGACGTCGCCGTTGCCGAGCACCGGGATGTCGACGTGGTCGACCAGGGCGGCGATGGCGTCCCAGTCGGCCGCACCCGAGTAGGCCTGGGCCACGGTGCGCCCGTGCAGCGCGATCGCGGCGCAGCCGCTCTCCTGGGCGATGCGCCCGGCGTCGAGGTAGGTGAGGTGGTCGTCGTCGATGCCCTTGCGGGTCTTCATCGTCACCGGCACGCCGTACGGCGCGGCCGCGGCCACCGCCTGCTCCAGGATCTCGCCGAGCAGCCCGCGCTTCCAGGGCAGCGCGCCGCCGCCGCCCTTGCGGGTCACCTTCGGCACCGGACAGCCGAAGTTGAGGTCGATGTGGGCGACGCCGTGGTCGGCGCAGAGGATCTCCGCGGCACGGGCGACGTAGCCGGGGTCGGTGCCGTAGAGCTGCACGGAGCGCGTGGTCTCGAGCTCGTCGAAGACCAGCATGTCGAGGGTGTGCCGGTCGCCCTCGACGAGCCCACGGCTGGTGATCATCTCGCACACGTAGAGCCCGGCGCCCTGCTCGGCGCACAGGCGGCGGTAGGCGGCGTTGGTGATGCCGGCCATCGGGGCCAGCACCACCGGGGTGGCGACGTGCAGCGACCCCAGCGTCAGCCCCGGGTGGGGCCGCGCCGCCCGGGTCGGCAGGTCGGTGGTCGCAGCGGTCACCGCGACATCCTCCGCCGACCGCCCACGGCCGCCCAAATCAGGCCGCGGGGCTCAGCCCTGGCGACCGGTGCGGTCCTGCGGGCGGCCGTCGCCGTCGGCGGCAGCGCCGCCGTTCCCGCCATCGCCGCCGTTCGCGCCGCGCGGGCGATCGTCGCCGAGCCGCTCGACCGGCCCGGTCCAGGTGATGGGGTCGAAGTCGGGGGTGGGCCGGAAGCTCACCTGCTCGAGGCTCCCGCCGTCGGGCACGAGGTAGACCAGGCACACCTGTGTGGTGTCCCCGGGTCGGAACGCCCGGGGGAAGGGCGTGGAGGCGCACGGCCGGAAGGTGCTGACGAACGACGTCGACTCGACCAGCACGTCCTCGTCGTCGACGGCGTAGAGCGGGACGCGACGTCCCCCGAGGTCGCTGCCGCCGACGTTCTCGACGCGTGCACGCACGAAGTAGGGCGACGAGCGGCGCACCGCCTTGGTCAGCTCCCAGCCCTCGAACGACTCCGCGAACGACGTCTCGACGAGCCCCGTGACCCGCACCGACAGTGCGCCGACACGGGCCTGGTCGGGGCGGTAGGCCACGACCGCCTGCTGACCCACGTCCAGCGCGGAGCCCTGGTCGGTCAGCTCGACGCCGTCGGGGACGGGCAGGTACGGCTCCTCGTCAGCGGCCGAGGAGCTGCCCGACGGGTCGTCGGACGCGCTGCCCGACGCGCCCGCGCTGCTGCTGGAGGCGTCCCCCGACGGCTCGGCCCCACCGCCCCCGCTGCAGGCCGCGAGGGCGGTGGCGAGGCTCGTGGTGGCGAGCAGGGCCCCGAGACGGGCTCGGCGGGACGTCATCGGGCCATTGTGCACAGCGCGCGGCTCAGCAACCGACGAATCGCTGCGCGAAGTAGGACGTGATGCCCTCCAGGCTGATCCGCTCCTGGCGCATGCTGTCGCGCTCGCGCACGGTGACGGCGCCGTCCTCGAGGGTGTCGAAGTCGACGGTCACGCAGTACGGCGTGCCGATCTCGTCCTGGCGCCGGTAGCGGCGCCCGATGGCCCCGGAGTCGTCGAAGTCGACGTTCCAGCTGCGGCGCAGCTCGGCAGCCAGCGCCTTGGCCTTCGGCGACAGGTCGGCGTTGCGGCTCAGTGGCAGCACCGCCACCTTGACCGGCGCCAGGCGCGGGTCGAGGCGCAGCACGGTGCGCTTGTCGACGCCGCCCTTGGTGTTGGGCGCCTCGTCCTCGACGTAGGCGTCGACCAGGAACGTCATCAGGCTGCGCGAGAGCCCGGCCGCGGGCTCGATCACGTACGGCATGTAGCGCTCGCCACCGGCCTGGTCGAAGTACGACAGGTCCTGGCCGGAGTGCTCGGAGTGGGTGGTGAGGTCGAAGTCGGTGCGGTTGGCGATGCCCTCGAGCTCGCCCCACTCCGACCCGGCGAAGCCGAAGCGGTACTCGATGTCGACCGTGCGCTTGGAGTAGTGGCTCAGCTTCTCCGGCGCGTGCTCGTAGTGGCGCAGGTTGTCGGGGTCGATGCCGAGGTCGACGTACCACTTGGTGCGCTCGTCGATCCAGTGCTGGTGCCACTCCTCGTCCTCGCCGGGCTTGACGAAGAACTCCATCTCCATCTGCTCGAACTCGCGGGTGCGGAAGATGAAGTTCCCGGGCGTGATCTCGTTGCGGAAGCTCTTGCCGATCTGCGCGATGCCGAACGGCGGCTTCATCCGCTGGCTGGTGACGACGTTGGCGAAGTTCAGGAAGATGCCCTGGGCGGTCTCGGGGCGCAGGTAGTGCAGCCCCGACTCGTCCTCGACCACGCCGAGGTAGGTCTTGAGGAGCCCGGAGAACTGGCGCGGCTCGGTCCAGGCGCCGCGGGTGCCGCAGTTGGGGCAGGCCAGCGTGGCCAGGTCGATCGTGTCGGGGTCGACCTCGGCGCCGCTCTTCTTCGCCGCCTTCTCGGCCGCCTCCTCCTGGAGGTGGTCGGCGCGGAAGCGCTTGTGGCACGACTGGCACTCGGTGAGCGGGTCGGAGAAGGTCGCGACGTGGCCGCTGGCCTCCCACGTGCGCCGCGGCAGGATCACGCTGGAGTCGAGGCCGACGACGTCGTCGCGCATCCGCACCATCGAGGCCCACCACTGGCGCTTGATGTTGTCCTTGAGCTCGACGCCGAGCGGGCCGTAGTCCCACGCCGACCGGGTGCCGCCGTAGATCTCGCCGCACGGGTAGACGAACCCCCGGCGCTTGGCGAGCGAGACGACGTTGTCGACGACGGACGGGGGCGGCTTGGCCACTTCAGCTCCTGCTGTCGGCGGACCGGCTGGCTGTCGGTCCCTGCGAAGCGCTCACCCTAACGAGCGCGGGGCCACCACGTTCAGGTCGGTCCCCGGCTCCACGACCTCGTAGGCGCTGGGCTCGTCGACCGCCCGGTAGAGCACCGGCACGGCGCGCATCTTCACGTCGTGCGCCGACAGCGCGCGGCGGTAGGCGCCGACGTGCTCCCAGCGCGTGGTGAGCACCCACAGGGTCGGGTCGTCCACGTTGCGCCCGATGGTGGAGGCGAGGTGACCGGGGCGGGCGGCGAGCGCGTCGCGGGCGTCCTCCAGGGCGAGGCGGAAGGCCGGCTGGTCGCCGGGCTCGACGCGGAAGCGGTTGACCACGATCACGGCCCGAGCCTAGGGCCCCCGGGCGCCCCACCGAATTGACAACCGTTCTCAGCGCGACCGAGAATCGTTCTCATGCAGATCTCGCCCCGTCCCCGTGCCGCCGCCCTGGCCGCCACCGCTGTCGCCGCCTCCCTGGTCCTCAGCTCCTGCGGCGCCCTGTCCAACGACGCCGCAGCCGGCGACGACGGCGAGCTCGTGGTCACCGCGGCGTTCTACCCGCTGCAGTTCGTCACGCAGCGCGTCGTCGGCGACCGCGCCGAGGTCGGCAACCTGACCAAGCCCGGCGGCGAGCCGCACGACCTCGAGCTGTCGGTGGGCCAGACCGCGGAGGTCAGCGCAGCCGACCTCGTGGTCTACGAGGCCGACTTCCAGCCTGCCGTCGACGCGGCGGTCGCCGAGGCGGGCGGCACCACGCTCGACGCCGCCGAGGTCGTCGACCTGGTGGCCTTCGACGAGCACGAGGCGCACGCCGAGGACGAGCACGAGCACGCGGGCGAGACCGAGGAGGAGCACGCCGAGCACGCCGAGGGCGAGGACGAGCACGCGGGCGAGACCGAGGAGGAGCACGCCGCGCACGAGGGCGAGGAGGAGCACGACCACGGCGAGCACGACCCGCACTTCTGGCTCGACCCCGAGCGCCTGGCCGTGCTCGGCGACGAGGTGGCCGAGCAGCTGGCCGAGGTCGACCCCGACGGCGCCGACACCTACGCCGCCAACGCCGCCGCCCTGCGCGACGACCTGGAGACCCTCGACGGCGAGCTCGCCGACGGCCTCGCCGACTGCGAGCGCTCGACCATCGTGGTCTCCCACGACGCCTTCGGCTACCTCGACAAGTACGGCGTGGAGATCGAGCCGATCGCCGGGCTCTCCCCCGACGCCGAGCCCACGCCGGCCGACCTCGCGCGCCTGCAGGAGGTCATCGACGCCGACGGCATCACGACGGTGTTCTCGGAGCGGCTGGTCTCCCCCGCGCTGAGCGAGTCGCTGGCCAGCGACATGGGCATCGAGACCGCCGTGCTCGACCCGATCGAGGGCCTCAGTGACGACACCGCCGACCAGGACTACCTTTCCCTGATGCGCGACAACCTCACGGCCCTGCAGGCCGCCAACGGGTGCCGGTGACCGGCACACCCCCCGCACCCGGCCCAGGGCCCGGCACCGACCACGAGGTCGGCGCCGGGCCCGAGGTCGTGGTGCGCCTGCGCGACGGCGCCGTGGCCATCGGCGGACGCCCCGTGCTGCGCGGCATCGACCTCACCGTGCACCGCGGTGACTTCGTCGCGCTGATGGGTGCCAACGGCTCCGGCAAGTCGACACTGGTGCGCGCCCTCACCGGCCTGCGACCCCTCACCACGGGGCGCCTCGAGCTCTTCGGCACCCCCATCGGCGAGGTGGGCGACTGGCGGCGCGTGGGCTACGTGCCGCAGCGCACCGGCGCGTCGTCGGGCGTGCCGGCCTCGGTGTGGGAGGTCGTCGCCTCCGGCCGGCTCACCCACCGCCGGCTGCTGCGTCCGCTCGGGCGCGCCGACCGCCGCGCGATCGCCGACGCACTGGACGTCGTGGGCCTGGCCGACCGGGCCCGCGACGGCGTCTCGCAGCTCTCGGGCGGCCAGCAGCAGCGGGTGCTGATCGCCCGGGCGCTGGCCGGGCAGCCCGAGCTGTTCTTCCTCGACGAGCCCACCGCCGGCGTCGACCTGCCCCACCAGCAGGCGCTCGCCGACTCGCTGCAGCGGCTCGCGGAGCGGGGGGCCACCATCGTGCTGGTCGCCCACGAGCTGGGCCCCCTCGCCCCGCTGGTCGACCGCGCCGTGGTGATGCGCGACGGCCGGGTCGTCCACGACGGCCGCCCGCTGGCCGACCACGAGGTGCACCAGCCGTGGTGGGGCGAGACGCACTCCCACCACCACGCCGCCCACCGTGACCGCGCCCGCCACGACCACGTGCCCCACGTCGCCTCCCCGCTCGAGGCCCGACCCGACGGAGACCACCCGTGAGCTTCCTCGAGCTCTTCTCGCTGGACTTCATGCAGCGCGCGCTGATCGCGGCGGTGTTCGTCGGCCTGGCCGCCCCCGCCGTCGGCACCTACCTCGTGCAGCGCCGCCTGGCCCTGATGGGCGACGGCATCGGCCACGTCGCGGTCACCGGCGTGGCCCTCGGCCTGCTGACCGGCACCTCGCCGACCTGGACCGCGGTGGTGGTGGCCGTGCTCGGCGCGGTGTTGATCGAGGTGATCCGCGAGCGCGGGCACACCAACGGCGACGTCGCCCTGGCGCTGCTGTTCTACGGCGGCCTGGCCGGCGGCGTGCTGCTCACCGGCCTGGGCGGGCAGAGCGCGGCCCGGTTGCAGACCTACCTCTTCGGCTCGATCCTCACCATCTCCGTGGCCGACGTGCTCACCACGATGGTGCTGGCCGCGGTGGTGGTGGTGCTCGGCGTCGGCCTGGCGCCCCAGCTGTTCGCCGTGGCCCAGGACCAGGAGTTCGCCCGGGTGGCCGGGCTCAACGTGCGCGCCTACAACCTGCTGGTCGCGGTGATGGCGGCGGTCAGCGTGACCGTGGCGATGCGCACCGTCGGCCTGCTGCTGGTCTCGGCGCTGATGGTGGTGCCGGTGGCGACCTCGCAGCAGCTCACCCGGTCGTTCCGCACGACCCTGGTGGCGGCGATGGCGCTCGGCACGGTGTCGTCGCTGGGCGGCCTGGTGATCGCGGCGCTGGTGCCGGCCGGGGTGTCGGTGTCGTCGGGGCCGACCATCGTGCTGCTGTCGCTGGCGTTCTTCCTCCTGACCTGGCCGGTGGGGGTGTGGCTGCGGCACCGCCAGGCGCTGCGGGCGCCGTTCCCCACCGACCCCGACGCCTCCGGCCCGCCCGACGTCGCCGGGGCCGGCACCGCCGGCGCCGCGTCGTGCTCCGCCGACGACCCGGAGCACCGCGACCACGCCCACGGCCCGGCCTGCGGTCACGTCGCCGTGCCCCACGGCGACCACGTCGACTACGTTCACGACGGACACCGCCACGCCCCGCACGGGAGGCACTATGACGAGCACTGAGCCCACCGCCGGGCCCGGCACCGAACCCGCCGACGACCGCGGCACCGGCGCGAGCGCCGAGGTCCCGGCCGCCGACGGCCCCGCGCCGCTGCGCCCCACCCGGCAGCGGCGCGCGGTGGGCGAGGTGTTGACGTCGTTCCGCGACTTCCGCTCCGCGCAGGACATCCACGAGCTGCTGCGCTCCCGCGGCGAGGCCGTGGGCCTGGCCACGGTCTACCGCACCCTGCAGCGTCTCGCCGACGCCGGCGAGATCGACATGCTGCGCAGCGAGGACGGCGAGGCCATCTACCGCGCCTGCTCGACCACGCACCACCACCACCTGGTGTGCCGCTCCTGCGGGCGCACCGTGGAGGTGGAGGGTCCCGCCGTGGAGCGGTGGACGAGCGCCATCGCCGACGAGCACGGCTACGGCGACGTCAGCCACACCCTCGAGATCTTCGGCACCTGCCCCGCCTGCCGCGGCGCGTAGGCTGGGCGCACGTCGACCGGAGGTGCCCATGACCGAGCCGCAGAGCCAGCCCGTGCCGCAGCATGACGCCCACCCGGACGCCCGCGCGCGCTACCGCCACCTGCCCGACCCGGTGCGGCTCGCCGACACCCTGCCCGCGCACGACGTGCGCCGTCACCCCGAGGACGGCGACGACGCCGCCCGCGAGACCACCCGGTCGCTGCACACGGCCGCCGGGTGAGCCCGGTGGCGGCGACGCCCCTGCAGGTCGTGGTGATGGGGGTCTCCGCGACCGGCAAGACGTCGGTGGCCGTGCGGCTCGCCGCCGCGCTGGGGTGGGAGATGGTGGAGGGTGACGACCTGCACCCCGCGGCCAACGTCGCCAGGATGGCGGCCGGCACCCCGTTGACCGACGACGACCGACGCCCGTGGCTCGACCGGGTGGCCGCCGAGATGGCCGCCGACGCCGCCGCCGGGCGTCCCGGCGTGGTCACCTGCTCCGCGCTGCGCCGCACCTACCGCGACCGCCTGCGGGTGGGCGGCGCGGCGGTGTTCTTCCTCCACCTCGCCGCCGACTACGACGTGCTCGAGGCGCGGATGGCCCGCCGCGAGCGGCACTTCATGCCGACCTCGCTGCTGCGCAGCCAGTTCGCCACCCTCGAGCCGCTGGAGCCCGACGAGGACGGCGCGGTCGTCGACGTCGGCCCGCCGCTCGACGACGTGGTCGCCGCGGCCACCCGGGTCGTGCGCGAGCGCCTGGCGCGCTAGCCCGGGTCGGGCCGTGCGCCGCCGTAGCGGCGGTCGCGGCTGGCGTAGGTCTCGATCGCCGACCACAGCGCACGCCGGTCGACGTCGGGCCACAGCACGTCGGTGAACACCATCTCGGCGTACGCCGCCTGCCACAGCATGAAGTTCGACAGCCGCTGCTCCCCCGAGGTGCGCCAGACCAGGTCGGCGTCGGCCAGGTCGGGCAGGTAGAGGTGGCGCGCGAAGGTCCTCTCGGTGATCCGCTCCGGGTCGAGCCTGCCGGCGGCGACCTCCCGGGCGATCGAGCGCGCGGTGTCGGCGAGCTCGGCGCGCCCGCCGTAGTTGACGCACATCGTCAGCGTCAGCACGTCGTTGTCGCGGGTGAGCTCCTCGGCGACCTGCAGCTCCCGGATCACCGAGCGCCACAGCCGCGGGGTGCGTCCGGCCCAGCGCACCCGCACCCCCAGCTCGTGCATCTCGTCGCGGCGGCGGCGGATGACGTCGCGGTTGAAGCCCATCAGGAACTTGACCTCGTCGGGCGAGCGCGACCAGTTCTCGGTGGAGAAGGCGTACGCCGAGATGGCCTTGACCCCGATCTCGATGGCGCCCTCGACGACGTCGAACAGCGACGACTCCCCCGCCTCGTGCCCACGGGTGCGGGGCAGCCCGCGGTCCTTGGCCCAGCGACCGTTGCCGTCCATCACGATCGCGACGTGGCCCGGCACGAGCTCGTGGGGCAGCTGGGGCGGGCGGGCACCGGAGGGGTGCGGCGTGGGGGGACGGACGGCGCGCTTCACCGGGCCGACTCTAGTGGCGCGGCTCAGCGCTCGACGTGCTCCATCGAGCGCAGCCCGCGCTCGAGGTGCCAGTGCAGGTACGCCGCCACCAGGCCGCTGGCCTCCTTGCGGGTGCGGGCGTCGGCGGCGGCCACCGCGGGCCAGTCACCGGCCAGCAGCGAGCCGAGCAGCTCGAGGGTGACCGCGGCCGGGCTGGCCGAGCCGGGCACCCGGCAGGTCGCGCAGAGCACCCCGCCCATCGAGTGGTTGAACCAGCGGTGGGGGCCCTCCACGCCGCAGCGGGCGCAGTGGTCGAACGACGGGGCGTACCCGGCCACCGCCAGCGAGCGCAGCAGGTAGGAGTCGAGGACCTGGCTGGGCCCCTTGTCGCCGGCCACCATCGCGCGCAGGCCGCCCACGAGCAGCAGGAACTGCTGCAGCGACGGCTCGCGCTCCTCGGTGACCAGCCGCTCGGCGGTCTCCAGCATCACGGTGCCGGCGGTGTAGCGCTCGTAGTCGAGCCCCACCCCGGCCGCGAACGGGTCGAGGGTCACGGCCTGGGTGACCACGTCGAGGTTGCGGCCCTCGGCGAGCTGGAGGTCGACGTGGGTGAACGGCTCGAGCCGGGAGCCGAACTTCGAGGTGGTGCGACGCACCCCCTTGGCGACCGCGCGCACCCGGCCGTGGTGGCGGGTGAGGAGGGTGATGATGCGGTCGGCCTCCCCCAGCTTGTGGGTGCGCAGCACGATCGCCTCGTCGCGGTAGAGAGGCACCCGGCCATTCTGCCTGCCCGCCGGTCGGGTCAGCCGCTCGAGCGGGACCCGGCGCGCCGGGAGCGGCGCGGGGTGCGCCAGCAGGCGGTGCAGAAGTCGGCCGCGGCGCGGTCGAGCCGCGCCGGGGAGACGCGCCACTCCAGGATGCTGCGGGCGCGCACGAACGTGGCGTTCGGCATCTCCTCGGCCAGCATCGCGGCGTCGGCGGCCGGGTGCACCGGGTCGGCGGGGTGGCCCACCACCAGCGCGGGCGCCGTGATGGCCCGGCGCTGCCGCGACGACGGCGCGAGGCGCCCGAAGAACATCCCGTGCACCACGGCGGCGACGCTGTCGGCGCGCTGGTCGAGGGTGTCGAGCAGGATCCCGGCCCAGAACGGCACCAGCCCGCGCGGCACCGGCCGGGTGAGCCGGCGCACGACGGTGACGCTCAGCGGCAGGAAGCGCGCGGCGAGCAGCAGCGGGGCGTAGGTGACGATCCCGGCCTCGACGGCGTTGTCGAGCACCGGCATCTCCAGCAGCAGCCCGCGCACCCGCTCGGGGGCCAGCACCGCCACCTCGAGCGAGACGTTGGCGCCCATCGAGGTGCCCCCGATCACGGCCTGCGCCGCACCGAGGTGGTCGAGCAGCGCCACGACCTGCTCGGCGAACGCCGTCGTCGAGTACGACATCGGGTCGGCCGGGCGGTCGGAGCGGCCGTGCCCGAGCAGGTCGACGGTGACCACGTGCAGCCCGTCGGCGGCCAGGGCACGCGCCAGCGGCTGGTGCATGCGCCGCGGCATCAGCTGGCCGTGCACCAGCACCACCCAGGCGTCGCCGCCGCCGTACTCGGTGAACTCGACGCGGTCGCGCCCCGCCTCGCTCTCCAGGAAGAACTGGCCGATGCGCTCGGAGACCAACATGCGGCGAATGTATGCGGGCCGGGCCCGCGCCCGCCGATGATGACCACATGTCGACGCAGGGCCGCCCCCACCTGAGCCGGCCGGTCGTCGCCGCCCTGCTGCTCGCGACGTACGGCGCCGGTGTCGTGGCGGTGCGCCTGGCCTCCGGCGACCGGCCGGTCGCGGCCTGGTGGCCCGCGGCGGGCCTCGCGGTGGTGCTGGTGGCGATGGCGCCGCGGGGACGGGCCGTGCTGGGGGGCCTGGGCGCCGCGCTGGCCACGGTGACCGCCCTGGCCAACTGGACCGCCGGGCGCGACCTCGACCTCGCGGTGGCCTTCGGCGTCGCCAACGCCGCCGAGGCGGTGGTGGCCGGGCTGGTGCTGCGCGGGGGCGTGCGCAGCGGCGCGCCCGTGCTCGCCGGGATCGAGGACTTCCTGCGCCTGGTGGTGGCCGCCGCCCTCGGCGGGCTGGTGGCCTCGACGGGGGTGGCCCTCAGCGTCGTCGCGCTGGTGCCGGGAGCCGACCCGCTGCGCACGGCCGTGCCGGTCCTGGCCGCCCACGCCGCGGCCGTGCTGGTGATCGCCCCGGTCGCCCTCGCCCGGCCCGTGGCCCGGGCGCCCGGCGGCCTCGGCGAGCGGGTGCTGCAGGCCGCCGCGCTGGCGGTGGGCCTGCTCCTGGTCTTCGGACCCGGGCAGACCCTGCCGCTGACGTTCGCCCCGTTCCTGCTGCTGGTGTGGGCGGCGCTGCGCTTCGACCTGCGGTTCGTGGCGCTGGAGCTGGCCGGCTTCGCCGTCGTCACCACCTACCTCACCCACCGCGGCTGGGGGCCGCTGGGCGGCGCGACGGAGACCCGCGACCTCGGCGGCCTGGCGGCGGCCACCCTCACCCAGGGCTACCTCGTCAGCGCCGTGCTGATCACCGTGCCGCTCGCGGTGGTGGTGGGCCAGCGCGCCGGCCTGCTGGAGCACATCCGCTCCGACGCGCTGCTCTTCCGGCGCAACTTCTCCGAGTCGCTGGTGGGCCAGGCGCTGGTGCACCTCGAGGGCGACCGGCTGCGGGTCGACGACATCAACGCCGCGGCCGCGGAGGCGCTCGACCGCCCCCGCGGGTCGCTGCTGGGCGCCGACCTGGCCACGCTGGTCGTCCTCGACCCGCCGCTCGTGCAGCTCGCCGCCGACCAGCGCGACGGTCGCCGTGGCAGCTGGCGCGGCACCGCCGGTCTCACCGGGCGCGACGACGCGCGGGTGGCCGTCGCGCTGGGGCTCATCGACGAGACGCCCGAGGGGACCCCGGTGTTCTCGGTGCAGCTGCTCGACATGACCCGGGAGCACACCGCCCGGCGCGCGCTCGAGGCGGCGCAGCAGCTCACCGACGCCACCCTCGACACCACCGACGCGCTGATCCTGGTCACCGACCTCGACGGCCGCGTCCTGCGCGCCAACGCCGCGACCACCCGCACCACCGGCTACCCCGAGGAGGAGCTGCTCGGCCGCCCGGTCGCCGAGACGTCCTTCGCGCCCGACCCGGCCGACGGCGACGGCCCCGACGGCAGCAGCGCCGGCAACAGCGCCGGCGGCGGCGGGTCGACCGTGGCCCGCCCGGAGCACGCCGGCGCCCCGGTGGTGCACGAGCGGGAGGCCCGCACCCGCGACGGCGGCCTGCGCCGCATCGTGTGGACCAGCAACCTCGTGCCCGACGAGCACGGCCGGCCCGCCTTCCGGGTGATGACCGGCATCGACGTCACCCGCGAGCGCGCCAGCACCGGGCTGGTCACCCACCTCATGCAGGCCGCGATCACCACCGCGCTCGTCGGCATGGACACCACCGGGGTGGTCACGGTGTTCAGCTCGGGCGCCCAGCGGATGCTCGGCCTCCAGGAGCAGGACGTCGTGGGGCGTCGCTTCGTCGACCTGCTCGACCCCGCCCAGCTGCGCGCCCGCACCGGGGCCGCCGACCCCGACGCCGCGTTCGCCCGGCTGGTCGCCGACCTGGGCGAGAAGGGCGAGAGCCGGGCCCGCGACTGGCTCTTCGTCGGCGCCGACGGCGCCCGCCACGTCGTCGCGGTGACGCTGAGCGCCACCGACCCGCTGCTCTCGGCACAGGTGGGCTTCCTCTGCGTGGGGCGTGACGTGACCGAGCAGCGCCGCAGCCAGGACCTGGTGGCCGCGGCGCTGGAGAAGGAGCGCACCGCGGTCGAGCGGCTGCGCGCCCTCGACGAGGCCAAGACCGAGTTCGTCTCGACGGTCTCCCACGAGCTGCGCACCCCGGTCACCAGCATCATCGGCTACACCGAGATGCTCCAGGACGGCACGGTGGTGGAGGCCCGACCCGAGCAGCACCGGCTGCTCGACACCATCGCACGCAACGGCAGGCGCCTGGTGTCGCTGTGCGACGACCTGCTCCAGCTCAGCGGCCTCGACGCCGGCGACGTGACCTGGCGCCGCGACGAGGTCGACCTCGTGGAGTGCCTGCGCCTGGTCGAGGACTCGGTGCAGCCGCTGCTGCTGGGTCGCGACCTGGTCGTCGGCTTCGAGGCCGCCACCGAGCCGCTGCCGGTGGTCGGCGACCGGACCCAGCTGGAGCGGGTCATCACCAACCTGGTGACCAACGCGGTCAAGTTCACCGAGGACGGCGGGGTCGTGCGGGTGCGGCTCGAGGCCGACGGCGGGCAGGCGGTGCTCACCGTGACCGACACCGGCCTCGGCATCCCGCTGGAGGAGCAGGGCGGGGTGTTCACCCGCTTCTTCCGCAGCACCACCGCCCACAGCGAGGCGATCCAGGGCACCGGGCTCGGCCTGTCCATCGTGGCGGCCGTGGTGGAGGCGCACGGCGGGAGCGTGCGGCTGCGCTCCGCGCACCTCGAGGGCGCCACGTTCGAGGTGCGCCTGCCGCTGTCGACGGCGGGTGTCGTCCCGGCACCGGCACCGGCACCGGCCCCGGCCGCCGCGGTCGACGCCCCGGCGACCGGCCGCTGAGGGCCGGTCGCCGGGCCGGCTGGCCCGGGCTCAGGCGCCGCGGTTGACGGCGCTGGTGACCGCCTTGAGCGAGGCGGTGACGATGTTGGCGTCCACCCCGACGCCCCAGAAGATGCGGTCGCGCACCGAGCACTCCACGTAGGCCGCCGCGAGCGAGTCGCCGCCCGCGGTGAGGGCGTGCTCGGCGTAGTCGAGGATCCGCACGTCGAGGTCGTGCGGCAGCTCGTTGATCGCGGCGCAGAAGGCCGACAGCGGGCCGTTGCCGGTGCCGGTCAGCGACCGCAGCTCGCCGTCGACGTGCACGCCGACGGTGAGGGCGTCCTTCTCCCCGGCCGCCGAGCTGGTGTGCACCGAGTCGAGCTGCAGCGGGGTGGTGCGGTCGAGGTACTCGGCGCGGAAGACCGACCAGATCTGGTCGGGGGTGATCTCGCCGCCGACGGCGTCGGTGTGCTGCTGGACGACCCGGCTGAACTCGATCTGGGCACGACGCGGCAGGTCGAGCTTGTGCTCGGCCTTGAGCACGTAGGCCACCCCGCCCTTGCCCGACTGGCTGTTGACCCGGATGACCGCCTCGTAGGTGCGTCCGACGTCCTTGGGGTCGATCGGCAGGTATGGCGCCTCCCAGCGCACCTCGCCCACCGGCACGCCCTGCTCCGCGGCGACGCGGTCGAGGTCCTCGAGGCCCTTCTTGATGGCGTCCTGGTGGGAGCCGGAGAAGGCGGTGTAGACGAGGTCGCCGGCGTAGGGGTGGCGCGGGTGCACCGGCAGCTGCGTGCAGTACTCGACGGTGCGTCGGACGTCGTCGATGTCGGAGAAGTCGACCTGCGGGTCGATGCCCTGGCTGAAGAGGTTCATCCCCAGCGTCACCAGGCAGACGTTGCCGGTGCGCTCGCCGTGGCCGAACAGACAGCCCTCCACGCGGTCGGCCCCGGCCATCAGGCCGAGCTCGGTGGCGGCCACGGCGGTGCCGCGGTCGTTGTGGGGGTGCAGCGAGATCGCGCTGACGTCGCGGCGGGTCAGGCCGCGGCTGAAGTACTCGATCTGGTCGGCGTAGGTGTTGGGCGTCGACATCTCGACGGTGGCCGGCAGGTTCAGCACGATCTCGCGGCCCGGCTCGGGCTGCCACACGTCGGAGACGGCCTCGCAGACCGAGAGCGCGAAGTCGGTCTCGGTCTGGGTGAAGATCTCCGGGGAGTACTGGTAGCCGAACGTCTCGATCGCCGCGCCCAGCTCCTGCTCGGCGTACTTCATCACCAGCTCGGTGCCGCGCACCGCGATGTTGGTGCACTCCTGCGGGGTGACGCCGAAGACGACGCGGCGGAAGAGCGGCGCGGTGGCGTTGTAGAGGTGCACGGTGGCGTTGTCGGCACCCACCAGCGACTGCACGGTGCGCTCGATGAGGTCCTCGCGGGCCTGGGTCAGCACCGAGATGCGGACGTCGTCGGGCACCAGGTCGCGCTCGACCAGCGCCCGCACGAAGTCGAAGTCGGTCTGGCTGGCCGAGGGGAAGCCGACCTCGATCTCCTTGTAGCCCATCCGCACCAGCAGGTCGAACATCTCCAGCTTGCGGGCCGGGGACATCGGGTCGATCAGGGCCTGGTTGCCGTCGCGCAGGTCGGTCGACAGCCACCGTGGCGCGCGGGTGAGCCGGCGCGTGGGCCAGGTGCGGTCGGGGAGGTCGACGGGCACGAACGGCTGGTAGCGCCCGATCGGCATGCCGCTGGGCTGCTGGGCGTTCGTGGTGGTGCTGGTCTCGATGCTCATGTCGCTGTCCTCGGGGGATCGGAGGTGGCTGGAGGCCGTGGGAGGCCGTGGGGCGGCCGGCGCGCACGATCACTCCGCAGCGAGGGGGTCCGGCTCTGGCTCAGACCTCGCTGCGGCAGCGAAGGAGCAGCTGTCGCGTCATGAGGTCTGCAGCCTAGCCCAGGCGGCCCGGGCGGGTCGCCGCCGGCGTACGCCGTCTCAGGGGCCGGGCGCGACGGGCGGGTCGTCGCCACGACGTCGCCACCGCCGCGTCGGCGGGTTAGGTTCCGCCTCGTGAGCCCGTCCCCACCCCTGCTGTCGTCCCGGGGCGGGCGTCCCGTGCGGGTGGCCGTGGTGGGAGAGCCCGAGCTGGTCACCACCGGCCTGCGCGGCATGCTCGCGCCCCACCGCCACCGGGTGGCGCTGCACGTCGTGGCCGACCCCGCGCTCACCCTGGGTGCCCACCTCGCGCCCCGCCTCGACGTCGTGCTGTGCGACCCCTTCTCGGGCGGCGCCCCCACCCACGAGGAGTCGGTGCTGACCTGGCTGGGGCGCGTCGAGCCGGCCCGCGCGCTGCTGCTCACCTGGCAGACCCAGCCGACCGTCCTGCGGCGCGCGCTGGACGCCGGAGCGCACGGGTGGGTCTCGAAGAGCGCCGGCACCCAGGAGCTGCTCGCCGCCATCGAGGCCGCTCACCGCGGCGAGCCGGTGCCGTCGTCGGCGGAGCCGACGCACCGACCGGTCTTCCCCGGTCTGAGCGGGCGCGAGGGCGACGTGCTGGTGCTGGTCTGCGAGGGCCTGTCGAACACCGAGATCGCCGAGCGGCTCCTGATCAGCGTCAACTCCGTCAAGACCTACCTGCGCCAGGTCTTCGTCAAGGCCGGCGTCGCCCGCCGCACCCAGGCCGTGGCCTGGGCGCACCAGCACGGCTTCCGCGACTGAGGGCGTCGTCGGTGCCCGGGCCACCCGGGCACGGTCCTACGCGGTCGTGGCCTGGGCGCTGGCGATGGCCAGCAGGTCGCGCACCGGCCCGGCGGGAGGGCGGGGACCGCCCAGCCACACCGCGCGCAGCACCCGGCGCAGGTCGAGGCCCTCCGTGGCGACCTCCACCACCTCGCCGGCCGCGACGTCACGGCGTACGGCCCACCGGCTCAGGAACGCCGGCGGGCTGCCGGCGCGCACGGCGGCCAGCACGGCCGCGGTGGTGGTGAGCTCCACCTCGGGCGCCGCCGCGGCGTGCCCGGCGCCGGCCAGTGCGTCCTCGAGCACCCGCCGGGTGCCGGAGCCCGACTCGCGGGTGGTGAGGGGGCGGGCCGCCACAGTGCCGGCCGGCACCGCCGTCCGGGCGCGGGCCCAGGTGTCGTCGGGAGCGGCGACCAGCACGAGCTCGTCGGTGCCGACCGCGCGCGAGGCGAGGCCGGTGAGGTCGACCGGGCCCTCCACGAACCCGAGCCCCGCGGTGCCTGCGCGCACCGCCTCGACGACCGCCTCGGAGTTGGTCGCGTGCAGGCTCACCGCCACCGGCCCGGTGGCCGAGCGCTGCTGGCGCAGCCGCACCAGCCAGCCGGGCAGCAGGAACTCCGCGGTGGTCATGCTGGCGTAGACGTGGAGCTCGCGGTGGCCCTCGCCGCGCAGCGTGCGCAGCGCCAGCTCCACCTCGTCGGCGCGCTCGAGCAGGCCCTGGCACCACTCCACGAGCAGGCGTCCCTGCGGGGTGAGGGTCGACCCGCTGGTGGAGCGCTGCACCAGCGCCAGGCCGGTCTGCGCCTCCACCGCGCGCAGCCGCTCCGACGCGCTCTGCTGGGAGATGCCGGCCTCGCGGCCCGCCGCACCGATGCTGCCGAGCCGGGCGACGTCGACCAGCAGCCGCAGCGCGGGCAGGTCGGGCAGCAGGCTCACGGGCCCCACGCTAGTGGCTGCCGGCAGGGCGGGCGGCGGCTAGCCTCGGCCCGTGACCCGGCTGCTGCTCGTGCACCACTCCCCCACGCCCACCGCGCAGCGGCTCACCGACGCGGTGCTCGCCGGCGCCGGCGACGACGCCGTGACCGGCGTCGAGGTCGTGGCGCGCCCGGCGCTGCAGGCCACCGCCGCCGACGTGCTGGCCGCCGACGGCGTCCTGCTCGGCACCACCGCCAACTTCGGCTACATGTCGGGGGCGCTCAAGCACTTCTTCGACACCACGTTCCTCGAGGTCGGCGGGGCGCTGTCGGCCGACGGCTCCGCCGGGGGTCCCGGGCGGGCGGGGCGCACGCCGTTCGGGCTCTACGTGCACGGTCGCCACGACACCACCGGGGCGGTGCGCTCGGTGCTGACGATCGCCGGGGCGCTGCCCTGGACGCAGGCCGCCGCCACCCTCGAGGTGGTCGGCGACGTCGGCACGGCCGAGGAGGAGGCCGCCCACGAGCTCGGGGCCACCCTGGCGGCGCTGGTGAGCCCCGGCTGACGGCGTACGCGGGGTAGCATCCGCCTGTTCGACCGTCCGCCGCACGCCCCGCTGGGAGGAGCGCGTTGCCCCACGCACCGCTCAGCGCCGCGCCCGCCCGTGGCCGCCGCGCTCGCCGGCCCGCCCGGCTCGCCGCCGTGGCCTCGGCGACGGCACTGGCCGCCCTGCTGCTCGGCGCCTGCGGCGCGGCCGAGCCCGCCGTCGACGCCGACACCGACCCGGCCCAGGTCGACGCCGTGGAAGTACCCGAGCTCGGGGCGTGCCGCGTGCTGACGCCCGAGGACGTCGCCCGCGCCTCCGACGCCACCCGCACCGTCGACTGCACCGAGCCGCACACCGCGCAGACCTTCGCGGTGGGTCCGCTGCCGGCCGCCTTCGACGACGCCGAGCACGACGACCCGAGGCTGGGGGCGTTCGCCTACGACACCTGCTCGAAGAAGCAGATGGCGTTCCTCGGCGCCGACGAGAGCCTGGTGATGCGCACCATCGTCAGCTGGGCCTGGTTCCGCCCCTCGGAGGCCGCCTGGGCCGACGGCGCGCGCTGGTACCGCTGCGACCTGGTCGGCGGCAGCGACGACAGCGCCGGCTACGTCGAGCTGCCCGACACCGCGCAGGGCCTGCTGTCGGGCGTGCCCTCGGACGACTGGATGGTGTGCGCCGACGGCCCGACGGTCACCGACTCCCCCAAGGTGCCGTGCAGCGAGGACCACGTCTGGCGGGCGGTCACCACGATCAAGGTGGGCGAGCCCGGCGACGACTACCCCGGCGACCGCGTCGTCGAGGTCCGCAGCCGCGACTTCTGCTCCGAGTCGGTCGGCGCCTGGCTCAGCTACCCCGCCACCTACGACTACGGCTACACCTTCTTCCACGAGGCGGAGTGGGAGGGCGGCAACCGGCGCTCGGTGTGCTGGGCGAGGACCGACAAGTGACCCGGCGGCGCGCCGCCGCCGCCGTCCTGCTCGCGCTCGTGGCCGGTGGCTGCAGCGGCTCCGACGTACCCGGTGACACCGGTGACACCGGTGACGCGCCCTCGCCGTCGGCCTCCGCCACTCCGTCGACGTCCCCCGCGCCCACACCCCCGCCGACCGCAGCGCCCGTGGAGCGCCCGGCGGTCGGCGCCTGCTACGACCTGTCGTACGCCGAGGCGCTCGCCCCGACCGTCGACGCCGAGCCGGTGCGCTGCGGCGGCGACACCGCGCGCACCTTCGCCGTCGGCACCCTCGACGCGTTCGTCGGCGGCCACCTGCTGGCCGTCGACTCCCGGCGGGTGCAGGACGCCGTGGCCACGACGTGCCCCGAGCGGCTCGGCGGGTTCCTCGGCGGCACCGAGGAGCAGCGGCGCCTGAGCATGCTGCGCGCGGTCTGGTTCACCCCGACCGTGGAGGAGTCCGACGCCGGCGCCGACTGGTACCGCTGCGACGTCATCGCCGTGGCCGGCGACGAGCGGCTCGCCCCCCTCGACGGCACGGTGCAGGGGGTGCTCGACCGGCCCGCCGGCGCGGCGTACGCCACCTGCGGCACCGCCGAGCCCGGCACCGCCGGCTTCGCGCGGGTGATCTGCGCCCGGCCGCACGCCTGGCGCGCCGTCTCCGTCGTCGACCTCGGCGGCGGCGCCTACCCCGGCGCCGACTCCGCCCGGGAGAGCGGCCAGGCCCCCTGCGAGGACGCCGGGCGCGCCGCGGCGGCCGACCCGCTCGACTTCAGCTGGGGCTACGAGTGGCCCACCGCCGAGCAGTGGCGCGCCGGGCAGACCTACGGCCTGTGCTGGGTGCCGGACTGACCGGGATGCTCGTTCCGCTGCGCAGGTCGTCGCCTCGGGCACCCGTCCGAGACGTGCACGCGCCCGGTGACGCCCGTCCGACCGGAGGACCGAGCCGTGCCCTCACGACCTGAGATCGTCTGCCTCTGCGGCTCGACCCGCTTCGCGGAGGAGATGAGCGCGGCGAACCGTGAGCTGAGCCTCGCCGGTGCCATCGTCGTCGCGCCGGCCGTCTTCCCGCGCGCCGGTGACCCCGGAGCGGACGAGCCGATCGGCGACGAGCAGAAGGCCGCGCTGGGCGACCTCCACCTGCGCAAGATCGACCTGGCCGACCGGGTCCTGGTCGTCGACCCGGGCGGGTACGTCGGCGAGTCCACGCGCAGGGAGATCGCCTACGCCCGCGCCACCGGCACCCCGGTCTCGTTCACGGCCGGCGACCCGGCCTAGAAGCCGAGGCGGCGCAGCTGGCGGGGGTCGCGCTGCCAGTCCTTGGCGATCTTGACGCGCAGGTCGAGGTAGACCGGGATGCCCAGCAGCGCCTCGATCTGGGTGCGGGCCTCGGTGCCGACCGTGCGCAGGCGGGCGCCCTTGTGGCCGATCATGATGCCCTTCTGCGAGTCGCGCTCCACGAACACGTTGGCGTGGATGTCGAGCAGGGGCCGGTCGGCGGGGCGGTCCTCGCGCAGGCCCATCTCCTCCACGACCACGGCGATGGAGTGGGGCAGCTCGTCGCGCACGCCCTCGAGCGCGGCCTCGCGGATCAGCTCGGCGACGATCGCCTCCTCGGGGGCGTCCGACAGCTCGCCGTCGGGGTAGAGCTGCGGGCCGGTGGGCAGCAGGCCGACCAGCAGGTCCTGCAGCAGCTGCACCTGGTCACCGGCCTGCGCCGAGACCGGCACGATCTCGGCCCACTCGATGCCGGCGGCGGCACCGAGCTCGGCGATGTCGAGGAGGTGCTGCCCGATCTGCTCGGGGGTGGCCAGGTCGGTCTTGGTGGCGATCGCGACCTTCGTCGTGCGGCGCACCTTGGCCATCTCGCCCACGATGAACCGGTCGCCGGGGCCGACCTTCTCGTTGGCCGGCAGGCACACCGCCACCACGTCGACCTCGGCCAGGGTGGTCTTCACCAGGTCGTTGAGCCGCTCGCCGAGCAGGGTGCGCGGGCGGTGCAGCCCGGGGGTGTCGACCAGCACGAGCTGGGCGTCGTCGCGGTGCACGATGCCACGCACCACGGTGCGGGTGGTCTGCGGCTTCGAGCTGGTGATCACCACCTTCGAGCCGACCAGCGCGTTGGTCAGCGTCGACTTGCCGGCGTTGGGCCGGCCCACGAAGGAGGCGAAGCCGCTGCGGAAGTCGGCGGGTCGTCCGCCGGGGTGCATGCCGCCGTCGGTGCGGGGTCCGTCAGTGCGGGGATCAGTCATGTCGCGCCTCGTCGTAGTCGGCCCAGATCTGCTCGTCGGTCCTGCCCGCCGCCTTGCCCGCCCGCCAGATCGGGCCGGGGTCGACGCTGCGGGGCTGCCGGGTGGCCCCACCGCGCCAGTACCCCATGACGTCGTACGCCGTGCTCGGGAGGCGTCGCTCGCGCATCAGGTGCTTGCGGATGGCCCGCATCTGCCCCGACTCCCCCGCCATCCAGAAGTATCCCTCGCCGGCGGGCCAGTCGAGGCCCTCCACCACCTCGGCGAGGCGGCTGTGGCCGTCGCCGGGCTGCGGGAGCCAGCTCACGGCGGCGTCGTCGGGGAGGTAGCCCGCGGGCACCTCGGGCACCTCGGCCCACACGGTCGTCGGCACGCCTGACCACTCCAGGACCCGCGCCATCGCCGGGAGCGCGGTGAGGTCGCCCACCAGCAGCAGCCAGGCAGCACCCTCGGGCATCGCGAACGAGCCCTTGGGGTCGGTGACCGTGACCTGCTCGCCCACGACGTCGCGTGCTGCCCACTCGGTGACCAGGCCGGTGTCGTGCACGACGACGTCGAGCACCAGCTCGGCGCCCGTCCACGACCGCACCGTGTAGTAGCGGCTCTGGAACTGCCCGGGCACCACGAGGCCGACCCACTCGTCGGGCACGCCGGTGGAGGCGAACCCCGCCAAGCCGGGCCCGCCGAGGGTCAGCCGCACCAGGTGGGGGCTCACCTGCTCGCGCCGCAGCACCTCGGCGGTGTGCTGCTGGGCCCGGGTGCTCACCGGAGGAGGTTAGTCACCCGCGCGGCCGCAGCGGGAATCGCACCCGCTCAGGCGGCGTGGTGGGGGCAGCGGGTCACGTCGAGCTCGTCGAGGTGCTCGCAGATGTCGTGCTCGTGGGCCAGCGACTCCGCGGGGTCCTCGCACGCGACGGCCACGAACGACGGCAGGATCGCGGTCTCGGCACCGCGGGGCAGCGGCGGCACCTCGTCGAGGGCGTCCGCACCACGCGGGGCGGTGGTCTCCGGGCGGGTCAGCTGGGCGGTCATGCCTCAGGGTACCTCTGGACGACGCGCAGGTAAACGCAACGTGAACGAGGTGTGGCGCGCCGGGTGGTCGGGTCAGGTCGAGCGCGTCTGCACGAGGGTGCCGCGCACGTCGGTGCGGTGCACCACGACGCCGGCGCCCCCGAGGTCGCGCACGGCGTCGAGGTCTCCCCCGGCGACGGTG
This sequence comes from Nocardioides sp. FY1077, assembly GCF_058681775.1. Lineage (NCBI taxonomy): Bacteria > Bacillati > Actinomycetota > Actinomycetes > Propionibacteriales > Nocardioidaceae > Nocardioides > Nocardioides sp. FY1077. The sequence goes on along the minus strand of NZ_JBZWDB010000005.1, from coordinate 299,716 downwards.
TCGGCGCCGGTCAGCACCACCACCGCCTCGAGGCCGCGCGAGCCCGAGGCCACGGCCATCGCGACGCACACCCCGACCGCGGAGACCGCGAGCGACGGGAGGTCGACGGTGGCCGCGGCGTACGTGCGTCCGTCGGTGTCGCGCACCGCGGCGCCCTCGGTCGCACCGGTGCGGGCGCGGGTGGCACGGGCCAGCGTCACCAGCTTGCGGTCCTCCGCGGACAGCTCGGGGACGGGGTCGGTCACGGGGTCGCTCACGGGGTCGGTCACGGGCTCACTCACGGGGTCGGTCCTCTGGCTCGTCCTCGGGGTCGCGGACGGCGGAGCGGGCGGGGGCACGCGCGATCAGCACCGTGCCGATCTTGTTGCGTCGCCCGGTGGTCTGCTCGGCGGTGAAGCGCAGGCCGTGGGCCTCCACGTGGGAGCCGGGGATCGGGACCAGGCCGAGGTGCTTGGCCATCAGCCCACCCACGGAGTCGACGTCGTCCTCCTCGAAGCGGCCGCCGAAGAGCTCGCCGAGGTCGTCGACCGGGAAGCGCGACGACACCCGGACCGAGCCGTCCTCGCGGGTCTCGACCTCCACCTCCTCCTCGTCGTACTCGTCGGTGATCTCCCCGACGATCTCCTCGAGGATGTCCTCGATGGTGACGAGACCGGCGGTGCCGCCGTACTCGTCGACGACGACCGCGATGTGCTGGCGCCGGGCCTGCATCTCGGCGAGCAGGGCGTTGGCCGGCTTCGACTCCGGCACCCAGTGCACCGGGCGCACGATCTCGTCGATGCGTTGGGTGAGCTCGACGTCGGGCGCCTCGAAGTCACGGCGCACGATGTCCTTGAGGTAGGCCATGCCGACGACGTCGTCGAGGTTGTCACCCACCACCGGCACCCGGGAGTAGCCGCTGCGCAGGAACAGCGACAGGGCCTGGCGCAGGTTCTTGTGGCGCTCGAGGTAGACCACGTCGTTGCGCGGCACCATCACCTCGCGCGCGGAGGTGTCGCCGAGCTCGAAGACGGAGTGGATCATCTTGCGCTCGCTGGTCTCGATCACCGACGACGCCTCGGCGAGGTCGACGAGCTCGCGCAGCTCGGTCTCGGTGGAGAACGGGCCCTCGCGGAACCCCTTGCCGGGGGTGATCGCGTTGCCGACCAGGATGAGCAGCCGCGGCAGCGGCCCCAGCACCCGGGTGACGACGGTGAGCGGACCGGCGGTGAGCACCGCGACGGTCTCGGAGTGCTGGCGCCCCAGGGTGCGGGGCGCGACGCCGATGACGACGAACGAGACCACCAGCATGACCAGGATCGTGGTGACCACGCTCTCCCACCACGCGCCGTCGAAGGCCTCGTCGATCTGCAGCGCCACCAGCACGATCGCGGAGATCTCGAAGAGCAGGCGCAGGAACAGCGCGGTGTTGAGGTAGCGCGGGGCGTCGTCGAGCAGGGTCAGCAGCCGCCCGGCGCCGGTGCGGCCCTCGGCGTGCAGCTCCTCGGCGCGGGCCCGGGAGAACGACGCCAGCGCGGCCTCGGCCGCGGAGAAGACCCCGGCGAGCAGGACGAGAGCGGCCGCTGTCACCAGCAGCCAGAGATCGCCCGAGCTCACCGCGCGCGCCAGTCGGCGAGCAGCCGGTCCTGGAGGCCGAACATCTCGGCGTGCTCCTCGGGCTCGGCGTGGTCGTAGCCCAGCAGGTGGAGGATGCCGTGGGTGGTGAGCAGCTCCAGCTCGGCGACGGTGCCGTGACCGGCGCCCTCGCCCTGGCGCTCGGCGACCGACGGGCACAGCACCAGGTCGCCCAGCACGCCCTCCTCGGGCTCGGTGTCGACCAGCCCGGGGCGCAGCTCGTCCATCGGGAAGGCCAGCACGTCGGTGGGGCCCTCCTTGTCCATCCACTGCGCGTTGAGCGCGGCGATGGTGTCCTCGTCGACGGCCTTGATGCAGAGCTCGGCCAGCGGGTGCACGCGCATGGCGTCCATGACGAAGCGGCTGAGCGTGGCCAGGTGGGCCACGTCGAGCCCGCGGCCGGACTCGTCGAGCACCTCGATGCTCATCGCTGGCCCTGCTGGGCGCCGCGGGCGCGCTCGGCGCGCGCCTCGTGCTCGTCGTAGGCCGCCACGATCTTGCCCACCAGCTTGTGGCGCACGACGTCGTGGCTGGTGAGGCGGTTGAACGAGATGTCGTCGACGCCGTCGAGGATGCCCTCGATGATGCGCAGCCCCGACTTCGTGCCGCCGGGCAGGTCGGTCTGGGTGATGTCGCCGGTGACCACGATCTTCGAGCCGAAGCCCAGGCGGGTCAGGAACATCTTCATCTGCTCCGGCGTGGTGTTCTGCGCCTCGTCGAGGATGATGAACGAGGAGTTCAGGGTGCGTCCGCGCATGTAGGCCAGCGGGGCCACCTCGATGGTGCCGGCGGCCAGCAGCTTCGGGATCGTCTCGGGGTCCATCATGTCGTGCAGCGCGTCGTAGAGCGGACGCAGGTAGGGGTCGATCTTTTCGCTCAGCGTGCCGGGCAGGTAGCCGAGGTGCTCGCCGGCCTCGACCGCCGGGCGGGTGAGGATGATCCGGGTGACGTCCTTCGAGACCAGCGCCTGCACGGCCTTCGCCATCGCCAGGTAGGTCTTGCCCGTACCGGCGGGACCGATGCCGAACGTGATGGTGTGGGCGTCGATCGCGTCGACGTAGCGCTTCTGGTTCAGCGTCTTGGGCCGGATCGAGCGGCCGCGGTTGCTGAGGATGTTGGTGCTCAGCACGTCGGCGGGGCGCTCGGTGGTCTCGGCGCGCAGCATCGCCAGCACGCGGTCGACGGTCTCGCCGGTCACGCCCTGGCCGGTGCGGATGAGGCTGACCAGCTCGTCGAGCAGGCGCTCGACCAGCGCCACCTCACCGGCCTCGCCGAGCAGCGTGATGCGGTTGCCGCGCACGTGGACGTCGGTGTCGAAGGCCCGCTCGATGAGGCCGAGGTGCTCGTCGCCTGCTCCGAGGAGGCTGACCATGTTGATGCTGTGGGGGACGACCACCGTGTGCCGGGTCTGGTGGGCCGGCTCGGGGACGGCCGGCGCGGCGCTCGCGCGGGGGGTGCTCTCGGTCATGGATGCCCGGAGGGGCGCCTCTCGTGGTGGGTGGTACGGCTCCCCCATCGTACGGCGCCGCCCGCGAGCAGCCCAACGGGTTCGCGCAGCGGCGACCCCGCCCGGGCCGGGCCGCGGCGACGTACGGTGGTGGCATGGCCGGTCAGCAGGACGACGTCGCGCAGTGGCCCGACGACGACCCTGACGACCACGACGACGACACGCCCCCGGTGTGGTTCCCCGGCGGCCACCTGCCCGAGCACGCGCGGGACATGGGGCTGACCCACCACACGCAGGAGGGCGCGCTGCTCGACTTCGCGGGGTCCCTCGACCCCAGCAAGCCGCTGCACAAGATCACCGCCTGGGTGATGCTCGCGGTGTTCGGCATGCCGGTCGTCTTCTACGTGCTGCGCCTGGTGCTCGAGGTGCTGCCGGGCTGAGCACGACCACCCGGCTCGTGCCGACCTCGCTCGCCCGACCGGCGCCGAGCCGGCGCTCAGCCGGGAGGCCAGGTCATCGACCGCCCGGCCAGCACGTGCAGGTGGGCGTGGAACACGCTCTGGCCGACGCCGGCGCCGGTGTTGAACACCGTGCGGTAGTCGTCGTGGCCCTCGGCCGCCGCCACCGCGGCCGCGGTGGTGAGCAGCTCGGCCGCCGCGGCGGGGTCGGCAGCGGCCAGCGCCGCCGCGTCGGCGTGGTGGGCGCGCGGCACCACCAGCACGTGCGTCGGCGCCTGGGCGGCGATGTCGCGGAACGCGACGGTGCGGGCGGTCGTGTGCACCACGTCGGCCGGCACCTCGCCGGCCACGATGCCGCAGAACAGGCAGTCGGCCACGGGGTCCTCCTGGTCTCGTCGTCCCGCGGTCGTCGACGGGGTCGTCGACCGGACGGGCCGGCCGTCGGGACGCAACCGTGCGGGGGGACACGAGCGTCCCACCCCGCGGCCACCACGGCCACCCGGCCCCGCACCCGGCCCGCACCCGGCCCGCACCCACCCCGCCCCCACCCGGGCCGGGGCGACACGCGAGCCGGCGCCCGCCTGCGGCGTCGGGCCCGCCGACCCCGCGAGGATGGACCCCATGACCGCTTCCCCCTGGACCCGACTCGCCGCCCTCACGGGCACCGCCGCGCTGGGCGCGGCCGTCCTCGCCGGCTGCGGCGGCAGTGACGGCGGTGACGGCTCCGCCGACGACACCGCCAGTGCCTCGCCCTCGGCCCCCGCCACGTCCGACGGCGCCTCCCCCAGCGCCTCCCCCAGCGCCTCCCCCAGCGCCTCGGCCTCCGCGTCGGAGTCGACGTCGGAGTCGGCGTCGGCGTCGGCGAGCGCAGAGCCCAGCACCACGAGCGAGCCCGGAGGGGCGAGCGTGCCGACGTACTTCGCCGGTGACACCCCGCGCGGCCCCCGCCTGTTCCGCGAGTTCCAGCGCGTCTCCGGCGATCCCCTGCAGAGCGCCGTCGACCTGCTCACCCAGGGCGCTCCGACCGACCCCGACTACCGCACGCTGCTGCCCGACGGCGACCTGCTGGCCGCCTTCGAGGGCGGCCGGTTCGTGGTCGACCTGCCCGACGACTCGTGGACGACGCGGGGCGACCTGACCCGACGCGAGGCCCGGCTGGCGGTGCAGCAGCTGGTCTACACGCTGCAGGGCGCGCAGCAGACCCGGGCGCCGCTCGAGGCGCGCCTCGACGGCGAGCCGGCCGACCTGCTCGGCGTCGACACCGCCGGCGGGGTGCGCCAGGCCCGCCAGCTGTCGGTGCTCGCGCTGGTCAACGTCACCGAGCCCGTGGAGGGCGCCGCGGTGTCGGGCACCGTCACGGTGTCAGGCGTGGCGAGCTCGTTCGAGGCCACCGTGCCGTGGGAGGTGCGTGACGCCTCCGGGAAGGTGGTGCTCGACGGCGTGGCCACCGCGGAGGGGTGGATGGGCCGGCTCTACCCGTGGACCGCCGAGGTCGACGTCTCCTCGCTCGCGCCCGGTGACTACACGTTCGTGGCGATGACCGACGACCCCTCCGGCGGGGAGGGCGGCGGCCCCACCGAGGACAGCAAGGCGATCGCCGTCGGCTGACGCCCGGACCCCCGACCGCAACCGGTCCCGCCCCGGACCCATCCGCTCCGGTGGGCGCACCGAACCACTGGTGCAGGCGCCGCGGCGCCCGGTGGCGTGGGGCTGATTTCCCGGGCCGCCGCGAACCTGCTGGCCTCGACCCCGTCCTCCCGCCCGAGGGCGGGGTCGAGCCGTGTCCGGAGGTCCCCGGACCCGGGACCGGCGCTCAGGACCAGCGGGGGGTGCGCGACAGCAGCGCCGCCGCGGCGACGACGCCGGCGGTGGAGGTGCGCAGCACCTCCGCACCCAGGCGCACCGACGTGGCGCCGGCCGCGACCAGCACCTCGATCTCGTGGTCGCTGAGCCCGCCCTCGGGGCCCACGACCACCACCACCGTGCCGTCGGCCGGTACGGCGAGGCCGGCCAGCGGCGTGGTGGCCGCCTCGTGGAGCACCACGCAGAGGTCGGCGCCCGCCACCAGGGCGACGACGTCGGCGGTGCTCGCCAGCGGCGCGACCTCGGGGTGCCACGCACGCCGGGACTGCTTGGCCGCCTCCCGGGCCGTGGCGCACCAGCGCGCCCACGACTTCTCCGCCCGCTCGCCCTTCCACACCGCCACCGACCGCTCCGCCGCCCACGGCACGACGCGGGCCACGCCCACCTCGGTCAGCACCTCCACGGCCAGCTCGCCGCGGTCGCCCTTGGGCAGCGCCTGCACCACGGTGAGGGCGGGTCGCGGCTCGGCCACGGCCTCGACGTCCTCGGCCGCGACGCTCAGCCGCCGCTTCGCCGTCGCGACCACGGCCCCGGTCACCCGCAGGCCGCGCCCGTCGGTGAGCACGAGCCGCTCCCCCTCTCGCACCCGGCGCACCGCCACGGCGTGGTGGGCCTCGTCGCCCTCGACGACGACGACGTCACCGGCCGCGACCCCGGTGAGGTCGGGCACGAGGTGCACGGGCAGCGACACGGAGCGGCGCCCGTCAGTGCGGGTTGAAGGCGTCGCGCAGGCGCCCGAACACCGACGACTTGCTGCTGGGGCGCACGGTGCCGGACGGCGTCTCCTCGCCACGCAGGGCGGCGAGCTCGCGCAGCAGCTCCTCCTGGCGGGCGTCGAGGCGCCCGGGGGTCTCCACCGCGATCGTGACCACGAGGTCGCCGCGGCCCCCGCGCAGGGCCGGCACCCCGCGCCCGCGCAGCACCTGCTCGGCACCCGACTGGGTGCCGGGGCGCACCTCGATGTCGAACTGGGTCTCCAGCTCGCTGGGCTCCTGCGACTCGTCGCGGTCGGCGACCACGTCGGCCTCGAGCGTGGGCAGGGTGATGGTGGTGCCGAGCGCCGCCGCGGTCATCGGCACCGTCACCGTGCAGTGCAGGTCGTTGCCGTGGCGCTTGAACACCTCGTGGTCGGCGACGTGGATCTCGACGTACAGGTCGCCGGCCGGTCCACCGCCCGGGCCCACCTCGCCCTGCTCGCTGAGCTGCACGCGGGTGCCGGTGTCGACGCCGGCGGGGATCTTCACGCTGAGCGCACGGCGCGAGCGCACCCGCCCGTCGCCGGAGCACTCACGGCAGGGGTCGGGGATGATCGAGCCGAAGCCGCGGCACGCCGCGCACGGGCGCAGCGTGCGGATCTCGCCGAGGAACGAGCGCTGCACGTGGGCCACCTCGCCCTGGCCGCGGCACGTCTCGCACGGCACCGGGTGGCTGCCCGGCGCGGCGCCGTCGCCGTGGCAGGTGGAGCACAGCACGGCGGTGTCGACCTTGAGCTCGCGCGTCACGCCGAACGCGGCGTCGGCCAGGTCGACCTCGATGCGGATCAGCGCGTCCTGTCCCCGACGTACGCGCGGACGCGGACCACGGCCCTGGCCAGCGCCCTGGCCGCCGCCTCCGAAGAACGCGTCCATGATGTCGGTGAAGGAAAACCCGGCACCCTGCCCGAAGCCGGCCGCCCCGGCGCCGCCGAAGGGGTCGCCGCCACGGTCGTAGGCCGAGCGCTTCTGCGGGTCGGACAGCACCTCGTAGGCCATCGAGACCTGCTTGAACTTCTCCTGCGACTCCGGGTCGGGGTTGACGTCGGGGTGGAGCTGGCGGGCGAGACGACGGTAGGCCTTCTTGATGGCGTCGCCGTCGGCGTCGCGCTCGACTCCGAGGAGGTCGTACAGGTCCTGGCTCACGGTGGTCCTTCTGATCGGGGTGCGTGCTCGTGCGTACGGGGGTGCGTGCGGGTGGGGGCGGGCGGCGGCACGGCGCGGGCCTCGGGGCCCGCCTCCGGGTCGGGGCTAGGCCTCGTCGAGGATGCGGGAGACGTAGCGGGCGACGGCGCGCACCGCCGCCATCGTGCCGGGGTAGTCCATGCGGGTCGGGCCCACGATGCCGAGCGCGGCCAGCGACTCCTCGCGGGGGCCGTAGCCGGTGGAGACCACGCTGGTCGAGGCGAGCTCCTCGTAGGGGCCCTCCGCCCCGATGCGCACGGTCACCAGGCCGCCGGTGCCGGTCTCGCCGAGCAGCTTGAGCAGCACGACGTGCTCCTCGAGCGCCTCGAGCAGCGGGCGCACCGCGGAGTCGAAGCTGTCGCCGTAGCGGGCGAGGTTGGCGGCGCCGCCCACCGCGACCCGGGCGTCGCTGCGGTGGTCGCTCATCGCCTCGGCCAGCACGTCGACCACCAGCGCGGTGGCCTCGGCGACGGGGTCGCGCGGGCGGGCGCCCTCCGCGGGACGGTCGCCGCCGCTGCCGCTGCCGCTGCCGTCGCCCGGGCGCAGCGCGGTGAGGGCGGTGAGCGCCTCGGCGATGGTCAGGCCGGTGACGGTGCGCAGCACCAGCGAGCGCAGCTCGGCCAGCGCGGCCTCGTCGAGCCCGGCGGTGAGCTCGACGACGCGCTGCTCGACCCGGCCGGTGCTGAGGATGAGCACGGCCAGCAGCCGCTGGGGCGTCAGCGCCACCAGCTCGACGTGGCGCACGGTGGAGCGCGACAGCGTGGGGTACTGCACGACCGCGACCTGGCGGGTGAGCTGTGAGAGCAGGCGCACCGAGCGCTGCACGACGTCGTCGAGGTCGACGGCGCCGTCGAGGAAGGTGGAGATGGCGCGCCGCTCGGCGGTCGACATCGGCTTCACGGTGGTGAGGCGGTCGACGAAGAGCCGGTAGCCCTTGTCGGTCGGCACCCGCCCGGCGCTGGTGTGGGGCTGGGTGATGTAGCCCTCGTCCTCCAGCACCGCCATGTCGTTGCGCACGGTGGCCGAGGAGACCCCGAGGCCGTGTCGCTCGACGAGCGCCTTGGAGCCGACCGGCTCGTCGGTGGCGACGTAGTCCTCCACGATCGCCCGGAGCACGGCGAGCCTGCGGTCCTCCTGCACGTGTCGCCTCTTCCTGGTGGCGCGGCCCGCGGGGCCGCTGGCACTCGATTCCGTGGAGTGCCAACTCTACTAGGTCGGCGTCGGTGCGCCGATCCACCGCGGTCGTGCCCGCCCAGGCGCCGGCGGCCGTCACGGGACTGGCCCGGCCGGGCAGCGTAGGTTAGGCTCACCTAACACCCGCTCGCCGTACGCCGCCCGGAGGCCCGCATGACCGCCGACAGCACCACCCGGCCGCTGCACGACCCGTTCCAGCTCGCCGCCGAGGCGCGCAGCCTGCTGGCCGCGGCCACCGAGGCGGCGCTCGTGGTGGAGGGCACCAGCGGTGCGCTCGACGACGACGGCCTCGGCATGACCGACCACGAGGGTGTCCCGACGTTCCTGGCCCTGCCCGGCACCGAGCTCGCCCTCGCCGCGGCCCGCGGCGCCGGGGTCGTGCTCACCGTAGAGGGCACCGACGAGCGCGGCCGACCGGGTCCGGGCCTGACCCTCTCGGGCCACCTGCTCGTGGCCGGCACCCAGGCCTGCGACTGCTGCGACGAGGTGCGCGAGATCGTGCAGCTGGTCCCCGAGCACGTCGTCGTGCGGCTCGGGCCCGGTGCCCTGCTGCCGGTGCCGGTCACCGACTTCCTGGCGCGCGCCCACCTGCTCAACCGCGGCTACCTGCGCCGCTGCGCCGAGCACGCCGGCCGCTGCCACCAGGACGAGCTGCGCCGCGCGGTGTCGGCGGCCACCGGGCTCGGCCCCGACCGCCTGCTCGGCGTCTCGCTCGGCACCCTGACCACCGGCGGCGTCGACGTGCACTGGATCGACGAGCGCGGCGCCCACGCGACCCGGCTGGTCTTCCCCCGCGAGGCCCGCACGCCCGCCGAGCTGGCCCACATGCTGCGCCGCGAGCTCGACGCCGGCGTCTGCTGAGCGCTGTCCCCCGCGCGACGGCTCGGCGGCTCGCCGGCGGGGCTAGGTTGGCCCGATGGGCTTCCTGGAGATCGCCGACCGCGTCTGGGTCTCGCGGCGCGCGTGGTGCGACGTCAACGTCGTGCTGGTGGGGGGTGAGCGGGGGCTGGTGGCCGTCGACACCCACGGCTCGCTGCGGGCCGGCCGCGAGGTCGTCGACGACGTGCGCCGCCTCGGGGCCGGTGACGTGGTGGCCGTCGTGGCCACCCACGACCACCACGACCACGCCTGGGGCACGAGCGCGTTCGTCGAGGCCTGGGGCCCGCTGCCCGTGCACGCCCACGAGGCGGCCGCCGCGGTGCTGGCCGAGGTCGCGCAGCGCGGCACCGGCTCCTACCGCGGCGAGCACGCCGCCGACGTGCACGCCACCTCCGTGGTGGTGCCCGACCACGTGTTCTCCTCCGCCACGGTGGTCGACCTGGGCGACCGCGTGCTCGAGCTGGTGCACCCCGGACGGGGACACACCGCCGGCGACCTGGTGGTGCGGGTGCCGGACGTCGACGTGCTGGTGGCCGGCGACGCCGTGGAGGAGGCGCCGCCCGCCGATGGGTCGTGGCCCGGCGGCGTGCCGGCGTACGGGCCCGACTCGTTCCCGCTGGAGTGGCCCTGGAGCCTCGACGTCGTGCTCGGGCTGACCACCGCCCGGTCCGTGGTGGTGCCGGGTCACGGCTCCCCCGTCGACCGCGACTTCGTGGAGGTGCAGCGCAACGAGGTCGGCCTCGTGGCCACCACCCTGCGCGAGCTGGTGGCGCAGGGCGTGCCGGAGTCCGACGCGCTGGCCACCGGCCCCTGGCCCTACCCGCCGGCGAGCCTGGCCGACGCGGTGTCGCGGGCCTACGCCCAGCTGCCGCGCACCCCGCGCCGGCTCCCGCTGGTCTGACCGCCCCCGACCCTCGACGCGGCCGCGGCGCGGCACTAGCGTCGGGCCATGACCCAGACCCCCGACGAGTCCACCGCCGGCATCCCCGACGAGCAGCTGCCCGCCGACCTGGTGCCCGGCGACGACAACCCGCTGGCCGAGGGCCTGCCCGCCGGCGACGACGCCGGTGACCTGCTCACCGACGGCAAGCCCGCCGAGCAGTCCGAGGGTGAGGACGACCACACCGAGGCCTGAGCGGCGCGGCGCCGCCTGCTGTCGGCGGCGCCGCCTAGCCTGCAGCGGTGAGCGATCGGTACGGCGGCGACGTCCTCTCTGGTGACTGGCGTGCCCCCAAGCGCGGCCGGGCCGTGGAGGCCCCCGCCGAGCTGGGCGCGGTCGTGGAGGAGGTCACCACCGACTGGGTCGGCGAGATCGTCGCCGTCGACCGCGACCTGCACACCCTGACCCTCGAGGACCGGCGCAGCCGGCGCCGCACGTTCCCCCTCGGGCCCGGCTTCCTGCTGGAGGGCCGCCCGGTGGTGCTCGTCGCCCCGCGTCGGGCGGCCGCGCCGGCCGCCCCCACCCGCACCGCGTCGGGGTCGGTGGCCGTGCCCGGCGCGCCGGCACGGGTCGCCCGGGCCAGCCGCATCTTCGTGGAGGGCCGCCACGACGCCGAGCTGGTCGAGAAGGTGTGGGGCGACGACCTGCGCATCGAGGGCGTGGTCGTGGAGTACCTCGGCGGCGTGGACGACCTCGCCGACCACCTCGTCGACTTCAAGCCCGGCCCCCGCCGCCGGGTGGGGGTGCTGGTCGACCACCTCGTGCCGGGCTCCAAGGAGAGCCGCATCGCGCAGGGCATCGCCCGCTCGCCCGTCGGCAAGCACGTCCTCGTCGTGGGCCACCCGTTCGTCGACGTCTGGCAGGCGGTCAAGCCCGACCGCCTCGGCCTGAGCGCCTGGCCCACGATCCCGCGCTCGATCGAGTGGAAGAAGGGGGTCTGCCAGCACCTCGGCTGGCCCCACCGCGACCAGGCCGACATCGCCCGCGCCTGGAAGCACATCCTGTCGCGCGTCGCGTCGTACGACGACCTGGAGCCGGCGCTGCTCGGTAGGGTCGAGGAGCTGATCGACTTCGTCACCGTCGAGTGACCCGCCCCGCCACGGAGGACCCATGAGCGACCCCACCCCGCCCCCGTCCCCCGACGACGAGGCGGGCGACGCCTGGCGCTCCGGCCAGCCGCCCCGGTACGGGCAGCCCGGCCCGTACGGACAGCCGGACCAGTACGGACAGCCGGACCAGCACGGACAGCCCGGGTACGGGCAGGTCCCCCACGGCCAGCCCTGGGGCCCGCCCGGCTACGGGCAGGCGTGGGGGCCCGGCCAGGTCCGCGGCCCCGACGGGCTCACCGCCGACGAGCGCACCTGGGGCTGCGCGGCCCACTGGTCGGCGCTGGCGAGCGCCGCAGTGGCGCTGTCGTTCCTGGGCCCGCTGCTGGTCATGGTGCTCAAGGGCCCGACGTCGCCGGCGGTGCGGGCGCAGGCGGTGGAGTCGTTGAACTTCCAGCTGTCGGTGCTGGTCTACGGCCTCGTGGCGTTCGCGCTGTGCTTCGTGCTGATCGGCTTCGTGCTGCTGCCGGTGGTCGGCCTGGTGTGGCTGGTCTTCACCATCATCGGCACGGTGCGCTCCTCGCGCGGCGAGCTGTACCGCTACCCGCTGACCATCCGGATGGTCAGCTGAGCAGCTCGCGCACGACGCCGTCGGCCACCAGGCGGGCGTCGTCCTCGAGGGCGACCCGGTCGCCCTCGACCCGCACCAGCCCGCGCGCCACCAGGCCCGGCAGCGCGGCGCGGCCGGCGTCGTCGAGCACCCCGAGCGGCATGCCCTCGCGCAGGCGCAGCTCGAGCAGCACCCGCTCCACGCGCTGGTCCTCGGCGCTCAGCACCTCACGGGCGTGGGCCGGGCTGACGCCGGCGGCCAGCCGGTCGGCGTACGCCGCCGGGTGCTTCACGTTCCACCACCGCACCCCGCCGACGTGGGAGTGGGCTCCGGGACCGACGCCCCACCAGTCGGCGCCGGTCCAGTAGAGCAGGTTGTGGCGACACCGCGACGAGGCGTCGTCGGGCATGCCGCGCGCCCAGTTGCTCACCTCGTACCACCCGAGGCCGGCGGCCACCAGGCGCCGGTCGACCAGCGCGTGCTTGTCGGCGAGGTCGTCCTCGTCGGGCATCGGCAGCTCGCCGCGACGCACCCGGCGCGCCAGCGCGGTGCCGTCCTCCACGATGAGCGAGTACGCCGAGACGTGGTCGGGCCCGCACGCCACGGCGGCGTCCACCGAGACCGCCCAGTCGTCGAGCGACTCCCCCGGCGTGCCGTAGATCAGGTCGAGGCTGACCTGGTCGAAACCGGCCTCGCGCGCCCACTGCACCACCTGCGGCACCCGCAGCGGGTCGTGGGTGCGGTCGAGCACGCGCAGCACGTGGGACACCTGCGACTGCATGCCGAACGACACCCGGGTGAAGCCGCGCTCGCGCAGCCGGGCCAGGTCGGCCGCCGTGACGCTGTCGGGGTTGGACTCGGTGGTCACCTCCACGTCGGGGGCGAGCCCGAACTCCTGGGCCGCCGCCTCGACGACCGCACCGAGGTCGTCGGGGCTCAACAGGGTCGGGGTGCCGCCGCCGACGAAGATCGTGGACACCGGCAGGTCGACGTCGCCCAGCGTGCGTCGCGCCCGCCGCACCTCGGCCACCGCCGCGGCGGCGTACGTGGCGCGCGAGGCGCCCGGCGCGCCGCCGGCGGGGCCGAGCTCCTCGGCGGTGTAGGTGTTGAAGTCGCAGTAGCCGCAGCGCACGGCGCAGAACGGCACGTGCACGTAGAGCCCGAACGGTCGCTGTCCCAGGCGCGCCAGCGCCTCGGGCGGCAGGGAGCCGTCGGCCGGCGCGGCGTCGCCGTCGGGCAGGGAGGAGGGCATCGCCCGATCCTCCCACCCGCACCGCCCTCGCCGCCGTCCGGGCGGGCCGGCGCCCGGGACGGCCGAGGGGGGGACGGCCCGGGGGCGGCGCCCGCCCCCGGCCGCTCCGGTCAGGAGTAGAACGCGGAGATGCGCTCGGAGTTGTTGCCCTCGACGACGTTGCGCTTGACCTTCATCGACGGCGTGAGCTCACCCGACTCGATGGTCAGGTCGTGGTCGAGGAGGTCCCACTTCTTGATGGTCTCCCAGCGGTTCAGCTTGTCGTTGAGCTGGTCGACGTAGCCGCCGACCATGGCGTGGACCTTCTCCGAGCGGACGATCTCGGTGTAGGAGGCGCCGGACATGCCGTTCTCCTCGGCCCAGCCGACCATCGCGTCGGGGTCGAGGGTGACCAGGGCGACGCAGAAGTTGCGGTCGTTGCCGAAGACCATGAACTGGCTGCTGTAGGGGCACAGCGCCTTGAACTTGGCCTCGATCGCCGAGGGCGCGATGTACTTGCCGCCGGAGGTCTTGAACAGGTCCTTGATGCGACCGGTGATGGTGAGGAACCCGTCGGCGTCGAGGCTGCCCTTGTCGCCGGTGCGCAGCCAGCCGTCCTCGGTGAACGCCTTCGCGGTCTCCTCGGGCAGGTTGTGGTAGCCGGCCATCACGTGCGGGCCCTTGATCTGGATCTCGTCGCCCTCGCCGATGCGGATCTCGCTGCCGGGCATCGCGGTGCCGACGGTTCCGATCTTGTAGTCCTCGGGGTGGTTCACGGCCGCGCCCGCGGAGTTCTCGGTGAGGCCGTAGCCCTCGAGGATGAGGATGCCGGCGGCGTGGAAGAACTCCGCGATCTCGGAGTTCAGCGCCGCCGAGCCCGAGATGAAGAACTTCACCCGGCCGCCGAAGCGGTCGCGGACCTTGCTGAAGACGAGCTTGTCGAAGACGCGGTGCTGGGCCTTCAGGGGCAGCGGCACGGGCTTGCCGTCGCGCTTGAGCGCGTCGACCTTGCGGCCGACCGCGAAGGCCTTGGTGAAGATCCTCTCCTTGGCGCCGCCCTCGGCGGCCGTCATGGTGACGATGCGACCGTGCGCCTTCTCGAAGATGCGCGGCGCGGCGCCCATGAAGGTGGGCTTCACCACGCCCAGGTTCTCCACGATGCGCTCGACACGGCCGTCGATGGCGGTCGCGAAGCCGCACGCCAGCTGCGACGACAGCAGCACCTTGCCGAAGGAGTGGGCCATCGGCAGCCACAGGAACTGCAGGTCGGTCTCGTCGAGAATGCCCTGCTCCTTGATCAGCGCGCCCTCGTAGACCCAGCCGCGGTGCAGCAGCCGCACGCCCTTGGGCCGGCCCGTCGTGCCGGAGGTGTAGATCAGGGTGGCGAGCTGGTCGGCCGGGATCGACTTGGCGGTCTGCTCGATCACGTCGGGGTGCTCGGCGAGGTAGGCGTCGCCCCGGGCGGCGAGCTGGTCCATCGACAGGACGCCGTCGCCGTCGGCCGCGCCGTCGAAGGTCACGACCGTGAGCAGGTGGGGCAGCTCGGCGCGGTGCGCGGCGATCTTGGCGAGCTGCTCGTCGTCCTCGGCGAACACCACGCGGCACTCCGCGTCACCGAGGATGTAGGCGGTGTCCTCGGGGTTGGTGGTCGGGTAGACCGTCGTCGTGGCGCCCGCCGCGCACATGATCGCGAGGTCGGCCAGCACCCACTCGTAGCGGGTGCCGGCCACGATGCCCACCCGCTGCTCGGGCTCGAGGCCCAGCGACAGCAGCCCTGCGGCCAGGCGAGAGACGCGGGTGCCGGTCTGCGCCCAGGTCACCGACTCCCAGGCGTCGCCGACGGGGTAGCGGTAGGCCTCGGCGTCGGGCGAGGCGGCCACCCGGTCGAGGAAGAGGACGGCGACGTTCTGCGTCAGGTGGTCGACGAAGCTGGTGTCGGTGTTGGCGGGCATGACGTGGCGCTCCTGCGGTTCGGGGGTGGCGACGGTGCCCGTAACCTACGTCACGTCCCACCGGGCCGGCCGCAGGATCGCTCAGGTGGTCACGGGCCCGGCGGAGTTTTGCCCCGCGACGTACGCCTCGGCCCGCAGCCGGGCCTGCACCACCAGGTCCGGCACCGCGAGCAGCTGCGGCAGCAGGGCCGGCTCGCCGTGCAACGCCCGGAACATCGTCGAGACCGTCACGCCGTGACCCGGGCGGTGGACCACCCGCACGTCGTCGCCGGCGCGCACCGGTCCCTCGGCCAGCACCCGCAGGTAGGGCCCCGGCCTGGCGGTCTCGGCGAAGCGCCGCACCCACGCCCGGTCGTCGTGGCCGCAGCGGCCCATCCACGCCTTGAAGTCCTGGCACGGCGTGCGGACCGAGCGCACCTCGAGCAGGGCCTCCCCCACCTCCCAGCGCTCGCCGACCTCGCTGGCGTTGACGTCGAGGCCCTCGGTGGTCAGGTTCTCGCCGAACCGTCCGTCGGGCAGCTCGTGGCCCAGCCGCTCGGCCCAGGCGTCGAGGTCCTCCCGGGCGAAGGCGTAGACCGCCTTGTCGGGCCCGCCGTGGTGGCGGGTGTCGGAGACCTGGTCGCCGACGAGACCGGTGGCGGTGACCATCACCGCCCCGCGCGCCGGCGTCTTGTCGATGGAGGTGCGCCCGATCACCGCCCACGCCGCCTCCCGGGGGCGGCCGACGTTGACCGATCGCACGTGGGGCACGTCCCGATGGTGCCACCGCAGGCTGCCGGACCGCGCCGACGGCGCTCGGCAGGTCCACACCCCGGTGAGTCCCGACCCACGTCGCGGCCACGCGCGATCCACAGGAGATCCACAGTCCGCAGCGAGGTCGACACGACGTCAGCGATCGTGTGACGCGTCACCCACAGCGGTTGGTTTGCGGGGGGCCGATCGGGTTACATAGAAGTAGTCATACCGGGGGGTATCAGAACAAATGCGTCTTCGTCTTGCTGACGCTGTGCCAGGACTGGCCAGCGTCACACCGCTTCTCGTCGCGGCGGACCTGCTGGCCGTCATGGGTGCCAGCGCCGTCCACGACTCCGTCTCGACCACCAGCGTGGTCCTCACCGCCATCGGCACCGCCGCCGTGAGCCGCGGCCTGCACCTGCAGCGCTCGCGCCTGGTGCTGTCGGTCCTCGAGGACCTGCCGGCGATGGCCCTCACCGCGCTGGTCGCGGCCGTGGTGCTGCTCGGCACCAGTGGCGCCGACCTCGGCATGGGCCTGGCCGGCTTCACCTCCGCCGTGGCGTTCGGCGCGACCGTGCTGCTGCTGCTGACCGTGCTGCGCGGAGCGGCGTACGCCGCCGTGCGCGCCGGCCGGCGCCGGGGCGTGCTCGCCCACCCGGTCATCATCGTCGGCGCCGACGGCATCGGACGGCGCCTGGCCACCTCGCTGCAGGCCGACCCGAGCCTGGGGCTGCGCCCGGTCGGCATCATCGACGACGACGTCGCGCCCGGCACCCAGCTGCCGGTGCCGCTGCTCGGACAGCTCTCCGACACCCCGCACGCGATGCAGGCCCTCGACGTCAACGACGTCATCTTCGCCTTCGGCACCCAGACCGACGACCGCACCATCTCGCTGGTGCGCTGGTGCCAGAGCCAGGACAAGCAGGTCTTCGTCGTCCCCCGCTTCTACGAGATGCTGGGCGTCGACCGGCCGGGCCGCACCGAGGTCGTCCGCGACGTCGCCGTGCTGCGCCTGCGCCGCTGGCGGGTGCGTCCCCACGCGCTGCTCGTGAAGCGGGCCATGGACGCCACCCTGTCGGCGCTCGCACTGGCCGCACTGGCGCCGCTGCTGCTGGCCATCGCCGTCGCCGTGCGCGTCGAGACCGGCCCCGGCGTGATCTTCCGCCAGGTGCGGGTGGGCCGCGGCGGACACCGCTTCGAGCTGCTGAAGTTCCGCTCGATGAAGCCGGCCGACCCCAACGAGGCCGCCACCGCCTGGAACATCGACAACGACCACCGCATCGGCCGCGTCGGCCGGTTCCTGCGCCGCACCGGCCTCGACGAGCTCCCGCAGCTGGTCAACATCCTGCGCGGCGACATGAGCATCGTGGGTCCCCGCCCGGAGCGGCCCTTCTTCGTCGAGCAGTTCTCCCGCGACACCAAGGGCTACGGCCAGCGCCACCGCGTGCCGATGGGCCTCACCGGCTGGGCCCAGGTCAACGACCTGCGTGGCGACACCTCGATCCACGACCGCGTGCGCGCCGACAACTACTACATCGAGAACTGGTCGCTCTGGGGCGACATCAAGATCGTGGTGCGCACGGTGCGGACGCTGACCCGCCCGCAGCCCACCGCCTCCGTCCCCGAGCCGGTCACGGTCACCGCCTCACCGGCGCGCCGCCCGGTGCAGCTCGTGGCACCGCCCTCGACGGGGCGCCCCGCCGCCGCCGGCGCCCGGCCCCACGCGCGCTCCTCGGCCCGGCCGAGCGCCCACGAGGTGGCCCAGGACCTTGCCCGCGAGCTCGCCGCCCAGCGCCGCACCGAGCGGGAGCACGCCGCCGGCTGACACCGGCCGCCGCCTCCTCGGCGGTCGGGCGCGACGCGCACGCCTGCCCTCGGTGGCCAGGCGTGACGCGCACGCCTGCCTTCGCCGAGGAGCGCCAGCGACGAGGTGTATCGAGACCGCCCGGCGCCTCCTCGGTGGCCGGGCGCGACGCGAACGCCTGCCCTCGGTGGTCGAGTGCCGAGGAGCGCCAGCGACGAGGTGTATCGAGACCGCCCGGCGCCTCCTCGGTGGCCGGGCGCGACGCGAACGCCTGCCCTTGGTGGTCGAGTGCCGAGGAGCGCCAGCGACGAGGTGTATCGAGACCACCCAGGACACGACAGGGGTCTCGATACGCTCGCTGGCGCTCGCTACTCGACCAACGAAACAGGGCCACCCGCACGACATACAGGCCGCCGCCTCCTCGGTGGCCGGGCGCGACGCGCACGCCTGCACTCGGTGGTCGAGTGCCGAGGAGCGCCAGCGACGAGGTGTATCGAGACCGCCCGGCGCCTCCTCGGTGGTCGAGTGGCGAGGAGCGCCAGCGACGAGGTGTATCGAGACCCGCTGGCACCGAGGGTCTCGAGACGGCCGCCGTACGGCGTCAGCGGCGGGCGCGGGCGGCCATCAGGGCCACCGACAGCTGGGTGACCCGGCGGGCGGCCTCGCCGGCGTCACGGTGGGCGCTGACGTGGTCGTAGCCGGCCCAGCCCTCCCCGTCGGCCAGGTCGGGGTCGGCGAGCCGCTCGGCGAGGGCGGCAGCGAGCGCGGCGGCGTCGCCGGGCGGCACCAGGGCGCCCGTGCCGTCGGGCACGCTCTCGGCGATGCCCGGCACGTCGCTGGCGACGATGCTGCGGGCGCAGGCCATCGCCTCCAGCGGGGCCAGCGCCATGCCCTCGTAGCGGGAGGGCACGGTGACGACGTCGGCCGCGCTCAACCAGGCCGGCACGTCGACGCGGGCGCCCACCAGCTCGACGCCGTCGAGGCGCGCGGCCTGCGCCTGCAGGACGTCCTCGTCGGGACCGCTGCCCACCAGCACGAGCCGGGCGTCCGGCACCTGCGCCCGCACCGCGGGCCAGGCGGCGAGCAGCGTGTCCTGGCCCTTCTGGTGGCTCAGCCGGCCCACGCACACGACGGTGGGCGCCTCGGTGAGCCCGAGCCGGGCGCGGGTCTCGACCCGGTCCTCGGCGCTGGTGGGCTCGAAGCGGCGCAGGTCGACGCCGTTCGGCACCACCGTGGCCTCTCCCCGGACGCCGGCGGCGCGCCCGGTGGCGAGCTCGCCGTCGCCGACGCAGACGAGCTGGTCGGTCCAGCGCACGGCGAACCGCTCCCAGTGCAGCGCGAGCCGGCTCGCGGTGCCCGACCCGGCCTGGAACGACCAGGCGTGGGGCTGGAACAGGGTGGGGACCCGCCCCCGCACCGCCAGGCGGCCGGCCAGTCCCGCCTTGGAGCTGTGCAGGTGCACGAGGTCGGGGTGCAGTCGCCGCACCAGCGCGCCCAGGCGCAGCGTCTCCTCCAGCGTGCTCGGGCCGGGGTCGCGGGTCGCGGCCCACCACGCCACGTCGGCGCCGGCCTCGCGCGCGGAGTACCCGAGCCAGCCGGTGGACGGGCAGGCGACGGTCACCCGCCACCCGCGGGCCAGCTGCTCGCGCACGTAGGTCATCGCGACCTCGGCGGTGCCCTCGCTGGTCGGCACGCTGACGTGCAGGACGTGGGGGCGGCCCGGGGTCGCGTCGGGGCCCGGGGCGGGCGCGGGGACGGGGCTGCGGGCGGTCACGCCGGCACCACCTCGGCGCGGTGCCCGATCAGCACGGTGCCGGCCAGGCGCACGCCCCGGGCCACGAACCGGTCGGAGTGGGCGGCGAGGGCCTCGGGGCTGATCACGCCCTCGACCACGCCCAGCAGCATGCTCCCCTCCGCCGACATGACGACCGCGTCGTCACCGGCGTCGAGGGAGGGCGCGATCACCACGACGGCGTCGAAGTGGTCGACCAGCTCGCCCGCCACCTGCGCGAACGACTCCTCGAGCAGGGTGAGGTGGGTGCCGTCGGCCGCCCGCCCCGACGGCAGGACGCTGAGCCCCTCGACCGGGCCCGGGCTCACCGCGCGGTGCCACGGCGTGCCCTGCAGCACGTCGACGAGGCCTGCGGTGTCGGGCTCGTCGGTCGGAGGCGTGTCCGGCCCGCCGAGGCGGGCGTCGACGAGCAGGACGCCGCGGCCCGAGGCCGCCAGCGACACCGCCAGGTTGGCCGCGAGCCAGGCGTTCACGTCACCGGTGGTGACCCCGGTGACCACCACCAGCCGCGGGGGGCTGCCGGCGGTGCGCGCCTCGAGGGCGACGCGGAGGCGGCGGAAGACGTCGGCGGCCGGCGTGCCGGCGTACATCGCCTGCAGCGTGGGGTCGCGCGGGGGCGAGACGTGGGCCAGCACGGGAGCGTGCACCGCCGCCTCGACGCCCCACGCGTCCTTGACGGTGTAGGTGCGGCGGTCGCGCGCGAGCCCGGCCACCACGGCGAGCACGAGGCCGAGCAGCGTGCCGACGCCGAGGGCCAGCGGCAGGTCGGGGCTGGCGTACGTCGCCGGCGCGCGCGCGGGCGCGGTCTCGGTGAACTCGAAGGCGCCGGTGGGGTCGCTCTGCTGGAGGGCGAACGACACGGCGTTGGCCAAGCGGGCGGCACCGTCGGCGTCGGTGTCGTCGACGCGCACCTCGATGAGCACGGTGTCGGGGACGACCTGGGCCCGCACCCGGCCCCGCAGCTCGTCGAGGTCGCGGTCGAGTCCGGCGCGCGCGACGGCGCCCTCCAGCACCTGCGGGCTCACCGCCAGCTCCGCGAGCGTGGCGCGCTGGGCGTCGAGCTCGTCGGTGGCGGGGGCGGCGGGCGCGGGCTCGGCGGCCAGCGTGGCCTGCGCGGTGTAGGTCTTCGTAGCAGTGGCCACGCCGAGCAGCACGCCCCCGGCGGTCAGCAGCAGCACGAGCGCCACCAGCACCCGCTGGCGCCACAGGGCGGCACCGATGTCACGCAGCTCCATGTCAGGCTCTCCGGGGGCCGGGTCGTCGGCCCACTGATCCACGGCGCCAGGAGATCTTCCCGGCACCCGCGCCCCCGAGCGGTGCAGGTCGGCGAGGGCGGTGGGCCCGGTCGCACGACGGCGGGCTCCCCACGGGGAGCACTGGTGAAATGTCTACCACCCGGGGTCACCTCGCAAACCTGTGAGCAGCCGACGGTAGAGGTCGCGGTAGGCGGCGTGCATCACCGCGGAGCTGAACCGCTCGGCCACCAGCGCCTGCCCGCGGGCGCGGAGCAGGTCGCGGTGGGGGCCGACGGCGAGCACGCGGTCGAGCGCGGCGGCGAGCGCCGCGGCCGACCCCGTCGGCACCAGCTCGACGGCGTCGGCCAGGCCCACCAGTCCCCCGACGTCGCTGGCCACCACCGGTACCCCGGCCGCCATGGCCTCGAGCACCGCCATCGGCAGGCCCTCGCGGTCGCTGGGCAGCACCAGCACGTCGGCGGCGGCGAGCAGGGCCGGTACGTCGTCGCGCTCGCCCAGCAGCCGCACCCGACCGGCCAGCCCACCGGCGCGCACGGCGCTCTCGAGCCGCCCGCGGTCGGGGCCCTCCCCGGCGAGCAGGAGCACGCCGTCGCCGGTGCGCTCGGCCCAGGCCTGCACCAGCAGGTCCTGGCGCTTCGGCGCGGCGAGGCGCGCCAGGCACAGCGCGACCGGCGTGGCGGCGTCGAGACCGAGGCAGGCCCGGGCGTGGTCGCGGTCGACGCGGGCCGTGGCGGGCGCGGCGTTCTCGACCACCGTCACCATCGGGGCCGGCAGCCCCGCCGCCACCAGGTCGGTCGCCACCGACGCGGAGACCGCCACGACGTGGTCGGCGCAGCGGCGCAGCAGGCGCACCGCGCCCGGGTAGTCGTCGGGCGAGAGCCCGTGCACGGTGGCCAGCAGCGGCGGGCGCCCGGCCGGCCACGTCGCCAGGCGGGCCACCAGGGTCGCGCGCACGTTGTGGGTGTGCACCACGTCGGGCCGCTGCCCCCGCGCCACCCGGGCCAGGCGCGCCACCGAGCGGGCGACGTCGACGGCGCTGCCGCGCTGCAGCGGCACCCGCACGGTCTCCACGAGACCGCCCCCGCTCAGCTGCTGCTCGCGGAACCCGCCGCTGCTGGCCAACACCACCTGGTCGCCGTCGGCGGCCAGCTGCTCGGCCAGGCCCGCGACCAGCGTCTCGGCGCCGCCGTTGCCCATCTCGGCGATGGCCATGAGCACCCTCACGCCGCAGCCCGCCGGTAGGTGGCGAGCAGGCCGTCGACGCACGCGTCGAGCGGGTACGTCGTGACCACGCGCTCGCGCGCAGCCGCGCCGAGCCGCGTGCGCAGCGCGGGGTCGTCGACCAGCCGCCTCAGCGCCGCCGCGAGGGCCGGCGCGTCGTCGACGGGCACCAGCAGGCCCTCGATGTCGTGGCGGACGACCTCGGGCACGCCGCCGACCGCCGTCGCGAGCACGGGCAGCCCGGTCGCCATGGCCTGGAGCATCGCCAGCGGCTGGTTCTCCGCCCCCGAGGTGGACACGTAGAGATCGGCGGAGCAGAGCACGCCACCGACGTCAGCGACGTGCCCGGGCAGCCGCACCCTGCCCCGCAGGTCGGGGCGGGTGGCGCGGCGGGCCAGGTCGGCCGCGCCGCTGCCGGTCCCGGCCAGCACGGCGGTGGCGCCCGGGGTGGCCGCGAGGGCCCCGAGCAGCCGGTCGGGCCGCTTCGCCGGCTCGAGGCGGCCCACCCAGGCCAGCGCAACGGGTCGGTGGGAGGGCGCCTCAGGGGCAGGTCGTGCGGGCCAGCGGGCGAGGTCGACGCCGTGGGCCACCACGTCGACGCGGTCGGGCGGCAGCCCGACGTGCTGCACGGCGTAGCGGGCGAGGGCGGTGCTGGGGGTCACCACGCGGGCGCCCGACCAGCGCGTCGCCCACCGCTCGCCGGCCAGGTAGTAGGCACGGTCGCGGCGGCGTCGCCGTCCCACCAGCGCGTTGCCGGCCACCAGGTCGCTGAGCCCGTCGGCGACGCCGTGCAGCGTGCAGACCAGCGCGGGTGCTCGCCGGCCCGCGGGCAGCAGCCGGCCCAGCCAGGCCGCGCGCCGGTCGTGCAGGTGCAGCACGTCGGGGGCGAGGTGCCGCAGCCGTCGCGACACGGCGGTCGCGCCCCGTGCGTCGCGCACCGAGGTGACCGCCAGCGGGTGCCAGGTGACCCCGCCGCGCTCGGCGGTCGCCGCGCCGGCCGGGCGCGGCCCCACGACGTGGACGTCGACCCCGCGGGCGGCCAGGCCCGCGGCGACGTCGACGACGTGGTCGGCCGGGCCGCCGGCGGCCTGGGTCAGCAGGTGCACGACCCGCCCGGAGGTGTGGGAACCGGTCGACGACGACGCGTCGGCGCGGCTCATCGGCGCCGGGCCGCGGTGGCCGGCACCGCTGCGAGGGCGGCGCCGATCGCGCAGAGCAGCCACAGCGGGAGGAAGAACTGCTCGCTGAGGAACAGCGCGGCGACCGTGGTGCCGACCAGCGCGGTGCAGACGCCGGCCGCGAGCGGGGCGCGGTCGTGGCGCCAGCGTGCCCAGGCGCCGGCGAAGCCGGCAAGCAGCACCCCCAGGAACGCCAGCAGGCCCGCCAGCCCGAGCTCGGCGGCGACCTCGAGGTAGGTGCTGTGGGCGGCGTCGAGGCCGGCCACCTCCTCGGCGTCGTCGCCGCCGTGGTCCTGGTGCTCGCGGGCGAAGGAGCCGGGGCCGTGGCCCAGCAGGGGCGCCTCGCGCGTCATCGCCGCCGCCTGCTGCCACAGCTCGAGGCGCTGGGTCACGTTCTCGGTGGCCACCGCCTGCTTCTGCTCGACGCTGGTCAGCACCAGGCCGGGGCTCACCGAGGCGGTGAAGGCCACCAGGGTGACCACCACCACAGTGAAGGCACCGACCACGCGCCACGGGACGAACCGGGCCAGCACGGCCACGACCAGGGCCACCGCGAGACCCACCGCGGCGCCGCGGGAGAGCGTGCCGACCATGGCCACCGCGCAGACCAGCGCCGCGAGGTCCCAGGGCCAGCTGCGCCGGCCCACCGCACGCACCGCGACGGCCAGCGGCACGGCCGCGACGAGGAAGAACGCGAGGTCGTTGGGGTCGCCCACCGGTCCGCCGACCCGGCGGTCGGCGCCCAGGAGGTAGGCCAGGGCGCCGCAGAGCGCAGCCAGGGTGCACGCCCCGACGTACACCCGGGCGACGGTCTCGGGCGCGAGGCGCCCGCGCATGCAGTCGGCGAGCACGACGAGCAGGGCGAGGAACCCCACCCACCGGCCGAGGGTGGGCAGCGCCTCCCCGGTGGCACCCTGCGCGAGCGTGGAGAGCAGCACGACCACGAGCAGCCCGACGGCGGCCACCAGCACCGGGCTGCGCGGGGCGCGGTGGAGCGGCCGGGCGGCGCGGCGCACCAGCCAGGCGAGCACGACCACCAGCGCCAGCACCTTGGTGACGCGGGGGTCGACGACGGCGAGGTAGTCCTCGAACACGGCCGCGCCCACGACCACGAGCACGGCCAGCTCGATCTGGGCGACCAGCACGGTCAGCAGCACCAGCCCGAGCACCCCGAGACCGGTGACGGTCGGGGAGACGCCGACGAGGAAGCCGCCGAGGACGGCGAGCAGCGCCGGCAGGGCCGTGAGCAGCCAGAGCGGGAGGCGGCGTCCCGCCGGCGGGCGGCGACGCAGCACGAACCCGTCGGTGCCGGCGGGGGCCTCGGGCAGGTGGAGGGTCATCGGAGGGCCGCCCAGGGAGCCACCAGGTCGACGAGCCGGCGGCGCTCGACCAGGCGCAGCACCGCGACATGGGCGGCGAGGCCGGCACCGACCGCGGCGACGAGCAGCCCGAGGCTCG
This sequence comes from Nocardioides sp. FY1077, assembly GCF_058681775.1. Lineage (NCBI taxonomy): Bacteria > Bacillati > Actinomycetota > Actinomycetes > Propionibacteriales > Nocardioidaceae > Nocardioides > Nocardioides sp. FY1077. Next base: position 275,101 of record NZ_JBZWDB010000005.1, on the reverse strand, counting down.
GGCCCGCCGACGCGGTCGCCCGCACCACCGAGACGGCGAGCAGCGACGCGGCGGCACCCAGGGCGAGGCCCGTCGCGGGCCGGCGGGTCCAGGGGCCGAGCGAGCCGCGGCGCACGGGGGGCAGCGCGGCGCACGCCCGGGCCAGCGCGACGCCCGCCACGAGCGCGGCCGCAGCCACCTGCGTCGCGGCGACCGCCACGAGCCCGTGGGGGGCGGCCACCGGCAGCGCGGCGGCGAGCACCAGCAGGTGGACGGCGCGCAGCAGCAGACCGTCGCCCGGGCGACCGGCGGCGGCCAGCGTGGTGAGCGCCACGGCCACCACCCCCAGCAGCAGGCCGTGCACGGCGAGCACCCGCAGCACCGGCACGCCGGGCCGCCACTGCTCGCCGAGCAGCACGAGGTGGTCGGCGAGCAGCGCGGTGAGCAGGCACACCGGCACCAGCAGCGCGAGGGTGCCGGTCAGCAGGCCGCGTCCGGCCGCGGCGAGATCGGCGCCGCGGCGCCGGCAGAGGTAGGGGAACGCCACGCCGGTGAGCACCACCGCCAGCAGCGACGAGACGTAGGCGACCCGCCAGGCCAGGGAGTACTCCCCCAGCGCGACCGCGCCGAGCGCGTGGGCGACCACGACCAGGCCGAGCAGAGGCGCCACGAGGTCGAGCAGGTGGGCCCCGCTCCACGGCAGGCCGAACGACACCAGCGCCCGGGCGTCACCGGCGTGCCACCCCGGCCGCACCGGCGGGTGCACCAGCCACGACCCGGCGAGGGTGACCGCGCCCTGGGCCACCTGGCCCACGACCAGGCCGGTGACACCGGCCCCGTCGAGCACGAGCACCACCGCCACCACCGCGCCGACCACCGCACCGGCCACGTCGGGCAGCACGCGTCGAGCGAAGCTCAGCCGCCGGCGCAGCAGCTCGAGCCCGACGGCGGCCACTGCCAGCGCGGGCACCGGGACGACGAGGCCGCGCAGCACCGCGGTGGTGGCCTCGGGCCCGGCCAGCGCGCGCGTCAGGGCCGGCGCGGCCAGCCAGACCAGCGCCGCGCACGCCGTGCCGCCCACGAGCGCGAGGGTGACCGCGGTGCGCGCCGCGCGGGCCACGTCGCCACGCCACCCCACGAGCGCTCCGGCGGAGCCGAGCCCGGCCACCAGCGTCACGGCGCCGGCCACCACCGTGGCGAGCGCGACCGCGCCGAGGGCCTCCGGTGCCAGGCGGGCGGCGAGCACCAGCAGCACGGCGACGTGGGCCACCTTCACCACCACCGCGTGGGTGGCCACCCACAGCAGACCGCGGGAAGCACCCGCGGCGCCCGAGGACGCGGCGGCTTTCCGATACGGGCGGGCGCTGCGCGCGGGGTCGCCGGAGCGTGCGACGGCGCCCCCCAGCTCCACCATTCCCATCCCCCCGGATCAGGCACGGGCATCCGCCCGCGTCGACATGGTCGTCCTGCGACGCTACCCCGGATGGTTTGTCCCTACACCTGCGCGGGCATCATGGTGCGGGTCCGTCCGGCGTGGGTGCCGGTGCGGGCCGTGTCCTTGCGCGTCGACTGCTCCGGGGGGAACCAGTGCGCACCCAGCTGCTCCGTGTCGTCGCCGTGCTCGCAGGCCTGGTCCTGCTCACCGCCTCGTTGTCCGGCTGCGCCGACCTGCGCGCCCAGGTGGCCGGCTCCGACGACACGTTCCTCGACCCCGTCGAGGTCACCCCGGTGCTGGAGACCAGCGAGTGGGCCGTGACCGACGGCCTGCTGTCGGTGCTGGTGCGCAACACCGAGGCGCGCACGCTGCGCACCGCCGACGTCACCCTGGAGGCCGTGGGCGAGGACGGCCGCTCCCTCGGCACCTGGGGCGCCGGCTCGCTGGCGGGGCAGGACGCGTGCTGCTCGGTGGCCGAGCTCGCGCCGGGCGAGCTCTACGGCCTCTACTTCCCCGTGGGCGAGGGCGTCGAGGACGTCGCCTCGGTGAACCTGCGCTTCCGCGACGTGGCGTGGGAGCCCGCCGACACCGACCAGGACAGCTCCACGGCGGTCGTCGAGGGCCTGGCCCGCGAGCTCGACGACACCCGGACCACGGTCGCCGCCCGGGTGGACGTCGGCACGCGGGACGTGCCGCAGGCGCTGGTGCAGGCCGTGCTGCGGGCCCCGACCGGGCGGCTGGTGGCCGTGGTCACCGGCGTGTGGTCCTGCCTGGCGGCCTTCGAGGAGCGCCCCATCGAGATGGAGCTGTTCCAGCGGGTGCCCCCGGGCACCACCGTCGACACGGTGACCGTGCGGCCCCTCGACGACGCCGTGACGCAGGCCCCGGCCTGCCCCTGACCCTGCCGCGCCGCGCCGCTGGACGGGAGGCCCACCGGCCGGTGGGCCGCAGGGCTCAGTGACCGCGGAAGAGCCACCCCAGCGGGCGGGCACCGCTGAGGGCCTGGTCGAGGTCGTCGACCTCGGCGGGACGCTCGTCGCTGCGGCGTCCGGACGCCACCGACGCGAGCTCGGGCGCGGCGTCGGTGGTCTCCTGCGGCTCGGCGTCCGGCTCGGCGTCGACGGCGGCCTCGGACCGGGCGTCGGACCGGGCGTCGGGCGCCTCCGGCCGGTCGTCGGAGACGGCGATGCGCTCCTCGACACCGACGACCACGACGTCCTGGGAGATGCCGTCGTCCACGTCGTCCACGACGTCCACGACGGGCTGGACGGCCTCGACGGCCTCGACGGGCTGGTCGCCGGGCTGACGCGCGGGCTTTGCCACGTCGTCGGCGTCGTCGGCGTCGTCGGCGTCGTCGGCGTCGGCGGCGTCGGCGTCGGCGGACACCTCCGCAGCCACCGCGTCGACGGCCCGGGTGGTCTCGGTCAGCTCGGCGCTGGCGGTCGTCACGGCCAGGGCGACCGACGAGGCGCTGGCCAGCGTCGTGGCCAGCCCCCGCAGGTCGGAGTCGATGCCGGCGACCAGGCGCTCGGCCTGCTGGCGCAGCTGGGCCATGTCGGCGAGCGCGGTCGCGCGAGCCTCGTCGCGGGCGCGGGTGCGGTCGAGCTCCGCGGCGCGGCGCACCAGGGCGGCCTCCGCCTGGGCGGCCTGCGTCAGCCGCACGGCGTCGGCCTGCGCGGCCTGCGTCAGCCGCTCGGCCTCCGCCCGCGCGAGGTCGGTGGTCTCCGCCGCACTCGTCCGGGCGTCCTGGGTGAGCCGGGCGGCCTCGGCACGGGCGTCCTCGGCGACCGAGGCCGCCTCGGCCATCGCCTCGGCGACGAGGTGCTGGGCGAGCTCCTGCGCCTCCGCCACCAGCCCGTCGGCCTCGGCGACCGCGGCGTCGCGCACGCCGGTGGCCTCGGCGAGCAGGGAGCTGGCCTCGCGGCGGGTGGCCAGCTCGGCGCGCAGCCGGGTGGCCCGGGAGGTGGCGTCGACCGGCGTGGCCGCCGTGGCCCCCTCACCGGGATCGCCCGGATGCTCGGCGTGGTCGGTCGACACGTCCTGCGACGTGTCCGTGCTCGTGCGATCGGTCACCGTTCCCCCTCGGCGCTCGTGCTCTGCTGCGCTCACCCTAGCGAGCATTGGTGGTCATGTCCCCTACTGCTGCACGGCCTTGGCCAGGGTCACACAACGGGTCAGCCAGGCGCGGTCCGGAGTCCCGCTCGCGTCCTCCAGCTCCCACAGCGCGAGGTGCAGCATCCGCACCACCACCCAGTCGCGGGCGCGGTCCTCGTCGAGACCGGCGGCGTCCACCACGGCGTGGAAGCGGCGCCGTACTCCCCCGCGCACGTCGCCGGCCAGCTCGTCCCACCGGTTCCAGAGCAGCGGGGCCACCTCGTAGTGCGGGTCGCCGCTGAGCGGCTTGGGATCGATGGCCAGCCACGGCTCCCGGCCGGCGCCGAGCACGTTGGCGTAGTGCAGGTCGGTGTGCAGCAGCCGACCGTCGGTGGCGGGATCGGCGGCCAGGTCCCGCCCGAGGGAGACCGCCTGCTCGACCAGCCGGTGGGGCAGCGGCGCGTCGGTCGGCAGGGCGGCCAGGCGCGTCGTCCAGCGGCTCGTGCACGACGACAGGGTGCGCAGCTGCGGCGGGGCCGCGACGTGGAGACGGGCGTACAGGCCGGCCACCACCTCGCACGCCTCGAGGTCCCACAGCTCGGTGAGGTCCTCGGGGTGCAGCCGTTCCAGCAGCAGGGCTGAGCGGCGCGGGTCGGCGCGCAGCAGCCGGACGGCGCCGTCGCCGTGCCAGTGCTGCAGGGCGAGGTGCTCGTGCTCGGCCTCCCGGTGCGGCCAGCCCACCTTGAGCGCGGCCGGCACGCCGTCGGCGTCCACCACCGGGACGACGAGCGCCGTGTGGCCGTGCCGCGCGTCGCCGTCGGGCGTCAGCGCCCACTCGTCGTGCAGGTCGCGCACCAGCCGCGGCAGCGCCTCGACCCAGGTGGCCCAGCGGGGCCCGCGCGCCGCCATCGCCAGCACCCCCGGCGGCAGCGGCTGCACGGGTCCTACTTCTTGCCCTTGTCGACCGAGGAGCCCGCTCCGTCGTTGGAGAGCGCGGCCACGAAGGCCTCCTGGGGGACCTCGACGCGGCCGACCATCTTCATCCGCTTCTTGCCCTCCTTCTGCTTCTCCAGCAGCTTGCGCTTGCGGGTGATGTCACCGCCGTAGCACTTGGCGAGCACGTCCTTGCGGATCGCGCGGATGTTCTCGCGGGCGATGACCCGGGCCCCGATCGCGGCCTGGATCGGCACCTCGAACTGCTGGCGCGGGATCAGGTCCTTGAGCTTGCCGGCCATCATCACGCCGTAGGCGTAGGCGGCGTCCTTGTGAACGATCGCGCTGAAGGCGTCGACCGGCTCGCCCTGCAGCAGGATGTCGACCTTCACCAGGTCGGCCGCCTGCTCGCCGGAGCGCTCGTAGTCGAGGGAGGCGTAGCCCTTGGTGCGTGACTTCAGCTGGTCGAAGAAGTCGAAGACGATCTCGCCCATCGGCAGCGTGTAGCGCATCTCGACACGGTCCTCGGAGAGGTAGTCCATGCCGCCGAGGGTGCCGCGCTTGGTCTGGCACAGCTCCATGATCGTGCCGATGTAGTCCGACGGGCTGAGGATCGTGGCCTTGACCACCGGCTCGCGCACCTCCGAGATTTTGCCCTCGGGGAACTCGCTGGGGTTGGTCACCTCGATCTCGGCGCCGTCCTCCAGCGTCACGTCGTAGACCACGTTGGGTGCGGTGGAGATCAGGTCGAGGTCGAACTCGCGCTCGAGGCGCTCGCGGGTGATCTCCATGTGCAGCAGGCCCAGGAAGCCGACCCGGAAGCCGAAGCCCAGCGCGCCGGACGTCTCGGGCTCGTAGACCAGGGCCGCGTCGTTGAGCTGCAGCTTCTCCAGCGCCTCGCGCAGGTCGCCGTACTGGTCGCCGTCGATCGGGTAGAGCCCGGCGTAGACCATCGGGTTGGGGTGCTTGTAGCCGCCCAGCGCGTCGGTGGCGCCGTGGTGCTGGGTGGTGACGGTGTCACCCACGCGGGACTGGCGCACGTCCTTCACGCCGGTGATCAGGTAGCCGACCTCGCCGACGCCCAGGTCGGCGGCCTTCACCGGCTCGGGGCTGATCACGCCGACCTCGAGCATCTCGTGGACCACGCCGTTCGACATCATCTTGATGCGGTCGCGGTGGCTCAGCTTGCCGTCGACGACGCGGACGTAGGTCACCACGCCGCGGTAGGTGTCGTAGACCGAGTCGAAGATCAGCGCGCGGGCCGGCTTGTCGGCGTCGCCCACCGGCGGCGGGGTCTCGGAGACTATGTGGTTGAGCAGGTCCTGCACGCCGAGCCCGGTCTTCGCGCTGACGCGCAGCACGTCCTCGGGCTCGCAGCCGACCAGGCCGGCCAGCTCCGCGGCGTACTTCTCGGGCTGCGCGGAGGGCAGGTCGATCTTGTTCAGCACCGGGATGATGTGGAGGTCGGCGCCCATCGCGAGGTAGAGGTTGGCCAGTGTCTGGGCCTCGATGCCCTGCGCGGCGTCGACCAGCAGCACGGCGGCCTCGCAGGCCTCCAGCGAGCGCGAGACCTCGTAGGTGAAGTCGACGTGTCCCGGGGTGTCGATCATGTTCAGCACGTAGTCGCCCGGCTCGGCGCCCTGCTCGTTGCCGGCCGGGACCGTCCACGGCATCCGCACGGCCTGGCTCTTGATCGTGATGCCGCGCTCGCGCTCGATGTCCATCCGGTCGAGGTACTGCGCCCGCGCGGCCCGCTCGTCGACGACGCCGGTCAGCTGCAGCATGCGGTCGGCGAGGGTCGACTTGCCGTGGTCGATGTGCGCGATGATGCAGAAGTTGCGGATGATCGCGGGATCGGTCTGGCCCGGCTGGGGCAAGGTCTTCGGGGGCACGGACTGCTCTCGTCGAGGGACTGGTCGTGACCCCAGTCTCGCACCCCCTCGGGCGGCGCCACGAATCACTCCACCGCTCTCCGCGCCCAGGACGCGACCGGCTCGCCCCGCGCGGCCCGCGTCGGCCAGGATGCGGGGGTGCACCCCACGACGATCCCCCACGGTCGCACCGCGCAGCGCCTGGAGTGGCCCTTCCTGCCGCCCGCCCTCCGTCGCACGGTGGAGGGCCGGATCGGCACCGAGGTGGTGCGGGCCGAGAGCCAGGGCGCGGGGTTCACACCGGGATTCGCGTCGGTGCTGCACGGCGCCGACGGCTCGGCGCACTTCGTCAAGGCCGCCTCGGTGAAGGCCCAGCGGATGTTCGCCCAGGCCTACCGCGAGGAGGCCCGGGTGCTGGCCGCCCTGCCGCCCGACGTGCCCGCCCCCCGGCTGCGGTGGCTCCACGACGCCGACGACTGGGTGGTGCTCGGCATCGAGCACGTCGACGGCCGGGCCCCGCACCGGCCGTGGACGCCGGGCGACCTGCAGGCCTCGCTGGACGCGCTGGCCCGCACCGCGGCGGCGCTCACCCCGCCGCCGGCCGCCGCGCGCCTGGCCACCTTCGCCGACGACTTCGCCGCCTTCCCCGCCTACTGGGACAGCCTGCGCCGCAGCCTGCCCCACCTGCGCCACCTCGAGGAGGCCGCGGGGCTCGCGGCCCGCTTCGCCGAGGTCACCGCCGGCTCGACCGCCGTCCACACCGACGTGCGCGACGACAACCTGCTGGTGCGCCCCGACGGCGGCGTCGTGCTCTGCGACTGGAACTGGCCCTGCGTCGGCGCCGCCTGGATCGACTCGCTGCTGCTGCTCGTGGGCCCCCGCGGCGACGGCCTCGACGTCGAGGCCGTGCTGGCCAGCCACCCGACCTTCGCCGGGGTGCCGGCCGAGTCGGTCGACGTCGTGCTGGCGCTGGTGACGGGCTACTTCCTGAAGTCCTCCGGCGACCCCGTGCCGCCCACCTCCCCCCACCTGCGCGAGGCGCAGTGGTGGCAGGGTGATGTCTGCTGGCACTGGCTCAGCGAGCGCCGGGGCTGGGAGTGACCGCGTCCGAGCGGCCCCGGGGGCCGAGGGATTTGGGGCGCTGCCGACGGCGCTGTTAATCTCTCCTGTCGCGTGTCTGGCCGCAGCCTGCGCCGACCGCACCAGGACCCGCACCACCCAGACCCCGCACACGTCGACTCGAAGCGAAGGCACATCAGTGGCGAACATCAAGTCCCAGATCAAGCGCATCAAGCAGAACGAGAAGGCCCACGAGCGCAACAAGGCCGTGAAGACCGGCCTGAAGACCGCCGTGCGCAAGTTCCGCGCCGCCGCGGACGCCGGCGACAAGGAGACCGCTGTGGTCGCCGGTCGTGACGCCGCGAAGATGCTCGACAAGGCCGCCTCGAAGGGCGTCATCCACAAGAACCAGGCCGCGAACCGCAAGTCCGCGATCGCCAAGCAGGCCGCGTCTCTCTGAGCCGTCCCGCACCCGGGCGTCACCCCCACGGGGTGGCGCCCTTCTGCGTTCTCGGGACCGGCACCCGTCGGTCGACCCGGCCAGAGCCGGGGCCAGAGCCGGGGCCGGGTCAGCGCTGCAGGCGCAGACCGGTGATCGTGAGGACGAGACGCTCCAGCGTGTAGGACGCGTCGGTCGCCGCACCCTTGATGTCGGCGTCGGCGCGGGCGACGGCCCGCACCGCGCGGCCCAGGCCGTCGTCGTCCCAGCCGCGCACCTGCTCGCGCAGCGAGCGCAGCTTCCACGGCGGCACGCCGACCTCGCGGGCCAGGTCGGCCTCGCGCAGGCTCCGCGGGGCCGTGCGGTAGCGGGCGAGGCCGCGTGCGCCCGCGGCGAAGGCGGAGGTGACCAGCACCGCGGCGACACCGCCGTCGAGGGCCCAGCGCAGCTCCTCGAGGGCGCCGCGGGCATCACCTGAGAACGCGGCGTCGGCCACGGCGAACGACTTCGCCTCGGCCCGGCCACCGAAGTACTGCTTGACCCGGGGCACCGTCAGCGTCTCGCCGGGGAAGTCCTCGGTGAGCTGGTGGGCCGCGGCGGCCAGCGAGCGCAGGTCCTGCCCCACGGCGGTCACCAGGAAGCTCGCCGCCTCCTGGTCGATGCGCGCGCCGTGGCCGCGCACCTCCGCGGCCACGAAGGAGGGGTACTCCGAGGGGCGCATCTCGGCCGACTTCACCTCGGTGACCCGCGGCAGCTTGCGCAGCTTGGTGAGCACGCCGGAGCCCTTGGGCCCGCCGCCGTGGACCAGCACGAGCGCGACGTCGTCGACCGGCTCGGCGGCGTAGGCCACCAGGCCCGCCACCGACTCCTCCGGCAGGTGCTCCAGGCCGCGAACGACGACGCAGCGGGTGCTGGAGAACAGCGAGGCGGCCGACATCTCCCCCAGGGTGGCCAGGGTGAGGTCGGCGGCCGGGCCGTCGGCGAGCTCGGCCTCCGGGTCGTGGGCGCGCACCGCTGCGCGCACGCTCGCGACGGTGCGCTCGCCGAAGAACTCCTCCTTGCCGGTGACCAGCACGACCCGGCCCAGCACGTCGGCGGCCGAGGGGGACGACGGGGCCGAGGCAGCGGCGGGACGGCGGGACGGGGCGGCGTTCATCGTGGGCGCCAGCCTGCCACACGGCGCGGACAACGCCGCCGGCCGTCGGCACGCCAGTCGCCGGTCCCGTCGGCGGGCACGTCGGCGGGCGCGTCGGCGGTCAGTGCGTGGCGGTGCTGAGCGCGCCGGCGTCGTCGACCACCACCGCGAGGTCGCCCTCGAGGTCGGTGCGCAGCACCTCGGCACCCTGAGCGGCCAGGGCGTCGACCACCCTGACCGACGGGTGGCCGTAGTCGTTGTCGGCCCCCACGGACACCAGGACGGTGGCCGGGGTGAGCGACTCCAGGAAGGCGAGGTCCTGGTGGGAGCTGCCGTGGTGGGGCAGCTTGAGAACGTCGACGTCCAGGCCCGGCACCGAGCGCGCCAGGGCGGCCTGCGCGGGCGGCTCGACGTCGCCGGTGAGCAGCACCCGCACCCCGCGCACCTCCACCAGCAGCACGACGCTGGCGTCGTTGGCGGTGCTCCCGTCGCCGGGCCCGGCCCGCGCCGGCGTCGGGGGCGGCCACAGCACCTGCAGGCGCACGTCGCCGAGGCTGCGGGTGGGGCCGGCGGCCACCGGGGTGACCGGCACGCCGTGCTCGGCGGCGACCGCACCCACCTCGGCCACCCCGCCCGGCGGGTCGAGCAGGGGGGTGGTCTCCACGGCGTCGACCTCCCGCCCGTCGAGCACGCCGGACAGGCCTTCGACGTGGTCGGCGTGGAAGTGGGTGAGCACCACCAGGGGCACCCGTTCGACGTCGAGGTCGTCGAGGCACCCGTCGACGGCGGCGGGGTCGGGGCCGGCGTCGACCACCAGCGCGCTGCCGGGACCGGTGCGCACGGCGATCGCGTCGCCCTGCCCGACGTCGCACGCCGCCACCACCCAGCCGGCGGCGGGCCAGCCGCGGCTCGGCGGGCGCACCAGCACGACCACCACCAGCAGCAGCGCCACGGCCACGCCCGCGACGGGGTGGCGCAGCACCCGTGGCCCGAGCACCGCCAGCACCAGGCAGAGCACCACCAGCAGTGCCAGGGCGAACGGTCCGGTGCCCCAGTCGACCGCGGCGGTGGGGAGGTCGGCGCCCCGCCGGGCGACCACGACGATCCAGGCCACGCACCACCCGGCCCCCGTGCCGGGGACCTCCCCCGCCGCGGGCCACCCGAGGCCCACGAGCCCGCCGGCGAGCCCCAGCACGGTGGCCGGCCCCACCACCGGGGCCACCAGCAGGTTGGCCGCCACCGCCACCACGCTGACCTGGCCCGAGATCGCCGCCACCAGCGGGGTGCACGCCAGCTGGGCGGCCGCGGGCACCGCCACCGCCTCGGCGAGCCAGCGCGGCAGCCAGCGGGCCAGGGCGTCGCGCCAGCGCGGCGCCAGCACCAGGATGCCGGCCGTCGCCAGCACCGACAGCGCGAAGCCGGGGGTGGCCGCCAGCGCCGGCGCCACCAGGAGCAGCACGGTGACGGCCACACCCAGGGCCCGCGCGCCGCGCTGGGTGCCGTTGCTGCCGAGCCCGACGAGACCGACGGCCCCCATCGCCGCGGCGCGCACGACGCTGGGCTCGGTGCGGGCGAGCAGCACGAAGCCGACGATCCCCAGCGCGCCCACGACCACGAGCCAGCGCCCGCGCACGCCGGCCCACCGGGCCAGCACCAGCAGGAACCCGACCACGAGCGTCAGGTTGGTGCCCGACACCGCGAGCAGGTGGGTGAGCCCGGTGGCCCGGAAGTCGTCGGCCAGCCCGGGGTCGAGCCCGGCGTCGTCGCCGACCACCAGGGCCGGCACCAGCACGCGCTCGTGCTCGGGGCGCTGGTCGACCGAGGCCCGCAGCGACGCGCGCACGGCGGCCGCGCCGCGCCACCACACGTCCGGTCCCTGCGCCACCCGCACGTCGCCGGCGCCGACGAGCAGGCCCGCGACCGGCTCGCCCCCGCCCTCGTCGGAGGGGGCGAGCCGGCCGCTGGTGACCACCCGCGCCCCCAGTGGGACATCGGCCCACGCCTGCCCGCCGAGCACGACGACCGGCGCCGACAACCGCCAGGAGCGTCCCCGCCCGGTGACCCCCGTGACGTCGAGGCGCACCACCACCAGGTCCTCGTAGCGCCCCGTGACCGGACGCGGGTCGCTCACCACCGTGCCCTCCAGGCTCACCGCAGCGCCCTCAGCGGCGAGCCGGGCGACGGGGCTGTCGTGCACCTGCACGCCGCGCAGCACGGCCACTGCCAGCACCGCCAGCAGCACGACCAGCAGCGCTGCGGCCAGCGCGGGGTCGACCAGCCGACGGCGGGCGAGCACCACGCCTGTGAGGAGCAGGGAACAGGCGACGGCGAGCGCAGCCACCGGGTCGAGCAGCACGCCGACCAGGGCCCCGGCCCACGCGGCCAGACCGACCAGCCCCATCCGCGCGTCGCGCACCTCAGACCGTGACGAGGGGGGCGAGCTGGGCGAGGGTCGCGTCGCCGATGCCGTCCACCTCGAGCAGCTCCTGCACCGCGGTGAACCCGCCGTGCTCGTCGCGCCAGGCGAGGATGGCCCCGGCGGTGACCGGCCCGACCTGCGGCAGCGTCTCGAGCTCGGCCTGCGTGGCGGCGTTGAGGTCGACCAGCGCGACCGGCGCGCCCGGCACCGCGCCGGGTGTCGACGGCGACGCCAGCGACGGTGGCGCCGCGCCCGCGCCGGGCACCCCGACCAGCACCTGCTCGCCGTCGACCAGCAGCCGGGCGAGGTTGAGCGACGACAGGTCGACCCCGGGTCGCGCGCCGCCGGCGGCCTCGATGGCGTCGACCACCCGCGACCCGGTGTCGAGGACGGCGATGCCGGGACGGCGCACCCGGCCGGCGACGTCGACGGTGACCGTGGAGGCGCTCGCTCCGGCGGCCGCACCCGGGTCCCCCAGCACGCCCGTCGCGGTGGCGCCGCCGGACGACACCGGCTCGCCCAGGCCCTCCGCGCCCTCCCCCGTCGAAGCCGCCGTCGAAGGGGCCGGCGGGGCCCCCGGGGTGGCCAGCGGGGTGGCCAGCGGCTCGTCGCCCGCGGCCTCCAGCGCGACCGGGGTCGCCACCGGCCGGGGGTCGGCCCGCACCACCCACCAGCAGGTCGCGCCGAGGGCAGCGGCCACCAGCAGCGCCAGCACCGCGACGTGACCGGTGGTCAGCCGCACCCGGTCACCGAGGCCCGCGCTGCCCACCCGGCCGCCCACCCCGCCGCCCAGCTCGCCCAGCCGCACGCCGGCGCCGGGGCCCGAGCGCCGCGCGGCGTGCCGCCCCGGGGACGGCACCACCCCCGACCGGTCCACCACGGCGTCCGCGTCGGCCAGGCCGACGACCCGGCCGACGACCTGACCGGCGACCCGGCCGTCGACCGAGGGGTCGCCCGGCTCGACCAGCCGCAGCCGCGGCGGGGCCACGTGGGTGTGCGGGGCCCACCAGGCGTCGTCGGGTGCCGTCGCCCCGCCGACGACACCCGCGTCCGGACCGGCGTCCGGACCGGCACCCGGACCAGCACCCGGACCGGGGGCCGGGGCGCTGAGGTCGGGCGGGACGGCGGGGCGGGCGGCGGCCAGCTCGGCGCCCAGCAGGGCGAGGCGGCGCGCCACCGCCTCCTGGTGCTCGGGGCTCGGGCGTCGAGATCGCATGACCGCGAACCTAGGCAGCCAGGCCGGCGCCGGGTCGGCGGCGACCGCAGCCCTGTGGACCGCCTTCCGGCGCGGGCGCCTGTGGAGGCGGCGTGGGCCTAGCGGGGCGAGACGCAGACCGCGATCATCCCGGGGCCGACGTGGGCGCCGAGCACGGCACCCAGCTCGCCGCACCACAGGTCGCGGCCCTCCAGGGCGTCGGCCAGCCGCTCGGTGAGCTTCTCGGTGAGCTGACCGGCGCGGTCGGGGTTGGCCAGGTGGGCCACCGCGACGTCGACGGGCCCGGCGGCGGCCTCCGCGGCCTGGGCCGCGAGCTCCTCGAGGCGGGCCAGCGCGCGACCGGAGGTGCGCACCCGCTCCAGCGGTTCCACCCGGCCGTCGGCGATCTGCAGCAGCGGCTTGACCGCCAGCGCCCCGCCGAACAGCGCCGCGGCGGTGCCGATGCGGCCGCCCCGGCGCAGGTACTCCAGCGTGTCGACGTAGAACAGCGACGTGGCCCCGGCGCCGCGGCGCCGCGCCACCTTCGCGGCCGCGGCACCGTCGGCTCCCCCGGCCACCGCCTCGGCGGCGGCGAGCGCGGCGTACCCGGTGCCGGGGCCCACCTGCCGGGCGTCGACCACGTGCACCGGCACCGAGGCGTCGCGCGCAGCGAGCTGGGCCGACTCGTGGGTGCCGCTCATCTGCGCCGACAGGTGCACCGAGACGACCTCGGTGGCGCCGTCGCGCGCGGCCTGCTCGTAGACCTCGCGGAGCACCGCCGGCGAGGGCCGCGACGTGGACACCGGGGTCCAGGCCCGCAGCGCCTCCGCCACCAGCGCAGGGGTCGCCCCGCCCTCGCCCTCGTCGTGCACCTCCGCACCGACGACCACCTGCAGCGGCACCACGACGATCCCGTGGGCCGCCGCCACGTCGGGCGGCAGGCTCGCGGTGGAGTCGGTGACGACGCGGACGTCGGGAGCGGCCACGGGACCCGTCCTCAGACGACCACGTTGACGAGCTTGGGCGCCCGCACGACGACCTTGCGCACCGGCCGGTCGCCGATCGCGCGCACGACGTCGGGGTCGGCCATGGCCAGCGCCTCCAGGTCGGCCTCCGCGACGTCCGGGGCGACCTCGAGGCGGGCACGCACCTTGCCCTGCACCTGCACGACCGCGGTCACGGTGTCCTCGACCAGCAGCGCGGGGTCGGCCGCGGGCCAGGTGACCTGGGCGACGGTGGCCGGGTGGCCCAGCCGCTCCCACATCTCCTCCGCGACGTACGGCGTCACCATCGACAGCAGCACCGCGACGGTCTCGGTGGCCTCGCGCACGGCGGGGTCGGCCGGGCCGCAGCCGGAGTCGACGGCCTTGCGGGTGGCGTTGACCAGCTCCATGACCCGGGCCACCATCACGTTGAACCGGTGCGACTCCACCAGCTCGGCGGCGTCGTGACGGGTGCGGTGGGTGACCCGGCGCAGCGCGACGTCGCCCCCGGCGGGGTCGACGTCCGGGGCGGAGGTCACGTCGCCGCTGAGGCGCCAGGCGCGCTGCAGGAACTTCTGCGAGCCCGACGGCGACACGTCGGCCCAGTCGATGTTGTCCTCCGGCGGGCTCGCGAAGACCAGCGTCAGGCGCACCGCGTCGACACCGAAGCGGTCGAGCTGGTCGCCCAGGTCCACGCCGTTGCCCAGCGACTTGCTCATCTTGCGGCCCTCGTTGACGACCACGCCCTGACCCAGCAGTGCCTGGAACGGCTCGACGAAGTCGAGCATGCCCATGTCGTGGAGCACCTTGGTGAAGAAGCGGGCGTAGAGCAGGTGCAGGACGGCGTGCTCGAGGCCGCCGACGTACTGGTCGACCGCGCCCCACTCGCGCACCTTCTCGGGGTCGAACGGGCCCTCGGTGTAGCCGGGCGAGGTGAACCGCAGGAAGTACCAGGAGGAGTCGACGAAGGTGTCCATCGTGTCGCTGTCGCGGCGCGCGGGCCCGCCGCACGACGGGCACGCCACCTCCACCCACTCGCTCGCCGCGGCCAGCGGCGAGACGCCCTTGGGCTTGAGGTCGGCGCCCCGCAGCTCGGGCAGCACCACCGGCAGCTGGTCGTCGGGCACCGGCACCTCGCCGCACGCGGCGCAGTGGATGATCGGGATCGGGCAGCCCCAGAAGCGCTGGCGGCTCAGCAGCCAGTCGCGCAGGCGGTAGTTGACGGTGCCGGTGCCGGTGCCGCGCTGCTCCAGCAGCTCGATGACGCGGCTGATGCCGGCGGCCTTGTCGGCCAGGCCGTCGAGCTCGCCGGAGGAGACGTAGGTGCCGTCGCCGGTGGTGGCCACGCCGCTCTCGGCGGGGTCGGGCTCGCCGGTGTCGACCACGCGGCGCACCGGCAGGTCGAAGGCGCGGGCGAAGTCGAGGTCGCGCTGGTCGTGGGCCGGCACGGCCATGATGGCGCCGGTGCCGTAGTCGGCCAGCACGTAGTCCGAGGCCCACACCGGCAGCTGCTCGCCGGTCAGCGGGTTGGTGGCGGTGACCCCCAGGTCGACCCCGGTCTTCGGGCGGTCGGTGGCCAGGCGCTCGATGTCGGAGGCGCGGCGCACCTGCTCCAGGTAGGCGTCGTACGCCGGGCGCTGCGCGTCGCTGACCAGCTCGGCGGCGAGGTCGGCGTCGGCGGCGACCACCATGAAGGTGGCGCCGTGCAGCGTGTCGGGGCGCGTCGTGTAGACGGTGACCGGCTCGGCGCGCCCGGCGACCGCGAAGTCGACGTGGGCGCCCTCGGAGCGACCGATCCAGTTGCGCTGCGCGGTGACCACGCGGTTGGGCCAGCGCGCCGCGACGGTGTCGAGGTCGTCGAGCAGGCGCTCGGCGTAGTCGGTGATCTTGAAGTACCACTGGGTCAGGTCGCGCTTGGTGACCACCGCGCCGCAACGCTCGCACGCCCCGTCGACGACCTGCTCGTTGGCCAGCACCGTCTGGTCGTGGGGGCACCAGTTGACCGGGCTCTTCTTGCGGTAGGCCAGGCCCCGCTCGTGCAGCCGCAGGAACAGCCACTGGGTCCAGCGGTAGTACTCGGGGTCGGAGGTGTGCAGCCGCCGCGACCAGTCGAAGGCCAGCCCGTAGCGGCGCATCGAGGCGGCCTGCGTCTCGATGTTGGCGTAGGTGTAGGTGGCGGGGTGCTCGTCGTTGCGGATCGCGGCGTTCTCCGCCGGCAGCCCGAAGGAGTCCCAGCCCATCGGGTCGAGCACCTCGTAGCCGCGCAGGCGCCAGTAGCGCGCGATCACGTCGTGCAGCGCGAACACCTCGGCGTGGCCCATGTGCAGGTCGCCGGAGGGGTAGGGGAACATCGTCAGCGCGTAGCGCTTCTCGCGCGGGGAGTCGTCGTCGGCGACGAACGGGGCGAGCTCCTCCCAGACGCGCTGCCACTTCTCCTCGGTGGCCACGACGTCGTAGCTCGTGGCGTCCTGCTCGGGGGTGGTCGGTCGCTGGCTCATCGGGTCTCTCTCACGTCTCGTGCACGGATGGCGGAGCGGCTGTCGAGGGCATGAAAAAACCCCTCGGGTCGAGGGGCGGCCGCGTCGAGGGGTGGTCGTCGACGCGGCTAGGCAAGCAGCAGGCTCCGGCGCATGCCGTCATGATAGCGCCCCGGCCGGGTCGGCCGCTCGGGCCCGGCAGGCGTCGGTGCCCGTCGGCACCGGCCGGCACACCGGTCGGCGTCGGCGTCAGGGCGCCAGCATCAGCGGCAGCAGCGCCCGCACCTGCGGGGCCACCTCGTCGAGCGCGGTCGCGCTGCCACCGAGGTGGGCCAGCAGCGTGGCCTGGAAGAGCCCGTCGAGCACGGCGTACGCCGTCGGCGCGGCCAGGACGACCGGTCGCCCCGCGAGCTCGGCGTAGCGGGTGACGACGCGCCACACCATGTCCTGCAGCGTGGTGTCGATCAGGGTGACGGCCTCGCGCAGCGGCTCCTCGAACATGCTCTGGGTGCGCAGGTCGTACCAGAGCCGGTGCATCGGCGCCTCGTCGCGCAGGGTCTCCACCAACCGGGCGGCGAACGCGTCGAGGAGCTCGTCGGCGGTGGTCGAGGTGGCCACGACGTCGTCGTAGCGGGTGACGCAGCGGGACTTGTAGCTGCGCACGGAGTAGACGATCAGCTCGAGCTTGTCGCGGAAGTAGTAGTGCACGACGCCGTGGCTGTAGGGCGAGCGCTGCGCCACCACCCGCAGGCTGGCGCGGGCGTAGCCGACCTCGCCGAGCGTGCGCAGGGCCGCGTCGGCGAGCTCCTCGCGCCGCGCGTCGTGCTTCTGCGCCGCGGTGAGGACGCCGGCGTGCCCGGCGTCGGCCGGGGGCGCGTCGGTGGTGGCCACGTCGCCTCCTCCCGGGCCCGCTGCTGGACCGATCGACCCACCCTACGCCGGGTCGCCCCTACGATCGGGCGCATGACGGTCGACGACATGTTCAGGCTGGACGGCAAGGTGGCGATCGTGACGGGCGCCTCGAGCGGGCTGGGGGTGGCCTTCGCGCAGGCCCTGGCCGAGGCCGGCGCCGACGTCGTGCTCGGCGCGCGCCGCGCCGACCGGCTCGAGGAGACCGCGGCCCTGGTGCGGGCCACCGGACGCCGGGCGCTGGCGGTGGCCACCGACGTGAGCGACCCGCAGTCGTGCACCGACCTGGTCGCCCGGGCCGGCGAGGAGCTCGGCCGCGTCGACGTGCTGGTCAACAACGCCGGCATCGGCACCGCCGTGCCGGCCACCCGGGAGACCCCCGAGCAGTTCCGCGAGGTCGTCGACGTCAACCTCCACGGCTGTTACTGGATGGCGCAGGCCTGCGGTCGGGTGATGCCGCCCGGCTCGAGCATCGTCAACATCTCCTCGGTCCTGGGCCTGACCACCGCCGGGCTCCCCCAGGCGGCGTACGCCGCGTCGAAGGCCGGCCTGATCGGGCTGACCCGCGACCTCGCGCAGCAGTGGACCGGCCGCAAGGGCATTCGGGTCAACGCGCTGGCGCCGGGGTTCTTCGCCTCGGAGATGACCGAGCAGTACCCCGAGGGCTACCTCGAGTCGATGCAGGCGCGGGTGCCGGCGGGGCGCACCGGCGACCCCGCCGAGCTCGCCGCGACGCTGGTGTGGCTGGTCTCCCCCGCCGGCGGCTACGTCACCGGCCAGACCATCGCCGTCGACGGCGGCATGACCATCACCTGAGCTCGGTGCCACCGGACCGTGAGACGCCGGGAGGCGGCACCCCGTCGGGGTGCCGCCTCCCAGGTCGTGCGGGCGGTGCGGGTGGTGCGGCTCAGGCGCGCCGGAAGGCGACCACGACCGAGGGACGCGGGAAGTCGTTCGTGTGGGGCCAGGTGCTGACCTGCTGCTCGAACGTGGCGGAGTCGCTCTCACCCGGGTGCTGCACGGCGAAGAACAGCGACCGGTTGCCGTCGGCGACCAGGGGGCCGCAGGCCTCGGCCGCCCGGGGCACCGTGACGAACTGCTCCACCTTGCCGCGCTCCGGGCCGGACGTCGGCACGCGGAAGATGCCGTCGTTGGAGCCCAGGACGTTGCCGTCGGTCGAGACCCACAGCGACCCGTCGTCGGAGAACGCCACGTTGTCGGGGCAGCTGATCGGGCTGACCTGGGACTTGTCGAAGCCGGCGAAGTAGGTCTCCTGCGCCGCGGGGTCGCCGCAGACCAGCATCAGGTCCCAGGTGAAGGTGCGCCCGGCGTGGTCGCCCTTGTCGGGGGTCATCTCCAGCACGTAGCCGTTGCGGTTGCCCGACGCCGGGGTCAGCGGGGCACCCAGCGACGACCGCACCATGGAGGAGCCGATCGGGTTGGCCTCGTCGGTGGGCTGGGCCGTGCCGCGCCCGGAGTTGTTGGTCAGCGCGGCGTAGACCTTGCCGTTGACCAGGTTGGGCTCGACGTCCTCGGGGCGGTCCATCCGGGTCGGGGTGACCTTGTCGGAGGCCAGCCGGGTGAACAGGAGCACCTCGGCGACCGACATGCCCTCGACGAACGACTCGGTGTCGGAGCACAGCGGGATCCACTCGCCGGTGCCGTCGTACTCCCCATCCTCGGTGCCGTCGCCGACGAGGCGGGCGACGTACAGGGTGCCCTCGGTGAGCAGCGCCATGTTGTGGCGGCGCGCGGCGGGCGTGCCGGCGTCGTCGAACTGCTGCGCGGAGACGAACTTGTACAGGTAGTCGCCGCGCTCGTCGTCGCCCATGTAGGCCACCGCGCGGCCGTTCTTCGCGATGACGACGTTGGCGCCCTCGTGCTTGAAGCGGCCGAGCATCGTGTGCTTGCGGGGGGCGGACTTCGGCGCGAACGGGTCGACCTCGACGATCCAGCCGAAGCGGTGGGGCTCGTGGGGCTCGGTGGTGAGGTCGAAGCGGGGGTCGACCTCGCTCCAGCCGCGGCCCGAGCCGCTGATGCCGTAGCGCGCGTACTGCGCGGTGTAGCGGGAGTCGAGGGCACCGGAGCGGTCGAAGTACTGGTTGAAGTTCTCCTCGCCGGAGAGCACCGTGCCCCAGGGGGTCGTGCCGCCGGCGCAGTTGTTCAGGGTGCCGAGCGCGCGGGTGCCGGTGGGGTCGGCGGTGGTGCGCATGCGCTCGTCGCCGGCGGCGGGGCCGTCGATGACGAACTCGGTGTCGATGTGCAGGCGGCGGTTGTACGGCGCCTTCGCGAGGTTGACGACCTGCTTCCAGTCGCCGACGGTGCGGGCCCGCTCGATGTGCACCACCGACATGCCGTGGTTGGCCATCGCGATGGCCTTGATCTCGAGGTCGGTGTAGGTGTCGGCCGGGAACATGATGTTCTCGTCGGTGTACTCGTGGTTGACCACGAGCAGCGCCTCGCGGAAGCCGCGGGCGCTGGGGTCGTAGCTCTTCTTGACCCGGCCGCCCCGGCCCGTGACCAGCGGCAGCACGCCGACGTAGTCGCAGTTGTAGCCGAACTGCTTCTTGGCGGCCTCGGGGGTCTGCTCGTAGGCGTCGAAGCGCGGGGCGCCGGGCTCGACGCGGTCGCCCCACCCGATGACGACGGAGTGGTCGAAGCCGCGGGGCACCGTGACGGCGTCGCGCTTGTTGGGGGCGACCGGCGCGAACGCGGCGCGGGCCAGGTCGCCGCTGAGGGCGGCGCGGGCCGCACCCGACGGGGCGGCGGCGGCGGCGGGGGCGGCCACGGCGCCGGCGGCGAGCCCGCCGAGCACCATCACGCCGCCGGTGGTCGCGGCGCCCTTGAGCACCGAGCGCCGGGCGACGGCCTTCACGATCTCGTCCTGCACGTGGCCGTGGCCGGTCTGGTTGGGCTCGGGGTGGTCGCAGGCCAGGCCGCAGCGGAAGAAGCAGGTGGCGTAGCTGCGCGAGCCGTGGCGGGTGCCCTGCGGGACCGGCACGAGCTGGAGGCTGGTGCGGCCGTCGGCGGTGGTCGGCCGGGACGTGGGGGCAGTCGTCATCGCGGTGGGTCTCCCTGATCGATCGGTGTGGTCGCCGCGCGGTACGCGCCTCGACGGGCGCACCCTAGGAAGCCGAGGTGGTGTCCCCGGCGGCGCACAGGTGGGCAGCCGGTGACCGCTGGGTGAACGGCGCGGGGTCGGCGCGGGATCGGCGCGGGGTCGGCGCGGGATCGGCGCAGGACCGTCGCGGGGCTCAGCGGCCGCGCGGGGGCCGGCCGGTCCACCGCCGGTGGGCGTGGGTGAGCGCGGCGGCCTCGGCGTACCCCAGGCGGCGGGCCACCTCGGCCACCGGCAGGCCCGTGGCGAGCAGCTCGGCGGCCATCGGGGCCCGCACCTCGTCGAGCAGCGCACGGTAGCTCGTGCCGGCCCCGGCGAGGCGGCGGCGCAGCGTGCGCTCGCTCAGGCCGAGGTCGGCGGCCACCTCGGGCATCGGGGCGCCCGTGCCGAGCTTCTGGGCGATCAGCACCCGCACGTCCTGGGCCGGTCCGCTGCGCTCGCGACGCCGGGCCACCACGTCGTGGCACACCTGCTCGGCGAGCACCGCGGCGCGGGGGTCGCGCCGCGGCAGCGGCCGGGCGAGCTGGTCGAGGTCCACCTCGAGGCGGGCCACGTCGGCGCCGAGGGACAGCCGGGCGCCGAGCCCGCCCGGCACGAGCGAGGCCAGCAGCGTGTCGATGGCGGTCGCGTCGCGGGCCACCAGGAACGACCGCACGTCGCCGGGCAGCGCGCGGCCGTCGAGGGTGGCCACGACCCGGCCGCTCTCGACCACCGTCGAGGGGATGACGAAGGCGTGGCTGAGGTCGAGGTAGCGCAGGCCCACCTGCACCGCGTCGAGCACGGTGCGGCTGGTGAGCATCGCGTAGCCCAGCACGCCGAACGTCGAGGCCTCGTACGTCGCGCCCACCGCGGCGCCCGCGTCGGGGAACCGGCGCCGCAGCGTGCGCACCACCCGCAGCTCCTGCGCCGCGGTCACCACGGCCCCGCGCACCCCGAGGTCGTCGGCGCGCAGCCCGGTGCCGGCCAGCGCCTGGGCCGCGCCGACGCCGTGCGCGACGGCGTAGCGCACCAGCAGGGCCACCCCCGCTGCGGCCCGGGGGAAGTCGGCGTCGACCGCCCCGGGCGGCTCCAGGTTGTCCGGAATCATCAGGTCGATCATCGCCGACGCCTCCCGGTCGCGCACGCGCCGTCCTAGGTTCGCGGCGTGGACACCCCCCGTGACGCAGACGCCGAGACCAGCACCGACCCCGCGGCCGCTCCCCCGGCGGCGCCCGGAGCCACCCCGCGCGGCCCCCGCGTGGTCGTGGTGGGCGCGGGCTTCGGCGGCCTGGGCGTGGTGCGCGCCCTGCGCGAGCAGGGCGTCACCGACGTCACGGTGCTCGAGCGCGCCGACGGGGTCGGCGGCGTGTGGCGCGACAACACCTACCCCAACGCCGCCTGCGACGTGCCGTCGCCGCTGTACTCGTGGTCGTGGGCGGTGAAGACCGACTGGCGGCGCCGCTACGGCACCCAGCCGGAGATCCTCGACTACCTGCGCGGTACCGCCGCGCGCGAGGGCCTGCTCGACGTCGTGGAGACCGGGCGCACCGTCACGGGGCTGGCGTGGTCCGACGACGACCACCGCTGGCGGGTGAGCACCGCCGAGGGCCCGACGTACGACGCCGACCTGGTCGTGGTGGCCACCGGCCAGCTCTCCGAGCCGGTGGTGCCGCGGCTGCCGGGCGTGGAGGACTTCGCCGGCCCGGCCTTCCACTCCGCACGCTGGCGCCACGACGTCGACCTCACCGGCAAGCGGGTGGCGGTGGTCGGCACCGGCGCCAGCGCCATCCAGCTCGTGCCCGGCATCGTCGACCGCGTCGGCGCCCTGACGGTCTTCCAGCGCTCCGCGCCGTACGTCGTGCCGAAGCCCGACCAGGCGTGGGGCGAGCGCCACCACCGGGTGTTCGGCCGGGTGCCGGGGCTGATGGGGGTCGAGCGCCGGGCCTGGTTCCGGCTCACCGAGCTGCTCAACGGCAGCCTGTCGGAGGAGTCGCCGGCCGGACCCGTGGTCATGCGGGGCCTGCGGGCGCTGTGGCGGCTCACCCTGCGCGCGCAGGTGCGCGACCCCCGGCTGCGGGCGCGGCTGGTGCCGGACTACCCGCTGGGCTGCAAGCGCCTGCTCTTCAGCAACGCGTGGTACCCCGCGCTCACCCGCGACCACGTCGAGGTGGTCGACGAGGCCGTCACGGGGGTCGAGCCCACCGGTGTCCGCACCGCCGACGGGCGCCTGCACGAGGCCGACGTCGTGGTGTGGGGCACCGGCTTCGCGGCCACCCGCTTCCTCGACGGCGTGGAGGTCACCGGGGTCGAGGGACGGCGCCTCCACGACGAGTGGAGCGACGGCGCGCGGGCCCACCTCGGTCTGGGCGTGCCCGGCTACCCCAACCTGTTCTGCGTGTACGGCCCCAACACCAACCTCGGCGGCAGCTCGATCATCGCGATGCTCGAGTCGCAGGCCGGCTGGATCGCGCAGGTCGCCCGCGGCATCGCCGAGGGCAGGGCCCGCAGCGTCGCACCCCGCCCGGAGGCCTACGCCGGTTTCGACGCCGAGATGCAGTCGCGCCTGGCCGACTCGGTGTGGTCGGGCTGCGCGAGCTGGTACGCCGAGGGCGGGCGGATCAGCACCAACTGGCCCGGCCGGGTCAGGGAGTACCAGCAGCGCACCGCCCGCGTCGACTGGGACGAGCTGGAGACGGTCTCGTGACCGGGCCGACGGGAACGACGGGGGCCACCGGGCCGACCGGGGACGCGGCGTACCCGCCCGAGCCGTGGCACCTCGCCGGCACCGGCCTGGTCGGGCTGTGGCGGGTGCCGGTCGCGGACCTGCCGCCGCTGCCCCGCGGGGCGCGTCCCCTGGCGGCCCGCGGCACGGCCCTGGCGCTCACCGCGTTCGTCGACTACGACGCGCGGGGACTGATGGGCTACCGCGAGCTGCTGGCCGGGGTCGTCGTGGGCCACCGCCGGCGCCCCGGCCTGTCGATCACCCACATCTGGGTCGACAGCCCCGCCTCGCGCGCCGGGGGCCGCGCCCTGTGGGGCATCCCCAAGGAGCTGGCCGACCTGTCGGGGCTCGACGCCCCTGCGGGCCCTGCCGCCGAGGTCGACGGCCGGCCGGTGGCCTCTGCGACGTCGACCCCCCGCCGGCTGCCGTCCGTACGGCTGCCGGTGCCGCTGACGGGCTCGGTGGTGCAGACCCGCGGCGGTGCGACCCTGGCCAGCCCGGTGCGCACCCGCGGCCGGGTGCGGCCTGCCGCCGCCCGCTGGGACGTCGCCGCCGACGGCCCGCTGGCCTGGCTCGGCGGGGCCGACCCGGTGACGTCGTTGGCGGTGGAGGACTTCGCGATGCGCTTCGGTCGCTGACCGACCCGGGAAGACGTACGCCGACGGCCCCGCCACCTGCGCCCGAGGGCGGTGAGTGGCGGGGCCGTGGGTCGAGCCCGTGCGGGAGCGCTCGGCTCAGGAGCGGTGGATCGAGCGCGGCAGGCTGCGGTTGGCGACGCGGTTCTCGGCGTCGATCATCCAGGCGAGCTGCTCGAGGCGCTCGATGACGGTGTGCAGGATGTCGGCCGTGGTCGGGTCCTCGGCGTCCACCTCGTCGTGGATGCGGCGCGCGGTGCCGGTGGTGGCGTAGATCGCGGCGGTGATCAGGTCGACGGTCTGCGCGGCGTCGACCTCGTCGGCCGGGAACTCCGGCAGGCTCGTCTGCGCCGCGACGGTGCGGGCGCGCCCGTCGGGGGTGACGTAGACGGCGCGCATGCGCTCGGCGATGGTGTCGCTGAACGCGCGGGCGGCGTCGACGACCTCGTCGAGGGCGAGGTGGAGGTCGCGGAAGTTCAGGCCGACGACGTTCCAGTGCGCCTGCTTGCCCTGCAGGTGGAGGTCGATCAGGTCGACGCTCATCTGCTGCAGGTGGGCGGCCAGCTGCTCGGAGGCGGTGAAGGGCGGGCGGGCCACGTGGGTGGTCCGGGTGTCCAGGATGTCGGTCATGGGGAGCTCCTCTCGCTCGGTACGCCTACTCAAGCAGGTTCTCTGGAACGGTTCCAGAAAGGTGAGGCTGACCTAACGGACCGGCTCAACCGTCGAGGGGCCGCTCCGGCTGGGCCCGCAGCGACGTGCGCGGCGCCTGCGGCAGCTGACGGCCCAGCTCGCCACCGACCCGCCCGTAGTGCGGCCGCCCGTGGTCGGCGTGCTCCTCGCGGGTGTAGGCCAGGTGGTGGCCGCCGACGTCGAGACGGGTGCCGGTGCGCAGGACGCTGCGCTCGACCAGGGCGCCGTGCACCCGCACCGCCCCGTCGAGGGCCACCACGACGTACTCGTCGTCGTCGTCGTGGTCGATGCGCGCGTGCCGGGCCTCGAGCCCGACCAGCACCACGTCGCAGGAGGGGTCGGAGCCCAGGGTCACGCCGTCGCCGAGCCAGTAGATGGGCTGGCGCTCGCCGGCCCACACCGCCTCGCGCACCAGCACCAGCCGGGCCGCACCCCCGCGTCCGGGGTCGTGGGTGGTGGTGACCCGGGCGCGGCGGCGCCGGGCGAACGTCGGCACCAGCGGCCACAGCGTCGTCGGCGGCAGCAGCGAGCCGCTGGGCAGCACGCTGGGTGCGCGGCGGGCCCGCGCCCGGGCCGAGGTGAGGGCGCCGCGCACGCTGCCGAGGCGGATGCGGCGCGAGCCGGTGGCCCGCCGCTGCCACCACGGCGCCGACACCGCGCCCAGGCAGACCAGCAGCCGCCCGTCGTGCACGACCCGCACGACGACGCCCCGGGCGGCCAGCTCCTCGGCGAAGGTGCGCACGGCGGCGACGTCGCCGGAGCCGGCGAAGGCGGCCGGGTCGCTGACCTCCATCGTCAGGCGGCTGTCGACGCCGCGCACGTGCACCGTGACGGGCTCGACGTCGTCCTGCTCGATGCGCACGCGCAGGTCGGCCGCCACCCGGACGGCCACGGGTCAGCCCCGCCCGTCGCTGCCGGGGCCGACCTGGGAGTCGGTCGTGGTGATGGTGAGCGTGCCGTCGATCTTCCAGGTCGCGCGCGGGGCGTTGGAGCCGGTGTCGCGCGGCACCTCCACCGCCATGTCCTCGAAGCGGTAGTGGATGGCGGCCTGCCGGCCGGTGAGGAAGTCCCACATCCGTCGGCCGAGGTCGGTCCAGTCGACGACCTCGCCCTCCTCGCCACCCAGCGACTGGCTGCTGACCCGGCCGTGCCCTGCTGTGCTCATCTGGTCCTCCGGCGCTCAGACCTCAACAGGTTGTCGAGGTATTGCTCGACAGGATGGTCCGATCTGCGCAGGGCCGACAAGCGATCGGGCCGGACGACCACCCGGAAGGGGGAGAACGACGAACGGGGCGGCCCCTGGTGGGACCGCCCCGTTCGGTGTGCGGGTGGAGCTGAGGGGACTCGAACCCCTGACCCTCTGCATGCCATGCAGATGCGCTACCAGCTGCGCCACAGCCCCGCCTCGCCGGCCGGATCACTCCGTGCTGGCGACCTGCGGAACAGTAGCAACACGTCGTCGTCGATGTGAAATCAGGGTGTCGTGCCGGGGTCGACCGACGCCGCACCCACCCGCTGACCTGCAGCGACGCGGTTGTACGCCGCCAGCCGCAGGGGGGCCGACGGCCCGGCCCGGTCGAGCTCCACCCACCCGCAGTTGTCGAGGCCGTGCAGGGCGGCCCGCCCCTGCTCGGGCCAGCCGAGCAGGGCCGGCACGGCGTCGCGCACGGCCGCGCCGTGGGAGACCGCGATCGCCACCTGGCCGTCGGCCACGGAGTCGAGCAGGTCGCCGAGGGCGGCGCACATCCGCTTCGTCACGGTCTCGGCGTCCTCGCCGCCCGGCACCACGTCGAAGTCGCCGGTCCGGAACACCGCGAACTCCTCGGGGGCCACCGCGGCGTACTCCTCGTGGGCCAGGCCCTGGCGCTCGGCGAGGAAGTACTCCCGCAACCGGGGGTCGGGCTGCGCCTCGAGCCCGGTGGCGGCCTCCAGGTACGCCGCCGTGCGTCGGGCCCGCAGCAGGTCGGAGCACCACAGCGCAGCCGGCTCCAGCGCGGCCAGCACCGGGGCGACGGCGGCGGCCTGGTCGTGGCCGACGTCGTCGATGTCGACGTCGAGCTGGCCCTGCACCCGGCGGGCGGCGTTCCAAGCGGTACGTCCGTGGCGCAGCAGCACCAGGCGCCGGGGGGCGCCGCTCACCGCTGCGGAGAGGTGACGTCCGCGGGCAGCGCGATCACGGGGCAGTCGCGCCACAGCCGCTCGAGGGCGTAGAACTCCCGCTCCTCCTCGTGCTGCACGTGGACGACGACCTCGCCGTAGTCGATGAGCACCCAGCGGCCGTCCCGCTCGCCCTCGCGGCGCACCGGCTTGGCGCCGATCTCGCGCAGGCCGTCCTCGACGGCGTCCACGATGGCCTTGACCTGGCGGTCGTTGGTGGCCGAGGCGATGACGAAGGCGTCGGTGATGGCGAGCTGCTCGCTGACGTCGAAGGCGACGATCTTCTGGGCGAGCTTGTCGGAGGCCGCGCGGGCGGCGGCGTGCACGAGCTCGAGGGCGTGGTCGGTGGCGGTCATGGGGCTCCGGACAGGTCGGCTGCGGGTGGGACGGACGGGTGCTGGTCGTGCTGGCCGTGCTGGTCGTGCTGGTCGTGCGGTGCTGCGGTGGTGACGGGCCGTGCGGGGTGGTCCACCGTGCGGTGGTCCGTCTGCTGGGGGTAGAGGTCGTGCTTGGCGAGGTACTGCACGACGCCGTCGGGCACCAGGTACCAGACCGGCTCGCCGCGGCGCTTGCGCTCGCGGCAGTCGCTGGAGGAGATGGCCAGGGCGGGGATCTCCACCATGGTCACCCGGTCGGCCGGGATGGCAGCCAGCGTCTGCTCGTCCATCTCGTAGCCCGGGCGGGTGCAGCCGACGAACTGCGCGAGGGCGAACAGCTCCTCGGCGTGGCGCCAGGTGAAGATGTCGGCCAGCGCGTCGGCGCCGGTGATGAAGTAGAGGTCGGCCTCCGGACGGGCGGCGCGCAGGTCGCGCAGCGTGTCGATCGTGTACGTCGGCCCCGACCGGTCGATGTCGACGCGGCTCACCGTGAAGCGGGGGTTGGCGGCAGTGGCGATGACCGTCATCAGGTAGCGGTCCTCGGCCGGGGAGACCCGCCGGTCGGACTTCTGCCACGGGTCGCCGGTCGGCACGAAGACGACCTCGTCGAGGTCGAACCACGCCTGCACCTCGGAGGCCGCCACGAGGTGGCCGTGGTGGATCGGGTCGAACGTGCCGCCCATGACGCCGACGCGACGGCGCCTGCCCGGGCGGGAGGTCATGGGTGGGCCTGCACGCGGGTCAGCTGTGCTCGCGCCCGTTGCCGAAGGCGGCCAGGGCGTAGGCCAGGCCGAGCAGGATGGCCAGGGTCAGCACACCGATGCCCCACGACAGGAGGTGGTTGACCTCGTGCTCCTCCTCGGAGGCGACGAGGACCAGGTTCTGCACGAGCTGCGCGGCGGTCATGACCGACAGCCTACCGGGCGGGACCGGGCTCAGCGCACGTGGCCGTCACCGGTCACGACGTACTTGGTGGAGGTCATCTCGGCCAGCCCCATCGGTCCGCGCGCGTGCAGCTTCTGCGTGCTGATCCCGATCTCGGCACCGAAGCCGAGCTCGGCGCCGTCGGTGAAGCGGGTGGAGGCGTTGACCATCACCACCGCGGAGTCGACGGCCGCGGTGAACCGGCGCGCCGCCCGCTGGTCCTCGGTCACGATGGCCTCGGTGTGGCCGCTGGACCAGCGCCGCACGTGGGCGACCGCCTCCTCCACGGAGGCCACCACGGCCGCGGAGACGTCGAGGGAGAGGTACTCGGCGGCGAAGTCGTCGTCGGTGGCGGCGACCACCCCGTCGAGCGCGGCCACCACGGGGTCGCCGTGCACGGTGACCCCGGCCTCCTGCAGGGCGGTGACGACCCGCGGCAGGAAGGTGTCGACCAGGTCGGCGTGCACGAGCAGCGACTCGGCGGCGTTGCAGACGCTGGTGCGCTGCGTCTTGGCGTTCAGCACGATGGCCAGCGCCTTGTCGAGGTCGGCGGCGGCGTCGACGTAGACGTGGCAGTTGCCGACGCCGGTCTCGATCACCGGCACGGTGGAGCCCTCCACGACCGAGGCGATCAGGCCCGCTCCCCCGCGCGGGACCAGCACGTCGACGTGGCCGCGGGCACGCATCAGCGCCGTCACGGCGTCGCGGCCCTCGCCGGGCACCAGCTGCACGACGTCGGGGTGCAGCCCGACGTCGGCGGTGGCCACGGCGTCGCGCAGCACCGCGACCAGCGCGGCGTTGGTCGCCCGCGCGCTCGAGCTGCCGCGCAGCAGCACGGCATTGCCCGACTTCAGGCAGATCCCCGCGGCGTCGACGGTCACGTTCGGCCGCGCCTCGTAGACCATCGCGACCACCCCGAACGGCACCCGCAGCTGTCGCAGCTCGAGGCCGTTGGCCAGCGTGCTGCCCCGCACCACCTCACCGACCGGGTCGGGCAGCCCCGCGACGTCGCGCAGCCCCTGGGCCGCGGCGGCGAGCCGGTCGTGGTCGAGTCGCAGCCGGTCGACGACGTGCGGCGCCGTGCCGCCGGCCTCGGCGCGCGCCACGTCGTCGGCGTTGGCGGCCAGCACCTCCTCGGCCCGCTCGTGCAGCCCGCGCGCCATCGCCTCCAGCACCTCGTCCTTGGCCGCGCGGGTGGCCAGCGCCAGCGCGTGGCTCGCCGTGCGCGCCCGCACCGCGGCCGCGACGACGTCCTGCTCGGTGGTGGTGCTGCCCTGGCTGCTGCTGCCCGCCGTGCTCATGCGGCCCGAGGGTAGTGGCGGGTCAGCCGGCCTGGCCGACGGCGTCCACGGGACGCCCGAGCAGCGGCTGCACCAGGCGGCGGATCGCCGGCGACGGCGGCAGGCCCAGCTCGTCGGCCAGCAGGCGGCGGTAGCCCTGGTACTGGCGCAGCGCCTCGGCGTGGTTGCCCTCGGCCAGGTGCACCTCGATGACGCGGCGGTGGGCGCTCTCGCGCAGCGGCTCGGAGCGCACGGCGGTCAGCGCGGCGGTGAGCGCGTCGTGGAACCGGCCCCGCTCGCACAGCGTGACGGCGCTGCGCTCGAGGGCGTGCAGGCGGCGCTGGCGGTGTCCCTCCCGCTCCACCTCCAGCCAGTCGTCGTCGACCTCCGGCAGCACGTCGAGGGCGAGCAGGCCCAGGTCGGCGAGCACGTCGGAGGCGGGCGGCTCCTCGGCGCACAGCAGCGCGGCGAGGTGCTCGGCCTCCCAGAGGTCGACCTGCACCTCGGGCGAGAGGCGCACGGTGGTGGAGTCGCCGACCACGAGGGTGCGGGCACGCGGACGGGGCAGGCGCCACAGCACCGAGCGCAGGCTGGACGCCGCACGCCCCGGGGCCGCCTCGGGCCAGAGCCGCTCGGCCAGCCCGGCACGACGTACCGGCTCACCGCGGTGGGCGACGACGAGATGGGTGAGCAGGCGCTGGGCGGGCTGCGAGACCCGCACCTCCTCGCCGGCGAAGGTGAGCCGGAACTCCCCCAGCAGGCACACCCGAGGTCGCAGTGGTACGGCGTGCTCCATGGTTCCCTCCCGCCCCGGACCCGAGCGAACCCGGGGACCTCCTCAGGTGCCCCGTGCCACCTCGGCTCATGCCCGCCCAAGAGGGCTCTTTTCCGCTCGCGCCGCACGCGTCGGGGGTGCCCCGGTGGCGCGGCGGTGACGCCCCGGTGACGGCCCGGGGACGCCCCCGTCGCCGGGCCCGTCACGGGGGGCGTCACGGGGTGCGGCACGGGCGGTGCCACGCCGCGCACCACCACGCGGGACACGTCGCCGAGCACCCCCCGTCGTACGCGCCGGCACACCGCCGGGCACACCGCTGGGCACACCGCTGGGCACACGCGACGCCGCACGGCCCGGACACGGGGGCCCGGCACGGTGGTGGTCATCGGGAGCGACCGCCGCTCCTGCAGACGGAAGGCCCCACGATGTTCCGACACATGAGCGAGCTCCAGAACGAGGTCAAGCCCGACCGCCCCGACGCCCTCCTCGCTGCCAAGGTGCAGGAGCTGGTCGGTGGCCAGTTCGGCGAGATGACCGTGATGATGCAGTACCTGTGGCAGGGCTGGAACTGCCGCATCCCCGGCAAGTACAAGGACATGATCCTCGACATCGGCACCGAGGAGATCAGCCACGTCGAGATGCTCGTGACGCTGATGGCCCGCCTGCTCGAGGGCGCCCCCTCGGAGACCCAGGCCGACGCCGCCGCCGCCAACCCGGCGCTCGCCGCCGTCCTCGGTGGCCAGAACGTGCAACACGCCATCGTCGCCGGTGGCGCGGCCATGCCGACCAACAGCCAGGGCGTGCCGTGGAACGGCGGCTACATCGCGGCCAGCGGCAACCTGCTCGCCGACTTCCGCAGCAACGTCGCCGCCGAGGCCCAGAGCCGGCTGCAGACCGCCCGGATCTACCAGATGACCGACGACCCGGGCGTCAAGGCCACCCTCAAGTTCAACCTCGGGCGCGACACGTTCCACCAGCAGCAGTGGCTGCTCGGCATCGAGCAGCTCATCGAGGACGGCTACACCGACGGCATCGAGGACTCGCTGAAGGAGGAGGAGGACGCCGACGCCGCGCGCACCTACTACAGCTTCCACGAGAACAGCACCGCCTCCGAGGGCCGCTGGGCCCAGGGCACCACGCTCGTCGGCGGCCAGGAGATCCGCTACGAGCAGGGTCGTCCGCTCTCCGACGACATCAACGACGTGCCGGCCCCCGACCCGCTGCTCTTCGCCACCTACGACGGCAGCAAGGGCCCGGGCAAGCCCGGCACCGCCGGCGGCGCCTACCTCCAGGGCGCGGAGAACCTCCTGCACAAGGCCAAGGAGGCCATCACCCCGAACGACTGAGCCGCCCGGCTCACCGGCACCACCTGAGCCACCCGGCTCACCCGTCACCACCCCGTCGCCGCCCGTCACCGCCCCGCCACCCCGTCAGGAGAAGACCGTGCTCGAGCTCGTGGTCCGTCCCCTGGCCGACGCCTTCATGGAGGTCGGCGTCTTCGTCGCCCTCCTGGTGGCACCGTTCGGGTGGGCGCGGCACCGTTGGGGCCACCGCCTCGACGCGGCCCTGGAGCGCCACCGGCGCCTCGGGCCGCTCGTCGCGGCGCTCCTCACGGTGCCGCCGGGGTGCGGCGGCGCGATCGTGGTGATGGCGCTGTACTCCCGCGGCGCGGTGTCCTACGGCGCCGCCATCGCTGCCCTCGTGGCCACGATGGGCGACGCCACCTGGGTGCTGCTGGCCGCCGACCCCCTGCTGACGCTGCAGCTGAAGGTGCTGCTGGTCGGCACGGGGGCGGCGGCCGGGTACGCCGTGGACGCCCTCGGCATCGCCCCGCGCCGCCGGGCCGACCGGGCCGGTTCCGACGCCGCCGGCGCACGGCGGGGCGCCGACCGGCGCCGGCCCGTCGCCGCAGCGGTGGGGTCCACCGGCGGGTCGCTGCCCGCCACTCTCCTCCCGGTGCTGCTGCGCACCCCCGACGTCCCGGACGTCCCCGGCACCTCCCAGGTCCCCGACGCCGGCGTCCCGGCGTCCGCGCTGCCGTTTCCCCGGCTGCACGACCTCGGGGTGCTGCCCGCCGTGCTGTGGCTGGCGCTGGCCACCGGCGCCGTGCTCAGCCTGCCCGTGACGTTCCAGCTGCTCGACCCGGCCGCCCTCGGCCACGCGCTGCTCGGCGGCGTCGACCCCTACCTCGCGATCGGCGCGACCGGCACCACGCTGGCCGTGGTCGCGTTCGTCGCCGGCGGCTGCTCGCTGGCCGACGACGACACCAGCAGCGCCCACCCCACCTCGATGACGCAGGTGCTGCGCCACGGCGGCCACGAGGTCGCCTTCATCACCACCTGGGTGGCCGTGGCCTACCTCGCGTGGTCGCTGACCACCCACCTCACCGGCTTCGACGGCTCACAGCTGCCCGTCCTCGGCGTCACCGGCGTCGTCGTGGGCGCCCTGGTGGGCCTCATCCCCGGATGCGCGGTGCAGATCGTCTTCGCCGGTCTCTTCGTCGCCGGTGGCATGCCGCTGCCGACGCTGGTGGCCAACACCATCAGCCAGGACGGCGACGCGCTGATCCCCCTGTTCGCCCTCGAGCACCGCTCGGCGCTGCTGGCCACCCTGCTCACCACCGTGCCGGCCCTGCTGGTCGGGCTCGCCCTGCTCCTGCTCACCTGACCGCGCTCCCGAAGGAGACCCCGATGCACCTGCAGCTCCCCGACCGACTCCAGCTCACCCTCGCGCTGGTGCTGGCCCTGACCGGCACCCCGTGGGGCATCGCCGCCGGCGCCGTCGTGCTGGCCCACCTCGCTGCACGGCTGCGCCACTCCCGTCGCGCAGCGGTGCCCGCCGGGACGTCGGTCCCGACGGGCACGCAGCCGGGTCCCCTGGCCGCGGTGGCCACGGGCGCTCCGGTGCCCTCAGCGGCTGGTGCTGGGGTCCTCGCCGCGGCGCAGCGCGCTGATCTGCTCGACCCGACCGGACGCACCGGCCGCCACCAGGCTGGCTGAGCGCAGGCTCGCCGCGACCGGCGGCGGGGTGAGGCGCGCCGCCTTGTCGAGGACGTCGCGGCCCCGGTCGAGCACGCTCAGCGGGAACGCGGCCAGCACGTTGCCGGGTGGCCGCCGCGAGACGCGGGGGTGCGGGCGCGTGGGCGCCGTGCGTCGAACGACCTCCCAGGCGAGGCCGAGGCGGCGCAGCCGGGCGACGTCCAGCGCCTCCTGGAGCCGCGGCAGCATCACGTCCTCCTCGTCGCGGACGTCCTCCCGCAAGATCTCCACCAGCCGGGCCACCACGCGGCCGCGGGCCGCACCGACGGTGGCCGGCTGCTCGAGGCGCACCACCAGCTCGTTGACCTCCTGGTGCTCCTTCTCCACCTGCAGGGTCAGCTCCTCGCCGTCGGGCAGCACCCGGCGCACCTCGGGCCAGAGCACCGACTCCTCCGCGAAGGCGTGGGGGAACACCAGGCGGCACACCTGGTTCATGGTCTCCTCGTAGGCCGCGCGCCGCGGGTCGTCCGGCGTCGCGTCGCGGCTGTCGGCCTCGGTCCGCACGAGGCGCTCGAGCAGCTCGTCGAGGCGCACGTGGTCGCGCTTCTGACGCACCAGGACGCTCCAGGTGCCGCCCAGGTCGGTCTCGGTCTGGTCGCTCAGTGATCGCACGGTGGGCTCCTCGGGGTCGCAGGCAGGAACCCTCCGGGTACCCAGCCCGTGCCGGGCCACGCCGCGACGCGGCTCCCACCCGAGCGAGGTCAGTGGTGGAAAGACAACCCCACGGGGTCCCCACGCGTCATAGGTTGCGACCACGACCTATCCGGAAGGCCTCCATGTCCCGCACCCGCACCCCCGCGCGCCCCGCCCGTCGCGCCGCAGCCGCCGTCGCAGCGCTCGCGGCAGCCGCCACCGCCCTGTCCGCCGCCGGCGCCGCAGCCGACCCTGCCGGCTCCCCCGGGTCCTCCTCCGGGTCCTCCGCCGACACCGTGGGCGCACGAGCGGCCGCCCCCGCCGACATCTCCCTGTGGGCGCCCGACACGGTGCGGCTGCGCCAGCACCGCGGGTGGGCCCACGGCGACCTCGGGGTGCGCCTGCGCGCGGGCGCCGACCCGTTCGAGGTCCGCACCACCCGGGCGTCGTACGACGACCCGATCCGCACCGTCTGGCGCGCGCCCGACGGCCAGGACGTCACGATGCCCTCGTCGGAGGGCTTCGGGGGGCTCGACGACTTCGTCACCCTCACCCTCGACCCGGTCGGCGACGGCAGGACCCGCACCATCGACATCAGCGCCTGCGTCGGCGGGTGGGAGTCGGAGCGCTACGCACCCCACGGCCCCGCGGACTCCCGCTACCCCAGCTGGTGCGGCGGGTCGAACCCGTTCACCCTCGGTGCGGTGCAGGGCGTGGAGGCCGGCTGGGCCTCCCCGGTCGCTGAGTACACCTCGTTGCGGCTGCAGCCGGGCCGCTACGACGCCACCGTCGCCTTCGGCGACGAGTGGGCGACGGCGCTGGGCACCGACCCCGACGCCGCGCGCGACTTCAGCGTCGTGGTGCGCGAGCGCCGCGACGGGCCCTGGTTCCGGCCGCAGGCCGACCCCACCGCCACGGGGGCAGCCGACGAGCCCGCGGACACCGAGCCCGGGGCCGCGGCCGCCGGCGAGGTGCCGACCGACCAGCCCGACCTGCGCTCGCTGCCGGCCTGGGGCATGCAGCTCAGCGACAGCGGTCGCTACCTGCAGTTCGCGGCCACCGTCTGGAACGCCGGCAGCAGCCCGCTGGTCGTCGACGGCTTCCGCCGCGAGGGCGAGGACGTGATGGACGCCTACCAGTACTTCTTCGACGCCGACGGCGAGCAGGTGGGCTACCAGCGCGTCGCCGGCGCCGACTTCCACTGGGACGCCGACGACACCCACCAGCACTGGCACTTCGAGGACTTCGCCCGCTACTCCCTGCTGAGCGCCGACCTCGACGAGGTCGTGCGCTCGCGCAAGGAGGCGTTCTGCCTCGCCAACACCGACGCCGTCGACCTGACCGTGCCCGGGGCCGCCTGGCGCGCGGAGCAGGACGACCTGTCCACCTCGTGCGGCAGCCGCGGGTCGCTGTCGCTGCGCGAGGTGCTCTCGTCGGGCCACGGCGACACCTACGGGCAGTACCGGGCCGGGCAGTCGTTCAAGGTGGCCGACCTGCCCAACGGCAAGTACTACGTGCAGGTGCTGGCCAACCCCGACGGCGACCTCGTCGAGTCCGACACCGCGAACAACACCGCGCTGCGGCCGGTGTGGCTCCGGGGCACCGCGGAGAACCGCCGACTGGTCACCCGGCCGGTGGGCCTGGTCGTGGAGCCCGACTGGTTCTCGCGCGGCTGACCCCCGGGCGGGACGCACGACGGCCCGGCACCCCTCGTGGGGTGCCGGGCCGTCGTGGCGTCGGGGCGGCTCAGCCCTTGCGCTTGGTGATCTCCTCGGTGGCCGCGGGCAGGACCGCGTGGAGGTCGCCCACCACACCGAAGTCGACGAGCTCGAAGATCGGCGCCTCCTCGTCCTTGTTGACCGCGACGATCGTCTTGGAGGTCTGCATGCCGGCGCGGTGCTGGATCGCACCGGAGATGCCGTTGGCCACGTAGAGCTGCGGCGACACGGTCTTGCCGGTCTGGCCCACCTGGAAGCTGTGCGGCATCCACCCGGAGTCGACGGCGGCACGCGAGGCGCCGACCGCGGCACCCAGGGCGTCAGCGAGGCCCTCGACCGGGGCGAAGTCGCCGCCGGTGCCACGACCACCGGAGACCACGATCGCGGCCTCGGTGAGCTCGGGGCGACCGGTGGCCTGACGCGGCTGCTGGGCCACGATCTGCGCCTTCTTGGCCTTCTCCGAGATGGTGGCGGCGAACTGCTCGACCGCCCCGGCGCCCGGGGTCTCCTCCGGGGTGGCGGAGTTGGGCTTGACGGTGATGATCGGGGTGCCGGTGGTGACCTTGGCCTTCACCGAGAAGTTGCCGGCGAACACGCTCTGCGTGGTCACCCCGCCCTCCTCGACGTCCACGGCGTCGGTGATCAGCCCCGAGCCGGTCTTGATCGCCAGGCGACCGGCGACCTCCTTGCCCTCGTAGCCCGAGACCAGCAGCACGGCGGCCGGGGAGGTCTTCTCCACCAGCTGCTGCAGGGCCTCGGCCTTGGGGGCCACCAGGTAGCCCTTGATCTCGGCGTCGTCGACGACGTAGATCTTGTCGGCGCCGTAGGCGGTGAGCTTCTCCGCGACGGCGGTGGCCTTGTCGGCACCGCCGAAGAAGACCGCAGCGGGCGAGCCGAGGCGCTTGGCCAGGGCCAGCAGCTCGAAGGTGGGCTTGCGGATCGCGCCGTCGACGTGGTCGACGACGACCAGGACCTCAGACATCAGTGCTCCTCGTCCTCAGATGAACTTCTTGGAGGCGAGGAACCCGGTCAGCGCGCTGGCGCCCGACCCGTCCTCGTCGGTGACGATCTCGCCGGCCGTGCGCGGCGGGCGCTCGGCGGCCTCCTCGACCTGGCTCCAGGCCACGGAGAGACCGACCTGCGCGGGGTCGACGCCGATGTCGGCGAGCGACCACGTCTGCATCGGCTTCTTCTTCGCGGCCATGATGCCCTTGAAGGAGGGGTAGCGCGCCTCGCCGGTCTGGTCGGTCACCGACAGCACCAGCGGGAACGTCGCACCGATGACCTCGGTGGCGGTGTCGGAGTCGCGCTTCACCCGGATCTGGTCGCCCTGGGTCTCGATGACCGAGGCGAACGTGACCTGGGGCAGGTCGAGACGCTCGGCGAGCATCGCCGGGACGACGCTGCCGGAGGCGTCGGTGCTGGCCATGCCGCAGATGACCAGGTCGACGGGCTTCTCCGCACCGGCCTTCTCGACGGCCTTGGCCAGCACGAGCGAGGTGGCGATGTAGTCGGAGCCGGCGATGGCCTCGTCGGAGACGAGCACACCCTGGTCGGCCCCCATCTGCAGGGCCTTGCGGACGGCGTCGACGGCCTTCTCGGGACCCACGCAGAGGGCGGTGACGGTGGTGTCGTCGCCGGCCTTCTCCTTGAGCTGGAGGGCCTGCTCGACGGCGTACTCGTCGAGCTCGGACAGCAGGCCGTCGACACCCACGCGGTCGACGGTGTAGTCGGACTCGAACTGGCGGTCGGCGGTGGCGTCGGGAACGTACTTCACACAGACGATGATGTTCATGGCAGATGGCCGGGCGGGCCCCTCCTGTGCACTCGATGTGTGGCCGAGGTTACCGCCGGGTCACCAACGGCGGTACCGAGGGCCGTCGTTGGCTATCTCACATGCCTGACAGCACCGCTGTCAGGGTCGGTCAGGGTCGGGCGCGAGACGTCAGGGCCGGATGATCCGGTCGAGGATCCGGCCGACCACGAGGTAGGCGACGGCACCGAGGCCCCAGTTGACCAGGGCGTTCTTGGTGGCGGCGTTGCTGCCCTTGAACTCCATGATGCCCTTGGCGCGCGAGAAGATGCCGAGGTCGACGGCGTCGGCGGTGTCGAGCACCGCGCGCACCAGGTCGTTGCCGCGGTTGGCGTCGATGGCGATCAGCAGCGCCCCGACGGCCAGGGCCAGCGCACACAGCACGAACAGCAGCCACACCACCTGCGCGAGGCGCTGGCGCACCGTGGCCACGAGCTTGCTGTGGTCGCGCCGGGGCTTCGGCTCCTTGGCCGCGGCGGCCGTCGTCTCGTCGGCCTCCTCGCCCTCGGCGGGCGTGCTGCCCTTCCGACCCAGTCGCGTCCCCAGTCGCGCCATCGTGCACCCCTTCAGCAGTCGTCCGGCCCGTGCGCCGGCTCGTTCGTCCGGCGCGGCGGGCGCCAGGGTGTGAAGGATGACACACGCGACGCGTGGGCGTACACGTGTCCACCGGCGGGTCGCCGACGCCTCGGACAGGGGCGGGTCAGCGCCCCTCGAAGACCGCCTTGCCCGGTCCGCGCTCCACGAACGACGTCATCCCGATCTCCCGGTCGCGGGTGGCGAACAGCGCCGCGAACTGCTGACGCTCCATCTCCAGGCCGCTGTCGAGGTCGACCTCCAGGCCCCGGTCCACGCTCTCCTTGGCCGCGCGCAGGGCGTACGCCGCCGCACCGCTGAACTGCCCGGCCCACGCCAGCGCCTCGGCGTGCACGTCGGCGGCCGGCACGACCTTGTCGACCAGGCCGATGGCCAAGGCCTCCGCCGCCCCCACGAAGCGGCCGGTGAAGATCAGGTCCTTGGCCCGGCTCGGCCCCACCAGGCGGCTCAGCCGCTGGGTGCCGCCGGCGCCCGGGATGATGCCGAGCAGCACCTCCGGCTGGCCGAGCACGGCGTCGTCGGCGGCGAAGCGGACGTCGGCGGCCAGCGCGAGCTCGCAGCCGCCGCCGAGGGCGTAGCCGGTCACGGCGGCGACGACGGGCTTGGGGATGCGGGCCACCGCGGTGACGGCCGCCTGCAGGGGCCCGGAGCGCTTGACCATGTCGACGTGCGACATGGCGGCCATCTCCTTGACGTCGTTGCCCGCCGCGAAGACCCGCTCCCCGCCGTAGAGCACCACGGCGCGCACGTCGTCGCGCTCGGTGGCCTCCAGCGCCGCGGCGAGCAGCTCGTCCTGCACCTGGGTGCTGATCGCGTTCATCTTCGGCCGGTCGAGCCGGATCGTCGCGACGCCGTCGGCGACCTCCAGCCGTACGAACTCACCCATGGTCTCGTCCTCGTCTCCTCGGGCCCGCGGACGGGCGCCCCTGTGTCGGTCGGTGCGCGGCCGGCGCCGATCGGCAGGTGGATCCCGCGTGCGCCGGGCCGCCCACGGCATGCTGCCACCATCGGCGATGATGGCGCCCGTGACGCCGACGACCTGGACCCACCTCGGGCAGACCTCCCCGGTCTGGCCCGGCCGCAACTGGCCCCTGGGGGCCACGTGGACCCAGGAGGCGACGAACTTCGCGGTCTACGCCCCGAACGCCACCCACGCCTGGGTGTGCCTGGTCGAGGAGCCCCCCGCCGGCACCGAGGGCCCGGAGGTGGAGAGGCGCTACCCGCTCACCGAGCGCTCGCTCGGCATCTTCCACGGCGCCATCCCGGCGCTGCCGAGCGGCACCCGCTACGGCTACCGCGTCGACGGGCCGTGGGACCCCGAGCGCGGGCTGCGGTTCAACCCCGCCAAGCTGCTGCTCGACCCCTACGGCCTCGCGGTCTGCGGCGACTACGTGCCCGACGAGTCGACGTACTCCTACCGCCGCGGTGCGCCGCTGGAGCCCGACACCACCGACTCCGCGCCCCACGTGCCGCGCAGCGTGGTGGTCGACCCGACCTTCGACTGGGAGGGCGACGTCCCGATGCGGCGGCGCTGGCGCGACACCGTGATCTACGAGGCCCACGTCAAGGGGATGACCGCGCTGCACCCGCGCGTGCCCGAGGAGCTGCGCGGCACCTACGCCGGTCTCGCCCACCCGGCGGTCACCGGCTACCTCAAGGACCTCGGCGTGACCGCGGTGGAGCTGCTGCCCGTCCACCAGTTCGTCTCCGAGCCCGCGCTGACCGCCCGGGGCACGTCGAACTACTGGGGCTACAACTCGATCGGCTACTTCGCCCCGCACCACCCGTACGCCGCCACGGGCCAGCGCGGCGAACAGGTCGCGGAGTTCAAGGAGATGGTGAAGGGCTTCCACCGCGCGGGCCTCGAGGTGATCCTCGACGTGGTCTACAACCACACCGCGGAGGCCGGCCCGCTCGGGCCGACGCTGTCGTTCCGCGGGCTCGACGACCGCGGGTTCTACAAGCGCGCGACCCCCACCACCGACCCCGTCACCGGCGCCGCCACGTTCGACGACGCCTACTTCGACGTCACCGGCTGCGGCAACACCGTCAGCTCCGACGACCCCCAGACGCTGCGCCTGATCCTCGACTCGCTGCGCTACTGGGTCACCGAGATGCACGTCGACGGCTTCCGCTTCGACCTGCTCTCCGCGCTGACCCGCACCGGCCACGACGTCGACATGCGCTGCGCGCTGCTCACCGCGATCGGCCAGGACCCGGTCCTGCGCCACGTCAAGCTCATCGCCGAGCCGTGGGACGCCTCGATGGACGGCTACCTCGTGGGGCGGATGCCGCCGCCGTGGGTGGAGTGGAACGACCAGTACCGCGACACCGTCCGCGACTTCTGGCGGGGGCAGAGCGCCGGCGTCCACCGCGTCGCCACCCGGCTGGCCGGGTCCTCCGACCTCTACGCCGACGACGGCCGCTCGGCGTACAACTCGGTCAACTTCGTGACCGCCCACGACGGCTTCACGCTGCGCGACGTGGTGTCCTACGACCACAAGCACAACGAGGCCAACGGCGAGGACAACCGCGACGGCACCGACAACAACCGGTCGTGGAACCACGGCGTCGAGGGCGAGACCGACGACCCGCAGGTGCAGGAGCTGCGCCGGCGCCAGGCGGCCAACCTGATGGCCACGCTGTGCCTGAGCAACGGCGTGCCGATGATCACCGCCGGCGACGAGCGGGGCCGCACCCAGCGCGGCAACAACAACGCCTACTGCCAGGACGGCGAGCTGTCGTGGATCGACTGGTCCGACGACGACGCGTGGCTCGACGTGCACCGCCTCACCCGCACGGCGCTGCGGCTGCGCCGCGACCACCCCGCGCTGCGCCAGCGGCACTGGTTCGAGGGGCGGCCGACCATCCGGGGCGGCCCTAAGGACCTCGCCTGGATCCACCCGTCGGGCCGGGAGATGACCGAGGCCGACTGGCACGACCAGGGCCTGAAGACGGTGGCGCTGTTCCTCTCCGGCGCGCCGCTGCGCTCCCCCGGGCCTCGCGGGCAGCAGCAGTTCGACTCCTCCTTCATGATCTGGCTCAACTCCAGCTCGCAGCCCCGCACCGTGGAGCTGCCGGTCAACGACTGGGTGCGCGCCACCGAGGTCGTGGTCTCCACCGACCCCGCCCTGCCCCACGGCACCCCGGTCAAGACCGGTGACCAGGTCACCCTGGCGAGCCGGTCGGTGGTCGTGCTCCAGCAGACCGAGTAGCGCCTCCCGGCAGGTCACCGTCGGGTCACGGTGCGGTCTCGGCGGCTACCGGCGCGTAACCGCGGGCCCCGCACGCCGTTGGGTGGCCATGACCTCACCCTCTCGGCGCCGCCGTCGCACGACGGCCGCGATCGCCCTGCTGACCGCTGCGGCGGTCCCCGGGCTCGTCCAGCTGCCCGCCCTCGCCGGCACCACGCCCCAGGCGGTCCTCACCGCCGACCCCACGATCGCCCCCGACGACGTCGTCACCCTCGGTGACCCCGTCGGGGGGCTCACCGACGTCGACGTCCGGGGCGTGGTGAAGCCGCTGGCCGCCCAGGTCAGCGCGGCGCGCGGCCTCGGCGCCGTCGACCTGCGCTGGAACGACCTCGGCACGCCGTCGTCGATCCTGCCCGCCGACGGCGTGCTCGCCCGCGCCACCTCGACGAACCCCGTCGTCGCGGCGCGCGCCTGGCTGCGGGCCAACGCCGCGGTCTTCGGGCTGTCGGCCGCCGAGATGGGCGACCTCGTGCTCGTGCAGAACCAGGAGCTGGCGCAGAGCCCGGCCCGCGCCGTGCTGCTCCGTCAGGACTTCGGCGGCCTCGCCCCCGCCCGCGGCGGCCTGGTCACGGTCGGCGTCGCGAACGGCGAGATCGCCTACGTCTCCTCCTCGCTGACCCGCGTCACCGGCACCCCCGCCGACGCGACGCTGAGCCCCCTCGAGGGCTGGGTGGCCGCGGCGCGCGACGTGCGTCCCACGTTCAGCACCGGCCTGGTGAGCGACATCGTCGAGTCCGTCTCCGGCTCCGACGACTGGACCCGCCTGCAGGTGCCCGGCTTCGCCCAGGAGCAGCAGGTGCGCCTGCGCGCCCTGCCCACCCCCGACGGCGTGCGACCGGTCTTCGAGGCCAACGTCGTCGACTCCGAAGCCGGCAACGCGATGGCCTTCACCTCGATGGTCGACGCGGTCACCGGCAAGGTGCTGGTGCGCCAGAACCAGGTGGAGAACGCCGTCTACAACGACGCGTTCACCGGCACCTTCACCGCGGCGTCCTGCGGCGAGAAGCACGAGTTCGAGCTGACCGACGGCGCCACCCGCACCATCAACGCCGTCGGCATCGCCGCGCCCACCGACGACATCACCGTCAAGCTGTTCGGCAGCAACGGTCAGCTCCTGCTCGACCAGGACCTCCTCACCAGCCCCGAGGTGGCGACGTACACCGCCGAGAAGATCCCGGCCGGGGTCTACTCCGTGCAGGTCTGCCCCTTCGACGCCGCGTCCGCGGTCGTCGGCCAGTACGCCCTGAGCGTCAGCACCAGCGACCAGAGCGGCCCGGAGGCCGGCCAGGTCACCGGAAACCCGAAGTGGCGCTACTTCACCGCCAACCCCGCGATGACCAGCCTCGGCCAGGGCGACGTGCCCGCCAACGCGATCATCGGGTGCTGGGTCAACGCCTCCGACTGCACCAGCCCGACCGGTCCGCTGCGCGGCCCGGCCTCCGTCGGCCCGTGGGACACCTTCGGCGGCACCGTGCCGACCTCCACCACCGTCGGCAACAACGCCAACACCCACGAGGCGTGGGCCAGCCCGCTGACCCCGGGCGGCCTGTTCCAGGCCCCCGTCTCCCCCACCCGGGAGTACACGACCGAGTTCACCGACGCCTGGAACGAGGAGCGCTGCAACCCCTCGCAGCTGACCCCCGGCGGCAACGACATCGACTTCTCGGTCGGCAACCTGTTCGTGTCGCACAACCGCATGCACGACTACAGCTACTACCTCGGCTTCACCGAGGAGAACTACAACATGCAGCTCGACAACCACGGTCGCGGCGGCGTCGCCGGTGACCAGGAGATCGGCAACGCGCAGGCCGGAGCGCTCACCGGCGCGACGTACCTGACCGGCCTCGGCCGGGACAACGCCAACCAGATCACCCTGCAGGACGGCGTGCCGGGCATCACCAACCAGTACCTGTTCCAGCCCATCGCCGGCGCCTTCTACTCCCCCTGCACCGACGGTGGCCTCGACATGGGCATCGTCGGCCACGAGTACACCCACGCGATCAGCAACCGCATGGTCGCCGGGCCCGACGAGGGCCTGACCTCCGAGCAGGGCGCAGCCATGGGTGAGTCGTGGAGCGACCTGGTCGCCGCGGAGTACCAGTTCAGCCACGGCTACTCCAACGGCGGCAACGTCTGGGCCGTCGGCGTCTACGCCACCGGCAACAAGTCGGTCGCGATCCGCGACTACGCGATCAACAAGAACCCGCTGAACTACTCCGACTACGGCTTCGACACCACCGGTGCCGAGGTGCACTCCGACGGTGAGATCTGGAACGGCACCCAGTGGGCCGTGCGCCAGGCGCTGGTCAAGAAGTACGACGCCCAGTTCCCCTACGCCAACCGCAAGCTGCAGCTGCGCTGCGCGCAGGGCGACCAGACCGCCTCTCCCCTGCCGGCCAACCTCTGCCCGGGCAACCGGCGCTGGGTGCAGCTGATGTTCGACTCGTTCCTGCTCCAGCAGGGCGCGACGTCGATGCTCGACGCGCGTGACGCGATGCTCGCCGCCGACCGGCTGCGCTTCCGCGGCAAGGACGTCGACGTGATGTGGAAGGCCTTCGCCCAGCGCGGCATGGGCAAGAACGCCTCGGTGCCGAACGCCGACTCCGAGGACACCGTCGCCAGCTTCGCCTCGCCGCAGCACCGCAACGGCACCGTCCGCTTCACCGGCGGCGACGCCGGCACCGAGGTGTACGTCGGGCAGTACGAGGCCCGGGCCACCCCGGTGGCCGACCTCGCGTCGTCCACCAAGCGCCTCGACGCCAGCGCTGTCTTCGTGCCGGGCCGCTACCGCATGGTGGCCGTCTCGGAGAAGGGCGGCTTCCGCCGCTTCAGCGTCACCGTCCAGCCGGGCTCGCAGGTCGTGCG
Organism: Nocardioides sp. FY1077; assembly: GCF_058681775.1. Classification (NCBI taxonomy): domain Bacteria; kingdom Bacillati; phylum Actinomycetota; class Actinomycetes; order Propionibacteriales; family Nocardioidaceae; genus Nocardioides; species Nocardioides sp. FY1077. The sequence goes on along the minus strand of NZ_JBZWDB010000005.1, from coordinate 231,601 downwards.
TCTCGGCGGCGGCACCAACCTCGCCGCCGCCGCCTCGGGGGCGTCGGTCATCGACGCCACCGAGGGCTCGCGCAACGCCGACTTCCTCATCGACGGCACCGAGGCCACCAACTGGGGCGGGGTGACCGCCGAGAACGTCGACGTCTCCCAGCCCTCCGTGGCCGTGGACCTCGCCGGTGGCACCCACACCGTGCGCCGGGTGCAGGTCAGCGCGCTGCTGACCCCCGCCCCGCCCACCGACGAGACCGTGCCGCTCGCCGTGGACGAGGACCCCGACTCGGGCTCGCGGTTCACCGCGCTGCGCAAGTTCGCCATCGAGGTGTGCGCCTCGGCGTGCACCAGCGCCGACGCCACCTGGAAGCGCGTCTACACCTCGGCGAACGACGCTTTCCCGGGCAAGCGCCCCCGTCCGGTCGCCCCCGACCAGACGCTGCGCTCCTTCCCGGTGAAGGCCAGCACCGCCGCCGCCGTGCGGCTGGTGACCCTGGAGAACCAGTGCACCGGCTTCGCCGGCTACGCCGGTGAGCTCGACGACGACCCGCTCAACGACACCGACTGCTCCACGGCGTCCGACCGCGGCACCATCGTGCACGCTGCCGAGCTGCAGGTCTTCACCCGCTGACCCACCCGCACCACCGCACCACCGCCGACGGGCGGGCCCCCGGGCCCGCCCGTCGGCGCGTCCGGTCGAGCCTGCCCGTACGGCTTCCCGCCCGTCGAGCGTCGAGACCACTGCCACCCGTAGGTCGAGCAGCGAGGGCCGAAGGCTCGAGCGTCGTCGAGACCACCGCCACCCGTAGGTCGAGCAGCGAGGGCCGAAGGCTCGAGCGTCGTCGAGACCACCACCACCCGAGCACCCCACCCGTCCACGCCGCCCGGCCGATCGTCCACAGGCGCAGACCGCACCGGGACCGGGCCCCGCCGAACGGGGAACGCTGGCGGCATGGCCTGGGTCTACATCCTGCGGTGCGCCGACGGTTCGCTCTACGTGGGCAGCACCGTCGACCTCGAGCGCAGGCTCGGCGAGCACGACGCCGGCATCGGGGCGGCGTACACCCGGCCCGCCCGGCGGCGCCCCGTCGTGCTGGCCTGGGCTGCTGAGTTCACCCGTGTCGACGAGGCGTTCCGCTACGAGAAGCAGGTGCAGGGCTGGGGTCGAGCCAAGCGGATGGCGCTGATCGAGGGGCGCCTCGACCTCCTCCCGGGGCTGGCCCGTGGACGGAACCGTCCCCCGCCGGAGGACGCCGGTGACTGATCGCGGGCCGCCGTCGTCGGCCAGCGGTGGCCGAGGCTCGAGCGCCGTCGACACCACCCGTGCCCGTGCAGGGAACTGCGCGCGCGACGTACCAGCCCAGGCTGCAGCGGTCTCGACGACGCTCGTCGCTGGCGCTCCTCACTGCTCGACCCACGGCGCCCCCGCAGAACCCCTCGCGCGGCGTACCAGCGCAGCCTGCGGCGGTCTCGACCACGCGCGACCCACGGCGCTGTGGCCGTATCCACTGGAACGATCCAAAGGCGCGGTCACCCCAGGGGGTGGCGACAGGTCCGTCGTCTTGCATCGCCCGGAGCGGGCCGCTTGGGTGGACGCATGGTCGGACGCATCCCCGTCATGCACGTCAAGCCCCTCGTCGACCTCGGTCGACTCCCAGCGAAGGCCACGGTCGGCGAGCCGTTGCCGGTCTCGGCGACGGTCTTCCGCGAGGGCCACGACCGGCTCGGCGCCGAGGTCGTGCTCATCGGTCCCGACGGCGCGCGACGCCCGCCGGTGCGGATGACCAAGCACGAGACCGTGCCCGACCGGTACGACGCCTGGGTGGTGCCCGACGAGGGCGGTGCCTGGTCGTTCGAGGTGCACGCCTGGGCCGACCCCGTCGGCACGTGGGAGCACGCCGCCGGGCTGAAGATCCCCGCGGGTGTCGACGTGGAGCTGATGTTCACCGAGGGCCGGCTGCTGCTGGAGCGGGTGCGCGAGCTGCTCGCCGCCGACGACACCCAGGGCGCCGAGCAGGTCGCCGCCGGGCTGACCGCCGCCACCGACGCCGCGCGCCCGGTCGAGGTGCGCCTCGCCGCGCTGCAGGACCCCGCACTGGTCGCCGTGATGTCGGCCCACCCGCTGCGCGAGCTGGTCACCGTCGAGGGGCCCTACCCGCTGTGGGCCGACCGGCCCCGCGCCCTGTTCGGCAGCTGGTACGAGTTCTTCCCGCGCTCGGAGGGCGCGACCCGCGACGAGGCCACCGGCGTCGTCACCAGCGGCACGTTCCGCACCGCCGCGGAGCGGCTCGACGCGGTCGCCGAGATGGGCTTCGACGTGATCTACCTCCCCCCGATCCACCCGATCGGCGAGGTCAACCGCAAGGGCCCGAACAACACCCTGACGCCCGGTCCGGGCGACCCCGGCTCGCCCTGGGCCATCGGGTCGAAGGACGGCGGCCACGACGCCGTGCACCCCGACCTCGGCACGATCGAGGACTTCGACGCGTTCGTCGCCCGTGCCCGTGAGCTCGACCTCGAGGTGGCCCTCGACCTGGCCCTGCAGGCCGCGCCCGACCACCCGTGGGTCACCAGCCACCCCGAGTTCTTCACCACCCGCGCCGACGGCTCGATCGCGTTCGCGGAGAACCCGCCGAAGAAGTACCAGGACATCTACCCCGTCAACTTCGACAACGACCCGAGCGGCATCTGCCGCGAGGTGCTGCGCGTCGTCAAGCACTGGATGGCCCACGGCGTGCGGATCTTCCGCGTGGACAACCCCCACACCAAGCCGGTGGCGTTCTGGGAGTGGCTGCTGCGCGAGGTGCGGCGCACCGACCCCGACGTGCTGTTCCTCGCCGAGGCGTTCACCCGCCCCGCGATGATGCGCGGGCTCGGCGCAGTCGGCTTCCACCAGTCCTACACCTACTTCACCTGGCGCACCGCGAAGTGGGAGGTCGAGGACTACCTGCGCGAGCTGTCCACGGAGTCCGACCACGTCATGCGGCCGAACTTCTTCGTCAACACCCCCGACATCCTCCACGAGTTCCTGCAGTACGGCGGCCCGCCGGCGTTCAAGATCCGGGCGGCGCTGGCCGCGACCGGTTCGCCGACGTGGGGCGTGTACGCCGGCTACGAGCTCTACGAGCACGTCGCGGTCAAGCCCGGCAGCGAGGAGTACCTGGACTCCGAGAAGTACCAGGTCCGCATCCGCGACTGGGAGGGCGCCGCGGCCGAGGGCCGCACGCTGGCGCCGTACCTGACGCGGCTGAACGAGATCCGGCGCGCCCACCCGGCCCTGCAGCAGCTGCGCAACGTCGTGGTGCACCACAGCGACGACGAGAACATCCTGGTGTTCAGCAAGCAGACGCCGGTCGTGCCGGGGCCGACCTCGCAGGTCGCCGACCCCGACGCGGCGCCCGCCGACACCGTGCTCGTCGTGCTCAACCTCGACCCCCACGCCACCCGGGAGACCACGGTCCACCTCGACCTGCCGGCCCTGGGCATGCAGTGGGGCGACACCTTCGAGGTCACCGACGAGATCGGCGGCGAGACCTGGACGTGGAGCCAGCACAACTACGTCCGCCTCGACCCCCACCACGAGCCCGCGCACATCTTCTCGGTCCGGAGGCCCGCATGAGCACCACGTCCGACCTGACCGGCACCACCGACGTCACCGACGTCACCGACGCCACGGGGACCACCGACCCGTCCACCGACCCCACCAGCGACCTCAGCACCACGGACGCGGCGCACGACGGCCCGGCCCTGGGCGACGACCCGGTCGAGGACGGCCACACCAGCTCCGGCGTCGACGCCGGCGAGGCGGCGTACACGACCCCCGACTGGTTCAAGACCGCCGTGTTCTACGAGGTGCTCGTCCGCTCGTTCCGCGACTCCAACGGCGACGGCACCGGCGACTTCCGCGGCCTGGTCGAGAAGCTGGACTACCTCGAGTGGCTCGGCGTCGACTGCCTGTGGATCCCGCCGTTCTTCCCGAGCCCGCTGCGCGACGGCGGCTACGACGTGGCCGACTACACGGGCGTGCTGCCGCAGATCGGCACCATCGAGGACTTCCGCTACTTCCTCGAGCAGGCCCACGAGCGCGGCATCCGCGTGATCATCGACTTCGTCATGAACCACACCAGCGACCAGCACCCGTGGTTCCAGGCCAGCCGGTCCGACCCGGACGGCCCGTACGGCGACTTCTACGTGTGGTCCGACAGCGACGAGCTCTACCAGGACGCCCGCATCATCTTCGTCGACACCGAGCCGTCGAACTGGACGTGGGACCCGGTGCGCCAGCAGTACTTCTGGCACCGCTTCTTCTCCCACCAGCCCGACCTCAACTTCGACAACCCCGCCGTGCACGAGGCGATGATCGAGGCCATGTCGTTCTGGCTCGACATGGGTCTCGACGGGTTCCGCCTCGACGCCGTGCCCTACCTCTACGAGCGGCCCGGCACCGACGGGGAGAACCTCCCCGAGACCCACGAGGTCCTGCGCCAGGTGCGGTCCTACGTCGACGAGCACTACCCCGGCCGGGTGCTGCTGTGCGAGGCCAACCAGTGGCCCAACGACGTCGTGGAGTACTTCGGCGACTACGAGGTCGGCGGCGACGAGTGCCACATGGCGTTCCACTTCCCGGTGATGCCGCGCATCTTCATGGCGGTGCGCCGCGAGTCGCGCTTCCCGATCTCCGAGATCCTCGAGCAGACGCCGGCGATCCCGCACAACTGCCAGTGGGGCATCTTCCTGCGCAACCACGACGAGCTCACCCTCGAGATGGTCACCGACGAGGACCGCGACTACATGTGGTCGGAGTACGCCAAGGACCCGCGGATGAAGGCCAACATCGGCATCCGCCGGCGACTGGCGCCGCTGCTGGAGAACGACACCAACCAGATCGAGCTGTTCAACGCGCTGCTGCTCTCGCTGCCCGGGAGCCCGGTGCTCTACTACGGCGACGAGATCGGCATGGGCGACAACATCTGGCTCGGCGACCGCGACGGCGTGCGCACCCCGATGCAGTGGACCTCCGACCGCAACGCCGGCTTCTCCGCCGCCAACCCCGGCCGCCTCGACCTGCCGGTGGTGCAGGACGCGATCTACGGCTACGAGTCGGTCAACGTCGAGGCGCAGATGGAGAACTCCTCCTCGCTGCTGCACTGGACGCGCCGGATGATCCACGCCCGCCGCCACCACCCGGCCTTCGGGCTCGGCGAGTTCCACGACCTCGGCGGCTCCAACTCCACGGTGCTGTCGTACGTGCGCGAGCACGTGGACGCCGAGGGCAACCAGGACGTCATCCTCTGCGTCAACAACCTGTCGCGCTTCCCGCAGCCGGTGGAGCTCGACCTGCGCCGCTTCCAGGGCTGCCGCCCGGTGGAGCTGCTGGGCGGGGTGCAGTTCCCCGAGGTCGGCGAGCTGCCCTACCTCCTGACCCTGGCGGGCTACGGCTTCTACTGGTTCCGCCTCACGCCGAGCGAGACCCACCACGAGGGGCAGCTGCTGTGACCGACCACCCGACGCCGGAGACCCCCGGCACGCCCGACGCGCCCGGCACTCCCGGCGCGCCCGACGCAGGCGACAGCGGCGCGCAGCCCCACCTCGACCCGCAGGTCTTCGTCGACTACCTCGCCCGCACCCGCTGGTTCGCCGGCAAGGGCCGCCCCTTCCGGGTCACCGAGATCCGCCGCATCGGCATCCTGCCCGGCCAGGTCGAGGGCCCCCCGACCGTCGCGGTGCACCTCGTCGAGCTGACCTACGACGACGTCGCCGCCGACGCGCCCGACGCCGTGGAGCTCTACCAGGTGCCGCTGGCGTTCTACACCGACCCCGAGTCGCGCCTCGACCACGCGTTCCTCGGCTGGTGGGAGGAGCCCGGCCTGGGCTGGGTGCACGCCTACGACGCGCTGCACGACAAGCGGGCGATGGCCGGCTGGCTGCGCTCCTTCGACGAGGCCGCCGCCCGACCGGGCGGCAACATGACCGACGAGCGCAGCACGATGGCGTTCCACCGCGTGCCGGGGCACGACCTCGACACCGAGGCGTGGTCCACGCTGTTCTCCGGGGAGCAGTCGAACTCCTCGGTGCACTACGGCGAGGACTCCCTGATGAAGGTGTTCCGCAAGGTCACCGTGGGGGTCAACCCCGACATCCAGGTGCACGAGGTGCTCACCCGTTCCGGGTCCGACAAGGTCGCCGCCCTCTACGGCTGGCTCGACTGGGTCGACGAGCGTGCCGACGGCGGCACCGGTGCGGTCGTGCAGCTGGCGATGCTGCAGCAGTTCCTGCGCACCGCCAGCGACGGCTGGGACCTCGCGCTGTCGAGCGTGCGCAACCTCTACGCCCAGCCCGAGCTGCACGCCCACGACTCCGGCGGCGACTTCGCCGGCGAGGCCACCCGCCTCGGCGAGGCGCTGCGCGAGGTGCACGCCCTGCTGGCCGAGCACTTCCCCACCGCCACGCTGTCGGCCGCCGAGACCACCGCGCTGGCCGCGGCGATGACCAGCCGGCTCGAGGCCGCCACGCTGGTGCAGCCCGGGCTCGCGGCGCACGGCGACGCCCTGCGCGCCACCTACGACAAGGTCGCCCGCCTCGGCACCGTGGCGGTGCAGCGGGTGCACGGCGACCTGCACCTCGGCCAGACCCTGCGCACCGCCAAGGGCTGGAAGATCGTCGACTTCGAGGGCGAGCCGGCCAAGCCGCTGCACGACCGGCTGCTGCCCGACTCCCCCTGGCGCGACGTCGCCGGCATGCTGCGCTCCTTCGACTACGCCCCGCGCGTGGTCGAGCGCCAGCTGGCCGGTGAGGACCCCGAGGGCCGCGAGACCCGCGCGATGCGGGCAGGCGAGTGGGCCCACCGCAGCCGCAACCACTTCATCACCGCCTACGGCGGCGACCTGAGCGAGGCCGACCACGTGCTGCTCGACGCCTACCTCGCCGACAAGGCGGTCTACGAGACCGTGTACGAGACACGCAACCGTCCGACCTGGGTGGACATCCCGCTCGGCGCCGTGGCGGAGATCGGAGCGACATGACCTCCCGACCCCTGACCCCCGTCCCCGTCGGTGCCGAGGAGCTCGCGCTCCTGGTGGCCGGTCGCCACGGCGACCCCCACTCCGTGCTGGGCCCGCACCCCGGCGAGGGCGGCGTCACCGTGCGCACGCTCAAGCCGATGGCCTCCAGCGTCGTCGTGCGCGGCGCCTGGGGCGAGACCCCGCTCGACCACGAGCAGGACGGCGTGTGGGTGGGCGTGCTGCCCGTCGACGACGTGCCGGACTACCGCCTGGCGGTGGCCTACGACGGTGACGCCCACGAGGTCGACGACCCCTACCGCTACCTGCCCACGGTGCGCGAGATGGACCTCCACCTGATCAACGAGGGCCGCCACGAGCAGCTGTGGACCGTGCTCGGCGCCCACGTCCACCACTACGCCGGGGGCGTCAGCGGCACGTCGTTCGCCGTGTGGGCCCCCGCCGCGCGCGGCGTGCGCCTGAAGTCGGAGGTCAACGGCTGGGACGGCCGCGAGCACCCCATGCGGCAGCTCGGCACGTCGGGGGTGTGGGAGCTGTTCGTGCCCGGCGTCGGCAGCGGCACGGCGTACCGGTTCGGCGTGCTGAGCCCCGAGGGCCAGTGGCTGGACAAGGCCGACCCGATGGCCGGCTGGGCCGAGGTGCCGGCCGACACCGCGTCGCGGGTCTTCGAGTCGACCCACACCTGGGGCGACGAGGCCTGGATGACGCAGCGGGCCGCGAGCAGGCCCGTCGTGGAGGCGATGAGCGTCTACGAGATGCACCTCGCCTCGTGGAAGAAGCACCACGACGGCTCGATGTGGGACTACGACACCCTCGCCGACGACCTGGTGCCCTACCTCGCCGACCTCGGCTTCACCCACGTCGAGCTGATGCCGGTGATGCAGCACCCGTTCGGCGGGTCGTGGGGCTACCACGTCACCTCCTACTTCGCCCCCGACTCCCGCTTCGGCGACCCCGACGGCTTCCGCCGCCTCGTCGACCGGCTCCACCAGGCCGGCATCGGCGTCATCCTCGACTGGGTGCCCGGTCACTTCGCCACCGACGAGTGGGCGCTGGTGCGCTTCGACGGCACCCCGCTCTACGAGGACCCCAACCCCCAGCGCGGGTGGCACAAGGAGTGGGGCTCCCACATCTTCAACTTCGGGCGCCCCGAGGTGCGCAACTTCCTCTACGCCAACGCCATCTACTGGCTCGAGGAGTTCCACGCCGACGGCCTGCGCGTCGACGGCGTCGCCTCGATGCTCTACCTCGACTACTCCCGCGAGGAGGGCGAGTGGTCGCCCAACAAGCACGGCGGGCGGGAGAACCTGGAGGCCGTGCAGTTCCTGCAGGAGATGAACGCCACCGTCTACAAGCGGGTCCCGGGCATCGTGACGATCGCCGAGGAGTCCACCTCGTGGCCGGGCGTCACCCAGCCCACCTCGTCCGACGGCCTGGGCTTCGGGCTGAAGTGGAACATGGGCTGGATGCACGACTCGCTGGGCTACGTCGCCAACGACCCCGTGCACCGCGCCCACCACCACGGCGAGATGACGTTCTCGCTGGTCTACGCGTGGTCGGAGAACTACGTGCTGCCGATCAGCCACGACGAGGTCGTGCACGGCAAGGGCAGCCTGCTGCGCAAGATGCCCGGTGACCGGTGGCAGCAGCTGGCCAACCTGCGCGCCTACCTCGCCTACATGTGGGCCCACCCGGGCAAGCAGCTGCTGTTCATGGGCGCCGAGATGGGCCAGGAGTCGGAGTGGGCCGAGTCGCGCGAGCTCGACTGGTGGCTGCTCGAGCACCCCGAGCACCGCGGCGTGCACAGCCTGGTGCGCGACCTCAACCGGGTCTACGCCGAGACCCCGGCCCTGTGGTCGCGCGACCACGAGCCCGAGGGGTTCAGCTGGGTCGACGCCAACGACGCCGGGCGCAACACGTTCTCGTTCGTGCGTCACGGGGCCGCTGCCTCCGCTGCCGGGTCCAGCGGGGCCGGGTCCAGCGCGACGGCGGGTGACGCCGACCTGGTCTGCGTCGCCAACTTCGCCGCGGTGCCCCACGACGGCTACCGGCTGGGCTTCCCCGCCGCGGGCGTCTGGGACGAGGTGCTCAACACCGACGCCGAGGCCTACACCGGCTCCGGGGTCGGCAACCTCGGCACGGTGACGGCCGTGGCCGGGGAGCACGCCGGGCAGCCGGCCCACGCCGACGTGGTCGTGCCGCCGCTGGCCACCGTCTGGTTCCGCCGCCGCTCGTGATCGCCGTGTCGTCCGCGGGGGGCTCGGGCCCCCACCGGCGGCTGACTAGGCTGGTCCGGTGACCCAGCACCCCGTCCCCCAGCCGAGCGTCACCACCGTCGCCGAGGGCGTGGCCCGGCTGTCCTGGGACGCCGGCGAGTCGGTCGACGTCGTACGCCGCGAGGTCGCCACCGCGCTGCTGCAGCACGCCCGCGTGGAGACGCTGGTCGACCCCGACGACGAGGCCGGCCAGCGGCTGGCGACGTGGTCGGGGATGCGGCGCGAGGGCGTGATGCGCGGCGTCACCGTCGACGGCGCGCCCGTCGACCGGGTGGTCTACGCCCGGCTGGCCTCCGACCAGCCGACCGACGAGCCCGCCGGCTTCCGGGCGCTGCTGAACTCCTTCCTCCCCCGCAAGCGCGCCATCAGCCAGATGCTGGTGCGCGACCCGCGCGGTCGGGTGCTGCTGTGCCAGCTCACCTACAAGCAGGACTGGGACCTGCCCGGCGGCGTCGTCGAGGTCGGCGAGGCCCCCCGCGAGGCCGTCACCCGCGAGGTCGAGGAGGAGCTCGCGCTGCAGATCCCCGCCGGCGAGCTGCTCCTCACCGACTGGCTCCCGCCGTGGTCGGGCTGGGACGACGCCCTGACCCTGGTCTTCGACGGCGGCGAGCACCCCGCCTCGCTGACCGCCTCGATCGTGGAGCAGGTGCGCGAGATCCGCTCCGCGCAGTTCTGCACCCCGGAGCAGGTGCGCGAGCGCTGCGCCGACTTCACCGCCCGCCGCGTCGAGGCCGCCCTGGCCCGCCTCGCCGACCCCACCGGCGCCCCGGCGTACACCGAGAGCGGCCGCTAGAGGCTTCGCTCGGGCATCGCACGCAGCAGGTGCGTGCGATCCACGACCCTGGGGGCGGCGGGCTGCTCAGCGGGACGGGCAGCCGGGGCAGTGCACCAGGGCGCCGGACCACCCGCCGCGCTGCAGCAGCGTGGCGATCCGGGCCGCGGTCTCGCACGGGCGCCCCGTGACCTGCCCCCACGACAGCCGCACGGTCAGGCGGCCGGCGACCGCGGCGTCCAGGTCGCGGTCGTGGTCGCGGTCCCAGGCCGCCGGCTCGGCGTGGAAGGCGCGGCCGTCGAGCTCGACGACCAGGCCGAGGCCCTCGTAGTCCACGTCACGCACGACGGGTCGGGCCCCGGTGGTGTCCCGGGCCTGTCGGAGGCCGACCGGCAGTGCGTGGCGCCGCTCGACCCGGTGGAGGTAGGCCTGCTCGAGCGCCGAGCAGGCACCCGTGGCCAGGTCGTCGAGCAGACCCTCGAGCGCCGCCCTGCCCCGCACCCGGGTACGCCGGTCGAGGGCGGCCCGCACCGCGGCGGGGTCGGTGCGACCCGACCGGCACACCTCGACCAGCACGGCGAACCGGGCCACCGGGTCGTCGCCGGCCACCACGTCGGTCACCGCGTCCGCGACCCGCACCCGCGGTGGCGCCAGCCGCCAGTGCACCCGCTCGTCGAGGTGGGGCATGCGGTGCACCACGACGCCGCGCGGGGCGTGCACCGTGCGGCGTACGTCGACGGCCACCTGGATCGGCGCCCGCGGCGGCGGCGCGGGCAGCGCGGACTCGCGCGCCAGCGCCGCGGGCCAGCACGTGTGGACAGCGCACCAGGCGCGCTGCACCCACGACGGCGCGCCCGTGTGGTCGACGTAGGCGCCGGGGTGCACGGCCACCAGCTGCCGGCGCCGCACCATCCGGGCGATGTCGTGGTCGCACCCACCGAGCCGTAGCAGCTGGCGCCGCGACACCGTGCCGTCCTGCACCACGTCGAGCAGGTGCTGCAGCTCGTCGACGTCCAGGACCATGCCCGCAGCCTGCCCCGGCCGGCGCCGGCCCGCACGCGGGGCGCGGCCCGCCTGTGGACGACGGCGTCACCCTCGTTTCACTCGTGGATCGCACGCACCTGGTGCGTGCGATCCGCGACCGAGGCCGACAGGGCGGGGTCGACCGCCCGCGCGGGTCGCAGGGCGACCAGGACGCCGACGACCAGCAGCAGCCCGCCGCCGAGCTCGCCGGGTGACGGCACGTCGCCGAGCACCACCCACGACGCGGCGATCGCGACCACCGGCGCCAGCAGCACCCACGGCACCACGGCCGCGGAGGGGTTGCGGGCCAGCAGGGAGTTGAACAGCCCGTAGCCGACCAGCGAGGCGACCCCTGCGGTGTAGAGGGTGGACAGCAGGGCGGCCCAGCCGAAGGCGCCGAGGCCGGCGACCACGGCCGCCGGCCCGTCGACCAGCAGCGACAGCGCGAGCGCGGGCACCGGCACGACGGTGGCCGACCACACCGTCAGCGACAGCCCGCCCGGCACCGCCGCCGCCCGGGCCACCACGTTGCCGATGCCCCACGACAGCGCGCCCATCAGGCACAGGCCCAGGGCGACCAGCGGCACGGCGCCGCCGCGCCCGAGGGCGACCACCACGAGGCCGGCGCAGCCGAGCACCACCCCGGCGACCTGGGCGGCCGAGGGTCGCTCGCGCAGGACGCCCGCGGCGATGACGATGGTGAACACGACCTGCGCCTGCAGCACCAGCGCGGCGAGCCCGGGCGGCAGGCCGACGTCCATGGCGACGTAGAGGAAGCCGAACTGGCCGACCGACATGAACAGCCCCACGGTGGCCAGCACCCGCCACGACACCGCCGGACGGCGCACCAGCAGCACCGCGGGGAACACGACCAGCACGAACCGGGCGGCCAGGAAGAGCAGCGGGGGCACCTCCCCCATGCCCAGCTCGATGACGACGAAGTTCAGGCCCCACACGGTCGCCACGAGGGCGGCGAGCAGGCTGTCGCGGCGGTTCACGGCACCAGCCTGCGGCCGCGCGACCGTGAAGCACCAGCGAACGATCGTGCATGCGACCACGTAGCATCACTGCATGATCGACTTGGACGCCCTGGCCGCGCTGCGCGCCGTGGCCCACCACGGCTCCGTGGTCGCCGCGGCCGAGGCCCTCGGGTACACCCCCAGTGCGGTCAGCCAGCAGGTGAAGCGCCTGGAGAGGCAGACCGGCGTCGCGCTGCTGGAACGGGTCGGCCGCGGCGTCATCCCCACCGGCGCCGGCCGCCACCTGGTGGAGGAGGGGGCCCGGCTGCTCGCCGACGTCGAGGCGGTCGAGGCCGGCCTCCACCGCCTCGGCGACAGCGTCACCGGCCGGGTGCGCCTGGCGGTGTTCTCGACCGCCACGCGCGGCCTGGTGGCCGAGCGGCTGGGTGCGCTCCGGCGCGCGCACCCCGGCCTCGCGCTCAGCCTCACCGAGCGCGAGCCGTGGGAGACCGTCGACCTGGTCGCGACCGGGCAGGTCGACGTCGGAGTGGTGCACAGCTGGGGCGACGTGCCCATCGACGTGCCCGGGCACCTCACCCGCACCGTGCTGGCCCACGACGTCGCCGACGTCGTGGCCCGCCACGACCACCCGCTGGCCGGACGCGGGCCGGTGACCCCCCACGACCTGGTCGACGAGGAGTGGATCGCCACCCCCGACGGCACCATCTGCCGACAGTGGCTGCGACGCATGTACGTCGGCACCGGCCGGCGCCCGCACATCGCCCACGAGGCCCTGGAGTTCGACTCCCACCTCGCGCTGGTGCGCGCCGGACTGGGGGTGGCCCTGGTGCCCCGGCTCGGCCGCTCCCCCGTGGACGGCGACCTGTGCACGATCGCGGTGGAGGACCCCGTGCCGACCCGCGAGGTGGTGGCGGTGCACCGCCGCTCGATGACCGGCTCGCCCGCGGTGGGCGCCGTGCTGGCCGCTCTGGGCGGACCCGGCCCCACCGGCTGAGCCCACGGGCCGAGCACCCGGCCGGGCCCGACCGGGGCCCGCCGGCGCCCGCCCAGGACGCCCGGCGTCAGCCCGGCGCGGGTGCCTCCGGAGCCGCGTCCAGGGCCTCGCGGGCCAGGATCGTCGCGGCGACCACGGCGGCCGGCATCACCACGACCGCCCCGAGCGGCACGAGGAAGCACAGCTGCGTGGCGGTGCCGAGGCCCAGGAGCGTGGAGCCGTGGCCGCGCAGCAGCGCACGCCGGGCGTGCCGGTCGAGCCCGCGCGCCTCGAGGGGGCGCGAGACCAGCTCGCCGGCCAGCAGCCGGCCCGAGACCACCACGCCCAGCACCGCGCCGACCACGGCGCCGACGACCGGCAGCAGCCCGATCAGCAGGACCACGACGCCGGTGGCCAGGCCGAGCAGCACCAGCACCCCGCCGTCGCGCACCGAGCGCCACAGCCCGAGCCCCGCGTCGGGCGCCTCCCCGCCGAGCGCGCGCTCGGTCTCGCGCCAGATGCGCTCGTAGAAGGGGTCACCGACGGCCAGGGTGAGGCCGGTGAAGGTCAGCGACGACACCACCAGGAAGCCCAGCACGAGCAGCAGCCCCAGACCGAGGCGCACCAGCGTGCGCAGCGGACCGGCCCACCCGTCGGCGAACGGCGTCGCCCACGCCACCAGGTCGTCGACGGTGAGCAGCAGCCCCACCAGCGCGGCGAGCACGACGACGAGCACCAGCAGCGCGGGCAGCACGCCGAGGGCCATCAGCCCCGGACGGCGCCGCCACATGGCGAACCCGCGCCCGAGGTGGCCCACCCCACGGGCGAAGCCCGCGGGGCCGGCGGGACCGCGCACCGCAGGGCCGGCCACGCTCAGAACAGCGCGCTGGCGAGCGACTGACGACCGCGCAGCACGCGCGGGTCGTCGTTGCCGACCGCGGCGAACAGCCCGAGCAGGTGCTCGCGGGCGCGGGTGCGGTCGTCGCCCGCCGTACGCCGCACGAGGTCGACGAGCCGGGCGAACGCGTCGTCCACCGCTCCGCCGAGCAGGTCGAGGTCGGCCACCAGCGTCTGGGCGTCGACGTCGTCGGGCCGGGCGTCGGCGGCCGAGCGGGCCGCGGCGTCGTCCGTGTGCTGGGTGCGCTGCAGCACCGTGGCCATCGCCAGGCCGGCCGCGGCCTCGGCGTCGGCGGGGTTGGCGTTGAGCAGCCGCTGGTACTCGGTCACCGCGCCGTCGACGTCGCCGGCGGCCAGTGCGTCCTGGGCCGGGGCGTAGCGCGGGTCGACCGGGGGCTCGCCGTCGGCGTCGACCGGCGCCTCGGCCTGGGCGCCGCGGGGCTGGTGGCGCCCCGTCATGCCCTGGGCCGTCAGCTGCTGCACCACCTGGGTGAGCGCCGTGCGCAGCTCGTCGAGGGGCAGCACGTCCTGGAACAGCGGCGCCGGGCGGCCGTCCAGCACCGCGACCACCAGCGGGATCGACGGGATCTGCATGGCCTGCGCGATGCCGGGCGCGGCGTCGATGTCGACGAGACCGGCGAGGAACCGGCCCTCGAACTCCCCCGACAGCAGCGCGAGGTCGTCGGCGAGCTGGCCGCTCTCGGGCATCCGCGTGCGGGAGTAGAACACCAGCAGCACCGGCGCGGTCATCGACTGCTCGACGACGGCCTGGAAGATCTCCTCGGTCACCTCCACGGCGTACGACCCCGCGGCCGCACCGCCCGGGGCACCGGGCCCGCCGACCGGGCCGCCCGCGGGGACGCCGGCGCCGGCCGGGCCGCCGGGGCCCGCCGGTGCCGCCGGGGCGGGGCGCTTGAGCGCGGAGAGGTCGAAGGCACCGGGGCGGGAGAACGGCTGCTGCGTCATGGCGCCAATCCTAGGGACGACCCGCCACCGCGTGTCGCGGGGTGGCGCTCAGCCGACGCGGGGGCCGCGCAGGCCCGAGCGCTGCACGACGCGCTGGATCGCCAGGTCGCGCTCGTCGGGGCGCCCGACGTAGCGCACGTCGCGCAGCCCCTGCTCCTGGGCGGCCGACTCGAAGACGAAGTGGCCGAAGCCCAGCAGTCGGCCGTGCAGCGGCTTGACCACGGTGATGTCGAGGATGCGGCTCAGCGGCATCGTGGCGAGGTTGCTCGACAGCACCCCGTGCACCCGGAACACCCGCATGTTGGTGATGACGAAGCGGTCGCGGTGCTCGCGCAGCACGCCCCACCCGCAGCGCAGCAGCAGCCCGAAGCCGAGGAGCAGCACCACCCAGGCCACCGAGACCGGGGCCCAGACCGCGAGCACCAGCACCACCAGGCCGAGGACACCCTCCAGCACCGGGCGCACGTACGCCGTCCAGTGGTGCAGCACCTCGTCGACGATCACCTCGCCCTCCTCGCGCAGGAGGTGGGTGTGGATCCGCGGGTCGCCCAGGCTGCGCAGGAGGCCCACGGCCTCAGCCCAGCTCGCCGGCGAACCTGATGAGCGCGGTGAACAGGTCGCCGGTCCAGGCCGCCACCTGGCTGCCGGCGCCACCGGCGGCCTCGGCCAGGCCGCGGGGGTCGGTGACCATCCAGAAGCCGAGGAACACCACCAGCAGCACGATGACCACCTTCTTCATCGTCGACCTTCTCTCTCGGCGGTGACCGCTCGGTGCAGGGTGGGGGTGTGGTGCAGGGGTGCCCGGGCAGCACGCACCCGGGGACGCCCCATGGGTACCAGCAGCCCCACACGCCCCCGGGGAGGCGCGCCGGGACGCACGTCGGGGCGCACGACCGGTCAGGTCTCGGCGAGCAGGGCGTCGGCGGCGCTGTAGGGGTCGCGCTCCCCCGCGGCCACCGCCCGGGCCAGGTCGTCGAGCCCGGAGCGCCCGCCGACGTCGCCCCACGAGCGGCGCAGCGAGGTGACGGCGATCGAGACCACCTCGTCGCGCGCACGCCGCAGCCGCCGGCGGGCGAGCTCGCCCGACCCGACCAGCCACGCGTGGTGGGCCGCGAGCGCCTCGACGACGTCGTCGACCCCGGCGCCGGTCTGCGCCGAGGTGGCGAGCACCGGCGGGCGCCACGCGCCGGGCGGCCGCTCGGCCATCGAGAGCATGCCGCGCAGGTCGCGGCGCACCTGGTCGGCGCCGTCGCGGTCGGCCTTGTTGACGACGTAGAGGTCGCCGATCTCGAGGATGCCCGCCTTGGCGGCCTGGATGCCGTCACCCATCCCGGGCGCGAGGAGCACCAGCGTGGAGTCGGCCCGCGCGGCCACCTCGACCTCGCTCTGCCCGACGCCGACGGTCTCGACGAGGACCACGTCGCAGCCGGCGGCGTCGAGCACCCGGATGGCCTGCGGCGTGCTCCACGCCAGCCCGCCGAGGTGGCCGCGCGCGGCCATCGAGCGGATGTAGACGCCGTCGTCGGAGGCGTGGTCCTGCATGCGGATGCGGTCACCGAGCAGGGCGCCGCCGGAGAACGGCGAGCTCGGGTCGACCGCGAGCACGCCGACCCGCTTGCCGGCGGCGCGCAGCCGGGTGACCAGCGCGTTGGTCGACGTGGACTTGCCGACGCCGGGCGAGCCGGTGAGGCCGACCACCTGCGCGCGCCCGGTGTGCGGGGCGAGCGCGGCCATCACCTCGCGCAGCAGCGGCGACTCGTCCTCGACCAGCGAGATCAGCCGCGCCACCGCCCGGGGTCGCCCCTCACGGGCCTGGTCGACCAGCTCGGGCACCGCCACCGCGCGCCGGCGGCCCGCCGGGCGCGCCCCGGACGGCTGCTGTCCCACCGGCCTCGCCGGGCCCACCGGGCCCACCGGGTTCAGGGCACGCGCAGCAGCAGGGCGTCGCCCTGCCCGCCGCCACCGCAGAGCGCGGCCGCACCGACGCCGCCGCCGCGGCGCTTGAGCTCGAGCGCGAGGTGCAGCACGACGCGGGCACCCGACATGCCGACCGGGTGGCCCAGGGCGATCGCG
This sequence comes from Nocardioides sp. FY1077, assembly GCF_058681775.1. Taxonomy (NCBI): domain Bacteria; kingdom Bacillati; phylum Actinomycetota; class Actinomycetes; order Propionibacteriales; family Nocardioidaceae; genus Nocardioides; species Nocardioides sp. FY1077. Next base: position 214,631 of record NZ_JBZWDB010000005.1, on the reverse strand, counting down.
CCGCCGTTGACGTTGACCTTCTCGTCGGGGATGCCGAGCTCGCGCGCCGAGGAGATGCCGACGGCGGCGAACGCCTCGTTGAACTCCACGAGGTCGAGGTCGGCGGGGTCGATCCCCTCCTTGCGGCACGCCAGCGCCGTGGCGTTCGCCGGCTGCAGCTGCAGGGAGGAGTCGGGCCCGGCGACCATGCCGTGCGCGCCGATCTCGGCGAGCCACTCCAGGCCCAGCTCCTCGGCCTTGGCCTTGCTCATCACGACCACCGCGCAGGCGCCGTCGGAGATCTGCGAGGAGGTGCCGGCGGTGACCGTGCCCTCCTTGCTGAACGCCGGGCGCAGCCGGCCGAGCGACTCGGCGGTGGTGTCGCCGCGCACGCCCTCGTCGGCGGAGACCACGACCGGGTCGCCCTTGCGCTGCGGGATCGAGACCGGCACGACCTCCTCGTCGAACACGCCGTTCTTCCAGGCCGCGGCCGCCTTCTGGTGCGACAGCGCGGCGAACTCGTCCTGCTCGGCGCGGGTGAGGTTGGCGCCGGCGGCGTTGACCTCCTCGGTGAGCAGGCCCATCGCCTGCTGGGTGACCTGGTCGAAGAGGGCGTCGTAGGCCATCGAGTCGACGAGCGTGGTGTCGCCGAACTTGGTGCCTTCGCGCGAGCCCATGAGCAGGTGGGGGGCGTTGGTCATCGACTCCATGCCACCGGCCACCACGACCTCGCACTCCCCGGCGCGCACCAGCTGGTCGGCCAGGGCGATCGCGTTGAGCCCCGAGAGGCAGACCTTGTTGATGGTGATCGACGGGACGTCCATCGGCACGCCGCCGGCCACCGCGGCCTCGCGGGCGGGGTTCTGCCCGGCGCCGGCGAGGATGACCTGGCCCATCACCACGTAGTCGACCTGGTCGCCGGTGACGCCGGCCTTCTCGAGCGCGCCCCGGATGGCCACGCCGCCGAGGTCGGTGGCCTTCTGGCTCTTCAGCCCTCCCAGCAGGCGACCGATGGGGGTGCGGGCGCCGGCGACGATGACGCTGCGCGACGGGGCGTGGTCGGACATGGGTTCCTCCAGCTGTCGGTGACCGGACCGGCGGAGCGGGCCCGGTGCCAGCAAGATACCGACGACTCACATCGGGGGCGAGGGTGTCCGGGCGACCACGTCGTGAGGCACACGTCACAACCGGTCGCGACGCACGACGCCGTCGTACGACCATGGCGCCATGAGCCAGCCCAGCAGCGACCTGCGCCTGCCCGACCACCTCTTCACCGCCATCGACCACGTCGGGATGGCGGTGCCCGACCTCGACGTGGCCATCGCGTTCTACCGCGACACCTTCGGCATGACGCTGGCCCACGAGGAGACCAACGAGGAGCAGGGCGTGCGCGAGGCCATGATGGCCGTGGGCGACTCCGGCTCTTGCGTGCAGCTGCTCGCACCCCTCGACGAGACCTCCACGATCGCGAAGTACCTCGACCGCTCCGGTCCGGGCTGCCAGCAGGTCGCCTACCGCGTCACCGACGTCGAGGCGGTCAGCGCCGTGCTGCGCGAGCGCGGCCTGCGCCTGCTCTACGACGCCCCGCGCCGCGGCACCTCCGACAGCCGGATCAACTTCGTGCACCCCAAGGACGCCGGGGGCGTGTTGGTCGAGCTGGTGGAGCCCGCCGCGGGCCACTGACCCGCCGGGCCCGCCGGGGCACCACCGGGCACCACCGGGTGAGACGTCCCGCACATCCGACCCACGACTGCGTTACCGGACAGTAATGTCCGCTCATCGCGACACCCCGGTGTCGCGACGACCAGCCGCCACGACCCCGCTCAGGAGCCCACGTGCAGACCATCCTCGACGCCGTCCTCGCCGGTGACACCACCGGCGACGACTTCGCGCACCTCCCGCTGCCCGAGTCCTACCGCGCCGTGACGGTGCACAAGGACGAGCAGGACATGTTCGAGGGCGTTGCGAGCCGCGACAAGGACCCCCGCCGCTCGCTGCACGTCGACGAGGTGCCGCTGCCCGAGCTCGGCCCGGGCGAGGCGCTGGTGGCCGTGATGGCCAGCGCGATCAACTACAACACCGTGTGGACCTCGATCTTCGAGCCCGTCTCCACCTTCGGCTTCCTCGAGCGCTACGGCCGCATGTCGCCGCTGACCAAGCGCCACGACCTGCCCTACCACGTGGTCGGCTCCGACCTCGCCGGCGTGGTGCTGAAGACCGGGCCCGGCGTGCACACCTGGAAGCCCGGCGCCGAGGTGGTCGCCCACTGCCTCTCGGTCGAGCTCGAGAGCCCCGACGGCCACAACGACACGATGCTCGACCCCGAGCAGCGCATCTGGGGCTTCGAGACCAACTTCGGCGGCCTGGCGCAGGTGGCGCTGGTGAAGTCCAACCAGCTGATGCCCAAGCCCGACCACCTCACCTGGGAGGAGGCCGCCTCCCCCGGCCTGGTCAACTCCACCGCCTACCGCCAGCTGGTCTCGCGCAACGGCGCCGGCATGAAGCAGGGCGACAACGTGCTGGTCTGGGGCGCCTCGGGCGGCCTGGGCGGCTTCGCGACGCAGTACGCCCTCAACGGTGGCGCCACCCCGATCTGCGTGGTCTCCAACGACGAGAAGGCCGAGATCTGCCGGCGCATGGGCGCCGAGCTGATCATCAACCGCTCGGAGGAGGACTGGAAGTTCTGGAAGGACGAGCACACCCAGGACCAGCGCGAGTGGCGCCGGCTGGGGGCCAAGATCCGCGAGCTCACCGGCGGTGAGGACGTCGACATCGTCTTCGAGCACCCCGGCCGCGAGACCTTCGGCGCCTCGGTCTACGCCGCGCGCAAGGGCGGGACGATCGTCACCTGCGCCTCCACCAGCGGCTACATGCACCAGTACGACAACCGCTACCTGTGGATGAACCTCAAGAGCATCATCGGCTCGCACTTCGCCAACTACCGCGAGTCGTGGGAGGCCAACCGCCTCATCGCCAAGGGGATGATCCACCCCACCCTGTCGAAGGCGTACCCGCTCGAGGAGGTCGGCCAGGCCGCGCTCGACGTGCACCGCAACGCCCACCAGGGCAAGGTCGGCGTGCTCTGCCTGGCTCCCGAGGAGGGACTCGGCGTGCGCGACCACGAGATGCGGGCCACCCACCTCGAGGCGATCAACCGCTTCCGCGGGGTCTGAGCCACCGCTGCCGGGCGCGCCCGTCCACGGTCGGTGGGCGGGCGCGCGTCGGGGTGGGTTAGCGGCGCCGCATGCGGGAGGATGGGGCTCAGCACGAGCCCCCACCACCGGAAGAGGTTTGACGCATGAGCGACCAGGGCCTGTCCATCTTCGACGACGACTCGGAGCCCACCTCCGCGGACGCCGACAAGACCCAGGCGATCCCGGTGGCCGACCAGCGCCAGGGCGCGACGCCTGCCCGCCCGGCGACCGGGGCGCCCCGGTCGGAGGGCCGTCCCCCCGAGGCCCGGCCCGAGTCGCGCCCGGCGCAGCGGCCCGTGATGCCGCCGGCTGCCGCCGAGCGCCCCGCCGCCCGCCCGGCGCCGCGTCCCGCCGCGCCCGCGCCGGTGAACATCACCTTCCCGATGGTGCGCCGCGGCGGCTACGACCCCGCCTCGGTCGACATCAAGGTGGGCCAGCTCGTCGACGAGCGGGTCATCCTGGCCGACGGCCTGCAGCAGGCCGAGCGCCGTGCCGCCGAGCTCGAGGCGCGCCTGGGCGCGATGCAGGAGCAGCTGGCGGAGAACCAGACGCCGTCGTACGCCGGTCTCGGCGGGCGGGCCAGCGCGATGCTCCGCCTCGCCGAGGAGGAGGCCGACGAGATCCGGACCACCGCGATGACCCAGGCCGAGGAGATCCGGGGGCAGGCCGGGCGTGACGCCCGCGCCATCCGCGCCGAGGCCCAGCGCGACGCCGAGGACATGCGCATGGTGCAGCTCAAGGAGCTCGAGGACCACCGCACCCGGGTGCTGGCCGACGCCGAGCAGGAGCGCACCCTGGCCCGCAGCGAGGCCGAGGACGCCGTCGCCAGCGCGAAGCGCGAGGCCGACCAGCTGCGGCTGGCGGCCAAGCAGGAGACCACCGAGATGCGCACCGGCGCCCAGCGCGAGGTCGAGCAGGCCCGCGCCGCCGCCGACCGCGAGGTCACCGAGGCCCGGCGCACCCTGGCGGTGGAGAAGGAGCGGCTGGCCCGCGAGGCCACCGACCACCACTCCAGCGCGATGGCCGAGACCACCCGGCTCGTCGCGGAGGCCGAGCAGCGGGCCACCGCCGCCGAGGAGCGCGCCCGCCAGGCCGGCAGCCAGGCCGCCGAGCTGCGCCAGCACACCCAGCGCGAGGCCGAGGCCCTGGTGTCCCGCGCCCGTCGCGAGGCCGAGCAGGTCGTGGCCTCCGCCCAGACCCAGGCCGACACCATCACCGGCTCGGCCACCGCCGAGGTCGAGCGCGAGCTCGCCGCGCTGCGTGCCGAGGTGGCTCGGGTGGCCAAGCGCCGCGACGCGATCACCGCCCAGCTGGCCAGCCTGCGCGACGTCGTCGCCGGGTTCGGCCAGGACGAGGACGAGTGAACGACGACACCCTGCCGCCGGGCGCCTCTCCCGCGGACGGCCCTGCGGGGGCCGCCGGACCGGTGGTCGACCCGGCCGCCGCTGCTCCGGCCCCGGAGTCGGTGCCGGTCACCGGGGTGCCCGTGCCGGGCAAGAGGCACGGGCTGGTCGGTGGCCCCGAGCACCTCGGCACCCCTGGCGCGCCGCTGGACCGCACCGCTCCCTACCTGGTGGGGTTCCTCGGCGGGCTCGGGTTCGTCACGGCGTACTGGCTCGGCACCACCCTGCTGGCCATCGGCTCGACGCTGCTGCTGGTCGTGGTGGCCCTGTTCATCGCCGCCGGGCTCAACCCCGCCGTCGCGGTGCTGGAGCGTCGTGGGCTGCGCCGCTCGCTGGCGGTGCTGACCGTGACCATGCTCTTCCTCGGCGCGATCGCGCTGTTCGTCGTCGCGATCGCCCCGGTGATCAGCGACCAGGTCGCCTCGCTCACCGCGAACGCGCCGGGCTGGTTCGACCGGCTGCTGGCCAACCAGCGGGTGCAGGAGCTCGACGAGGAGTACCAGGTCGTCGAGAAGGCCCAGGAGTACGTCGCCGGCGGGTCGTTCGTGACCGGGCTGTTCGGCGGGGTGCTCGGCTTCGGCATCGCCGTGCTCGGCGCGCTGTTCAACATCTTCATCGTGCTGGTGCTGACGCTGTACTTCCTCTCCGCGCTCGACACCACCAAGACCGCGCTCTACCGCCTCGCCCCCGCCTCGCGCCGCGACCGGGTGACCCGCCTGGGCGACCGGATCCTGGCCAGCATCGGCGGCTACGTGTCCGGGGCGTTCATCGTGGCGCTGTGCGCCGGGCTGTCGTCCCTGGTGTTCCTGGTCGTCGTCGGCCTGGGCGAGTACGCCGTCGCGCTGGCCTTCGTGGTCGCGCTGCTCGACGTCATCCCGATGATCGGGGCCACCATCGGTGCGGTCATCGTCACCGCCATCGCGTTCGCCACCGACGTGCAGACCGGCATCATCTGCGCGATCTTCTACATCGTCTACCAGCAGCTCGAGAACTACGTCGTCTACCCCCGCGTCATGTCCCGCTCGGTCGACGTGCCGGGCGCGGTCACCGTGATCGCGGCCCTGGTGGGCGCGGCGCTGCTCGGCGTCGTCGGCGCCCTGCTGGCCATCCCCACGGCCGCCGCGATCCTGATGCTCACCCGCGAGGTGTTCGTGCGTCGCCAGGACGCCCGCTAGCACGCCTCCTCGGAACCCGTCGCTCGCGCCGGGTCAGGCCCGCGGCAGCAGCACCCACACGGTCGCGGCTCCCCCGGGCCCGGCCTCGACCCCGAGCTGTCCGCCGTGGGCCTCCACGATGCGCCCGCAGGTCTCGAGACCGGTGGCGGCGTCCGGGCCGGCGAGCGCGCCGGAGCCGGCGACCGTGAGACGCCACCCCCGCCGTGCGGCGGCGGCGGCGACCTCCACGGGGGCGCCGCCGTCGGCGGCCGCGGCGAGCAGGAGCCGCTGCAGCACGACGCGCAGCTGCTCGACGTCACCGGGCACCACCGGCAGCCACCCCACCCGCACGTCGGCGCCGCGCAGGTCGTCGTGCAGGTCGTCGAGCACCTCCGCCACCAGCCGGGCCAGGTCGACCGGCACCGGGGCGGGCGGGTCGAGCAGGCCGGCGAGCGCGAGCAGGTCGGTCACCGGCGCCTGCAGCCGGCGTACGCCGCGGCGGGCCCGGACCACCAGCTCGCGCACCATCGGTGGCACCCGCGGCGCGCCGCCCCGGGACCCGCCGCGGGCCTCGTCGGCCGCGGCGAGGTGGGCGGCCTCGGTGCCCGCCACCCCCGGGTCGCCGGCGTCCAGGACCTCCTCGACCAGCTCGAGCGAGGCGGAGACGGCCGCGAGCGGGGTGCGCAGGTCGTCGGCGACCTGGGCGGCGACGGCCTCCAGGCGGGCGGTGCTGCGCTCCTGCTCCACCACGGCGTCGTGCTGCGCCGCGTGGGCCTCGGCGAGCTGGCGGGTGCGCAGGGCCAGCTCGAGCACGTCGACCACCCGGGCGGCGATCGTCGCCAGCGCGGTGCGCTGCTCCTCGTCGAGCTCGCGGCGCTCGGTGTCGAAGACGCACAGCGTGCCGAACGGCACCCCGGTCGGGGTCACCAGCTGGTGACTGACGTACAGCCTCGCGGCGTGCTCGGCCACGGCGGGGTAGCCCGCCCAGCGGGGGTCGGCCCCGAGGTCGGCCTCGACCAGCGGGACGCCGGCGTGCAGCACGGCGTTGCACACGGAGGCGGAGCGCGGGAACGGCGGCAGCTCGAGGCCGTGGGACCCCAGGGGGCGCATCTCGTCGACGGTGAAGTAGGCCAGGAACGCGGTGGGCGCCCCGCACACCCGGGCCGCGAGCGCGGCGAGGTCGTCGAGGTCGCGGCGGTGGGCCGGGTCGGCCAGCGCGTAGCGGCGTACCTCCGCGAGGCGGCGGGCGTCGCGCTCGGCCTCGCGCCAGGCGTCGAGGTCGGTGGCCGCGACGTCGGGTGACAGGTCGGCCGTGAGGTCGGCCAGCAGGAGCCGCGACAGTCCTGCGGTGAGCGTCCCGGCGAGCTCGGGGGTGAGCAGGGGTGCCGCTGCGAGCGCGGCCAGTCGAGCGGCGGCACTGCGGCCGCCGGGCCCGGAGGCGCCGTCCGAGGTGGCGCTCACGGTCCCTCCTCCCCGGTCGTGCCGCGGCCCGGCGGAGCAGCCGGGCCGTCGGTGGGACGTAGGCCGACAGTGTAGGCAGGCCCGCCGCCGAAGGCAGCCCCCTCAGGCCGGGGTGGGCTCGCGGCGCGTGACGCCGCGCTCCCCCGCCTTGACCGCGACCACGCCGGCAAGCACGAGCAGGCCGCCGAGCAGCTGCACCGGGCGCGGCAGCTCGTCGAGCAGCAGCCAGGCGAAGCCGACACCGGCGACGACCTCCAGCAGCGCCACGAACGACGCCAGCCGCGAGCCCAGCCGGCGACCCGCGGCGATGCCGGTGGTGTAGGCCAGCGCCGCGGTGACCAGGCCGAGCAGCACCAGCGGAACCCACCAGGTCACGCTGGTCCCGCCGTACCCCACGTCGGTGGTGGCGGCCCGCATCGGCATCAGCCCCACGAGCCCGAGCAGGCCCAGCGCCAGCGCACCCGTGACGAGGCCGCCGGCCGCCAGTGCCATCGGCGGCAGGCCGTTGGTCTCGTCGGCCGAGATGAGGAAGTACGTCGCCGCGCCGACCATCGCGGCCAGCGCCCACAGCACCCCCGCGACGCTCAGGTCGGCTCCGGAGACCAGGTCGAGCACGAGCACCAGCCCCAGCGTCGCCAGGCCGGCACCGAGCAGGGTGACCGGCCCGGGGCGCTGTCCGTGGCGCAGCCACAGGTAGAGCACGACCACGGCCGGCGCGGTGTACTCGATCAGCAGCGCCGGGCCGACCTGCATGTACTGCACCGCGGAGAAGTAGCAGAACTGCGCGCCCGCCACCGCCAGCACGCCGTAGGTCGTGATGAGCCCGGCGTTGCGCCGCAGCAGCCCCCACTGCCCGCGCAGGGCCAGCAGGCCGAACGGCAGCACCACCAGCGCCGCGAGCGCGACGCGCACCAGCACGGTGGCGCCCGGGGTCCACCCGGTGTCGAGCAGGCCTCGGGCCAGTGCGCCGGACATGCCGAACGACGCGGCCGAGACGACGGCGAAGGCCAGCCCCGACCCGAGGCGCGACGCCGGTGCCGCGGCGGGGCCGCCCACGGCGTCATGAGTCAATGCGGTCATGGCACATGACGCTACGGCGCGTCGGGTAACCTGTCAACGTGGTATTCGCCCATGACACCGAGATGTCGCTCCAGTCGGCCGTGCTGCTGGCCAACTCCGCCGAGCCGCCCGACACGCTGGCCACCGTCGCCGAGCTGAGCGCGTTCCTCGCCGACTACCAGTACTCCGGTCGCCACGACGCCACGGTCGCCGAGCTCGACGCCGTGCGCGCGCTGCGCCCCGCGCTGCGCGAGGTGCTCACCGCCGAGCGCGACCGCGCCGTCGAGCTGGTCAACGCCATGCTGGCCGAGGCCCGCGCCCTGCCCCAGCTGGTGCGCCACGAGCCGTACGACTGGCACGTGCACGCGGTGCTGCCCGACGCCCCCCTGGTCACCCGCATCAGCGTGGAGACCGCGATGGCGATGGTCGACGTCATCCGCAACGACGAGATGTCGCGCCTCGGCATCTGCGCCGACGACGAGTGCGGCGGCATCGTGCTCGACCTCTCCCGCAACCGCTCGCGCCGCTTCTGCTCCACCGCGTGCGGCAATCGCAACGCCGTCGCGGCCTACCGCGCGCGGCAGGCCGAGGGCTGAGGCTCCGCCGCCCGCGCCGAGCTCAGACCCGACCGAACCGCGCGAACCAACCGCGACCGGGCCACCCGGACACCGGCAGGGCCGCGCCAGGGCTCCCCCAACCGGCGCAGTGCGCCACGTGCGCAGCCCGCCGCTGCGGCCTCAGCACCAGCGCGGTGAGTACCCCGGTCGCAGCGCCCGGTCGCGACGCACCACGGCGAGCCGCTCGCCGTACGCCGCGCAGGTGGCGGTGAAGTCCTGGTCGCGGTACTCGACGACCAGCACGTGGTCGCCGAACGCGTCGACGTAGACGCCGCACTCGTCGTAGCGCCCGCACTCCTCGGCCACGGCGAAGTCGTAGCCCACCCGGGTGCCGTCGAGGCCGGCGAGGTTCTTCTGCGCCGCCGCGAGCCCGGCGTCGTGGGCGCGGGCGGTGAGCAGGCGGGCGAAGGCCAGCGCGTCGCGCCGCTCGACCAGGCCGCGGCTGCGGGTGAAGGAGTCGAGGTTGTCGTACTCGACCGCGTCGAAACCGGCAGCGGCGCAGCCGTCGGTCCAGCGCCCCACGATGCGGGCGAGCCGCTCCCGCTTCGCGGCGGTGCGGACGTCGAGCAGCCACTCGTCGGGCCAGCCGGCGTCCTCGACCGGGCGGCCGTCGCGGGTCAGCACGAGGCGACGGTGGTCGCGCCAGAAGGCCTTCTCGTCGGGCTGGGTCTGGAAGCCGTTGACGTAGCAGACGTCGTAGCGCCCGGTGGGTGCGGCGGTGCGGTCGCGCACCACGATGCCCACGCCGTCCGGCGGCTCGACCGCGCCCCCGAGCTGGTAGTCGAGGTCGGTGCCGAGCGGCGGCAGCGCCACCTCGGTGTCGCCGGCCACGGTCGCGGCCGACGACGCGGCCGACGACGTCACGGCCGCCGGGCCTGCAGCCGGCGCGGCCGACCCTGCCGGTGCGGCGAGCAGGAGCGGGGCGAGCAGCCCGACAACGGTGGCCGCGAGGGTGGCGGCGGTGCGTGTCACGAGGGACCGGCCGCTCAGAAGTCGAAGCCGTCGAACATGTCGCCCATGCCGTCGCCGAGGCCGCCGACGGCGTCACCGAGGCCCTCGCCCATGTCGCCGATCATGTCGAAGCCGCCGAGGCCACCAAAGAGCAGACCCATGAACATCATGTCCATCACCGGCGAGCGACCGAAGTAGCCCTGGGCGTAGGGCTGGTAGGCCCGGCCGCCCTGCCAGTACGGCACCCGCTGCGCGCCGACCATCACCTTGCGGATGTCGGGCTCGGCACCCACGCGCACCCGCTCCACGTCGAGCGCGCACGCCGGCACGTCGCGCGGGGCGCCGCCCGGGGGCGTCCAGGGCACGTCGGACACCGAGGGCCCGTGGCGGGGGTCGAAGAAGCAGGGCGGGCGCCGCGACGGCAGCTCGCGACCGGCCACCCGCGCCTGCACGCAGGCGATGGCGTAGCGGCCGTCCTCCAGGATCTCGGTGACGTGACGGACGTCGTCGGGCCGGGTCATCGCGTCGCTGGCGGTCTTCGCCGCCTCGTAGGCGTCGAGCGCGCGCTGGTAGTCGGCGTTGGCGCCGGCGTCGAGGGGCTGCCCCGCCATCTCGAGGTCGAGGTCCTGCAGCTGCACGCCGAGCGCGGTGACGTCCTCTGCGGCCAGCCGCTGCACCGGGGCGAGCTCGGCCTCCTGGCGGGCCAGCTCCTTGCGCTTCCCGCTCTGGCTCGCGGCGTACGCGACGCCGATCGTGGCCATCAGGACGATCACCAGGAGCAGGTATTCCATGTCGTCCACTGTACGTGCGGTGCGCAGGACCGCACCCGGGGACGGCGCCGGCCGCCCGCCCCGCGCAGGGGGCGGACGGCCGGGCGCGTCAGCGCACCGAGTGGTCGCGGAAGCCGCGGCCGGTCTTGCGACCGAGGTAGCCCGCGGTCACCAGGTGCTCGAGCAGCGGGGCCGGCGCGAAGCCGGGCTCGCGGAACTCCAGGTAGAGCTCGCGCTGGATGGCCAGCGAGACGTCGTTGCCCACGACGTCGAGCAGCTCGAAGGGACCCATCGGCAGGGCGCAGCCCTGCTTCATCGCGACGTCGATGTCGTCGGCGGAGGCGTAGTGGGCCTCCAGCATCTTCACGGCGTCGTTGAGGTAGGGGAATAGCAGTGCGTTGACGATGAAGCCGGCGCGGTCGCCGCAGGAGACCGCGACCTTGCCGATCTTGTCGCACAGCGCCCGGGTGGTCTCGGTGACCTCCTCCGACGTCGAGACGGTGGAGACCACCTCGACCAGCTTCATGATCGTGGCCGGGTTGAAGAAGTGCATGCCGACGACGTCCTGGGGGCGACCGGTGGCCGCGGCCAGCGCGATGATCGGCAGGCTCGAGGTCGTGGTCGCCAGGATCGCGCCGGGCTTGCAGATGTCGTCGAGGTTCTCGAACAGGGTGGTCTTGACCGCGAGGTCCTCGGCGATCGCCTCGACGACGAGGTCGACGTCGGCGAGGTCGTCGAGGCTGGTCGAGCCGCTCATCCGGCCCAGGACCTCCGCCTTCGTCCCCTCGGTGGCGCGGCCGCGCTGCACCTGCTTGTCGAGGCTGCGCGTGGTGGTCGCGACCACGCCGGCGACCTTCTCGGCGGACCGGCCCACGAAGTGCACGTCGAAGCCGGCCTTCGCGAACACCTCGACGATGCCGCTGGCCATGGTGCCGGTGCCGACGACGCCGACGCGGCGCACGTGGTGGCGCAGCTGCGGGGCGTCGGCGGCCGACGGCGTCCGGTCGTCGGCCACGACGGCGGGGCTGTCGGGCGCCTCGTAGGTGTAGAAGCCGCGACCGGTCTTGCGGCCCAGCAGGCCGGCGGTGACCATCTGCTTCAGCACCGGGCTCGGCGCGTGCAGGCGGTCGCGGCCCTGGCGGTACATCGTCTCGAGGATCTCGTAGGCGGTGTCGAGCCCGATCAGGTCGAGCAGCGCCAGGGGGCCCATCGGGTAGCCGCACCCGAAGCGCATGGCGGCGTCGATGTCCTCGCGGGAGGCGTAGCGGCCCTCGTACATGGACGCGGCGTGGTTGAGGTAGCCGAACAGCAGCGTGTTGGCGATGAACCCGGCCTTGTCGCCGCACACCACGGGGCTCTTGCCGAGCCGCCGCAGCAGCGCCTGCACGTCGTCGAGGACGGCGGGGTCGGTGACGACGGTGCGCACCACCTCCACCAGCTCCTGGACCGGCGCGGGGTTGAAGAAGTGCACGCCGACCACCCGGCCCGGGCGCGACGTGGCGCTCGAGAGCTCGGTGACCGACAGCGAGGAGGTGTTGGTGGCCAGCACCGTGTCCGGCCCGACGATCTCGTCGAGCTGGCGGAACACCGCCTGCTTGACCGCCATCGACTCGACGGCCGCCTCCACGACGAGGTCGGCCTCGGCGAGGTCGTCGAGCGACGTCGTCAGGGTGACCCGGCCGAGCAGCTCGGCCTGCTCGTCCTCGCCCAGCTTGCCGCGGCGCACCGCCCGGGCGGTGGAGTGCTCCAGGTACTGCCGTCCGCGGGCCAGGCTCTCGTCGGTCAGCTCGACCCCGACCACCGCGAAGCCGTGGCGGGCGAACACCTCCGCGATGCCGGCGCCCATGGTGCCCAGGCCCACCACGCCGATGGTGGTGAAGGTGCGTCCCGTCGCGGCGGGGGCGTCGGGCGAGGTCTCGAGGGTCGTCATGAGCGGCATCATGGCACGGCTCGGACGCCCCGGCCGTGGCGTAGTTCACTCGTCGGTAACATGAACGATCCAATGGCGCGGCGGGGGTGCGGAACCCGCCCAGGACGCCGGTCGGCGCCGGTCAGCGCCGGTCCAGGCGCCGGTCCAGGCGCCGCTCCATGACCACCCGCACGCCGGCGTCGTCGAGCCCCAGCGCCTGCTCGCGGGCGCGCAACCGCTGCTGCCACGGCGCCGGCCGCGCCACCTCGGCGTACCCGAGACGGGCGTAGAACGGCCCGTTCCACGGCACGTCGCGGTAGGTGCACAACGACAGCACGTCGTGGTCGCCCCAGCGGGCCCCGTCCTCGGCGGCGTGCACCAGCGCAGTGCCCAGGCCGCGGCGGGCGTGGTCGGGGTGCACCGACAGCTGGTCGAGGTGGGCGTGGCCGTCGGGCAGGACGACGTGGGCGAAGCCGACCACCGCACCGTCGTCGTCGGCGACGAGCAGGAACCCCGGCTGCAGGTCGCGGTCGAGGCCCGAGGGCGCAGGCGCCACCAGCGCGGGCACCACGCGCCCGTCGAGCCACTCGGCGAACAGCGGCGCCCCGGCGTCCTCGACGGCGGCGAGGTGGCGCAGGTCGGAGGGCCTGGCCGTCCGCACCCGCGCGGTCACGGCGCCACCACCTGCCGGCGCGCCGGGCCAGCGGACGGAGGCGACGCAGCCGGGCGGGCGGGAGCGGTGCTCGGAGCGGTGGACGGCGTGGTGGTCATGGCGCCCCAGCCAACCCGACCTGGACGACGCCGCGCAACGCGCACGGGTTAGGTTCGCCCGCGTGAGACTCGTCGTTGCGCGCTGCCAGGTCGACTACGCCGGGCGGCTGACCGCCCACCTGCCGATGGCCACCCGGGTGCTGATGATCAAGGCCGACGGGTCGGTGCTGGTGCACTCCGACGGCGGGTCCTACAAGCCGCTGAACTGGATGTCGCCGCCGTGCACCCTGCGCGAGGGCGTCGCCGAGGACGGTCGCGCGGAGTGGACGGTCACCTCCAAGACCGACGACACGCTGCGCATCCTCATCGACGACGTCATCCACGACTCCTCCCACGACCTGGGCGTCGACCCCGGCCTGCAGAAGGACGGCGTCGAGAAGCACCTCCAGGCCCTGCTCGCCGAGCAGCCGGCCTCGCTGGCCCCCGGGCTCACGCTGGTGCGCCGTGAGTTCCCGACCGCCATCGGGCCGGTCGACCTGATGTGCCGCGACCAGGACGGCCTCAGCGTGGCCGTGGAGGTGAAGCGCCGCGGCGAGATCGACGGCGTCGAGCAGCTCACCCGCTACCTCGAGCTGCTCAACCGCGACCCGCTGCTCGCACCGGTGCGCGGCATCTTCGCCGCGCAGGAGATCAAGCCGCAGGCCCGGGTGCTGGCCACCGACCGCGGCATCGCCTGCGCCGTCGTCGACTACGACGCCCTGCGCGGCGTCGACGACCCCACCCACCGGCTGTTCTGACCCGGCGGCGGTGCGTGCCCCGCCGGGTGGTTTCGAGACGCTCGTCGCTGGCGCTCCTCGCTCCTCAACCACCGGATCCCTCGGTGGTCGAGGAGGGAGCGCCAGCGACCGACCCCTCGGTGGTTGAGGAGGGAGCGCCAGCGACCGTCTCGAAACCACCGGCCCACCGGCACGCGACTACCGGTCGCCGAGCGCCTCGTCGACCAGACCGGCGACCTCGGCGGCGCACCCCCACGACAGCGTGACGCCGGCGCCACCGTGGCCGTAGCAGTGCACGACCCGGCTCTCGCGCTCCAGGCGCACGCTCGGCCGCGCCGGGCGCAGGCCCACCCGGTGGCCGAGCACCCGCGCCCCGGCCAGTCGCGGCTCCAGGGCCACGGCCCGGCGCACCAGCTCCTCGGCGGTGCGCTCCGACGGCGTGCGGCTCCAGTCGTCCTCCTCGGCGGTACCGCCCACCACCACGTCGTGGGCGCGCGGCACGACGTACGTCGGCGCCGTGGCGTCCGACCCGTCGAGCCACCAGCGCTCCACCCCGGCCTGGGCCAGGCTCACCACCTGGCCCCGCACCGGGTGCAGGCTCAGGTCGCCGGCCAGCAGGCGGGCGCCCAGGCCGGCGCAGTCGACCACCACCCCGCCCGCGGGCGGCGTCGGCAGCGTGGCCACGCCCAGCCGGCTCAGGGTCCCGCCGGCCTGCTGCACCTGGGCGACCAGCCAGCGCAGGTACAGCGGCATCTCCACCACCGGTGCCGCGAACGACCAGCCGTCGGCGTACCCCGCCGGCAGCGCCCTCGGCGCCCCCGGCGAGCCGGGTCCGGCCGCGCGGCGCAGGCCCGGCACGGCGGGCGCCCACCACGGGTCGGGCGCCGCGGCCCGCAGCACCTCGGTGCCCTCGACGAGCCGGACGCCGGTGCCGTCGCGCCCAGCCAGCGCGGCGAGGTCGGCGTACGTCGTGGCGGCCCAGGCGGTGACGCGGTCCTGGGGGTGGGCGCGGTAGGGGTACCAGAGCGCGGCGGCCACCGACGACGTCGTCTCCAGGGGCAGGTCGCGCGCGACCACGTCGACACGGTGGCCGGCCTCGAGCAGGCGCAGCGCACAGCTGAGCCCGACGACCCCGGCCCCGACCACCACCACACGCGTCATGGCTGCAGTGTGGCGCACCTCGCGTCGCTGCGGGCGCGGTCGCGGGTCCGAGCAGGACGGGGTCGGGTCAGGGGCGGGTCGCGCCGGCGATGCGCGGCGCCACGGGGTCGACGCCCTCGCCGGACTGCTCGCGGGCGACGTAGTCCTCGATGTCGTCGATGTCGTCGGCGTTGCGGTTGACCACGGCGAGCAGGTCCGACATGGTCGCGACCTCCTCGACCTGCTCCTTGATGAACCACTGCATGAACTGCTCGGAGGCGAAGTCGGACTCCTCGCGCGCCGTGCGCAGCAGCGCGTTGATCTGCTCGGTGACCCGGCGCTCCTGGTCGAGGGCCAGCGCCACCGGCGCCACCACGTCGGTGAACGACGGGATGGGTGCAGCGACCCCGGGGACCGTGACGGGTGAGTCGGTGTCGAGGAGGTACTGCACCATCATCATGGCGTGGTCGCGCTCCTCGAGCGCCTGGCCGTAGAAGAAGGCCGCCATCTGCGGCATCGTCTCGGCGTCGTAGTAGACCGCGCAGGCGAGGTACTGGTTGTGGGCGGCGAGCTCGTTGCCGATCTGGGCGTTGAGCTGCTCGACGAAGCGGGCGGCGGGCACGGGGGCTCCTCGGGGTCGGGCGTCGGGGCGACCCCGCCGCGGTGCGGGTGGGTCAGGCGGCCTTCGCGAGCTTCTTCTTCGAGACCTTCTTGCCGTCCACCCGGACGAGCTCGCGTCGCTTGACGGTATACCCGTCGGGCAGGGTGCCCTCCTTCAGCATCCGCAGCGGGCACCGCCCGCACTTGGACTTGGAGACGCAGCACTTGGTCTTCGGCAGCTTCGCCACCGCGGCCTGGCCCTTCGACTTCTGCTTCTTGCCCACGCCCTCACGCTAGCACGGGGTGAGGGTTGCCTTACCTCACTCGTGACCCATCGCACTCGTGCCGGCCGCTCCCGCGAGACCACCCGCGGCCACGGGCTCGTCGAGGCCGTTGGCCCGACGGATCACGTCGACGATGCCACCCATGATCTCGGTGAGCCCGAAGTCCTTGGGCGTGTAGACCGCCGCGACGCCCATCGCACGCAGGCGGCGACCGTCGGAGTCGGGGATGATGCCGCCGACGACGACCGGCAGGTCGTCGAGGCCGGCCTCGCGCAGCCCGTCGAGCACGGCCGGGACCAGCTCCATGTGGGAGCCCGACAGGATGGACAGTCCCACGCAGTGCACGTCCTCGGCCACCGCGGCCGACACGATCTGCTGCGGGGTGAGCCGGATGCCCTGGTAGACCACCTCGAACCCGGCGTCGCGCGCACGCACGGCGATCTGCTCCGCCCCGTTGGAGTGCCCGTCGAGCCCGGGCTTGCCCACGAGCAGCCGCAGCCGACCGCCGCCTCCCCCGCTCAGCTCCTCGCCGGTGGCCCGCACCCGCTCGCGCACGGCGCTCAGCTCGGGCCCGCCCTCGGCGGCCCCGACGGCCCCGGCCACCCCGGTCGGGGCCCGGAACTCGCCGAACACCTCCCGCAGCGTGCCGGCCCACTCACCCGTGGTCGCCCCGGCGCGGGCGGCGACCAGCGTCGCCGCCATCAGGTTGGCGTCGGTGGCGGCGGCCTCGGCCAGCGCGCGCAGCGCCTCGGTCACGGCGGCCTCGTCGCGCTGGGCCTTCCAGGCCGCCACGGAGTCGACGGCGGCCTGCTCGGCCTGCGGGTCGGCGGCCATGATCGCGCCGTCGAGGTCGGCGGTGAGCGGGGAGGGCTCGGTGGTCTCGAAGACGTTGACGCCCACGATCTTCTCCGCGCCCGACTCGATGCGACCGCGACGTGCGGCGTGGGCGGAGACCAGCTCCTGCTTCATGTAGCCCGTCTCGACCGCGGCGACCGCCCCGCCCATGGCCTGCACGCGCTCGATCTCGGCACGCGCGCCCGCCACCAGCTCGGCGACCTTGGCCTCGATGACGTGGGAGCCGTCGAAGATGTCGTCGTGCTCGAGCAGGTCGGACTCGAAGGCCAGCACCTGCTGCAGGCGCAGCGACCACTGCTGGTCCCACGGGCGCGGCAGGCCGAGCGCCTCGTTCCAGGCCGGCAGCTGCAGCGCCCGGGCGCGGGCGTTCTTCGACAGCGTGACCCCCAGCATCTCCAGCACGATGCGCTGCACGTTGTTCTCCGGCTGCGCCTCGGTCAGGCCGAGGGAGTTGACCTGCACGCCGTAGCGGAAACGGCGCATCTTGGGGTCGGTGACGCCGTAGCGCTCGCGGGTGATCTCGTCCCAGAGCTGCACGAAGGCCCGCATCTTGCAGGTCTCCTCCACGAAGCGCACCCCGGCGTTCACGAAGAACGAGATGCGTCCGACGACCTTCTCGAAGTCGTCGTCGCCCACCTGCCCCGACGCCTTCACCTCGTCGAGCACCGAGATCGCGGTGCACAGGGCGTAGGCCAGCTCCTGCGTCGGCGTCGCGCCGGCCTCCTGCAGGTGGTAGCTGCAGATGTTGATCGGGTTCCACTTCGGAATCCGGTGCACCGTGTAGGCGATCATGTCGCTGATCAGGCGCAGCGAGTGCTCGGGCGGGAACACGTAGGTGCCCCGGGACAGGTACTCCTTGATGATGTCGTTCTGGGTGGTGCCGGCCAGCTGCGCCGCCACCTCCTCCGGCGCGAGCTCGGGGCACTGCTCCTCGGCGGCGACCTGGTAGAGCGCCAGCAGCCACATCGCGGTGGCGTTGATCGTCATCGAGGTGTTCATCGACGTCAGCGGGATGTCGGCGAACAGCTTGCGCATCTCCCCCAGGTGCGGCACCGGCACGCCGACCTTGCCGACCTCGCCGCGCGACATCACCGAGTCGGGGTCGTAGCCGGTCTGCGTCGGCAGGTCGAAGGCGACCGAGAGCCCGGTCTGCCCCTTCGCCAGGTTGGTGCGGTAGAGCGCGTTGGACGCCGTGGCGCTGGAGTGCCCGGCGTACGTGCGCATCACCCAGGGCTTGTCCTTCTCCGTCATGGACCGAGAGTAGGACGTCTGCTACCGATGGGTAACCGCTCGCGGGTGTGGTGTGTGTGACACCCGCCACCACCTCGGCGCGCCGGGGCGGCGGTCGCCTCAGGCGCTGGCGACCGCCCGGTCGAGCTCGACGGCGCGGATCAGGTGGGTCAGGTGCAGCAGCCGCCGCACCGCGGGTCCGGCGCCACGCAGCACGAGGTGGTGGCCCTCGATGCTGGCCTGGCGGGTGGCGAACGCCAGCACCCGCAGGGCCGGGACGTCGACCGCGCCCACCCCGGTGAGGTCGACGACCACCTGGTCGTGGTGGGCGAGGTGGTCGTGCAGGGCGGCGCGCACCGTGAAGGTGCTGCGCACGTCGAAGTCGCCGACCAGCACGAGCACGGGTCCGTCGGTGGTGATCTGCATGGTGGCGCCTCCCCAGCGGCGCCGCCGTCGTCGGTGGCGCCCGTCACTACCATGACGCGCCGGGAGCCCGATCGGTTGCACCCACGCGGGCTGTTTCTCAGCGAGGCGCTCGGTGGGCCCGCTGCTGGCCCAGGGCCAGCAGGCCGGAGCCGACGCCGAGCAGCGCCATCCCGGCGACGCCCTCGGGGGCGAAGATGTGGCCGACGTGCACCAGGTAGGCGCCGGGCACGAGCAGCAGCCCGCCGAGCGCGAGGGCGCGCAGCCGCACCAGCTGGTCGACCACGAGCACGACCACGCACGCCAGCAGCGCCCAGGAGCCCACCTCCCCCAGCGGCGTGCCGATGCCGAACATCAGGCTCACCGCCGGCGGCCGTGGCACTCCCGGCCCGAGCTCGTGGGTCACCCAGCCCGCCCCGATGCCGCTCACCACGTCGAGGGCGGCGTAGAAGGTCGCGTAGACGTACGCCGCCAGGCGCACGACCCACGACACCGGGTCGCGTCGGCCCCGCACGAGCACGGCCAGCGCCGCACCCACGAGCGGGAAGAGCAGCAGGGCCGGGAGGTGCAGGCTGAACCACCGCCAGGACGTGTCGTAGGACAGCCCGTGGGGGTGGAACAGCCCGGCCACCGCGAGCGCGAGCCCCGGCAGGGCGAGCAGCACGGGCCAGGGGGTACGACGGCTCATGGGTCGACCGTACGTGGCTACGCTGCACCGCATGGTCAACCTCACCCGCATCTACACCCGCACCGGCGATGCCGGCGAGACCCGCCTCGGCGACATGAGCCTCACCACGAAGAACGACCCCCGCCTGCACGCCTACGCCGACGTCGACGAGGCCAACGCGGCCCTCGGCCTCGCGGTGGCGCGCGGCGGGCTCGACGACGACGTGGTGGCGGTGCTGACCCGGGTGCAGAACGACCTGTTCGACGTCGGCGCCGACTTCTGCACGCCGGTGGTGGCCGACCCCGAGCACCCACCGCTGCGCATCGAGCAGGCCTACGTCGACCGGCTCGAGGAGTGGTGCGACCACTACAACGCCGACCTGGAGCCGCTGCGCTCGTTCATCCTCAACGGCGGCACCGAGGCCGCCGCGCAGCTGCACGTCGCGCGCACCGTGGTGCGCCGCGCCGAGCGGTCGGCGTGGGCGGCGTGGGCCGAGCACGAGGCGTCGATGAACCGGGTGGCGATCACCTACCTCAACCGGCTCTCCGACCTGGTGTTCATCCTGGCCCGCCACGCCAACCGTGAGCGCGGCGACGTGCTCTGGGTGCCCGGTGGGCGACGTGGCTGACGTGGCTGACCCCGGGCTCGACGGCGCGGAGGCCGGCATGACCCCGGAGCGGTTCTGGTCGCTCGTCGCCCTGCTCGACGGGCGGGCCGACGCGCCCGGGGTGGCCCGGCTCGAGGAGGCACTGCTCGGCGCCGACGTCGAGGAGACCCTGGACTTCGCCGACGAGCTCGACGTGCGGGTGAGCGAGCTGGTCGTGCGCTGCGGCCTTCCCGCCGGCGCCCTGCCCGACCACGGCACCGGCGAGGACGACGACGACCCGGCGGAGCTGGTCGCCGCGGCGGTGGTGGCCGCGGGCCGCGAGGTGCACGACCGGGTGCTCGACGCCGGGGCGCCGCTCGACCCCGACGCGTGGGCCTGGCGCGACGCCGGCCTGCTCCTCGAGGCCGGCATGGGCGACGAGCGGCTCGACGCCCTCGACGACTCGGCCGTGCTGCTGCAGTGGCGCAGCGACCGGCGTCCCGACCGGGTGTCCTCCGACTGGGACGCCGAGCTGCTGGGCGGGCTCGACCTCGGCGTCGACCCGACCGCCGGGGTGGTGCTGGCCGCCGACCCCGACCTCGACGAGGCCCTCTCGCGCCTGGAGGCCGACGAGGAGTACCTGCGCCGGCGGGCGCTCATCGGCGACATCGACCTGCACCTCGTGGTCTCCGAGGTCGCCGAGGCCGAGCTGACCGCCTGGCCGACGCCGGAGGCGGTGGAGCACGCCGTCCTGGAGGTGCCGGTCACCGCGTTCCCGCTCGACGGGTCCTCGCGCACCGACGTCTACCTCGACCTGGTGGTGACCCTGGTGGTCTCGGTGCAGGAGCAGCTGGCCGACGGCTGACCCGCGTCGGGGGCGGGCACGTCTCAGGTCGCGCCGGGCCTCGCGCTGGGCACTGCGCTGGACGTCGGGCGCGTGGGCTGGCGGGTGGCCAGCACGGCCACCGCCGCCGGCACCATCAGCGCGGCCACCACGAGCAGCGAGCGCAGCGTGCCGACCTCGTCACCGAGCTGGCCCAGCAGCGGCGGGCCGGCCAGGAAGGCGCCGTAGCCGATCGTGGACACCACGCTCACGCGCACCGCCGCCCGGGCGGGGTCGTCAGCGGCCGCGCTCATGCCGACCGGGAAGCCGAGCGCGGCTCCGAGGCCCCACACCACGATGCCCACCGCGACCAGCGGCAGCGCGTCGGCGTACACGGTCACCAGCGTGCCGGCGCCCGCCAGCGCGGCCGAGGCCCACAGCACGGAGCTGCGTCCGAAGCGGTCGAGCAGGGTGGTGCCGAGCAGCCGCCCGGCGGTCATCGCGGTGACGAAGGTGGCGAAACCGGCGACGCCCACCCACCGCGGGACGTCGTGGCCGTCGATGAGCGCCAGCGACAGCCAGTCGTTGGCGGTGCCCTCCACCATCGCGAAGGCCAGCACCATCACCCCGAGGGCGAGGGTGCGGGGCTCGGTCCACGCCGAGCCGGCCCGCTCGGCTCTCGGGTCGGCCGGCGGGGCCGGCGGCAGGAACGCGCGCGACCCCGCCACCGCCAGCACCACCGAGACCAGCACCACCGCGCCGAGGTGCGCGGGAAGCGCCACCTCGAGGGCGGCCATCGGGATGCCGAGCACCGCCCCGGCGATGGTGCCGAGGCTGAAGCCGGCGTGGAAGCGGGGCATGATCGTGCGGTCGAGGCGGCGCTCCACCTCGGCGGCCTCCACGTTCATCGATACGTCCCACACCCCCATGCCGACCCCGTGCACGAACAGGCCCACCGCGGCCAGGGGCACCGAGCCCAGCCAGCCCGCCGCGCAGGCCGCGAGCAGCAGGCCGGTGCCGTCGAGGACCGCCGCGGTCCGCACCACCGAGCCGGGGCTCCACCGCTCGACGAGTCGTCCGGTGGTGGGCAGCGCGACCAGCGAGCCGCCGGCGATCGCCAGCAGCAGCAGCCCGAGGTCGCCGTTGCCCAGCTCGAGGCGGGCGCGCAGGTCGGGAATGCGCGAGACCAGCGACGCGAACAGGAAGCCGTTGAGGGCGAAGCTGAGGCCGACGGCGTCGCGGGTGCGACGCAGGCCGGCGGGGCCGGGCCCGGTGGGCGGGCCCGTGATGCTCACGGCATCTGGGCGCCGGGCGGCTTGGCCTCGAGCCACGACTGGAAGCCGGTCAGCGACGCCGGGGCCATCGCCAGCTCGACGTCGCCCTGGGGCGAGCGGCAGCAGATGACGACGTGGTCGGGGTAGAGCGCGACCTGCTCGCCGCCCTCGGGCTCACGACGGTCGACGAAGAAGAGGTCCTCGCGCTGCCAGACCCGCTTGGGCCGCGGCGCGAGGGAGAAGATGCGGAACCACTCGAGGCACTCGCCGGAGTAGCGGCCGATGCCGAGGATCCACCCGCGTCCACGGGTGGCCGGAGCGAGGCGGTGGCTGAGCTCGAAGGTGCCGCCCTGGCGGGCGATCACCCGGCGTCGCAGCACGAGGGCGACGGCGTAGAGGAGGACGACGGCGAGGAGCAGGCCGAGGGCGTCGAGCACCCACTGCCAGACCGGCATGCGTCCACTCCCCTCCGCGCTCGACCCGAGGGCCTCAGCGTAGTGGGCCGGGGTCCTCGGGTCGCGCGCGGGTGGTGCAGGGTTCAGCGGGCTCGCTCGACCGCGCGCAGGCGGGCCTCGGCCTGCCGCACGCGGCGTGCCGACTCGTCGTCGGCACCCTGTCCGCGGGCCTCGTCGAGGGCGGTGCGCGCCTCGTCCACGTTGATCTCCTCGGCGAGCAGCGCCCGCTCGGAGAGGATCGAGACGCGGTCACCGGCGACGGAGAGGAAGCCCCCGTCGACCGCGGCGACGACCGTGCCCTCGGGGGCCGAGATCTCCACCACGGCCTCGGTCAGCAGCGAGAGCAGCGGGGCGTGCCCACCGAGCACACCCACGTCGCCCTCGACGGTGCGGGCGATGACCATCGTGGCCTCGCCGGACCACACGGTCCGGTCGGCCGCGACGAGCTCGACCTGCAGACCGCCGTCGGGGCCTGCCATCAGAGGCTCTTCTGGATCTCGGCCCACTTCGCCTCGACGTCGTCGAGACCGCCGCACATGAAGAAGGCCTGCTCGGCGACGTGGTCGTACTCGCCGTCGGCGATCTTGTTGAAGGCCTCGATGGTGTCCTGGACGGGCACGGTCGAGCCCTCGATGCCGGTGAACTGCTTGGCCACGTAGGTGTTCTGCGACAGGAACCGCTGGATGCGGCGGGCGCGGGACACGATGACCTTGTCCTCCTCCGACAGCTCGTCGACACCGAGGATGGCGATGATGTCCTGCAGCTCCTTGTTGCGCTGCAGGATCGCCTTCACCCGGATCGCGCACTGGTAGTGCTCCTGCCCGATGTACTGGGCGTCGAGGATGCGCGAGGTGGAGGTGAGCGGGTCCACGGCCGGGTAGATGCCGAGCGAGGCGATCTCGCGCGACAGCTCGGTCGTGGCGTCGAGGTGGGCGAACGTCGTGGCCGGCGCCGGGTCGGTGTAGTCGTCGGCCGGCACGTAGATCGCCTGCAGCGAGGTGATCGAGTGACCACGCGTCGAGGTGATCCGCTCCTGGAGCTGACCCATCTCGTCGGCCAGGTTGGGCTGGTAGCCCACGGCAGAGGGCATCCGGCCCAGCAGGGTCGACACCTCCGAGCCGGCCTGGGTGAACCGGAAGATGTTGTCGATGAAGAGCAGCACGTCCTGGTTCTGCACGTCGCGGAAGTACTCCGCCATCGTCAGGGCCGACAGCGCGACGCGCAGGCGGGTGCCCGGCGGCTCGTCCATCTGGCCGAAGACGAGGGCGGTCTGCCCGAGCACCCCGGCCTCCTCCATCTCGGCGATGAGGTCGTTGCCCTCGCGGGTGCGCTCCCCGACGCCGGCGAACACCGACACACCGCCGTGGTCCTTGGCGACGCGGGCGATCATCTCCTGGATCAGCACGGTCTTGCCGACGCCGGCACCGCCGAACAGGCCGATCTTGCCGCCGTTGACGTAGGGCGTGAGCAGGTCGATGACCTTGATGCCGGTCTCGAACATCGTGGTCTTGGCCTCGAGCTGGTCGAAGGCCGGCGCCTTGCGGTGGATGCCCCAGCGCTCGGTGACCTCGTAGACCTCGCCCTCGGTGAGGTTGAGGACGTCACCGGTCGCGTTGAACACGTGACCCTTGGTGATGTCGCCGACCGGCACCATGATCGGGTTCCCGGTGTCGGTGACCGTCGCACCGCGCACGAGGCCGTCGGTGGACTTCATCGAGATCGCCCGCACCATGCCGTCGCCGATGTGGAGGGCCACCTCGAGCGCCAGCGTGATGGTCTGGCCCTCCAGCTGGAGGTCGACCTCGAGCTTGTTGTAGATGTCGGGCATCGCGTCGACGGGGAACTCGACGTCCACGACGGGGCCGGTCACGCGCGCGACGCGACCAGTGGAACCGGTCGAGCCGGTCGTGGTCTCTTCAGCAGTGGCAGTCATGTCTCTCTCACTCGTTCCCGGCGTTGGCGTCGGCCAGCGCGTTGACGCCACCGACGATCTCGCTGATTTCCTGGGTGATGCCGGCCTGGCGGGCCTGGTTGGCGATGCGGGTGTACTTCTTGATCAGCTCGTCGGCGTTGTCGGTGGCCGACTTCATGGCCTTCTGACGGGCCGCGAGCTCGGAGGCAGCCGCCTGGAGCAGGCAGAAGAAGATCCGGCTCTGGACGTACTGGGGCAGCAAGCCGTCGAGGACCGCCTCGGGCGACGGCTCGAACTCGTAGAGCGGCAGCAGCTCGGCATCGCGGGGCCCCTCGTCGGTGGCCTCGGCCTCGACGACCTCCAGCGGCAGCAGCCGCGTGGCGGTGGGCTCCTGGGTGAGCATCGAGACGAACCGCGTGTAGACCACGTGGACCTCGTCGACGTCACCCTCCTCCCCCTGCTGCTTGAGGAAGGACTCGATGAGCGCCTCCCCCACCTCCGCGGCCACGTCGTAGGACGGCTGGTCGGAGAACCCGGTCCAGGCGCGCACGACCGGACGCTGGCGGAACTTGTAGAACGCCTCGCCCTTGCGACCGCAGATGTAGGTGTCGATCTCCTTGCCCTCCTCGCGGAGCCGCTCGACGAGCCGCTCCGACTCCTTGAGGACGCTCGAGGAGTAGGCACCGGCCAGCCCGCGGTCGCTGGTGACGATGAGGACCGCGGCCCGCTGCGGGTTCTCCTCCTCGCGGGTCAGCGGGTGGTCGACGTTCGAGAACGACGCCACCGCCGACACCGCGCGGGTCAGCTCACGGGCGTACGGCGCGGCCGCCTGGGCCCGCTGCTGCGCCTTGATGATGCGGGACGCAGCGATGAGCTCCATGGCGCGCGTGATCTTCTTCATCGACTCCGTCGACTTGATCCGCGCGCGGTACTCACGCAGCGACAGTGCCATGCGTCAGCCCCGCTTCTGCTTGACGATCTGCTCCTGGCCGAGCTCGGCGTCCTCGAGGGCCTCGGCGGGGGCCTCGCGGCCCACCTTGATCGAGGAGCCGTCGGAGGTCTCGAACTGGTCGAGGAAGGAGTCGTAGGCCCCGGCCATCGCCTGCTCGGTCTCGTCGCCGAACTTGAGCGACTCGCGGATGCCGGCCAGCAGGCCGTCGTGCGAGCGGCGCAGGTAGTCGAGGAACTCGTTCTCGAAGCGCAGCACGTCCTCGGTGGGCACCTTGTCGAGGCGACCCGACGTGCCGAGCCACAGCGAGGCCGTCATCTCCTCGACGGGGTACGGCTGGTAGGCCGGCTGCTTGAGCAGCGCCATCAGGCGCTGGCCGCGGTCGAGCTGCTGGCGCGAGGCGGCGTCGAGGTCGGAGGCGAACATCGCGAACGCCTCCATCGCGCGGAACTGCGCGAGGTCGACCTTCAGGGAGCCGGTGACGCCCTTCATGGCCTTGGTCATCGCCGCACCGCCCACGCGGGACACCGAGACGCCCACGTCGATCGCCGGGCGCTGGTTGGCCGCGAACAGGTCGGACTGCAGGAAGATCTGGCCGTCGGTGATCGAGATGACGTTGGTCGGGATGAACGCCGAGACGTCGTTGGCCTTGGTCTCGATGATCGGCAGGCCGGTCATCGAGCCCGCGCCCAGCTCGTCGGAGAGCTTCGCGCACCGCTCGAGCAGCCGGGAGTGCAGGTAGAACACGTCGCCCGGGTAGGCCTCGCGGCCCGGCGGACGGCGCAGCAGCAGCGACACGGCGCGGTAGGCCTCGGCCTGCTTGGTCAGGTCGTCGAAGACGATGAGGACGTGCTTGCCCTCGTACATCCAGTGCTGGCCGATCGCCGAGCCGGTGTAGGGGGCGAGATACTTGAAGCCGGCGGAGTCGGAGGCGGGCGACGCCACGATGGTGGTGTACTCCAGCGCTCCGGCGGCCTCGAGCGCGCCGCGCACGGAGGCGATGGTCGAGCCCTTCTGGCCGATGGCGACGTAGATGCAGCGGACCTGCTTCGACGGGTCGCCGGTCTCCCAGTACTGCTTCTGGTTGATGATCGTGTCGATCGCCACCGTGGTCTTGCCGGTCGCGCGGTCACCGATGATCAGCTGGCGCTGGCCGCGGCCGATGGGGGTCAGGGCGTCGATCGCCTTGATCCCGGTGGCCAGGGGCTCGTGCACCGACTTGCGCTGGACGACGGAGGGCGCCTGCAGCTCGAGGGCGCGACGGCCGGTGGTCGCCAGCTCGCCGAGGCCGTCGATGGGCTTGCCGAGCGGGTCGACGACGCGACCGAGGTAGCCGTCGCCGACGGGCACCGAGAGGATGTCGCCCGTGCGACGCACGGTCTGGCCCTCCTCGATCTTGTCGAAGTCACCGAGGACGACGACGCCGATCTCGCGGGTGTCGAGGTTCAGGGCGAGGCCGAGCGTGCCGTCCTCGAACTCGAGGAGCTCGTTGGCCATCGCGGAGGGCAGGCCGCTGACGCGGGCGATGCCGTCGCCGGCCTGGGAGACCGTGCCGACCTCCTCCTTGCTGGCGGCGTCGGGCTTGTAGTCGGCGACGTACTTCTGGAGCGCGTCGCGGATCTCGTCCGGACGGATGGAGAGCTCCGTCATCTTGGTGCCTTCTCTCTTGGGTCTTCAGGCGGTGGTGACTGGCGGCGGGGCGACTGGCGTCGGGACGCCGGTGGTGCGGGGTGGCGCTCGGTCAGCCCGCGATGCGGCGGCGGGCGTCGTCGAGACGGGTGGAGACGGTGCCGTCGATGACATCGTCCCCGATCTCGACACGGACGCCACCGATGACCGCGGGGTCGACCAGGACGTTGAGGTGGACCGGCCGGCCGTACTGGAGCGCGAGCGCCCGGCCCAGCCGGTCCTGGTCGGCCGCCGAGAGCGCCCGGGCGACCCGCACGGTGGCGACTCCCTGCCCGTGGACCTCGGCGGCGACCTTCTGGTACTCGGTGAGGGCCACGCCCACGGTGCGGTGGGTGCCGGCCAGCGACTGCTTGGCCAGGACCACCGTCGCCGGGAGGGCCCGACCCGCCAGCAGCCCGTCGACCAGGCCGCGCTTGTCCTCGGTGGAGCGGACCGGGTCGGACAGCGCGTCGCGCAGCGACGGGTTGTCCTTGACGGCCTGGGCCAGCGAGAAGAGCTCGTCGGCCAGGCGACCGGCGTCGGGGCCGGCGGAGGTGACCGCCGCGACGACGCCGAGGTGCTCGAGGGCGTCGGGCAGGTCGCCCGAGCCCGTCCAGCGGCGCGAGGCCGCCGAGCGGAGCAGTGCCTGGGTCTGCGCCCCGGTGCGGGCGGCGAAGACCTCGCTGACGAGGCCCGTGCGGGCCTCGACGGGGATCGAGCCGTCGGTGACGAAACGGCGCAGGGCGC
This sequence comes from Nocardioides sp. FY1077, assembly GCF_058681775.1. Classification (NCBI taxonomy): domain Bacteria; kingdom Bacillati; phylum Actinomycetota; class Actinomycetes; order Propionibacteriales; family Nocardioidaceae; genus Nocardioides; species Nocardioides sp. FY1077. The sequence continues at coordinate 187,034 of NZ_JBZWDB010000005.1, read as the reverse complement.
CTTCGCCCCGCAGCGTCGACGCGACCGAGAAGAGCTCGCCGGCCACCTGTGCGGCGACGTCGGCGGAGCCGGCGACCGAGGTCTCCAGCTCGTCGGCGAGCGCGTGCGCGGTGCCGGCGGACGCTCCACGGAAGTGGGTCGACATCAGTTGACCCCGCTCCCGCCGGCCGGGGCCGACCCGGTCTCGAGGTCGACGAGGAAGCGGTCGACGACGCGGCTCTGGCGAGCCTCGTCCTCGAGGCTCTCCCCCACGATGCGACCGGCCAGGCCGGTCGCCAGGGCGCCGACCTCGGCCCGCAGCGAGGTGACCGCCTGCTGGCGCTCGGCCTCGATCTGCGACTTGCCGTTCTCCACGATGCGGGCGGCCTCGCTCTGGGCCTGCACCCGCATCTCCGCGACGATCGAGGCCCCCTGCTCGCGGGCCTCCTCACGGATGCGGGCGGCTTCGTGGCGCGCCTCGCCGAGGCGCTGCTCGAGCTCGGCGAGCTTGGCGTCGGCCTCGGCCTGCTTGGTCTCGGCAGCGGCCAGCCCGCCCTCGATCGCCGTGGTGCGCTCGGCGTAGGTCTTCTCGAACGCCGGCACCACGAACTTCTTCACGAGGAAGAAGAGGATGCCGAAGACGATCAGCGAGAGGACGATCTCGACGGCGTGCGGAACGAGCGGGTTGAGCTCGCCGTCCTCCGAGGCCGTCACCACGAGGGGTGCGAACAGTGCGTGCATGGGCTAGTCCTTCCGGTCCTGCGTCAGCCTGACTAGGTCAGAGGACGAACGCGAGGGCGATGCCGATGATGGCGAGCGCCTCGGCGAGCGCGAAGCCCAGGATGGCGATCGACTGCAGGCGGCCCTGGGCCTCCGGCTGACGGGCCACACCGGAGATGTAGGCGGCGAAGATGAGACCGATGCCGACGCCGGGGCCGATGGCGGCCAGGCCGTAGCCGATCATGTTCAGGGAGCCAGTGAGTTCCACGACTTGCCTTTCAGTTGTGCTGCTTCGGGGTTCTGGGTGGGTGGTGCGGGGTGGAGCTGGTGGGCCGACGCTCAGTGCTCGTCGGCGAGGGCGCCCTGGATGTACATCGCGTTCAGCAGGACGAAGACGTAGGCCTGCAGGAACTGCACCAGCAGCTCGAGGAAGGCGATCAGGACGAAGAGGATCCAGGCCAGGATGCCGACGGGCGCGTAGGCCAGCGACATCTCCAGGACCAGGTACTCGCCACCGAGGGCGAACAGGATGAGCAGCAGGTGGCCCGCGAACATGTTCGCGAACAGTCGCAGCGCCAGCGTCACCGGTCGGACCAGGATGTTGGAGAGGAACTCCAGCGGCACCAGCAGCAGCAGGATCGGGCCCTTGATGCCGGCCGGCACCGACTGCAGCTTGAGGTAGCCCAGGAAGCCGTGCTTCTTGATGCCGACCGCGTTGTAGATGATCCAGCTCATCAGGGCCAGCCCGTAGACCATGCCCGCCCGCGAGAACGTCGGGAACTGGATGAACGGGATCGTCGCGAAGACGTTGTTCAGCAGGATGAAGAAGAACAGCGCGAAGAGGTACGGCACGAAGCGCTGGAAGTCGCGGGTGCCGATGATGTCGCGGGCCATCGAGTTGCGGACGAAGCCGTAGGCCTCCTCACCGACGAACTGCAGCTTGCCGGGCACCATCGCGCGCTTGCGCGAGGCGAGGTAGAAGAAGCCGAAGACCAGCGCAGCGGCGAGCACCAGCTGCAGCATCGGCTTGGTGACGGCGAGCAGCTGGGTCTGGCCCAGGAACTGGTAGGACCCGAAGTCGCCACCGATCGGGGGCAGGTCGAAGTCCGCGGGACCCGGCGGGGTGAAACCCTCGCTGGCGTGGATGAGGCTGCTCAACGTGTCTCCTGTGTCTGCGTCAACGGGTGCGTCACTGCTGCGCCTGCTGGTCGTGCGGATGCTGCTCGGGCGGGGGGCGGAACCGGGCCCAGGTCTGGTAGAGCGCCAGGCCGACGCCGGTCAGGATGCCGAGCACCACGAGCAGCTCGGTGCCCAGCCAGCGGTCGAGCCCCCAGCCGATCCCGCCGTAGACCAGCACTCCCGAGACGAGGTAGCCGAAGGCCAGCCACGGATCTCCCTGGGCGTCGCCCGTGGCGGACGACGAAGGGTCGGGGGTGCGCTGCCCGGAAGGAGAGTCTTCTGGAGCCATCGCGGGACGGACAATAGCAGTCTCCACGGCTCACCGATCACCCGCCTGCGCCGGGGCGGGTGCCGCGGGGACGACCGGTCCGGAGGGACGCCCGTCGGCGTCGGGAAGGTCGTAGGCAGGGATGCGCAGACGGGTGGTCAGCACGACCTGGACCACCACCCAGACCAGGGTCGCGAGGACCACTCCCCCCGCGGTCCAGCCGCGGTCGAGGGTGTCGCCCAGCAGCCCGCTGCGCGACAGCACCAGGAAGCCGAGGCCGGTCAGCACGACCTGGAGCAGGTACGTCGTCAGCGCCACGAGCATGGCGAGCCCGGGGGCCACCGTCGCCACGAGGTCGACGACCAGGGAGCCGCCGGCGAGCACCGCCAGGACCAGCCCGGCGCCGACGAGGGCGCCCCAGCCAGCCGGGGCACCGTCGACCAGAGCGCCGACACCGGCCAGCACGAGCGCGACACCGAGGACCGCGAGCACTCCTCCGCGCAGCACCGGCGAGACGCCGGCGGGCGAGGGGCGGTGCGAGTCGGTCGTCATGGTCGGCGGCCGTTCCTGTGGGGGGGTCAGCGGATGCGCTGCGGGGGCCCGAGAGGCGCTCCGCCCGCTCGTGAAAACTATCACAAAGTCTCCCCGGGCGCCGCACCCGGCCGCGCCGGCGGTGCGGCCGCCCGTCTCGCCGGCGGGGTCAGGCCGGTCCCACCGGCTCCCCCGCACCGCGCAGCCGCGGCAGCAGGAAGGTCACGGCGGTGGTGAGCCCGGTGGCCAGCGCGATGGCCGGGAGCACCCACGGCTCGGTGTAGAGGCTGGCCAGCACGGTGCCGAAGGCGACCAGGGCGGCCCACAGCCACATGATCAGCACCGCGCGGCGCTGGGAGTGCCCGATCTCGAGCAGGCGGTGGTGGAGGTGCTGCTTGTCGGGGGCGAACGGCGAGCGACCCGCGCGGGTGCGTCGGACGACCGCGAGCACCAGGTCGAGCAGCGGGATCACCAGGATGGAGATCGGCAGCACCAGCGGCAGCAGGGTGGGCAGCAGGTTGGCCTGGCCACCCGAGGCGCCCTCGGAGATGTCGGCGCCGGCGAACTGGCCGGTGAGCGTCACCGCGGAGGCCGACAGCACCAGGCCGAGGAGCATCGACCCGCTGTCGCCCATGAACAGCCGCGCCGGGTTGAAGTTGTGCGGCAGGAACCCCGCGCACGCCCCGGCCAGCGAGACCGCCAGCAGCGCGGCGGCCGTGGCCCGGGGCGCGTTGTTGGCCGCGGTGAGCTGGTAGCAGAAGATGAAGAACGCGAGTGCGCCGATGCCGACGACGCCCGCGGCGAGGCCGTCGAGGCCGTCGACGAAGTTGACGGCGTTGACGGTGGCGACGACCACGAAGCCGGTGAGCAGCGCCCCCTGGGCGGGGTCGAGGGAGAACACCGTGCCGTCGGTGGTCGGGAAGTAGTAGAAGCGGATGCCGAAGGCGATGAGGAAGCCCGCTGCGAGCACCTGCCCGCCCAGCTTGGTGAGGGCGTCGAGCTCGAAGAGGTCGTCGAGCACCCCGACCGCGCAGATCAGGGCGCCGGCGATCAGCACGATCCCGGCGTCGCGGAAGACGAAGTACTGGCTCAGTGACAGGAACGGCAGCTCGCGCGCCACCAGGAACGCCGCGACCAGCCCGCCCAGCATCGCCAGGCCGCCGAGGTACGGGATGGGCTCGTCGTGCACGTCCCGGTCGCGCACCCGCGCCACCGCCCCGGTGCGCAGGGCGATCTCGCGCGCGATGACCGTCAGCAGGTAGGTGACGGCCGCGGCCACGAGGAAGACCAGGACGTACTCGCGCACCGGGGGGTCAGTCCTCGAGGGTGAGCGTCGCGCCCAGCGGCTCGAGCACCTCGTTGAGCCGCTCCAGCGACAGCGCCCCCAGGCGCAGCACCCGTCCCTGGCTGCCGGTGACGTCGACGATCGTGGAGGCCGCGCCACCCGGGCTCGTCCCGTCGTCGACGATCACCGAGACGTCCTCGCCGAGCATCTCCTCGGCCTGGTCGGCGTCGGTGGCGGCCGGCATCCCGGTCTTGTTGGCCGAGCTGACCGCCAGCGGACCGGTGCGCTCGAGGACCTCGCGCACCACCGGGTGGTCGGGCATCCGGATCGCCACGGTGGCGCGGGTGTCACCGAGGTCCCACTGCAGCGACGACTGCTGGTGGCAGACCAGGGTCAGCGGGCCGGGCCAGAACTCCTCGACCAGGGCACGGGCGTAGCCGGGGATCTTCGTGGCCAGCGCGTCGATGGTGGTCGCAGAGCTGACCAGCACCGGCGGCGGCATGTCGCGCCCGCGACCCTTGGCCGCCAGCAGCTCGCGCACCGCAGCGGGGTCGAAGGCGTCGGCGGCGATCCCGTAGACGGTGTCGGTCGGGACCACGACCAGCAGACCACGCTGGACGGCGAGGGTGGCGGCCTCGACGGCCTCCTCGCGCTCGTCCTCGGTGGTGGTGGGGTAGCGCAGCTTGTCACTCATCGCGGCTCATCGTGCCAGCCGCGCGGTCGTGAAGCGCGCACGCCCTGCCAGGTCGGGGTGGTCGCGCACGTCGGCCCACCGGCCCGAGGCCACCAGCACCGCCGGGGCACTGCCGTCGGGGCCCCCCTGCACGTCGGCGTGCTCGAAGCCCAGGACTCCCCCGGGACGCAGCAGCACCGCGGCGCGCGCCTCGAGGACCCGCACGGCGTCGAGGCCGTCGTCACCGGAGAACAGCGCGAGGTGCGGGTCGTGGTCGCGGGCCTCGGGGGCCACCGACTCCCAGGCCTCCAGCGGCACGTACGGCGGGTTGCAGGTGACCACGTCGACCGCGCCGAGGAGCTCCTCGAGCGCGGTGGCCATGTCGCCGCGGCGCAGGTCGACGCCGGTGCCGGCGAGGTTGCGCTCGGCCCACGCGTGGGCCGCGGGGTCGAGCTCGACGGCGTGCACCCGGGCCTCGGGCACCTCGTCGACCAGGGCGCGGGCCACCGCGCCCGAGCCGGTGCACAGGTCGACCACGACCGGCGTCCGCCCCGTCGCGGCGATCGCCCTGGCCACCTCGATCCCCCAGCCGGCCAGCAGCTCGGTCTCGGGGCGCGGCACGAACACCCCGGGGCCCACGGCCAGCTCGACGTGGCGGAACGCCGCGGTGCCGGTCAGGTGCTGCAGCGGCTCACGGGCGGCACGCCGCGCCACCAGGACCTCGAACGCCGCGGCCGGCCCGGGCGCGACGGCGTCGAGCAGCACGAGGCGGCCCCGGGTGGTGCCGAGCACGTGCGCGAGCAGGACGGCGGCGTCGTGGTCGGGCGAGGCGACGCCCGCGGCGCCCAGCCGGGCGGCGGCGTCGGCGAGCAGACGGCGGGGCGCGGGGCCCACCAGGGAGTCCATCAGTCCTCGAGAGCGGCCAGGCGCGCCGCGAGGTCGGCCTCGATGCTCGACTCGACCACCGGCTCCAGGGCGCCGTCGAGCACCTGGTCGAGGTTGTGGGACTTGTAGCCGGTGCGGTGGTCGGAGATGCGGTTCTCCGGGAAGTTGTAGGTGCGGATGCGCTCGGAGCGGTCGACGGTGCGCACCTGGCTGCGCCGGGCGTCGCTCGCCTCGGACGCGGCGGCCTCCTGGGCGGCGGCGAGCAGCCGCGCGCGCAGGATGCGCAGCGCCTGCTCCTTGTTCTGCAGCTGCGACTTCTCGTTCTGGCAGCTCACCACGATGCCGCTGGGCAGGTGGGTGATCCGCACCGCCGAGTCGGTGGTGTTGACGCTCTGGCCGCCGGGCCCGCTGGAGCGGAAGACGTCGATGCGCAGGTCGTTGTCGTCGACGGCGACGTCCACCTGCTCGGCCTCCGGCAGCACCAGCACCCCGGCGGCCGAGGTGTGCACCCGGCCCTGCGACTCGGTGACCGGCACCCGCTGCACGCGGTGCACCCCGCCCTCGAACTTCAGCCGGGCGTACGGCGCCTCACCGGGCGCGGGCGTGCCCTTGGCCTTCACCGCGACGGTCACCGACTTGTAGCCGCCGAGGTCGGAGACGGTGGCGTCGAGCACCTCGACGCCCCACCCGTGCTGCTCGGCGTAGCGGGTGTACATGCGCAGCAGGTCGCCGGCGAAGAGCGCCGACTCCTCGCCGCCCTCCCCCGACTTCACCTCGAGCAGCGCGTCCTTGTCGTCGGCGGCGTCGCGCGGGACCAGCAACCGACGCAGCCGCTCCTCGGCGACGACGCGGCGCTCGGCGAGGGCGGTGGCCTCCTCGGCGAACGTCGGGTCCTCCGCCGCGAGCTCGCGCGCGGCCTCCACGTCGTCGCCGAGGCCCTGCCAGTCGCGCCAGGCGGTGATCACCGACGACAGCGCGGCGTAGCGCTGGTTGAGCTGCTTGGCCAGGCGCGCGTCGGCGTGGGTCTCCGGCGCCGCGAGCTGCGACTCGAGCTCGCGGTGCTCGCTGAGCATGCCCTCGACGGCCTCGAACACGGTGCTTGCTCCTCCGGACGGACGGCCCGTCGGGCGGTCCCGGGACGGGGACGGACGGGTGCGGACAGACGACGAGCGCCGGCCCCCGTCGTGGACGGGAGCCGGCGCTCGCGGAGGACTACTTCTTGGCAGCCTTGGCGTAGCGGGCCTCGAAGCGGGCGACGCGACCGCCGGTGTCGAGGATCTTCTGCTTGCCGGTGTAGAACGGGTGGCACTGCGAGCAGACGTCGGCACGCACGGTGCCCGAGGCCTGGGTGCTGCGCGTGGTGAACTGCGCGCCGCAGGTGCAGGTGACCTGCGTGTCGACGTAGGTCGGGTGGATGTCCTTCTGCATGCGGTCCTCATCTCCTGTTCCCATTGCTGGGAGGGCCGCCGGGTCGTCAGCGCGGGATGCGGGGACGTGAACCGGAGCCAGGTGGTCATTGTGCCAACGCCGGACCCCCCGACCCAATTCCCTGGCGGGCGGGTGCGGTCTAGCGCGAGCGCTCGAGCAGGGCCTCGACCCGCGCCGCGAGCTCGCGAGGGCTGAACGGCTTGGTGATGTAGTCGTCGGCGCCGGAGTCGAAGCCGCTCTCGACGTCGGACTCCTGGGCCCGCGCGGTGAGCAGGATGACCGGCAGGTCGGCCAGCGCGGGGTCGGCACGGATCACCTTGATCGCGTCGAGCCCGGAGACGCCCGGCATCATCACGTCGAGCACCGCGAGGTCGGGCCGCTGGGCCCGGCAGGCCGCCACGGCCGCGGCACCGTCGCCGACCGCGGTGATGTCGTGGCCGAGCGTCGAGAGCTTGAACTCGACGAGCTCGCGGATGTCCACGTCGTCGTCGGCGACCAGGATGCGGGCCACGGGGGCGCCTTTCAGTGGTGCTGCGGGGGCACCTCCGACACTAGCCCCCCGCCGCGCCCCGCGAGCCGCGGCCCTTGATCACGACCCGGCGCCGCCCCGTCGGGCCCGGGTGAGCAGGTCGATGTTCGTGGAGCTGCGACGCAGCCGCTCCGCCAGCGCCTCGTGGGCCGCTGCCGGCTCCAGGCCGGACAGCTCGTGGCGCAGCGCGCGCACGATCGCGAGCTCCTCGCCACCGAGCAGCAGGTCCTCGTGCCGGGTGCCCGACCGGGCGGCGTCCACCGCGGGGAACAGCCGCTGGTCGGCGAGGTCACCGCGCAGGCGCACCTCGGCGTTGGCGGTGCCGACCAGCTCCTCGACGACGACCTCGTCCATCGACGCGCCGCTGTCGACCAGCACGGTGGCCAGGATCGTCAGCGAGCCGCCGTCCTCGACGTTGCGCGCCGCGCCGAAGAAGCGCTTGGGCGGGTGCACGGCGCTGGCGTCGACGCCCCCGGCGAGGATGCGCCCGCTGGCCGGGGCGACCAGGTTGTAGGCACGCCCGAGGCGGGTGAGCCCGTCGAGCAGCACGACGACGTCGAGGCCCAGCTCGACCAGGCGCTTGGCCCGCTCGATCGCGAGCTCGGCGGCCAGCACGTGGTCGCCCGGCGGGCGGTCGAAGGTGGAGGCGATGACCTCGCCCTTGACCGAGCGCTTGAAGTCGGTGACCTCCTCGGGGCGCTCGTCGACCAGCACCACCATCAGGTGGCACTCGGGGTTGTTCGCCGAGACCGACGCCGCCACCGACTGCAGCAGGGTGGTGCGCCCCGAGCGGGCCGGGGCCACCACGAGGCCGCGCTGGCCCTTGCCGAGCGGGGCCACCAGGTCGATGACGCGGCCCACGTGGTCGCCCGCGTCGGTCTCCAGGCGCAGCCGCTCGCTCGGGTGCACCGGCGTGAGCCTGTCGAACTCGACGCGGTGGCGCGCGGTGTCGGGCTCGGCGCCGTTGACGGAGTCGATGCGCACCATCGGGTTGAACTTCTCCTTGCGCTCCCCCTCCCGGGGCTGACGCACCTGGCCCACCACCGCGTCACCGCGGCGCAGGCCGAAGCGGCGCACCATCGACAGCGAGAGGTACACGTCGTCGGCGCCGGGCAGGTAGCCGCTGGTGCGCACGAACGCGTAGTTGTCGAGCACGTCGAGGATGCCGGCCGCCGGCACCAGCACGTCGTCGTCGAGCACGGTGGTGTCGGGCTCGCCGCGCTGGGCACCGCCCCCGCCGACGGCGCCGGTCACCGCACGCGGGGCGCGCTCGCGGTCGCGGTCACGACCCCGGCGGCGTCGGTTGCGCCCGGTGCCGGCCTCGTCGTCCTGGTCGTGGTCGCGGGCCTGCTGGTCCCTGGCCTGCTGGTCCTTCGCCTGCTGGTCCTTCGCCTGCTGGTCCTTGGCCTGCTGGTCGCGGCCCTGCTGGCCCTGCTGGCCCTGCTGGTCGCGGCCCTGCTGGCCCTTGCCGTTCTGGTCGTGCTTGCCCTGGGCCTGCTGGCCCTTGCCGTTCTGGTCCTGCTTGCCCTGGTCCTGGCCCTTGCCCTGGTCCTGCTGCCCGCGCTGTCGACGCTGGCCCTGCTGCTGCTGGTTCTGCTGCGGGTCCTGCTGGCCCCGCTGCGCCTGCTCGGCCTGCTCGGCCTGCTCGGCCTGCTCGGGCCGGGCTTCGGACGGCGCGTCCTGCTGCTCACGGCCGCGCTCGGCCCGACGCTCGCGCTGGCGCGCCGAGCGGCTCTCCTGACGCACCTCCGGGCGACCGGCGTCGCCCCGGGGCTCGGCGGGCGGGGCGTCCTGGGTGTCACCGCCGGCCGGGGTCTGCTCCGCCTCCGGGGCCGGTGCCTCCTGCGCCGCTCGGGCGCTGCGCGAGCGGGTGCGAGCGCGCTCCGGGGGCGACGACGCGGCCGCGGGCTCCTCGCCCGCGGAGGCGTCGGACGACTGCTCCGCGGGTGCGGACGCCGACGCCGAGGTGGGCGTCCCGGTGGGCGTCGAGGCGGTGGGGGTGCCCTGCGCCTTGATCGCCTCGACGAGCTGGGCCTTGCGCATGCCCTGGGCGCCGGCGACGCCGAGCGCGTCGGCCATCGACTTCAGGTCGGCCAGCAGCATCGAGTTCAGCCCGCCACCGCGCTTGCGGGGCGCACCCGAGCCCGGCTCGGACGCAGGGGTGGTGGGGTCGAGGGTGTCCGTCACGTGAGGGTCCTTGCCACGTCGGGGTGCCCGGTGGCACAGCGAGGCCGGCGGGCGGGTCGGTCTCCCCCGTGCGCTCGGCGCCCGCGCACCCGGAGGACGAGCGCTGGGCGGAGCCCCCGACGCGGTCGTCGGGAGGGAGGGAGCGGCCGCTGCCGGGGTGGCCTGGCGCCCGGGACGATGTCCTCGGCGCCCACGACTCCCACCAGCGACGTGCGGTCACAGTAGCACCGGGCCCGCCTGCCCGGACCTGCATGCCCGGACCCGCCCGGCCAGACCCGTGCGCGTCGGCTCAGCCGATGCGGACGCCGTCGGGGTCGACGTCGAGCGGGTACGCCGTCCAGCCGGCCGGGGTGCGCGCGGTGACGTCGTGGACCGCGGCGGGGTCGGTGGTGTCGACGAGCGCGAGCACGGTGGGCCCGGCGCCGGAGACGACGGCGGCCACCCCGTCGGCGCGCAGGACGTCGACGAGGGCCAGGGAGTCGGGCATCGCAGGTCGCCGCTGCTCCTGGTGCAGGTGGTCGCGGGTGGCGCGGAGCAGCTGGTCGGGGCGTCCGGCCAGCGCGGCCACCAGCAGCGCGGCGTTGCCGGCGTCGGCGGCGGCGTCGGCGTGCGGCACCACCTCGGGCAGGAGGCCGCGGGCCACCTCGGTCGAGAGCGGCGTGGGCGGCACCAGCACCACCGCACCGATGCGGGGGTCGACCGGCGAGGGGACGGCGTAGAAGCCGTGCTCGTCGTGGCCCGAGACGGTGAAGCCGCCCAGCAGCGCGGGGGCGACGTTGTCGGGGTGGCCCTCCACCTGCGCCGCGAGGCGGAACAGGGCGTCGTCGTCGAGCAGCCGGTCGCCGCCCTCCACCAGGGCACGGGCGAGGCTGACCCCGGCGACGATCGCCGCCGAGGAGGAGCCGAGCCCCCGCGCGTGCGGGACGACGTTGCGGCAGTGCAGCCGCAGGCCCGGCACGGTCACGCCCATCAGCTCGAACGCCGCCCGCATCGAGCGCACCACGAGGTGGCTGTCGTCGCGAGGCACCTCCGCCGCGCCGGCGCCCTCCACCTCGATCTCGAGACCGCTCGCGACCACCTCGGCGCTGAGCTCGTCGCGCAGGTCGAGGGCCAGGCCCAGGGAGTCGAAGCCGGGGCCGAGGTTGGCCGACGTGGCCGGCACCGAGGCGTGCACCGGCCCCGCGACGAACCGGGTCACCGGTTCAGAGACCGGCGGCGCGGGCCGCCGACTCCACGTCGGCGTCGACGACGGTGTCGACCAGCGGGCCGACCCCCTCCAGCGCCGTGACGGTGTCCTTGAGGCCGTGGCCGGTGACGGTGACGACCATGCGGAGGCCGGCGTACGACTCGCCGGCCGCCAGCTCCTGGAGCAGCCCGGCGACGCCGGCAGCCGAGGCCGGCTCCACGAACACCCCGTCGCGGCACGCCAGCTCGCGCTGCGCGGCGAGGATCTGCTCGTCGCTCACCGCGGCGAAGCGGCCGCCCGACTCCTGCGCCGCGGCGACTGCGAGGTGCCAGGAGGCGGGGTTGCCGATGCGGATGGCGGTGGCCTTGGTCTCCGGGTCGGGGAACGGCGTGCCGGTCACCAGCGGGCTGGCCCCGGCGGCCTGGAACCCCCGCATCACGGGGCGGCGGGTGGCCACGCCCTGCTCGGCGTACTGCCGGTAGCCCAGCCAGTAGGCCGAGATGTTGCCGGCGTTGCCGACCGGCAGCAGGTGCACGTCGGGGGCGTCGCCCAGGAAGTCGACGATCTCGAAGGCGGCGGTCTTCTGGCCCTCGAGCCGCACGGGGTTGACGGAGTTGACCAGCGCCACGGAGTAGTCGGCGGCCAGGCCCTGAGCCAGGCGCAGGCAGTCGTCGAAGTTGCCGCGCACCATGATGACCTGGGCACCGTGCAGGATCGCCTGGGCCATCTTGCCGGCGGCGATCTTGCCCTCCGGCACGAGCACCAGCGGCTTCAGGCCGGCCTTGGCGGCGTAGGCCGCCATCGAGGCCGACGTGTTGCCGGTCGAGGCGCACACGACGGCCTCGGCGCCCTGGTGCTTGGCCACCGAGATCGCAGCGGTCATCCCACGGTCCTTGAACGACCCGGTCGGGTTGTCGCCCTCCACCTTGAGGTGGACCTCGGCGTCGGTGAGGCCGGAGAGCCACTCCGAGTGCACCATCGGCGTCCCGCCCTCGCGCAGGGTGACCGCGGGGGTGTCGGCGGGGATGTCGATGAGGTGGCGGTACTCCTCGATGACGCCGCGCCACTGGTGGCTGCGGACGGGGGTCGCGGTGGTCACTCGGAGACTCCTTCGACGCGCATGACGGAGGTGACGTCACGCACGATGTCCATGGTGCGTAGGTGGTCGACGGTCGCGGCCAGCTGCGCGTCGGTGGCTTCGTGGGAGACCACGACCAGCTGGGCGTCGTCGTCACGGCCCTCCTGGCGCACGGTCTGGATGGAGACGCCGTGCTCGGCGAAGGCCAGCGCCACGGTGGCGAGCACGCCGGCGCGGTCGTCGACGTCGATCGCGACGTGGTAGCGGGTGCGGCTCTCGCCCATCGACAGCACCGCACGCGCGGCGTACGCCGACTCCCCCGCCCCGCGGGTGGCGGCCAGCCGGTTGCGGGCCACCGTGACCAGGTCGCCCAGCACCGCGGAGGCGGTGGGCGCTCCCCCGGCGCCGGGGCCGTAGAACATCAGCTGGCCGGCGGCCTGCGACTCCACGAACACCGCGTTGTAGGCCTCGCGCACCGACGCCAGCGGGTGGGAGCGCGGGATCATCGCGGGGTGCACCCGCACGGCGACCGCCTCCTCGCCGTCGTCGCCGGTGCGCAGCTCGCAGATCGCCAGCAGCTTCACGACGCTGTCCATCTCGCGCGCGGAGGCGACGTCGGCGGCGGTCACCTCCGAGATGCCCTCGCGGTAGACGTCGGAGGCGGTGACGCGGGAGTGGAACGCCAGGGAGGCGAGGATCGCGGCCTTGGCGGCGGCGTCGAAGCCCTCGACGTCGGCGGTGGGGTCGGCCTCGGCGTACCCCAGCTCCTGGGCCTCCTGCAGCGCGTCGGCGAAGCCGCTGCCGGCGGAGTCCATCTTGTCGAGGATGAAGTTGGTGGTGCCGTTCACGATGCCGAGCACCCGGGTCACCGTGTCGCCGGCCAGCGACTCGCGCAGGGGCCGCAGGATCGGGATGGCGCCGGCGACGGCGGCCTCGTAGTAGACGTCGCGCCCGGCCTTCTCGGCCGCCTCGAACAGGGTGGGCCCGTCCTCGGCGAGCAGCGCCTTGTTGGCGGTGACCACGCTCGCACCGTGCTCCAGCGCCGAGAGGATCAGTCCGCGCGCGGGCTCGATGCCGCCGATGACCTCGACCACCAGGTCGACGTCGTCGCGGGCCACCAGCCCGGCCGCGTCGGTGGTGAGCAGCCCGTCGGGCACCTCCACCTCGCGCGCTGCGTCGAGGCGGCGCACGGCCACGCCGACCAGCTCGACACGGGCGCCCACCCGGGCGGCGAGGTCGTCGGCCTGCTCCTGCAGCAGGCGCACCACCTGCGAGCCCACCGACCCGCAGCCGAGCACGGCCACGCCGAGCACGTCGCTCCGCTTCACTCCGCACCACCCACGTCGGTCGCCAACAGGTCGTCCTCAGTCTCGCGCCTGAGCACCACTCGCGACGACCCGTCCCGCACCGCGATCACCGGCGGGCGCAGCACGTGGTTGTAGTTCGAGGCCATCGAGCGGCAGTAGGCACCGGTGCCGGGCACCGCCACCAGGTCGCCCGGGGCGACGTCGCCGGGCAGGAACTCGTCCTTCACCACGATGTCACCGGCCTCGCAGTGCTTGCCGACGACGCGGCCGAGCAGCGGCGGCGCCGACGACGAGCGCGAGGCGAGGGTGCAGGAGTAGTCGGCGTCGTACAGGGCGGTGCGGATGTTGTCGCTCATCCCGCCGTCGACCGACACGTAGGTGCGCACGGCCCCGCCGTCGAGGTGCACCCGCTTGACGGTGCCGACCTCGTAGACGGTGCACATGGCGGGCCCGGCGATCGCCCGGCCCGGCTCGATGGACAGGTGCGGGGGCTCCACGCCGAGGGCACGGCACTCGTGGGCCACGATCGCGGTCATCTCGGCCGCGAGCCGCGCCGGCTCCGCAGGGTCGTCCTGGGTCGTGTAGGCGATGCCGAAGCCGCCGCCGAGGTCCATCTGGGGCATGACGACCCCCAGCTCGGAGGCGACGCGGGCGTGCAGCGCCAGCACGCGGCGCGCGGCCACCTCGAAGCCGGAGGAGTCGAAGATCTGGGAGCCGATGTGGGAGTGCAGCCCCAGCAGCTCCAGGCCGGGCGTGGCCAGCACCCGGCGCACGGCGTCCAGGGCGTCGCCCGAGGTGATCGAGAAGCCGAACTTCTGGTCCTCGTGGGCGGTGGCGATGTACTCGTGGGTGTGGGCCTCCACGCCCGCGGTCACCCGCACCATCACCCGCGCGGGGTGCTCGGCGTCCATGATCGCGGCCAGGCGCTCGATCTCGTCGGCGGAGTCGACGACGATGCGGCCCAGGCCCAGCTCGACGGCGCGGCGCAGCTCGCGCACGCTCTTGTTGTTGCCGTGCAGCTCGACGCGCTCCATCGGGAACCCCGCACGCTCGGCGACGCTCAGCTCGCCGGCGGAGCACACGTCGAGGCACAGGCCCTCCTCGGCGATCCACCGCGCGGCGGTGATGCTGAGGAACGCCTTGCCGGCGTAGTAGACGTCGTAGCCGGCGAACGCGTCGCGGAACGCGCGCGCCCTGGCCCGGAAGTCTGCCTCGTCCAGCACGTACGCCGGCGAGCCGTGCTCGGCGACGAGGTCGGGCAGCGCCACGCCGCCCACCTCGAGGACGCCGTCGACCTTGCGGGCCGTGGCCGACCAGAGGTGCTCCACCAGCGCGTTGGTGTCGGCGGGCTCCCGCAGCCAGGCGGGGCCCCGGGCCCCGTCGCTGGCGTGGGCCCACCCCGCCTCGTGGGCCCTCACATCCGCTCCGGGGCGCTGACGCCCAGCAGGGCCAGGCCGTTGGCGAAGACGATCCGGGTGGCGGCGACCAGCGCGAGACGGGCCCGGTGGAGGTCGTTGGGCTCCTCGTCACCCATGGGCAGCACCCGGCAGCTGTCGTAGAACCGGTGGTACGTGCCGGCGGTGTCCTCGAGGTAGCGCGCCACCCGGTGGGGCTCACGCAGCTCCGCTGCGCTGGCGACGACCCGCGGCAGCTCGGCGAGCGCCCGCAGCAGCTCGCCCTCCTTCTCGTGCGTCAGCAGGTCCATCGACTCCCCCGGCTCGAGGCCGAGCGCGGCGGCGTTGCGCAGGATCGAGGAGACCCGGGCGTGCACGTACTGCACGTAGTAGACGGGGTTGGCGCTGTCGGCCTTGGTCCACAGGTCGAGGTCGAGGTCGATGTTGGAGTCGCTGCTGTAGCGCGCCAGGGCGTAGCGGGCGGCGTCCTTGCCGATGGCGCCGACGAGGTCCTCGAGGGTGATCACGGTGCCGGCGCGCTTGGACATCCGGACCGGCTCACCGTCCTTGACCAGGTTGACCATCTGGCCGATCAGGATCTCGAGGTTCTCGCCGGGCTGGTCGCCGAACGCGGCACACATCGCCATCATCCGCCCGACGTAGCCGTGGTGGTCGGCGCCGAGCATGATCAGGCAGCGGTCGAACCCCCGCTCACGCTTGTCGAGGTAGTAGGCCAGGTCGCCGGAGATGTAGGCACCCTGCCCGTCGGACTTGATGATCACCCGGTCCTTGTCGTCCCCGTACTGCTCGGTGCGCAGCCACAGGGCACCCTCGGACTCGTAGGTGTTGCCCATCTCGGTGAGGCGGGCGACCGCGCGGTCGACGGCGCCGCTGCGGTGCAGGTCGTCCTCGTGGAAGTAGACGTCGAAGTCGACCCCGAAGTCGTGCAGGCTCTGCTTGATCTCGGCGAACATCATCTCGACGCCCTCGGCGCGGAAGACCTCCTGCGCCTGGTCGTCGGCGAGCTGTGCGACCTGGGGCTGCGCGGCGACGACGTCGGCGGCGATCTCGTGGACGTACTGGCCGCCGTAGCCGTCCTCGGGGGCGGGCTCGCCCTTGGCGCTCGCCAGGAGCGACCGGCTGAAGCGGTCGATCTGCGCGCCGTGGTCGTTGAAGTAGTACTCCCGCGTCACCGCGGCACCGGTCTTCTCGAAGATGCGGCCGAGCGCGTCGCCGACGGCCGCCCAGCGCACCCCGCCGATGTGGATCGGCCCGGTCGGGTTGGCGGAGACGAACTCCAGGTTGATCTTTTCGCCCGCGAAGGCGTCGTTCGCGCCGTACCGCTCGCCGGCGGCGATGACGTCGAGCGCGACGCGGCCCTGGGCACCCGCCTCGACGGCGATGTTGAGGAACCCCGGGCCGGCGACCTCGACGTCACCGATGCCCTCGACCTGCCTCAGCCGCCCGGCGACCAGCTCGGCCAGGGCGCGCGGGTTGGTGCCGGCCTTCTTGGCCAGCTGCAGCGCGACGTTGGTGGCGTAGTCGCCGTGGCCCTTCTGCCGGGGTCGCTCCACGGTGACGCTGGTCGGGACGCCGTCCGGGAGGGCCAGGGCGCCCTCGTCGGTGAGGGTCGTCAGGACGTCGACGATCGCGGTGGAGAGCTGCTCGGGGTTCACCGAGCAAGGGTATCGAGGTCGCGGGCTGCCGCCGACCACGGTCTCGGGCGCCCCGCCGTCCCAGCGCGGCCCCGTTGTCGCGCGACCCGGGCCGGGCTGTAGGGTTCACCACCGCACCGCTCGCGGTGCGACGCCTCCGTAGCTCAGGGGATAGAGCACTGGTTTCCGGTACCAGGTGCCGCAGGTTCGAATCCTGCCGGGGGCACCACCGGACCGCCTCACAGGCGGTCCCGCCGCGCCCGAAGGTCCACCCGGTAGGGGGACCCCCGGGCGGCCGCGCCGCCACTAGGGTCGAGGGCATGCAGGAGCGACCTTTCACCAGCACCCTCGACGCCGGGGTGCTCGCCGTCAGCGGCAGCATCGACGAGTACGCCGTCATGACGCTCCGCAACCAGATCGCGGCACACTCCGCCGACTACACCGGCCGGGTCGTGGTCGAGCTCAGCGACGTCGACTACCTCCCCAGCGTCGCCATCGGCGTCCTGGCCAAGGCGATGTCGCAGGCGCGCCGCGCCGGCGGCTCGGTGGAGCTCGTCGCCCGTCGCGACACCCTCGCCCAGCGCATGCTGACGGTCGTGGCCCTGCCCTACCGGGAGTCCCCCGACGACGAGGAGCCCGACCCGACAGGCGCACCGGGTGCCGTCGCCTGACCCGACGGTCCCGCTCGTGCACGCCCAGCTCGCCCTGCCGTTCCACGTCGACTCGGTCGCCGTGGCCCGCCACCACCTCGCCGAGCAGCTCGAGGAGGCCGGCGTCGCACCGCCGACGGTCCAGACGGCCTGCGTCGTGGTCAGCGAGCTGGTCGCCAACGGCGTGCGCCACGGCCGTGGCGGCGCCCGCCCCACCCTGCAGGTGGGGTGGGACCGCGTCGGCGACGACCTCGTGGTGACCGTGGTCGACGGCGGTGGCCTCTCGCTGCCGGTCGTGCGCCGTCCGGACCTCGACTCCGACTCGGGCCGCGGCCTGCTGATGGTCGAGGGCCTCAGCCAGCGCTGGTCCTTCGACCACGACGCCGAGCACGGCACCAGCGTGCGCGCCGAGATCACCCTCGACTGACCGGTCCCCCGCCCCGACGGCAGGCGCTGCCCGGGTCGTCGCGACACGCCGGGAGCGGGCGGCGGTCTGCCTGCCCACCCCGGCCCACGACACCGTCGCGGCGGGGCTGGGAGGGCGATCGGCTTACACCGTGTTCGACAGGTGGTGCCGCCCTCGGCTTTTGTCGGGCGGGGGGACTAACCTTGAGCACGCAACCACCCACCGCGCGCTCCCCGGAAGAGGCGAAGCAAGTCGTGCCGCAGTCCCCTGGCAACAACGCTCCTGAGTCCACCACCCACACGGAGCCGCCTGCGGACTTCGGTGCCAACGAGTGGCTGGTGGAGGAGATGTACGAGCGCTACCAGGCCGACCCAGGAAGCGTGGACCCGACGTGGGTCGCCTTCTTCGCCGACGGCCACGGCGCCGACGGCAACGGGTCCGCCGCGGCGGCGCAGCCCGCACCGGCGAAGACTGCCGCCTCGAAGCCCGCTGCCGCGAAGCCCGCCCCCGCCAAGACCTCGGCCGAGCCGGCGGCGACGTCCGCCCCCGCGCCGTCCGCGCCCGAGAAGGCTGCCGCGAAGCCCGCCGCCAAGCCTGCCGCCAAGGCCGGCGGCTCGCCTGCTCCCGTGGCCAAGCCGCGGCCCGACGGCAAGGCCGCGGAGACCGCGAAGGGCACCAGCAACCCGGTGCCGAAGGAGTCGCGCCCGGTCGACCCGGCCGCCGCCTCCGACGAGCCGTCGTTCACCGTGCTGCGCGGCGCTCCCGCGCGCACCGCGCAGAACATGGACGCCTCGCTGACCGTGCCGACCGCCACCTCGGTGCGCTCGGTGCCGGTGAAGCTGCTGTGGGACAACCGCACGGTGATCAACAACCACCTCGCCCGCGCCCGCGGCGGCAAGGTCTCGTTCACCCACCTGATCGGCTACGCGCTGATCCAGGCGGTCAAGGCCATGCCGCAGATGAACGTCGGCTTCGACGTCGTCGACGGCAAGCCCAACCTGATCACCCCGGCCCACGTCAACCTCGGCCTGGCCATCGACGTGCCCAAGCCCGACGGCAGCCGCCAGCTCCTGGTGCCCTCGATCAAGGCCGCCGAGACCATGGACTTCGCCGGCTTCTGGACCGCCTACGAGGACGTCGTCGCCAAGGCCCGCGACAACAAGCTCACCGTCGCCGACTTCCAGGGCACCTCGATCTCGCTGACCAACCCCGGCGGCATCGGCACCAGCCACTCCGTGCCGCGGCTCATGAAGGGCCAGGGCGCCATCATCGGCGTCGGCGCGATGGAGTACCCGCCCGAGTGGCAGGGCGCCTCCGACGACGCGATCGCGCGCAACGCGATCAGCAAGGTCATGACGCTGACCTCGACCTACGACCACCGCGTCATCCAGGGCGCGCAGTCGGGTGAGTTCCTCAAGCGGGTGCACCAGCTGCTGCTCGGCGGCGACGACTTCTACGACGAGATCTTCCGCTCGCTGCGCATCCCCTACGAGCCGATCCGCTGGGGCCGTGACATCTCGACGTCCCACGACGACGAGATCAGCAAGCAGGCCCGCATCCTCGAGCTCATCCACGCCTACCGCGTGCGCGGGCACATGATGGCCGACACCGACCCGCTCGAGTACCGCCAGCGCAGCCACCCCGACCTCGAGGTGGAGTCGCACGGGCTGACCCTGTGGGACCTCGACCGCGAGTTCGCCACCGGCTCGTTCGGCGGCTCGGGTCGCCGCTTCATGAAGCTGCGCCAGATCCTCGGCATCCTGCGCGACTCCTACTGCCGCACCACCGGCATCGAGTACATGCACATCATGGATCCCGAGCAGCGCCGCTGGATCCAGGAGCGCGTCGAGCAGCCGCACACCAAGACGCCCCGCGAGGAGCAGCTGCGGATCCTGCTGAAGCTCAACCAGGCCGAGGCGTTCGAGACGTTCCTGCAGACCAAGTTCGTCGGGCAGAAGCGGTTCTCCCTCGAGGGTGGCGAGACCACGGTCCCGGTGCTCGACGAGATCTGCGAGGCCGCGGCCGAGTCGGGCCTCGACGAGGTCGCGATCGGGATGGCCCACCGCGGTCGGCTCAACGTGCTGGCCAACATCGTGGGCAAGAACTACTCGCAGATCTTCCGCGAGTTCGAGGGCAACATCGACCCCCGCACCGTCCAGGGCTCCGGCGACGTGAAGTACCACCTCGGTGCCGAGGGCGAGTTCGAGGCCGGCGGCGGCGAGAAGATCAAGGTGTCGGTCGCCGCCAACCCCTCGCACCTCGAGGCCGTCGACCCCGTGCTCGAGGGCATCGCCCGCGCCAAGCAGGACGTCCTCGACCAGGGCGCCGCCTACCCCGTGCTGCCGCTGCTGGTGCACGGCGACGCCGCGTTCGCCGGCCAGGGCGTGGTGGCCGAGACGCTCAACCTGTCGCAGCTGCGGGGCTACCGCACCGGCGGCACGATCCACCTGGTGGTCAACAACCAGGTCGGGTTCACCACCTCCCCCGGCTCGTCGCGCTCCTCGCTGTACTGCACCGACGTCGCTCGGATGGTGCAGGCGCCGATCTTCCACGTCAACGGCGACGACCCCGAGGCGTGCATCCGGGTGGCGCGGCTGGCCTTCGAGTACCGCCAGGCCTTCAACAAGGACGTCGTCATCGACCTCGTCTGCTACCGCCGCCGCGGTCACAACGAGGGCGACGACCCGTCGTACACCCAGCCCCTCATGTACGACCTGATCGAGCAGAAGCGCTCGGTGCGCAAGCTCTACACCGAGTCGCTGATCGGTCGTGGCGACATCACGATCGAGGAGGCCGAGCAGGTCCTGCGCGACTACCAGCAGCAGCTCGAGCGGGTCTTCACCGAGGTGCGCGAGGCCACCGGCCAGCCCTCGGAGTGGACCACCGTGCCGGACTACCCCGACAAGCCCGCCGGGGAGACGCAGACCGCGGTCACCCTCGAGGTGCTCAAGCGGATCTCGGACGCCTACGTCACCCCGCCCGACGGCTTCACCGTGCACCCCAAGGTGATGCCGCAGCTGCAGCGCCGCGCCAAGGCGATCACCCAGGGCCCCATCGACTGGGGCACCGGCGAGATCCTCGCGTTCGGCGCGCTGCTGATGGAGGGCCGCCCGGTGCGGCTGGCCGGCCAGGACTCGCGCCGCGGCACGTTCGTGTCGCGCTTCGGCACGATCATCGACCGGGTCAACGCCCACGAGTGGACGCCGCTGTCGGCCCTCACCGAGGACCAGGCGAAGTTCTACCTCTACGACTCGCTGCTCTCGGAGTACGCCGCGCTCGGCTTCGAGTACGGCTACTCCGTGGCCCGTCCCGAGGCGCTGGTGCTGTGGGAGGCGCAGTTCGGCGACTTCGTCAACGGCGCCCAGACCGTGATCGACGAGTTCATCAGCGCCGGCAAGACGAAGTGGCGCCAGGAGTCGGGCGTCGTGCTGCTGCTCCCCCACGGCTACGAGGGCCAGGGTCCCGACCACTCCTCGGCCCGCATCGAGCGCTTCATGACGATGGCCGCCGACGAGGCGTTCGTCGTGGCCCAGCCGTCGACCCCGGCGTCGTACTTCCACCTGCTGCGCCAGCACGCCCTGGGGGCGACCCACCGACCGCTGATCGTCTTCACGCCGAAGTCGATGCTCAAGCGCAAGGAGGCCGCCTCGATGCCGGAGGAGTTCACCAGCGGGACGTTCCGCCCGTTCATCACCGACGCCGACGCCGACCCCGACAAGGTCGACACCCTGCTGCTGTGCTCGGGCCGGGTGACCTGGGACCTGATGGTCGACCGCGCGAAGCGGGAGAACCCGGAGCGGTTCGCGATCGCCCGCGTGGAGCAGCTCTACCCCCGCCCCGAGGAGGAGATCCGGGCCGAGATCGCCCGCTTCCCCCACCTCAAGCAGGTGCGGTGGGTGCAGGACGAGCCGCGCAACATGGGCCCGTGGCCGCACTACCAGCTCAACGTGTGGCCGCACGTCGACGCCCGCGTCGAGGGCGTCACCCGCGATGAGTCCTCCTCGCCGTCGGTCGGCACCGTCAAGCGCCACACCGCCGAGCAGAAGGACCTGCTCGACCGCGCGTTCGCGTGAGTGACGGCGGTCGACCCTGGGAGACCGCGCGTTCGCGTGGGTGACGGCGGTCGAGCTGGCGAGACCGCCGCCACCCACGCAACGAGCGGTCGTCGGTGGTCGAGCGAGCGGCACGGGTGAGCCTGCGAACCCGTGACCCGCGTGTCGAGACCTGAGCAACGATGGAGGACCGCCGAGCCCCGCGACGGGGACCAGGCAGGAGGAGAGTCGATGTACTTCACCGACCGCGGCATCGAGGAGCTCGAGCGGCGCCGGGGTGACGAGGAGGTCACCCTGGCGTGGCTCGCCGAGCGGCTCCAGGAGTTCACCGACACCTTCCCCGAGCACGAGGCGGCGGTGGAGCGGCTGGCGACCTGGCTGGCCCGCCTGGACGACCCCGACGACTGAGTCGACCGTCCACCCGGCACGACGCAGGGCCCGGTCCTCGTGAGGACCGGGCCCTGCGTCGTCCGCGGGTGCGGTGGGTCGGGATCAGTCGGTGTCGTCGCGAGCCGGCACGGCCCGCAGGTGCTCCTGCGAGGCGCGGCGGGCTGCGTCGCGCAGCTCGAACACCTCGGTGGCGAGCCCACCGAGGGCGCCGGCGACGTCCTTGACGGCGGTGGTGAGGATCGTGGTGACCTCACCGACCGTCGTCGCGGCCGCCTCCACGGCGCCCTGGAGCGCGTCCTTGCGGATCTCGCCCTTGCTCAGCTGGTCCTTCATCGGCCCGGTCATGCCGCCCAGTGTGGCGCGGCGGACCTCACGCGGCCAGCGTCGTCTCGGGCTGCGAGGCGCCGCCACCCAGCCGGCGCAGGCCTCGGCGCAGCGGCCCGGGCACCAGCGCGACGAGGTCGGACGGCGAGTCGGGCAGCGCGTAGCGGCAGATCTTGCCGGCGACGCTGGCCAGCTGTTTGCCGAGCGGCCCGGTGTTGTAGTCGATGCCGTAGCGCTCGCAGATCTCCTGGACGTCCTCGGCGATCTCCGGGTAGCGGCGCGCCGGGATGTCGGGGAACAGGTGGTGCTCGATCTGGTGCGACAGGTTGCCGGTCATCAGGTGGAACAGCCGGCCGCCGGTGATGTTGGCCGAGCCGAGCAGCTGGCGGTAGTACCAGTGCCCACGCGACTCGTCCTCGCACTCCTCCTCGGAGAACGTCGCCACGCCCGCCGGGAAGTGGCCGCAGAAGATGATGTTGAAGGCCCAGATGTTGCGGACCAGGTTGGCGGTGGCGTTGCCGGCGAAGGTGAGCGGGAACAGCGGGCCGGTCAGCGCGGGGAAGAGCAGGTAGTCCTTCAGCGCCTGGTTGCGCACCTTGCGCATCAGACCCGGGTACAGCTTCTTGTTCTCCTCCAGCGTGCGCTTGCCCGCCACCAGGTTCTCCACCTCGAGGTCGTGCATCGCCACGCCCCACTCGAAGAACACCATGAGCAGCAGGGCGTACACCGGGTTGCCCAGGTAGTACGGGTGCCACTTCTGGTCGCCGTCCATGCGCAGGATCCCGTAGCCGATGTCACGGTCCTTGCCCAGGATGTTGGTGTAGGTGTGGTGGATGTAGTTGTGCGAGTACTTCCACTGGTCGCTGGGGCACACGTTGTCCCACTCGTACATGCGCGAGCTCAGGCCGGGCTCGTTCATCCAGTCGTACTGGCCGTGCATGACGTTGTGGCCGATCTCCATGTTGTCGAGGATCTTGGCCACGCTCAGCGCGGCCACGGCCAGCGGCCAGGCCGGCGGCACGTAGAACAGCGCACGGCCGGCGACCTCGAAGCCCCGCTGCACCTTGACGACCTGGTGGATGTAGTCGCGGTCCTCGTCACCCAGGGAGGCGAGCACCCGCTGGCGGATGGCGTCCATCTCGTCGCCGAAGTCCTTGAGCTGGGCCGCGGTGAGGCGGTGGAAGGCGGCGTCGCCGGGCACCACGGGCTCGTCGGCGTGGGCGGCCGTCCCGGTCGGCCCGGTGGGCTCGGTGGTCTGGGTGTTCTCGTTCAGGGTGGCGGTCATGGTGCGGTCCTTCCTCAGAGGTCGACGACGCAGTCGCCGATGGGAGCGGAGACACAGATCTGGATGTCCTCGTCGGGTCGCGAGGACTCGACACCGGAGACGACGTTGCGCACGGTGCCCTCGGTCTTGCGGGTGGTGCAGGAGAAGCAGATGCCCATGCGGCAGCCGTGCTCGGGTCGCAGGCCCAGCGCCTCGGCCTGGTCGAGCAGCGAGGCACCGGTGTTGTCGGCCTGCTTTCCCGAGCGGGCGAACGACACCGCGCCCTCGGCGGTGCCGGAGGCGGTCATCGGGGGCTTGAAGTACTCCACGCGCAGCCGCGGGCTGCCGGCGTACGCCGCCTGGACCAGCTCGATCATCCCGGCCGGTCCGCAGGCCCAGGTGTCGGTGTCCTGGAACGCCGGCACCAGCTCGCGCAGCGCGGCCTCGCTGAAGCGCCCGCCGTCGGTCTCGTGGACGAGGTGGACGTCGACGTGGTTGTCGCCGCGGGCGACCTCGGCCAGCTCGTCGGCGAAGATCTGGTCCTCGGCGCTGCGGGCGTAGTGCAGGAACGTGACGCGGCGGTTGGCACGGCCGTCGTAGCCGTCGCGCAGGAGCGTGCGCACCATCGCCATGGCCGGTGTGATCCCCGAGCCGCCGGTGATGAACAGCAGGTGGTTGTTGGTGGGGGTGGCCGCGCTCTCGTGCATCACGAACTCGCCCTCGGCCTGGCCGAGGTGCAGCACCAGGCCGGGCTCGGCGTGCTCGACGAGGTGGCGCGACACCAGGCCCTCGGCGTGGGCGCGCACGGTGATGCTGACGCGCTCCCCCGGCAGCGACGCCGCCGACGACAGGGAGAAGCAGCGGGTGGTGCGCCGTCCGCCCGGCAGGTCGACACCGACCTGCACGTACTGGCCGGCGCGGTGGCCGCGCCAGCTGCTGGTCGGCTGGAGGACCAGGGTCGCGACCGGGTGCTCGCCGCCGGTCTCCCGACGCACCTCCACGACGCGGGCGCGCACCTCGTGGGCCGCCCACATGGGGTTGACCTGCTCGAGGTAGCGGTCCACGCCGTGCGGCGACGCGAGGGCTGCGACGGCGCGGGACCGGAGGATGGTGCCGGCGATGCTCATCGAGGTGCTCCCGTCATTGGGTGAACGTCTGTGCACTCAAAGTCTCGCGGGCGGGCCGCTCGGGGTCAACCGGGGCCCCGGGTGACGCCGCCCACCCCGCATCGCGACGCACGTCGGCGAGCACAGGTGTGCTCCGAGGCAGGTCGGACCCGGCGCAGTGGGCTGCGTCGGCGCGGTGGGCCTACGATCGACGCCATGACCGAGACCCGGGGTGAGCGCAAGGAGCGCACCCGCCGCGCGATCCTCGACGCCGCACTGGCCCTGCTGGAGGACAGCAGCCTGGTCGCGCTGTCGCTGCGCCAGGTCTCCAAGGAGGTCGGCATCGTGCCGACCGGCTTCTACCGCCACTTCGAGTCCATCGAGGCGCTCGGCCTGGCGCTGGTCGACGAGTCGTTCGAGTCGCTGCGCGAGATGCTGCGCGACGTGCGCCGCGGCGGCGAGGCGGGACCGCCCGGGTGGATGCCGATGGTCGACGGCTCGATCGCCATCCTCGACGACCACGTGCACCGTCAGCACTCCCACTTCGCGTTCATCGCCCGCGAGCGCACCGCCGGCCCGCCCCAGGTGCGCGACGCGATCCGGCACGAGATCGAGCTGTGCGAGCGCGAGCTGGCCACCGACCTGGCCCGCCTGTCCGGCACCGACGCCTGGTCGGCCGAGGACCTGCGGGTGCTGTCGGGCCTCATCGTCACCGCGATGGTCGCCTTCGCCGAGGACTCGCTGCACGCCGCCGGGCGGCCCGCGGCCGAGAAGCAGGTCGTCGAGACCGCCCGCACCCAGCTGCGCATGGTGCTCGTCGGCGCCCTGAACTGGTCCTCGCGCCCCTGACCGCCGCCGGCCCAGGTGAGGCCCGGGTGGGGCTCTCGGGCCGGGCTCAGGTGGAGGTGCGTCCCACCACCGGGCGCACGACGACCTCCGGGACCGTCGCGTCGCCCGGCAGGTCCACCACGTGCAGGATCGTGTCGACCACCGTGGCCGGGCTGATCCAGCGCGCCGCGTCGTAGGTGCGTCCCTCCTGCTCGTGCACCTTCTCCTGCATCGGGGTGGCGGTGCGGCTGGGGAACACCGTGGAGACCCGCACGCCGTGCTCGGCCTCCTCGGCCCGCAGCGCGTCGGCGAAGCCGCGCAGGCCCCACTTCGACGCCGCGTACGCCGACCAGGAGGCCGACGCGCTGAGCCCGGCGGAGGAGTTGACGAAGACCACGAGGCCCCGGCTGCGGCGCAGCGCAGGCAGCGTCAGCCGGGTCAGCACGGCCGGCGACACGAGGTTGACGTCGACCTGCTCGCGCAGGGCGTCGTCGCGCTGCTCGGCCACCGGGGCCAGCTCGACGACGCCGGCGACGTGGTGCACCACGTCGAGCCGCTCGGGCAGGCCCACCAGGGCGGCCACCGAGGCCGGGTCGGCCAGGTCGGCGACCAGCGTGTCGCTCCCGGGGTGTCGGCGGGCCAGCTCGGCCGCCCGCTCCTCGGTGCGGGCCAGCAGCACCAGCCGGTCACCGCGTGCGGCCAGCCGGTCGGCCAGCTCGGCGCCGATGCCCGACCCGGCCCCCGTGACCAGGTGGGTGCGCCGTCCGCTCACCTGGTCACCGGGTGAAGACGATCTTGCCGAACACGTCGCCGCCGGCCATCGCGGCGAAGCCCTCGGCCGCCTGCTCCATCGGCAGCACGCGGTCGACCAGGGGCCGGGTGCCGGTGGCGTCGAGCAGCGAGACCAGCGAGGCCAGCTCGCCGCGGGTGCCCATGGTGGAGCCGATCACGCTGAGCTGGAGGAAGAAGATGCGGGTGAGCTCGGCGTCGTCGAGGTCGGCACCCGAGGTGGTGCCCGAGACCACGATGCGCCCGCCGGGCTTCAGCGCCCGCACCGAGTGGCCCCACGTCGCCTTGCCCACGGTCTCCATCACGGCGTCGACCTTCACCGGCAGCCGGGCGCCCGACTCGAACACCTCGTGGGCACCGATCTCCAGCGCCCGGGCCCGCTTGGCCTCGTCACGGCTGGTGGCCAGCACGCGCAGGCCGGCCGCGCGCGCCAGGGTGATCACGGCGGTGGCCACCCCGCCGCCGGCGCCCTGCACCAGCACCGTGTCACCGGCCACCAGACCACCGCGGGTGAACAGCATCCGGTAGGCGGTGAGCCAGGCGGTCGGGAGGCAGGCGGCCTCCTCGAACGACAGCGAGGCGGGCTTGGCCACCACGTTGCTGCGGGGCACGACGACCTTGTCGGCGAAGGTGCCCTGGTGCTTCTCCGAGAGCAGCGACCGCTTCGGGTCGAGGGTCTCGTCACCGCGCCAGGCGGGGTCGCTGACCACGGCGTGGACGACGACCTCGTTGCCGTCCTCGTCGGAACCGGCGGCGTCGCAGCCCAGGATCATCGGCAGCGCCTCCTCGCGCAGGCCCACGCCGCGCAGGGACCAGACGTCGTGGTGGTTCAGCGACGCGGCCCGCACCGTCACCGTCGTCCACCCGTCGGGGGCCACGGGGTCGGGCCGCTCCCCCACCGTCAGGGCGGAGAGCGGGTCGTCGGAGGAGAAGCGGTCGGCGTAGACGGCGAACATGCACCCAACCTAGCCACGTGGGGGCGTCGGCGCGGGCCGGGTCCAGACCCGGGTACGGCGGCAGGTCAGCGGCGGGCCACGCCGTCGGCACGGGCCGCGGCGGCGACGGCCGACGCGACGGCGGGTCCGACGCGGGGGTCGAACGGCGACGGCACGACGTACTCCTCGGTGAGCGCGTCGCCGACCAGGTCGGCCAGCGCCCGGGCCGCCGCCAGCTTCATGCCCTCGGTGATCGCGGTCGCGTGGGCGTCGAAGGCACCGCGGAAGATGCCGGGGAAGGCCAGCACGTTGTTGATCTGGTTGGGGAAGTCGGAGCGACCGGTGGCCACGACGCGGGCGTGGCGGCGCGCGACCTCCGGGTGCACCTCCGGCGTGGGGTTGGCCAGGCCGAAGACGATCGCGTCGTCGGCCATCGTGGCGACGTGCTCCTCGGCCACCGTGCCGCCGGAGACCCCGATGTAGACGTCGGCGCCCGCGAGCGCGTCGGCCAGCGAACCGGTGCGACCGGTGGTGTCGGCGGTGATCTCGGCGAGCGCCTGCTTGACGTCGGTCAGGTCGCCGCGCGAGGAGTGCAGGACCCCCTTGCGGTCGGTGACGGCGAGGTCGGTGATGCCGGCCTCGAGCAGGATCTTGGCGACCGCGACGCCGGCGGCGCCGGCCCCCGAGATCACCACGCGGGTGGTGCCGGGCTGGCGGCCGGTGAGCCGCAGCGCGTTGGTGAGGGCGGCGAGCACCACGACGGCGGTGCCGTGCTGGTCGTCGTGGAAGACGGGGATGTCGAGCAGCGCCTTGAGCCGGTCCTCGATCTCGAAGCAGCGGGGGGCCGAGATGTCCTCGAGGTTGATCCCGCCGAAGCTGGGCGCGAGCCGCACCACGGTCTCGATGATCGCCTCGGTGTCGGTGGTGTCGAGGCAGATCGGGACGGCGTCGACGTCGCCGAACTGCTTGAACAGCACGGCCTTGCCCTCCATCACCGGCATCGCGGCGGCGGGGCCGATGTCACCGAGGCCGAGGACGGCGGTGCCGTCGCTGACGACCGCCACCGTGTTCGGCACCCACGTGTAGTGCTGGGTCAGCGAGGGGTCGGCGGCGATGGCCTCGCACACCAGGGCCACGCCGGGGGTGTAGGCCAGCGACAGCTCGTCGGGACCGGCCAGGGCGACCGACGACCGGATCGACATCTTGCCCCCGACGTGGAGGTCGAAGACGGGGTCGCCGGCGTGCGGGTGCGAGGGCTGGGCGGGCGCGGACTCGGACGGTGCGGTCATCACAGGACTCTCCGGGACGAGGAAGGGGGCCGACTACGGGCCGGGCGAGTGGCTCGACGCGAGGGGTGCCGCGGAGCCGTCGTGACCGACGGGGCTGTTGCGCCAGTCTGGCACAGCGCGCCCTCGCCACGGCCCGACGTCCGGCCATGCCGTGCGTCACAGCTGCGGCCCGGGTGCCCGCCGCGTCGCCCCCGCGGAGCAGGTCAGAGGCGGCGCGGGCGCGGCCAGGCCCGGGCCCGGGCCACCCCGAGCACCCGGTCGTCGGGCACGGGCCCGCGGTGGCGCGAGTCGATGCCCACCGACGGGTCGTCGCTGAGCAGCCACCAGCCCGGGTCGCCCGCGCGCGTCGTCCGCCGCTCGTGGACGCGCTTGACCGCGAGGGTGCCGTCGGCGAACCGCGCCACCACGACGTCGCCCGCCCGCACCGGGGCGCCCCACGCCACCCAGAGCCGGTCGCCGGGAGCCAGCGAGGGCGCCATCGAGGCGCCCGTGACCACCGCGACGCCCCACCGACGGGGGCGGCCGGCGGCCCGGCGCCGCGACGCCCACCCAGCCGGGTGGGACCCGCGGAGGACACCTCGTGCTCGGCCCGACACGCGGAGTAGTCTCGCAGCCGAGCCCAGCAGACCACTGAGCACCACGAGAGGAACCGCATGTTCGCGCGACTGTTCGCACCCACCGTCGAGGTCTCCGCCCACTGCGACCTGCCCTGCGGCGTCTACGACCCCGCGCAGGCCCGCATCGAGGCCGAGTCGATCAAGGGCATCATCGCCAAGGTCGCCGACAACGACGACCCCGACTTCCGCACCCGCGCCGTCCTCATCAAGGAGCAGCGCGCCGAGCTGGTCAAGCACCACCTGTGGGTGCTGTGGACCGACTACTTCAAGCCGCCGCACTTCGAGAAGTACCCGCAGCTGCACGTGCTGGTCAACGAGGCCACCAAGCTCGCCGGCGCCTCGGGCGCCAAGGGCACCCTCGACGCCGACGTGGCCGACCAGCTGCTGGCCAAGATCGACGAGATCGCCGAGATCTTCTGGGAGACCAAGAAGGCCTGAGCACCTCCGGCAGGCCTCCGGCCTGCACGGTCGACCGCTGGACGCCGCCCCGGTCCGCACGGGTTCCTCACGGAGCCCGGGCCGGGAGCGGCGTTCGGTGCGTTCCGGACCGTCGGCGCGCCACCCCGCGTCCCGACCAGGCCCGGGAGCGACGGTCACGGCGTCGCGCTCACGGTCGTGACCGGTCCCCCACGCCGTTGCGCTCCGCCCACAGGGCGGCCTGGGTGCGGTCGTGGACCCCGATCCGGGCGAACGTCGAGGTGAGGTGGGCCTTGACGGTGCGCTCGGAGATGTCGAGGCGCCGGGCGATCTGCTTGTTGGCCAGGCCGTCGCGGACCAGCGCCAGCACCTCGGTCTCGCGCGGCGTCAGGTCGACCGGACCGGCCGACTGCGCGCGGGCCGTCAGCAGGGAACGCGCGGCGCGGGGGTGGATCGGGGACTCTGCTTCATGGTGGTGCTCCTCCGGTGGGGGCGTGGTGGGTCGGGTCGCCCGGGTCGGCCGGTGTGCACGCCCTCGACGTCGCCGCTGGACTCCGGCTCCACCTGGAGGATGCCGCCCTGCGGGGCGTCCTCCGCCTGGATCGCGGCGCAAGCGAGGCGAGAGGGTGCGTGGCGTGGGGGGCCTTCCGGACGGTTCGGGTCGGTGGTCGGCCCGTGTCCTCAGTCAAGACCCGGGCGGGTCCAGGTCGCCAGGTGTCCGGTGGTCCTAGTACCCCTCCCACCCATGACCCGTGGACCACGCACGACGGACGCCCCGCCCCCTCGGAAGGGGGCGGGGCGTCCGGTGTCTCGGTCGTGCAGGTGCGGGTGGCGCGTCAGCGGGTGGTGCCGGGACCGAAGTCGCGGCTGCGGTGCTCGCCTGCGGTGCCGGTCGTACCCGTGGTGCCCGTGGTGCCGTGGGTGGTCGTGCCCGTGGTGCCGTGGTCGGTCACGTGGTCGGTGCCGGTGTGGGTGGTGCCGGTGCGGTGCTCGGTGTGGCTCTCGTGGCGCTCGGTCGGGCGCGCCACGTTGGTGTGCGTGTCGTGCTCGACGTCGCCCTCGGGCTCCTTGGCCAGCAGGAACGAGCCCACGGTCCACAGCAGCGAGCCGAGCGCGGCGATCCAGGGGCCGATCTCGATCGAGACGTTCTCGCCCCACTGGGTCGTGGAGATCGGGTCGAGGAGGAAGCAGATCGACCAGATGAGCGAGGCCAGGCCGACGGCCATCGAGGCCAGCGAGAGGCCGCGGTGCTGGCGGCGGTCGGCGCGCTTGGTGGCGTAGAGCAGGGCGAGGGCGAAGCCGATGGCCAGGAAGCCGAGCAGCGGGATGACGCTGTCCGACTCGTAGCCGCTCGAGGCGTTGCCCTCGGAGTCACCGGGGCCGAGGGTGATCCAGTCGAGCCAGACGGACACCAGCAGGATGATCGCTCCTGCGGTGGCGACGTAGGCGCCTAGCGGGTTGGCACGACGCACGTGGTCGTCGTGACCTGTTCGAGACTCTGTCTTGTCCATGCCGTCCGGTGTCCCGTCCGGCCCGGTTCACCTCCACCCCGAGGGGTGGACCTGGCAGGGTGGCGACAGCCGGTTTTGCCTGGTGTCGGTCGGGGTAGCACCTCCTGGTCGGCCTCCGCGTGACCGGCTGCACGAGGCGCTGCACCCCTGCGACCCCACCCGAGGACGGCCCATGCCCCAGCCCGCACCCGCGACCGACCCGAGCAGCGACCGGTCGGAGGTCGAGCTGCGGCTGCCCGCCGACGGGGTCTACGTCTCGGTGCTGCGCACGACCACGGCCGCGCTGGCCGCCCGCCTCGACTTCACCATCGACGACATCGAGGACCTGCGGATCGCGGTGGGCGAGGCGTGCGCCCTGGTGCTGCCCGAGTCGGTCCCGGGCGGCGACCTGGTGGGCCGCTACTTCCCGCGCCCCGGCGAGCTCACCGTGGCGGTGTCGGTGCAGGCGCTGGCCCCGACCGAGCCCGACCGCGACAGCTTCGCCTGGCAGGTGCTGACCACCCTGGCCGCCGAGGCCGCCGTGCAGGTGGCGCCCGACGCGCTCACGGTCGTGTTCACCGTGCGCGCGGCCGAGCTCGGAGCCGGCCTCTGAGATGGGCGATCCTCTCTCGGGCGACACCTCCTCCCCCCACGACCCGGTCGGCGCCGACGCCGCCGTGCCGGACGACGACCCCACCGATGCCGCGGACGACGGGCTCGACGACACCGCGACGCTCGACCTGGACCTCGACCCGCTCCTCGGTGACCCCGTGCTCGGCGACCCCGTCCTCGGCGACCCCGTCCTCGGCGACCCCGTCCTCGACCCGACCCTGACCGACGAGGCGGCGTCCGACCCCGCCGCGGCGGAGACCGCCGAGCCCGTGGTCGACGCCCGTCGCGCCGGGGTCGAGGCGACCCGCCGGCGCAGCGCCGAGCTGTTCCTCGACTTCCACGACCAGGACCGCCCACAGCACGAGCGCGACCAGGCGCGGGACGCCCTGGTGCACCTGCACCTGCCGCTGGTCGAGCACTGCGCCCGCCGGTTCCGCAACCGCGGCGAGCCCTTCGAGGACCTGGTGCAGGTCGGCACCATCGGGCTGATCAAGTCCGTCGACCGCTTCGACTCCGACCGCGGCGTGGAGTTCTCCACCTACGCCACCCCCACGATCATCGGCGAGATCAAGCGGTACTTCCGCGACAAGGGCTGGGCGATCCGGGTGCCGCGACGCCTGCAGGAGCTGCGGATGCAGATCGGTGCGGCCACCGCGGAGCTCACCCAGAGCCTGGGTCGCTCCCCCACCGCGCGCGAGCTGGCCACCAGCATCGGCTGCTCGGTGGAGGAGATCGTCGAGGGCATCGAGTCGAGCAACGCCTACTCGACGCTGTCGCTCGACGCCAGCGACGACTCCGACGACGGCGCCGCCTCCATGCTCGACGCCATCGGCGCGGAGGACGAGGGCCTGGAGCACGTCGAGATCAGGGAGTCGATCAAGCCCCTGCTCGACCAGCTCGACGCGCGGGAGAAGAAGATCCTGCTGCTGCGCTTCTTCCGCAACATGACCCAGTCGCAGATCGCCGAGGAGATCGGCGTCTCGCAGATGCACGTCTCACGGCTGCTCAACCGCACCCTCGAGCACCTGCGCCGCTCGCTGCAGGAGAGCGAGTAGCCGGCCCACGACCGGCCCCGGGTCACGACTGCCCGGGTCAGGGGGCCCGGACGGGTCAGTCCTCGCCCATCGGGTCGTCGGCCAGGGCCTCCACGCTGGCGGGGTGCAGCATGCCCGCCAGCACGATGCCGGCCACGACCACCAGCGCCAGCGCGATGCCAGGGGTGCCGCGGAAGCTCCAGGCGAGGCCGAGGGCGATCAGCTGCACCAGCAGGATCGGACCGCGCGTCCAGGCCTGCCCGTGGGTGACGCCCCAGGCGCAGGCCACCACGGCCGCACCGAGGAGGGCGAAGAACCCGGCCACCGTGTAGCCCATCGTGGTGCGCCCCGCCGAGAGGTCGGCCAGCTCGGCCGCGGCCAGCAGCAGCAGGACCAGCCCTTCGACGGCGGCGAGGGATGCCGCGACGACCAGCGGCGGCGGGGTCACGGATCGGTCGCTCACGACCCGAGCCTAGGCCCTGGCCCCGACCTCACCCACCCCGCGCGGCCGGTGACCGGCGCCCCGCGCGCCGGTCGTCGGCTCGTCACCCGTGCGACGTCTGTGACGCAGGAGACCAGCGATTTGGCTTGTTTAACGGTCCAATTGTTGGGAGTGTGGTGGAGCGCTCGTGAACGAGTCCGTTTCGTGGTGCCTTCGCACCGGCGCACCGCAGGCTTGCGTTGCCCCTGGCCTGCACATTTCGTACCAGAAAAGAGGGATCGCCCAGCGATGGACTGGCGTCACCGATCAGCATGCCTCGACGAGGACCCGGAGCTGTTCTTCCCGATCGGCAACACCGGTCCTGCCATCCTCCAGATCGAGGAGGCCAAGCAGGTGTGCCGTCGCTGCGACGTCCGCGAGCAGTGCCTCGCCTGGGCCCTCGAGGCCGGCCAGGACCACGGCGTCTGGGGCGGCCTGAGCGAGGACGAGCGTCGCGCGCTCAAGCGCCGCAACGCCCGGGCCCGCGTCCGCACCGCCTGAGGCCTCCCCCCTCGCTGGTCGCACGCCCGTCCGGACCCCACGTCAGGTGAGCGGCTCGAGCGGGACGTCGACCACGGCCCGCGTGCCGCGGGCGGTCGGCACCGGACCCAGAGCGAGCTGACCGCCCAGCTCCGACTCGACCAGCGTGCGCACGATGGAGAGGCCGAGGTTGGTCGAGCCGTCGAGGTCGAAGCCGGTCGGCAGGCCGCGTCCGTCGTCGTCGACGACGAGGCGCAGCCGCCCCGCCGTGCGGCGCACCTCGACGGTCACCTCGCCGAGCAGGCCCTCGGCCAGCACCTCCTCCACCGTGCGAGGTGCTGACCGGTGCTGGACCGGCGGCTCGTAGCCGTGCTCGACGGCGTTCTGCAGCAGCTCGGTCAGCACCATCGCCAGCGCCGTGGCCGACTCCGACGACAGCTCGCCGAACGAGCCCGCGCGGCGCACGCGCACCCGGCTGCCCACGGCGCTGACATCGGTGACCATCGCGCAGAGCCGGTCGGCGATCTCGTCGAAGGCCACCGTCTCCTCGACGGCCTGGCTCAGCGTCTCGTGCACGATCGCGATGGTGCCCACCCGCCGCACGGCCTCCTCGAGCGCGGCCTTCGCGTCGTCGGAGCCGATGCGACGCGCCTGGAGCCGCAGCAGCGCCGCGACGGTCTGCAGGTTGTTCTTCACCCGGTGGTGGATCTCGCGGATCGTGGCGTCCTTGGTGACCAGCTCGCGGTCGCGCCGACGCAGGTCGCTGACGTCGCGCACCAGCACGAGCGCCCCGGTGCGGGTGCCCTGCGGGCGCAGCGGGATCGACCGGGCCACCAGGGTGACCCCGTCGGTGCCGAACTCCGCGTCGCGGTGGCCGCGCCCGCCCATCACCGCGCTGAGCGTCTCCTCGTCGGGGCGGCGCCGCGGTGGCACCAGGTCGCGCACGAGGTCGGCCAGCGAGAGGCCGGCGAGGTCGCCGGAGAGCCCGAGGCGGCGGAACACCGACAACGCGTTGGGGCTGGCGTACTCGACGTGGCCCGCGGCGTCGACGCGCAGGAACCCGTCGCCGACGCGGGGGGTGTCGGTGTGGTCGCTGCGCTGCCCGGCTGCGGGGAACCAGCCGCCGGCGATCATCTGCGTGAGGTCGGCGGCGGTCTGCAGGTAGGTGAGCTCCAGGCGGCTCGGGGTGCGCACGCCGAGCAGGTTGGTGTTGCGGGCGACCACCGCGATCACCCGGCCCTCCCGGCGCACCGGGATGCACTCCACCCGCACCGGCACGTCGTCGCGCCACTCGGGGTCGCCCTCGCGCACGAGCCGCTGCTCGGCCAGCGCCGCGTCGAGCAGCGGACGCCGCCCGGTGGGCACGAACGTGCCGATCACGTCGTCGACGTACGCCGTGGGGCCGGTCGTCGGGCGCATCTGGCCGACCGCCCAGAAACCGCTGCCGGCACGGTCGGGCAGCCACAGCACGAGGTCGGCGAAGGACAGGTCGGCGATGATCTGCCAGTCGGCCTGCAGCAGCTGCAGCCAGGCCACGTCGTCGGCGTCGAGGTCGGTGTGGGACCTCACCAGCTCGGTCATCGACGGCACGACGCCGAGCCTACGGCGGGCCCGGCCCGGTCGCCGCGCGGGCACTGTGCCGGTGCTGTGCGGGCGCTGGTCGGGTCCTGTGCGGGCGCCGTGCGGGCGCCGGGCGGCGCGGGGCCGAGGGTGCGCGGGCGGCCCGGCGTCAGGCAGGATGAGTGCCATGTCGGGTGCGTACTGGAGACAGGTCCACGCCGACGGCCTCGCGGTGCCGTCGGACCGCCCCCTGGACGAGCTGACCGCCGAGCTCACCACGATGCTGGGCGACGCCGACCCGGAGACGCGCGACGGCACGGCCCGCCCCACGCTGGCCGCCTGGGTGGCCCGCGGGGTGTACGACGACCTGCTCGCCGGCCTCGGTGACGGCATGGCCGCCGGGCTCGTCGTCGGTCTCGGCGAGCGCGGCACCGACACCGTGTTCCGCCGCAGCGGGTCGGTGCTGGTGCTGGCCGAGTGCGTGACGCGCGACAACCGGCGTCCGCTCGTGGCGGGCGGCAAGGTGCTCGACTGGGCCGACCGGATCATCACCTGGCTGCTGCGCGAGCAGGACCTGCGCGGCTTCGTGCCCGGCAAGGGCTGGGCGCACGCCGTGGCCCACGGGGCCGACGCCGTGGGGGCCCTGGCCGCCTCGCCCCACCTCGGCCCCGCCGAGCTCACCGTGCTGCTCGACGTGGTGGCCGACCGCCTGCTGCTCGCCGGACCCGACCGGCTCCTGCACGGCGAGGAGGACCGGCTCGCGCAGGCGGTGACCGAGGTGCTGCGTCGCGACGCGGTGCCGCTGACGGTGCTGGAGCCGTGGGTCGCCCGGGTCGCCGAGGCGGCCGCCGCCCGCGGCGTCGACGGCGACACCGACCCGTTCCTGCGCGGCGGCGACGCGGAGGCCTTCCTGCGCGCGCTCTACCTCCAGCTGGCCCTGGGCCCGCGACCGCCCGCCGTGCGCGCCGACCTGCTGCTCGTGGTCGTCGACGCGCTCCGCACGACCAACCCCCACCTGCGCCCGCCCACCGCGTGAGCCCGGTCACGACCCGTGGGTAGCCTGCGGACATGACGGACGCACCGGCCCAGCCCACCACGCCCCCGACCGACGTCCCCGGTGGCGAGGTGTCCGGCCACGCCGGCCAGCTCGCGGTCACCGTCGCACGCGCCCACGGCGTGGAGACGATGTTCACGCTGTCGGGCGCCCACGTCTTCCCCATGTACGACGGCGCCGTGACCGCGCAGCCGCCGATGCGGCTGCTCGACGTGCGCCACGAGCAGACCGCGGCGTTCGCCGCCGAGGCCACCGGCAAGCTCACCCGGGTGCCGGGGCTGGCCGTGCTCACCGCCGGGCCCGGGGTCACCAACGGCGTCAGCGCCATCGCCCAGGCCCAGTTCGCCGGCTCGCCCATGGTGGTCGTCGGCGGCCGCGCCCCGCAGAACCGCTGGGGCAGCGGCAGCCTCCAGGAGCTCGACCAGCCGCCGATCCTGGCGTCGGTCTCCAAGCAGGCCCGCACGCTGGCCACGGCCGGCGACGTCCTCGGGGGCGTGCACGAGGCGTTCACCGCCGCCGGGTCGTCGCACCGCGGCCCGGTGTTCGTCGACGTGCCGATGGACGAGTTCTTCGCCTCCTCGTCCGGTGTGCTGCCCGAGGTCGGCACCGGTCGCGGCGCCGAGCCCGACAGCGACGCGGTCGACCGCATCGCCGCCCTGCTCGCCGCCGCGGAGCGGCCCGTGCTGGTGCTCGGCACCGACGTGTGGGCCGACCGCGCCGAGGTGGCCGCGCTGCGGCTGGTGGAGGAGGCCGGTCTGCCGGCCATCACCAACGGCATGGGCCGCGGGCTGGTGCCCGGGGGCCACCCGCTGCTGGTCACCAAGGCGCGCAGCGCGGCCCTCGGCGGAGCCGACCTCGTCGTGGTCGTCGGCACCCCGCTCGACTTCCGCCTGGGCTACGGCGTCTTCGGCGGGAAGGACGGCGCCACGCCGGCCGCGGTCGTGCACGTCGCCGACTCCCCCGGCCAGCTCGCCGCCCACGCCGAGCTCGCGGCGTCGGTCAGCGGCGACCTCACCCGCGTGCTCGACGGTCTGCTCGCCGGCATCGACCGCCGTGACCGGCCCGACCGCTCCGCGTGGGTGGGCGGCCTGCAGGACACCGTGCGCGCCGCGGTCACCCGCGACGCGGCGCTCCTCGCCGCCGAGGCCGACCCCATCCACCCCGCCCGCATCTACGGCGAGCTGGTGCCGCGCCTGGCCGACGACGCCGTGGTGATCGGCGACGGCGGTGACTTCGTCAGCTTCGCCGGCAAGTTCGTCGAGCCGAAGCGGCCCGGCGGCTGGCTCGACCCCGGCCCCTACGGCTGCCTCGGCGCCGGGCTCGGCGCGGCCATCGCCGCCCGCCTGGCGCGCCCCTCGGCGCAGGTCGTGCTGCTGCTCGGCGACGGCGCCGCAGGCTTCTCGCTGATGGACGTCGACACCCTGGTGCGCCACGGCCTGCCCGTGGTGATGGTGATGGGCAACAACTCGGCGTGGGGCCTGGAGAAGGGCCCGATGCAGATGCTCTACGGCTACGACGTCGTCGCCGACCTCGCCGAGCAGACCCGCTACGACGAGGTCGTGAAGGCGCTCGGCGGCGCCGGCGAGCGGGTCACCGACCCGCGCCAGATCGGCCCCGCCCTCGACCGCGCCTTCGCCTCCGGCGTGCCCTACCTGGTCAACGTCATCACCGACGTGGACGCCGCCTACCCGCGGGCGACGTTCGGCATCTGAGGGATGTCGTTCACCATCGCCCTGGCCGACCCCGACCCAGGCCACCTCGCCGAGGTCGGCGAGGTGACCGCGGCGGCGTACGCCGGCTTCACCCTCGGGCCCGACGACCCCTACGTCGCGAAGCTGCGCGACGCCGCCTCGCGGGCCGCCCAGGCCGAGCTGTGGGTGGCCCTCGAGGACGGCCGGCTGCTCGGCAGCGTCACCAGCTGCCCGCCGGGCTCGCCGTGGCGCGAGGTGTCACGCGACCACGAGGGCGAGTTCCGGATGCTCGCGGTGGCCCCGCAGGCCCAGGGCCGCGGGGTGGGGCGTGCCCTGGTCGACCACGTGGAGGCGCGCTGGCGCGACGCCGGCGCGACCGCGATGGCCCTGTCGAGCCTGCCCGGGATGGCCACCGCCCACCGGCTCTACACCGGCCTCGGCTACGCCCGCGACCCCTCCCGCGACTGGGCGCCGCTGCCCGGCGTCGACCTGCTCGTCTTCGTCAAGGAGCTGCGATGACCGACCTGCACGCCGTGCTGACCTTCACCGTCACCGGCGACGACACCGCCGCGGCCCTCGGCTCGGGCTCGCTGCCGGTGCTGGGCACGCCCCGGCTGCTCGCGTGGTGCGAGCAGGCCACCTGCGCGGCGCTGGAGCCCACGCTGGCCGCGGGGGCCACCAGCGTCGGCACCCGCGTCGCGCTCGAGCACCTCGCCCCGTCGGCCGTGGGCCAGCGCGTCGAGGTGAGCGCGACGTCGTCGTACGCCGACGGCCGGCTGCACCGCCTCGCGGTCGCCGCGCGCCACGTCGGCGAGGACGGCGCGGCCGGCAAGGTGGTGGCCTCGGGCGAGGTCACCCGGGTGGTCGTCGACGCCGAGCGCTTCCTGTCCCGCGGGTGACCCGATTTCCCCGGCGCCGCCTGATCTGAGAAACTCACTCCCTGACCCTTTCGACGGGTCGTCACCGATCCGCAGAGGAGAACACCATGGGCAAGACCGGACGCAAGCGCCGCGCTCGCAAGAAGAAGGCCGCGAACCACGGCAAGCGCCCCAACGCCTGAGCGCAGGCCACCAGCAGCGGACCCCCGAGCCACCCGGCCGGGGGTCCGCTGCGTCTCCCGGGGAGCCACCGCGAGGCGGCCGGCGCGCCCGCCCGGGACGACCGCCTGAACCGCGGGGGAACACTTCTCGACCACCCGCGGAAGCCTGCGTCGCGACCCTCCTGGGGACCGGGTCGGCGCCGCTAGCGTGCGGCGCGTGCCTGACATCTCCGGAGACCGTCGTACGTTCCTGCGCACCGTCGGCGTGGTCGCCGGTGCCGCGGCCCTGGGCGGCCTGCCGCTCGACCACGCCATGGCGGGGCCGGGCATGCCCAGCGGCGACCCGTTCACCCTGGGCGTGGCCAGCGGCGACCCCGACCACCACAGCGTGGTGCTGTGGACGCGGCTGGTGCCCGAGCCGCTGACCCCCGACGGCGGCATGCCGGCGCGGCCCACCGCCGTGGAGTGGCAGGTCTCCGCCGACCGGTCGTTCCGCCGCGTGGTGCGCTCCGGCAGCGTGCGGGCGCTGCCCGGGCTGGCCCACTCGGTGCACGTGGAGGCCGGAGGCCTGGCGCCCGACCGCGAGTGGTTCTACCGGTTCCGCTGGAACGGCCACGTCTCCCCCGTCGGACGCACCCGCACCGCCCCGGCGCCGGGCGCGAAGGTCGACCGCCTCGACTTCGCGTTCGCCTCGTGCCAGAACTACGCCGACGGCTACTGGCCCTCCTACCGCCACCTCGCCGCCGACGACCTCGACCTCGTGGTGTTCCTCGGCGACTACGTCTACGAGGGGAGCCTGCCCGCCCGCGGGCGCGAGCGGTCGGTGGCGATCCCCGAGGTCTACCGCGGCGACACCGACGACCTGCGCGGCTGGCGGCTGCGCTACACCCTCTACAAGCAGGACCCCGACCTGCAGCGGGCCCACGCCCGCTTCCCGTGGCTGGTCACCTGGGACGACCACGAGGTGGTCAACGACTACGCGGGCGAGCAGTCGCAGTACGGCGACGGCGAGATCGCCGCGATGCGCGCCGCGGCGTACCAGGCGTGGTACGAGCACCAGCCGGTGCGGATCTCCTCGCGACCCACCGCCGACGGCGGCGCCCGGATCTACAAGCGGCTGCGCTGGGGCCGGCTCGCCCAGGTCGACCTCGTCGACGGCCGGCAGTACCGCGACGTGCCGCCGTGCGGCTGGGGCGAGGCCGACGCGTGCGATGCGGCCTACGACCCGTCGGTGACCATGCTCGGCGCGGAGCAGGAGCGCTGGCTGCACCACGGCCTGAAGCGCTCGCGCGCGCAGTGGGACGTGCTGGCCAGCAACGTGATGCTGGCCCGGCTCGACCACGACGGCCCTGAGGGCGACCGGCTCTGGCACGACGCCTGGGACGGCTTCCCGGCCGCGCGCCAGCGGCTGATCGGCGCCTGGCGCGACGCCGGCACCCGCAACCCGGTCGTGGTGACCGGCGACTGGCACTCCACGTTCGTCAACGACATCCACGCCGACTTCGACCGGCCCGGCTCCCCCGTCGTCGCCACCGAGTTCGTCGGCACCTCGATCAGCTCCAACGGCGACCGCACGCCCTACGGGCCCTACTACGGGCCGATGATCCCGTTCAACCCCCATATCCGGTTCTTCGACGGCGACCGGCGCGGACACGTGCGGTGCACCGTCGACCGCGAGCGGTTCCGCGCCGACCTGCAGATGGTGCGCACCGTGACCACGCGCGAGGCGGAGCGCTACACCTACGCGTCGTTCGCGGTGCAGGACGGCACGCCGGGCGCCGTGCGGCTCTGAACGTCGGGGCCGGGGCCCCGGCTCCGGGTGCCGGTCCTGGGCGTCGGTCCCGGGCGCCGGTCCTGGGCGTCAGTCCTGGGCGTCGGGGCGGCGTGCGTCGCGCCGGGCCTGCAGCCGCTCCTGGGCCGCGCCCCGGAACGCCAGGCACGGCGCCTCGGCGCCGCGGTGCTTCTCGTCGAGGTGGAACACCCAGCGGTCCATGGCCGCCATGAACCCGTTGTCCTCGCCGGGGCGGTACGCCGACCAGCTGCGCCGCCCGGCCACGGTGCACTCCGCGCAGCTGATCTTGTAGACCAGCGCCTCGTCCTCGCCCACGTCGATCTTCACCCGAGCCAGCGGACCCGCCTCGCGGGCGGCCTTCCTCTCGCGCGCCGAGCGGCTGGCCGTCATCTCGTACCCCTCCGGTCGCCGGCGCGGACCGTCCGCGCCGCCGCCCCCCGCAGGGGACGCCCGAACCCTACGGTGGCGTCGTGTCCCCCGACGACCTCGTGCCCGGCCCGAGCGGGGTGCTCCACCCGCCGCCGCCCCGCCCGGGGCGTGGAGGCAGGATCGGGGGGTGACCGAGACGACCTCCCGCGCCGCCGTCGAGCGGCTGCTCGCCCGCATCACCGACGTCGACGCCGCGGTGGGGTCGGTGATGACGGTGCACCCCGAGGCGCTGGCGCAGGCCGACCGCCTCGACGCGGAGACCCGCGCGGGACGCACCCGCGGGCCGCTGCACGGGCGCGCGGTGCTGGTGAAGGACAACGTCGACACCCACGACCTGCCCACCACGGCCGGCTCGCTGGCGCTGGTCGACGCGCCCCCGCCGGCACGCGACGCGGTGCTGGTGGAACGCCTGCGCGCCGCCGGCATGGTGGTGCTGGGGAAGACCAACCTCTCGGAGTGGGCCAACCTGCGCGACGAGCGGTCCACGTCGGGCTGGAGCGCCGTCGGCGGGCTCACCCGCAACCCCTACGCCCTCAACCGGTCGGCCGGCGGCTCGAGCTCGGGCAGCGGCGCCGCGGTGGCGGCCGGGCTGGCGCCGTTCGCCGTCGGCACCGAGACCGACGGCTCGATCACCTGCCCGGCGGCGTTCAACGGCTGCGTCGGCCTCAAGCCGACCGTCGGCACCGTGCCGACCCGCGGGGTCGTGCCGATCTCGCGGTCCCAGGACGCCCCGGGGCCGATGACCACCACCGTGCGCGACGCCGCCGCGTTGCTCGACGTGATGGCCGACGGGACGCGCGACCACACCTCCCACGCGGTGCCGGGCCGGCTCGCGGGCAAGCGGATCGGGGTGCCGCGCGGCCCGTTCTGGGGCTACTCCCCTCACGCCGACGCCGCCGCCGAGCGTGCCGTGGCGCTGCTGTCGGCCGAGGGCGCCACCGTCGTCGACCACACCGACCTGCCGCACCTGCCCGACGAGGTGTGGGAGGACGAGCTGCTCGTGCTGCTCGCGGAGTTCCGCTCGGGGGTGGCCGACTACCTCGCCACCCGCGCCGGCGACGTGCCGCGCACCCTGGAGGAGCTGGTGGCCTTCAACACGTCGCACGCCGACACCGAGCTGGCCCACTTCGGGCAGTCGCTCTTCGAGCGTGCGCTGGCGGGGCCCCTCGACGGCGAGCCCGAGCACGAGCAGGCCCGGGCACGTGCGCTGCGGGCCACCGGCGCCGACGGCATCGACCGGGTGCTGCGCGAGCACCGGCTCGACGCGCTGGTGACGCCGTCGTACGCCCCGGCGGGCCCGATCGACCTGATCGGCGCCGAGGCATTCGCCGGCTCCTGCAGCGGACCCACCGCGGTGGCGGGCTACCCGCTGCTCACGGTGCCGACCGAGCTGGCCGCCGGGATGCCGGTGGCGGTGTCGTTCTGGGGCACGACCGGCAGCGAGGCGACGCTGCTCGAGGTCGGTGCCGGCTACGAGGCCGCGCGCGACCGCACCAGCGGTCCGCTGCCGGCGCCGACGTACCCGACGTTCGTCTGAGCCCGGGCGCCTCCACGGGGGCGGGGCAGGAGCACCCTCGGCGGACGGCGCCCCCGTCGGCCGTGGCCTCGCGGGTCCGGTCGTCGGGGGTCGTCGACCCGAACCCGTGGTCGTCGGCCGAGGCTTCGGTCGACGACCGAGGGTCTCACCGGACGTCCGGTGGGACCCGCGCTGTCCTGCTCAGGACTCGCTGATGCGCTGCTGCACCTCGCGCACCTGCTTCATGACCCGCAGGCGCAGGGCGTCGGGCGCCGACTCCGAGCACGAGCGGGCCACGATCTGCTTCACCGTCACCTGGAGGTCGTACTTCTCCAGGCACGGGTTGCACGTGTCGAGGTGGGCCTGCACCGCCGAGCAGTCGGAGGCGTCCAGCTCGTTGTCGATGAAGTAGACGATCTGCTCGAGGTAGTCGGCGCACTCGCTGGCGGTGACGTCGTCGGGCCCGGCCGTGTGGTCGTGGCCGCTGTGGTCCTGGGTCATGACGCGGTCCCCTCGGTGCGGGTGGCGGCCGTCAGGTCGCGTGCACGGGCGTAGTCGGTGAGCATGTCGCGCAGCTGGCGACGTCCTCGGTGGAGGCGCGACATCACGGTCCCGATGGGGGTGTCCATGATCTCGGCGATCTCCTTGTAGGCGAAGCCCTCCACGTCGGCGAGGTAGACCGCGAGGCGGAACTCCTCGGGCAGACGCTGGAGGGCGTCCTTGACCTGCGAGTCGGGCAGGTGCTCGAGCGCCTCGGTCTCGGCCGACTTCAGTCCGGTCGAGCTGTGCGACTCGGCGCGGGCGAGCTGCCAGTCCTCGACGTCCTCCGACATCGACTGCTGCGGCTGCCGCTGCTTCTTGCGGTAGGTGTTGATGAACGTGTTGGTCAGGATCCGGTAGAGCCAGGCCTTCAGGTTCGTGCCGGGACGGAACTGGTGGAAGGAGGAGTACGCCTTGGCGAACGTCTCCTGCACCAGGTCCTCGGCGTCGGCCGGGTTGCGCGTCATCCGCATCGCGGCGGAGTACAGCTGGTCGAGGAAGGGCAGCGCGTCGCGCTCGAAGCGGGCGGAGCGCTCCGCCTCGGTCTCGGTGGCGAGGTCGACCGGCGCGTCGGCCGGGGTCTCGAAGGTGTCGGTCATCGCGTCCCAGACTAGGCCCTCATCGGTAGGCCGGGGGTCGCGGGGAGACCGGGTGGCGGGAGGTTCGAGCGTGGCGATCACGAGGGGGGAACACGGTGCCCCCCGACGCCATTCCCCGGCCCCGTGGGCCCGCCCACCTCGCGCTCGAGCCACTCGAGCACGGCCTCGACGAGCAGGACCCCGGCGTCCTCCTGCGTGAGGGGCGCCCGCGCGGCCACGAGCAGCCCGTGGTCAGCGCCCGGCACGACGCACAGCTCGGCCTCGTCGGGGAACTCCTCGGGGCGGCCCATCGCGTCGCGCTCGCCCTGCACCACCAGCGTCGGCACACCGGCCTCCCACAGCGCGGCGAGCTCGGCGAGCCGCGAGCGCTCGGGACGGCGGGGCGGGTGCAGCGGGAAGGCCAGGGCCAGCACACCGGCCGCGCCGAGCCGCACGGCGCACCGCGCGGCCGAGCGCGCCCCTGCCGAGCGACCGCCCAGCACGAGACGAGGGCCGGCCGGCAGCGTGGCGGCGGCGGCCTCGAGGGCGACGTCGAGGGTCGGGGGCGCCGTGGCCAGCCGCCGACCGGCCACCTTCCAGGGCTGCTCGAGGCGGACGACGTCCACGCCGTGGCGAGGCAGCCAGGCGGCCAGCAGCTCGAGGTCCCAGGTGTCGATGCCGGCGCCGGCGCCGTGGCCGAGCAGCAGGGTGGTGGCGGTGGTGACGGGTCGGGCACCGGTGGCGGGCTCGGCGGCGTCGAGCACCATGCGCGCGACGCCGTGCGGCGTCTCGACCTCCCACTCGCTGCGTGCGCCCACGACCCGTCCTCCCCGACTCAGCCGCGGCCGGTGGTGAGGTCGTCGACCAGGTCGTCGGGCACGTCCTCGAGCGGCAGCGGTGCGAGGAGCTCAGGACCGTTGTTGCGCACGTTCGAGACCAGCGTCGACACGGCGAAGGCCTCCAGCTCGCCGGGTGCCGCCGGCACCAGCAGGTCGAGCAGGTCGCCCTGGGCGGTGGTGGGGTCGAGCCAGGCGTCGCGCTGGTCGCGGTCGACCATCATCGGCATCCGGTCGTGGATGTGGCCCAAGGAGTCCTCGGCGGCGGTGGTGATCACCGTGCACGTCCACCGGAACCGCTCGGGGTCGTCGTCACCGCGGGCGGGGTCGCGCCAGATCTCGTAGAGCCCGGCCATCGCCAGCACCGACCCGTCGCGCGGTCGGATGAAGAACGGCTGCTTGCGCGGCTTGCCGGCCGCCGTCAGCGCACTGGTGGCGTACCACTCGAAGTAGCCGTCGGCCGGCAGCAGGCAGCGGC
The DNA here is from genome assembly GCF_058681775.1 of Nocardioides sp. FY1077. Lineage (NCBI taxonomy): Bacteria > Bacillati > Actinomycetota > Actinomycetes > Propionibacteriales > Nocardioidaceae > Nocardioides > Nocardioides sp. FY1077. Next base: position 142,073 of record NZ_JBZWDB010000005.1, on the reverse strand, counting down.
GCGAGGCGAACGCCTTGCGGAACGCCGGCTTCTCGGCCACGGTCTCGCTGCGCGCGTTGATCATCCGGTTGCCGATCGCGGGGTCCTTGGCCCACGACGGCACCAGCCCCCAGCGCAGCACCCGCAGCTGCCGGCTCGCCGGCGCGTCCTCGCCGCGCGGCGGGCGCTCCACGACGGCGTAGACCTCCTTGGTGGGGGCCACGTTGAAGTCGGGCGCCAGCGACTCGGCGACCCGGTTCTCGGCCACCTCGAACTCCTCGACGAGCTCCTCGCTGCGGCGGCTCGACGCGTACCTCCCGCACATGGCCCCAGCCTAGGGCGTCCACCGGGGGGTGAGGACGCCGAAGGCCTGCGTCCTGTAGGAAGACACCATGACCGTGAGCCGAATGATCGCCCGTCCCCTGCTGGCCGTGGGAGTCGTGTACGGCGCCCAGAACGCGCTGCGCAACTCCGCCGCCCTCGCCCCGAAGGCCTCCCGCGTGACCGACAAGGTCGTGCCGGCGGTGCAGAAGGCCGTGCCGTCGGCCCCGATCCCGACCGACCCCGCCACGCTGGTGAAGGTCAACGCCGGCGTGCAGATCGCCGCCGGCCTCGCGCTGGCCACCGGCCGCGCCCCGCGCCTGAGCGCCACCGTCCTCGCCGCCTCGATGGTGCCGACCACCGTCGCCGGCCACGCCTTCTGGGCCGAGTCGGACGCCGCTGCCAAGAAGGCGCAGGCGCTGCAGTTCTTCCGCAACATGTCGGTGGTCGGCGGCCTGCTCGTCGCCGCCGGTGACACCGAGGGCCGCCCGGGCGTCGCCTGGCGCGCGCGCCGCGTCGCCAAGGACGTCAAGCGCGAGGCCCGCCACGCTGCCGTCTCCGCGCGCCAGGAGGCCCGTGTGGTGAAGGCCAAGGTCGCCTGACCCGCTGCACGCTCGGGCGGCGCGGCGCCTCGGTAGTCTCACGCGGGTGAACGCCGCCCCCGCCGACCCCGTCGCCGCACCAGCCGGACGACCCGACCGCCCCACCGACCTGTGGCCCGCACCCCACGCCACGGGCCCGGTGGAGGCGGTCGTGTCGTTGCCGGGCAGCAAGTCGCTGACCAACCGCGCGCTGCTGCTGGCCGCGATCGCCGACGGCCCCTCCGTGGTGCGCCGGGCCCTGCGCTCGCGCGACACCCTGCTGATGGCCGCAGCGCTCACCGGCCTCGGTGCCGACGTCGACACCTCCGGTGACGACTGGCGGGTGACCCCGGGCCCGCTGCGCGGCGGCGCGCACGTCGACTGCGGCCTGGCCGGCACCGTGATGCGGTTCGTTCCGCCGGTGGCCGCGCTGGCCGACGGGCCGGTCACCTTCGACGGCGACCCCCACATGCGCACCCGCCCCGTGGGCGGGGTGCTCAGCGCGCTGCGCGAGCTCGGCGCCGACGTCGACGACGGCGGGCGCGGGCTGCTCCCGTTCACCGTCCACGGGACCGGCTCGGTGCGCGGCGGCACGGTGACCCTCGACGCGTCGTCGTCGTCGCAGTTCGTCTCCGCGCTGCTGCTGGCGGGTGCGCGCTACGACGAGGGCGTCGACGTGCGCCACGACGGCAAGCCGGTGCCGTCGCTGCCCCACATCGACATGACGGTGGCGCTGCTGCGCGAGCACGGCGTGCACGTCGACGACTCCGAGCCCGACCGCTGGGTGGTGGCACCGGGGCCGGTGCGCCCGGTCGAGCGCACCATCGAGCCCGACCTCTCCAACGCCGCCCCGTTCCTGGCCCTGGCCGCGGCCACCGGCGGCACCGTCACGGTGCGTGACTGGCCGCCGGCCACCACCCAGGCCGGCGACGCGCTGCGCGAGATCCTGACGATGATGGGCTGCGAGGTGACCCGCACCGACGCGGGGCTGCGGGTCGTCGGGCCGGCGCGGCTGCTCGGCATCGACCACGACCTGCACGACGTGGGCGAGCTCGCGCCGGCGGTCGCCGCGCTCTGCGCGCTGGCCACCACCCCGTCCCACCTGCGCGGCATCGCGCACGTCCGCCACCACGAGACCGACCGCCTCGCGGCGCTCGCCACCGAGCTCGGCGCCCTCGGCGCCGACGTCACCGAGCACGACGACGGCCTGTCGCTGCGGCCCGCCCCCCTCCACGGCGGCGTGTTCCACACCTACGCCGACCACCGGATGGCCCACGCCGCCGTCGTGGTCGGCCTGGCCGTGCCGGGGGTCCTGGTGGAGGACGTCGCCACCACGGCGAAGACCTTCCCCGACTTCCCCGGCGCCTGGTCGGCGCTGCTGTGAGCCACGGCGGCGGGGGCCAGCGGTGAGCGGGCGCTACTCCGACCACGACCACGAGCACTACGAGCGACCCCGGAGACGCACCCGCCCGCGCACGAAGGAGCGTCCTGCCTTCGCCGACGCCGTCGACGGCCTGGTCGTCACCGTCGACCGGGGGCGGTTCACCCTCGACGTGGACGACCACCGGGTGATGGCCATGAAGGCCCGGCCGCTGGGCCGCAAGGGCGTCGTCGTCGGCGACCGGGTGCGGGTCGTGGGCGACACCAGCGGCGACGACGGCTCCCTGGCACGCATCGTGGAGGTGCGCGAGCGGCTCACCACCCTGCGCCGCACCGCCGACGACGACGACCCCGTGGAGCGGGTCATCGTGTCCAACGCCGAGCAGCTGGTGGTGGTGACCGCGCTGGCCGATCCCGAGCCGCGCACCGGCCTGGTCGACCGGGCACTGGTGGCCGCCTTCGACGCCGGGATGGCCCCGCTGCTGTGCCTCACCAAGGCCGACCTCGCCGACCCCGAGCCGTTCCTGGCGACCTACCGCCCGCTCGGCGTGCCGTGGGTCGTCACCCACCGCGGCGGCGACCTCGACGAGGTGCGCGCGCGCCTGGCCGGGCGCACCAGCGTGCTGGTGGGCCACAGCGGGGTGGGCAAGTCCACGCTGGTCAACGCGCTGGTGCCCGACGCCCACCGCGCGGTCAGCCACGTCAACGCGGTGACCGGGCGCGGGCGCCACACGTCCACCTCGGCGTTCATGCTCGCCCTGCCGGCCACCGACCCCCAGGATTCCGGCTGGATCGTGGACACCCCCGGCATCCGTTCCTTCGGGCTGGCCCACGTGCAGCCCGAGACGCTGATCGAGGCGTTCCCCGACCTCGACGAGATGACCGAGGACTGCCCCCGCGGCTGCACCCACGGCGACGACGAGCCGGAGTGCGGGCTCGACGAGGCCGTCACCGCCGGGCGCACCGACCCGGAGCGGGTCGCGTCGTTCCGTCGGCTGCTGGCCGCCCGCAGCTACCGGGAGTGGTGACCCACCGGTCGCCGGCGCAGCCCTGGCCTCAGCCCTGGGTGCCGAACCACGCCACCTGCGCGCCGGCGTCGCCCACCAGCACCGTCCACACCCCGGTGGCCACCGCCAGCGCGAGCACCAGCACCGCGAGCACCACCCGCACCGCCCCGGTGCGCCGGTGCAGCGCGGCCGCGGCCACGGTCGCCACGGTGAAGGCGGTCACCAGCAGGCGCAGCACCTCGGCGCGCTCGCGGTGGGTCTGCACCAGCTCGGCCAGCGGACCGCCGTACTCGTTGGCCTCGACCAGCTGCCCGCCGCTGAGGTACGACACCCACACCGAGACCAGCGTGGCGACCACGCTGGCCACCAGCGGCCAGCGCACCCGGTCGCGCAGCGCCGGCACGGCGTAGAGCACCCCGGCGAGGGCCGACAGCGGCCCGAACACGACGGCGGCGTGGACGACGATGGCGTGCAGGGGCAGGCCGTTGATCTCCATGGCGGGAACTCTAGGGCGCAGGCCACGCCGCACCGCGGAGCCCGGACCGTAGCCTGTCTCCGTGGCCACCTCCTCCGCTCCCGAGCAGCGCGACTACACCGACGACCTGCGGCTGGCCCACGTCCTCGCCGACGACGCCGACTCGCTGACCACCGACCGGTTCCGCGCGATCGACCTGCACGTCATGAGCAAGCCCGACCTCACCCCCGTCACCGACGCCGACCAGGCGGTGGAGGCCAGCATCCGCCGCACGCTGTCGCGGGCCCGCTCGCGCGACGCGATCACCGGCGAGGAGCAGGGCTCCACAGGCCACGGGCAGCGCCGATGGGTCATCGACCCCATCGACGGCACCAAGAACTTCGTGCGCGGCGTCCCGGTCTGGGCCACCCTCATCTCGCTGGTCGTCGACGACGAGGTGGTGCTCGGGGTGGTCTCCGCGCCGATGCTGCAGCGCCGCTGGTGGGCCAGCACCGGCAACGGCGCCTGGACCGGGCGCAGCCTGCTCAAGGCCACCCGCTGCCAGGTCTCCGACGTGCGCCGCCTCGAGGACGCCTCCTTGTCGTACTCGTCGCTGTCGGGGTGGGAGGAGCGCGGGCGCCTCGACGACCTGCTCGCGCTGATGCGGCGCTGCTGGCGCACCCGGGCCTACGGCGACTTCTGGTCCTACATGCTGCTCGCGGAGGGCGCTGTCGACCTCGCCGCCGAGCCGGAGCTCGAGGTGCACGACATGGCCGCCCTCGACATCATCGTGCGGGAGGCCGGGGGCCGGTTCACCGGCCTGGACGGCGCCCCGGGCCCGTTCGGCGGCAACGCGGTGGCCTCCAACGGCCACCTGCACGACGCCGCGCTGTCGTTCCTCGCCGCCACCCGTGACGACCCCGACGCCCCCGACGACCCCGACTGGCCACGGCAGGGCCCGGGCAGCGTGAGCGACCTGCGCGCCCGCCGGGCGCGCGTCGCCGACGACGGGCCCGTCTACGAGTGAGGCCGCGCCAGGGCGGGAGTCCTGGTCAGGCGGCCTGCGCCGGCTCTAGAGTCGAGACCACCGCCGACCCCCGGGAGCCGTTGTGCGCGTCGCCGAGATCCTCGCCGCGAAGGGCGACGTCCCGCTGGTCACCGTCTCGGCGCAGGCCGGGGTGGACGACCTGCTGGCGCTGCTGGCCGAGCACCGCATCGGGGCGGTGGTGGTCAGCCCGGACGGCGCCACGCTGGCCGGCATCGTCAGCGAGCGCGACGTCGTGCGCCACCTCCACACCGCCGGCACGGTGGCCGGCGCGACGGTCGGCGACCTGATGACGGCCGACGTGGAGACCTGCTCCCCCGACGACGTGCTGGCCGACCTGATGCGCACGATGACCGAGCGGCGGGTGCGCCACGTGCCGGTCGTGCAGGAGGGCCGCCTCGTGGGCGTGGTCAGCATCGGCGACGCCGTCAAGCACACGATCGGCGAGCTGCGCTTCGAGCGCGACCAGCTCGACGGCTACCTGCACCGCACCTGACGCGACGGCGACCCGACCGCTACGGCGCGTCGGGGACGGCGTCGAAGGCGGCGGGGCGCGAGAGCAGGTCGAACCGGTCGGCGGGCCAGACCCGGGCGAAGACCTTGCCGACGACGAGGTCGACCGGCACGAACTCGTCGCCGTCCTCGCAGCGTCCGGCCCCCGGGTTGCGGCAGATGTGGAAGCTGGAGTCGGCGGAGTCGTCACGGTGGTCGCCCATGACGAAGACGCTGCCGGCCGGCACCGGGCCGACCTCCCAGTCGGTGCGGCACTGGTCGACCATCGGCCCGTCGCAGCGCGCGGCGTTCCTGGTGAACCCGCTGGAGTCGAACGGCTCGCCGTTGACGCTGAGGCTCCCGTCGTCGTCGCAGCACACGATGGTGTCGCCGGCCACGCCGATCACCCGCTTCACCAGGTGCCCGCCGGTCGGGTAGAGCCCGATGCGGCTCATGACCGAGGTGAAGGTGCTCCCGGGGCCGACGTCCTCGGCGGGACCGAGCCAGTCGCCCGGGTCCTCGAAGACCACGACGTCGCCCCGCTCGGGCGAGCCACCGCCCCAGTAGGACACCTTCTGCACCAGGATCCGGTCGTTGAGCACCAGCCCGGGCTCCATCGAGCCCGACGGGATGTAGAAGGCCTGCACGAAGAACGTCTTGACCACCAGCGCGAGGGCCAGCGCGAGCACGAGCAGCAGCGCCGACTCCTGCCACACCGGCAGTCGACGCCGCCGGGCGTCGGCGGCCGGGGCGGCGTGCGCGGCGTGGTCCGTGTGCTCCGAGTGGTCCGGGTGCGCGGCGGGGCCGGCGGGGTCGTGGTCGGCGGGGTCCGTGGAGGCGGCGGGCGCGGGATCCGGCTGGTCCGGGTCCTGCGGATGGCGCTCGGCCACGTCCCACCCCTCTCCGCGTCCGGCCCACCCGGGTCGCGCGGCGACCCTACCCCGCAGGCCGCAGCGTCCCGGTGGCTAGGCTCGCGGCCTGGCCGGGGGCCCACGGGTGCCCGGCCGCCCACCGCACGCCACCGAGAGGACATGCCCCATGGACAAGCCCGAGATCGACTTCCCCGGCGGCGAGCCGCCCACCGAGCTCGTCATCACCGACGTCACCGTCGGCGACGGCCCCGAGGCGCAGTCCGGCCAGACCGTCTCCGTGCACTACGTCGGCGTCGCCCACTCCACGGGCGAGGAGTTCGACGCCTCCTACAACCGCGGCGAGCCGCTGCGCTTCCGCCTCGGCATCGGTCAGGTCATCGCCGGGTGGGACACCGGCGTGCAGGGCATGAAGGTCGGCGGACGCCGCCAGCTGCTCATCCCGCCGCACCTCGGGTACGGCGACCGCGGCGCGGGCGGCGTGATCAAGCCCGGCGAGACCCTGATCTTCGTGGTCGACCTCCTCGGCGTCTCCTGAGCCTGCCCCGCGCCGCAGCCCGCCCCACCCGACGAGCGAGGACCCTGTGACCCACTTCGGCGACCACCAGACGGCCATCTACGCCAACGGGATGTTCCTGGGGCAGACCCCGGAGACCACCACCGACCTGGCCGGCCTGGAGGCGCGTGCGGCGCAGGTGCTTGAGCCGTCCGCGCTGGGCTACGTCGTGCCCAGCGCGGGCGGCGGCTCGACGGCGCGGGCCAACGTCGCGGCGTTCGAGCGGTGGCGCATCGTGCCGCGGATGCTGCGCGACCACGCCGTGCGCGACCTGTCCACCGAGGTGCTCGGCACCACCATGGCCGCCCCCGTGCTGCTCGGCCCCGTCGGCGTGCAGACCCTCGCCCACCCCGACGGCGAGCTGGCCACGGCGCGCGCGGCCACCGCGCTCGGCCTGACCTACGTGCACTCCACCCAGGCCAGCCACTCGATCGAGCAGGCGGCGGAGGCCTCCGGCGACGGCAGCCGCTGGTTCCAGCTGTACTGGCCCGACGACCCCGAGCTGTGCGAGAGCTTCCTCGAGCGGGCCCGCGCCGGCGGCTACACCCACCTCGTCATCACCCTCGACACCACGCTGCTCGGCTGGCGCCCCGCCGACCTCGACCGCGGCTACCTGCCGTTCCTGGCCGGTGAGGGCATCGCGAACTACACCAGCGACCCCGTCTTCGCCCGCCGCCTCGAGAAGCCGGCCGCCGACGACCCCGGCGCCGCCGGCATCGCCTTCGCCTCGGTGTTCCCCAACCCCGGGCTGTCCTGGGACCAGCTGGCCTGGGTGCGCGAGCGCTGGGCGGGCCCGATCGTGCTCAAGGGCGTGCAGCACGTCGACGACGCCCGGCTGGCCCGTGACCACGGCGTCGAGGGCCTGGTCGTCTCCAACCACGGCGGACGCCAGGTCGACGGCGCGGTCGCGTCGCTCGACGTGCTGCCGGGCATCGCCGAGGCCGTCGGCGACGACCTGTGCGTGCTCTTCGACTCCGGGGTGCGCACGGGTCCCGACGTGCTCAAGGCGCTGGCGCTGGGCGCCCGCGCCGTGCTGCTGGGCCGGCCCTACCTCTACGGCCTCGCCCTGGGCGGCCAGGCCGGCGTGGAGTGGGTGCTGCGCTGCCTGCTCGCGGAGCTCGACCTGACGATGGCGGGCTCGGGCTGGTCTACCCCGGCCGAGCTCGGCCCGCACTGCCTCGTCCGCGGCTAGGCGGCCGGCCCCTCCGCCCCGCTCAGCCGGCCCCGCCGGCGTCCGGCCGGGGCTACCAGGGCAGGCCGTCGTCGTGGGAGGCCGCGTCGGCCACCCGCGCCGCGCGCCCGCGCAGCTCGACGACGTCGCCCTGCACGAGCTGGCGACCGCGTCGGGTGTCGGGCTCGCCGTTGACCAGCACCTCGCCGGAGGCGACGACCTCCTTGGCCTCCGCACCGCTGTCGATCAGGTCGGCCAGCTTCAGGAACTGACCGAGGCGGATGACCTCGTCGCGGATCGGGACGTCCTGGGGCTGGCTCACCGCCCCATCCTCGCACCCGCGGCCGGCGGCGCTCAGCCCACCAGCACGCTGAACCCGTGGATGACCAGGCCGACGAGCCCGCCCACCACCGTGCCGTTGATCCGGATGAACTGCAGGTCGCGCCCGACGTGCAGCTCGATGCGGTCGGCGGCCTCCTTGCCGTCCCACCGCTCGATGGTGCTGGAGATGATCGTGGTGACCTCGTCGCCGTAGCGCGAGACCGCGAACACGACGGCGTCGGCGATCGTGGCGTCGAGCGAGGCCCGCAGCGCCGGCTCGTCGAGCAGCCGCTGGGCGAAGTGCTCGAGCTCGCTGAGCAGCCGGCCGCGCACGGCTCCGTCGGGGTCCTGCAGCGAGGCGGTGAGCACCCGGCGCAGGGCGTCCCACAGGGACACGGCGGTCACCACGAACTGCGGCTGGTCGAGCAGCCGGTCCTTCAGCCGCTCGGTGCGCTCCTGGGTGGAGGGGTCCTCGAGCAGGTCGACCGCGAGCTGGGTCAGCATCGAGTCGAGGGCCTCGCGGGCGCGGTGCTCGGGGTCGTCGCGGATGTCGCTGACCCAGCGCACCAGCTCGAGGTGGATGCGCCCGGTGATCCGCTCGTTGATGCTCGGCGGCGCCCACCACGGGGCCCGCTCCTCCAGCACCTGCGCCACGGTCTCGGGGTTCTCCAGCAGCCAGCCGTGCAGCTCGTCGAGCACCAGGTCGACCACGCCGTGGTGCATGTCGTCGCGCAGCACCTCGCTGAGCAGCCCGCCCAGCAGCGGCGAGATGGGCTCCTCGTGGAAGCGCGGGATCAGCGCGTCCTGCACCACCGCGCGCACGTGCTCGTCGCGCACCTTGCCCAGCCCGGTCGCCACCACCTCGGAGACCTCGTCGACCACGCGGCGAGCGTGCTCGGGCTCGGCCAGCCAGCGCCCGATGCGCAGGGAGATCTCGGCGGCGGTGATCCGCTCGCGCACGACGTCCTCCTGCAGGAAGTTCTCCCCCACGAACTCCTCGAGCCCGCGGCCGAGCTCGTCCTTGCGCTTGGGCACCAGGGCGGTGTGCGGCACCGGGATGCCCAGCGGGTGGCGGAACAGCGCGGTCACCGCGAACCAGTCGGCGATGGCGCCGACCATCGAGGCCTCGGCGGCGGCGTTGACCCAGCCCAGCGCACCGTCCTGGCCGAGCGTCGCGACGTACACGACGGCGGCCAGCACCAGCAGCGACAGGGCCACCAGCCGCATGCGGCGCAGCCCGCGACGGCGCTGCTCGTCGGCGGCGTGGTCGACGGGGGGCAGGCCGAGGGGCGCCGGCGCCGGGGCGCCCTGGGCAACAGGTGTGGTGGTCATCGCGAGTCGATTCTCACCCACCGCCCGCGGATGGGAGACTCCCGCCCATGCCCGAGCCCCACCCGAGCGCCGTCCCACCGCCGTCCGCCCCCGCCCCGACCGACCCGCCGACCCGCCGCACGGTCATCACGTTCGGCACCTTCGACGTCTTCCACGTCGGTCACCTGCGCGTGATCGAGCGGGCCGCCGCCCTCGGCGACCGGCTGGTCGTCGGGGTGTCCGCCGACGCGCTCAACCAGCGCAAGAAGGGCCGCCAGCCGGTCTTCAGCCAGGCCGAGCGGCTCGCGATCGTGGCGGCCCTCAGGGCGGTGGACGAGGTGTTCGTCGAGGAGAGCCTCGAGCTCAAGCGCGACTACATCCTGCAGTTCGGCGCCGACGTCCTGGTGATGGGTGACGACTGGGCCGGGCGCTTCGACGAGTTCGGCGACGTGTGCGAGGTCGTCTACCTGCCCCGCACGCCCGCGATCTCGACCACGGCGATCATCGAGAAGATCTCCACGACGGGCTGAGCCGCAGTCGGCGGGGGCCCGCCCCGCGCGCCGCCCGCGATCTCGCGCCGCGGCGGGGCAGGCTGGCGGGCGCCCTTCCCCCAGCCAGACGAGGTCTTCCCCGATGCGTCTCCCCCTCGCCGCCGCCGCCCTGGCACTGAGCGCCGCAGTCACCGTGCTGCCCGCGCTCGGCGCCGCCGCCGACACCGCTTCCTCCACCGACGAGCGCACCGACCGGCGCACCGCCACCGGCGCCCGCCTCCAGCAGGCCGACGGCGACGTGCAGGCGCGCGCCCGCACCGCGCTGGCCGTCGCCAGCGACGTCGTCACCGGCGAGGCGGTCGAGCCCGTGCCGACCACCGGGTCGACCGCCCACCGGGTGGACGCCACCCTGGCGCTCACCGACCTCTACGCCGCGCTCCCCCACCTGCGCGGCGGCGACCGCGCCGCGGCCCGCGACATCCTGGCCCGCCCCACCCAGGGCGCGCGCGACGACGTCGGCAACGGCTACACCACCGACTCCCAGCGCCGCTGCTCCGAGCAGTTCTGCGTCCACTACGTCACCCGCACCGACGACGCGGTGCCCGGCGTGCGGTGGGTGCGGCAGAACCTGGCGCTGCTCGAGAAGGTGTGGCGCTTCGAGACCGGACGGCTGGGCTACCGCGAGCCGCTCAGCGACGGCATCGCCCGCGGGCAGGGCCGCGACATCGGCGGCAACGGCAAGTTCGACGTCTACCTCGCCGACGTCGGCTCCCAGGGCCTCTACGGCTACTGCGCGCCGGAGTACCGCCGCAGCGACGAGCCGCGCCGCGCCACCGGCTACTGCGTGCTCGACAACGACTTCGCGGAGTTCGCCGGGACCCGCCGGGCCAACCTGCGCGTCACCGCGTCGCACGAGTTCTTCCACGCCGTGCAGTTCGGCTACGACTGGCTCGACGACAGCTGGTTCAAGGAGTCGACGGCCACGTGGATGGAGGAGCGGTTCGCCGACGACGTCGACGACAACCGCCAGTTCCTGCCCTCCGGCCAGGTGGCGAGCCCGGGGTTCTCCCTCGACCTGTCCGGCGAGCAGGACCTGCAGCAGTACGGGAACTGGACCTGGTGGGAGTACCTCGGCGACCGCTTCGGGCGGCGCGTCGTGCGCGAGGCCTGGACCGAGGCCGCCTCGGCCGGCACCTGGTCGACCGACGCGATGGCCGAGGCGCTGCGCGGCGAGGGCGGGCTGACGCGCGTGTACGCCGACTACGCCACCGCCAACCTGCACCCCGCCCGCAGCTACGCCGAGGGCGGCTCCTGGCCTGCCGCCCACGTCGCCCGCACCTGGACGCTGACCGGCGCCGAGCGCACCGCCACCGGCGGCTCCGGCGTCAACCACCTCGCGGCCCGGCACTACGCGGCCGTGCCCGGCGACGGGCTCGACTCGCGCCGCTGGCGCGCCGAGGTCGCCGTCGACGTGCCCGGGCGCCGTACCTCGCCGGCCGCCGTGGTCACCGTGGAGAAGCTCGACGGCAGCACCGTCGAGCGCCGGGTCGACCTGACCCGCTCGGGCCGGGGCCGCGTCGCGGTGCCGTTCTCGAGCACCACGGTCGAGCGGGTCGTGGTGTCGCTGGTCAACGCCTCCACCCGGTTCCGCGACTGCGGCGAGCAGCGCACCGGCTACGCCTGCTCCGGCACCCCGCTCGACGACGACCGCCGGTTCTCCACCACGGTCACCGCCGCCAAGCGCTGAGCGCCGGCCGCTCCCCGTCGGTCAGTGGCGGGGGGTGGCCTCCAGGACGCCCCCGACCACGCCGCCGACCACGCCGCCCACCACGCCGTCGGCGGCGTCAGTGACGTCGTCGACCACCTCGACCACCCCGTCGGTGGGCTCGCCGTCGTCGTGCTTGCCCTCGTCGTCGTGCGTGCCCTCGTCGACGTGCTCGTCGACGACGTCGCCGTCGTCGCCCTTGCCCTCGTCCTCGTCCTCGTCGACGACGTCGCCCTTGCCCTGGCCCTGGCCCTGGCCCTGGCCCTGGCCCTGGCCGTGACCCTTGCCCTCGTCGTCCTTGCCCTCGTGATCGCCCTTGCCCTCATGGTCGTCGGGACCGGCGTCGGGGTTCGCGTTCGGGGACTCCTGGGGGCCGCGCGGGCCGTCGATGTCGATGTCGATGATCTCGACCACGGTCTCGCCAACGGCGTCGACGACCTCGGTGACAGGGCCGGTCACGCCCGAGCCGCTGCCGGGACCCCTGCCCCCGTTGCCGTTGCCGTCGCCGTTGCCGTCGCCGGACGGCGCGGGGGCCGGGCCCTCGCCGGGGCCGCCAGCACCCGGGCCGCCGGGCTCGGACGACGGGGCGGGGGCGTCCGGGGCGGCCTCGCCCGAGGTGCTGACGGGCACCGCCACCGGGACGCCGGGATCCGCGGTGACCTGGGGAGCCGAGGTGTCGGTGACCGGGCGGGGAGCGCGGTCGACGACGTCCGGGCGCGCCGCCCGGTCGGTGGCGCGGGCCGACCCGGAGGCGGCCTCGCCACCAGGTCGCGCGACGGTGGTGCGAACCCGGTCAGGGGTCGGCTCGAGCAGGGGAGTCGGCGGCGCGATCCGCTGCACGCGGTCGGCCAGCAGCTCGTCGGGGAGCCGTGGGGCCACCTGGGTGACCAGCAGCGAGGTGACCAGGACGCACACGAAGGCGATGGCGCCGAGCGCCAGCCCGCCGTAGCCCAGGTGCAGGTCGAGCTTGCGCCGTGCCACGACGGCACGAAGGTGTGGCGACACCGGTCCTCCTCAGGCTTCCCGCGGCGTGTGACCACTCCCACGGGGTGCGTCGACGCTAGCGGACCCCGCGCGACCCGGGCGAGGCCCGTGGGACAGGTCTGACCGATCGGTCATCCCCCCACCACCCGGGCGGGCCACCCGGGGGTCCGCAGGGGGGTCAGCGGCGGGTCACAGCCACCCGGCGCCCTGGGCCACCAGCAGCAGCCCGAAGACCGCGAACGCCGCCGCGGCGCCGTACGTGATGAGCTTCTCGGGCAGCCGGCGACCCAGCACCGCCCCGACCACGATCGCCAGCGCGTCGGCCGCCACCATGCCGAGGGTGCTGCCCACCCAGGTGCCGAACCAGCCCTCGCGGGTGGCGAGGGTGATCGTGGCCAGCATGGTCTTGTCGCCCAGCTCGGCGAGGAAGAACGCGACGCCGACGGCCAGGATCGCCGCCCCCTGGCTGCGGCGGGCCTTGTCGGCCTCCTCCTCGGTGAGCTCGTCGCCGCGCAGCGTCCACAGCGCGAAGCCGAGGAACGCGATGCCGGCGACCACCGCGATGGCGTCCTGGTAGTCGGCGAAGGCGTCACCGACCGCGTAGCCGATGCCGACCGAGGCGAGGTGCACCACCGCGGTGGCCACCGTGATGCCGATCAGGACGTCGCGGGCGCGGTAGCGGGCGGCGAAGGTCATCGCCATGAGCTGGGACTTGTCGCCGAGCTCGGCCACGAAGATGACGGCGGTGCTGATCAGGAAGGCGTCCATGGACGACGGGGTTCCTCTCTGGGCGCCTGGTCCGAGAGCACGCCGGGACGGACGCGCCTTCGACCAGGCGCGTCCGGGTGGGTCGCTGCACTGGTCGAAAGTCTCGTCCGCCACCGGCCGAGGCCGGGGCCCGCTGCACCGGTCCCGCCGAGGCGGGACAGCATGTCGACGCAGCTGTTGGGGACTACTCCCTTTCGGGGGTCGATGCTAGCGGACCCCCGCTGCGCCCCTGGCCTCAGCCCAGGTGCTGGTCGAGGTTGATCGCCGCGCTGATCAGCGACAGGTGGGTGAACGCCTGCGGGAAGTTGCCCTGCTGGTTGCCGGCCAGCCCGATCTGCTCGGCGTACAGGCCGAGGTGGTTGGCGTAGGTGAACATCTTCTCCAGCGCCAGGCGGGCGTCGTCGATGCGACCGATGCGGGTGAGCGCCTCGACGTACCAGAACGAGCAGAGCGAGAACGTCCCCTCCTCGCCGTCGAGGCCGTCGGTGGTGGCGTCGAGGTCGTAGCGGAAGACCAGGCTGTCGGAGACCAGCCGGCGCTCCACCTCGGCCAGCGTCGAGGCGAAGCGCGGGTCGTCGGGGGCCACGAACTTCACCATCGGCATCAGCAGGACGCCGGCGTCGAGGGTGTCGGAGCCCTCCGACTGCATGAACGCCCCGACGTCGCCGTCCCAGGCGTGCTCCATGATGCGGGTGTAGATCTCGTCGCGCACCGCGCCCCACCGGGCCAGCTCGCCGGGCAGGCCGCGCTGGCGGGCGATGCGCATCATCCGCTCGATCGCCACCCAGCACATCAACCGCGACGTCGTGTGCGGTCGCGGGTCGTCGCGGATCTCCCACATGCCGGCGTCGTCGCGCTGCCAGTTGTCCATCAGCCAGCCCAGCGCGCGGGTGAGGTCGGTCCACGCGTCGTGGCTGATGCCGTTGCCGTACTTGTTGAACAGGTAGACCGAGTCGATCAGCTCGCCGTAGATGTCGAGCTGCAGCTGGTCGACGGCGGCGTTGCCGACCCGCACCGGGCGGGAGTCGAGGTGGCCGCGCAGGTGGTCGAGCTCGTGCTCGGTGACCGGCACGTTGCCGTCGATGTCGTAGAGCACCCGCAGGGGGCCCAGCTCGTCGACCTGCTCGCTGCTGTCGTGCAGCCGCTCGGAGAGCCAGCCCATGAACGCCTGCGCCTCGTCGGTGAAGCCCAGCCGCAGCAGCGCGTAGAGCGAGAACGCCGCGTCGCGCATCCAGACGTAGCGGTAGTCCCAGTTGCGCCCGCCGCCGACGCGCTCGGGCAGGCTCGTGGTGGGTGCGGCGACGATGGCCCCGGTGGGCTCGTGGGTGAGCAGCTTCAGCGTCAGCGCCGAGCGGTCGACCATCTCGCGCCAGCGCCCGCGGTAGGTGGAGCGGCCGAGCCACTCGCGCCAGAAGCGGGCGGTCTGCTCGAAGAGCGCGTCGGTGGCGCCGGGCTCGTCGACCGGCAGGTCCTGGCCGTCCTCGAGCACGTGCAGCACGAACAGCGCCGTCTCCCCGCCGCTCAGCGTCACGTCGGCGCCCACGCAGGCGTCGTACGTCGTCAGCTCGGTCGTGGAGGTGACCCCGAGGCGGACGCCGTCGCCGGTGATCAGCACTCCTCCGTCGACCGCCGTCACCTCGGGCACCACCCGGCCGTAGTCGGGGCGAGCAGCGAGCTCCATGCGCAGGTGGGCGGTGCCGCGCACGGCGGTGATCCGGCGCACGATGCGCTGGCGGTGGTCGGCGTCGTGGGCGCGCACGATCGGCATGAAGTCCTGCACCTCGGCCACGCCCTCCTCGGTGAGGAAGCGGGTGACCAGGATGTTGGAGTCGGGGAAGTAGAACTGGTGGGTCGTGGTCGCCCCGCCCACCGGCTCCAGGCGCCAGGCGCCGCCCTCGCCCGGGTCGAGCAGCGCGCCGAACACGCTGGGGGCGTCGAAGCGGCGGGCGCAGAACCAGTCGATGGTGGCGTCGGTGCCGACCAGTGCGCACGAGCGCAGGTCGCCGATCAGGCCGTGGTCTGCGATGGCCACGAACGGCCGGTCGGCGTCGGGACGCTCCGTGCCGTCCTGCTGGCCCTCGGGCTGCTCCTGCGTGCGGCCGTGGTGGCCGTCGTCGGTGGCGGGGTCCCCGTCCCCCGCCACCACGTCGGGCTCAGCCACCGAGGCGCCACCCACCGGTCGGCAGGTCGAGGGCCGCCTGCGGTCCCCACGAGCCCGGCGTGTAGGGCTGCACCGACGGCGGCGCCTCGAGCACCGGCTGCACGACCTGCCAGATGCGGTCGACCTCGTCGGAGCGGGTGAACAGGGTCTGGTCACCGCGCAGCACGTCGAGCAGGAGGCGCTCGTAGGCCTCGAGCGGGTCGCCGTCGGGCACGTCGTCGCCGAGGTCGAGGCGCAGGGTGGCCCCCACCAGCTCCATGTCGGGGCCGGGCATCTTGGCCTGCAGGTCGACCAGCACCTGCGGGTCGTCGGTGAGCTCGAGCACCAGCTCGTTGGTCGCGGCCTGGTTCGAGAAGATCTTCGTCTGCGGGGTGCGCAGCCGCAGCGTGATCGTGCGGCGGCCCTCGGCCAGCGACTTGCCGGTGCGCAGGTAGAACGGCACGTCGCGCCACCGGTCGTTGTCGATGAACGCCTCGATGGCCACGAACGTCTCGACGTCGGAGTCGTCGGCCACGTCGTCGTCGTCGCGGTAGCCCTCGAACTGCCCGTAGACGACGCGCTCGGGGTCGAGCGGACGCATCGCGGCGAACACCGCCGACTTGGCGTCGCGCAGGGTGGTGGCGTCGAAGTCGTGCGGGTCCTCCAGCGCGACGAACCCCAGCAGCTGGCTGAGGTGGGTCGAGACCATGTCGCGCAGGCAGCCGGTCGACTCGTAGAAGCTGCCGCGACCCTCGAGACCGAGGGCCTCGGGCACGTCGATCTGCACCGACTCGACGCTCTCGCGGTTCCAGGCCGGCTCGAACAGGCCGTTGGCGAAACGCAGCGCCAGGATGTTCTGCACCGCCTCCTTGCCCAGGAAGTGGTCGATGCGGAAGACCTGGTCCTCGTCGACGACCTCCTTGAGGCTGGCGTCGAGCTCGCGGGCGCTGGCGAGGTCGAGCCCGAAGGGCTTCTCGATCACCAGGCGGGCGCGCTCGGTGATGCCCTCGCGGCCCAGCATCGCGATCATGCCCTGCATGGCGCTCGGCGGCACCGAGAGGTAGACCAGCCGGCGCACGTCGGCGACGTCGGCGTCGAGCTCCTTCTCGGCGGCCTCGATCGCGGCAGCGAGGTCGGCGCCGTCGTCGGACGTCGACACCTGGAAGCTGACCCGCGACACCAGGTCGTCGAGCACCTCGCGGTCGGGGTCCTCGATGCCGTCCTCCAGGCCCTTGCGCACCTGCTCGCGGAACTCGTCGTCGGAGCCGGGAGAGTGCCGTCCGCTGCCGATGAGGCGGAAGTCGGCGGGCAGCCGGCCGTCCTCGGCGAGGCGGTAGAAGCCCGGGAACAGCTTGCGGGCGGCGAGGTCCCCGGTGGCGCCGAAGAGCACCATCACGTGCGGGGGGAGCTTTTCACCGGCGGAGTCGGGTCGTGGCGTCACGGCGGACCTTTCGAAGGAGCGGGAGGGGCGGGCGGGGTGCGCCCCCTCCCAGGACTACCAGGGCACCTGAAGAGGTGACCAGCCGCCGTCCGAAGTGTGGTGGTGCTGCGACGGCCGGGGGGTGGCCGGGTGGCGGACGGGCGGTGGCGGGGCGAGGGCCGCCCGGGGTCGGCGCCCGCCTAGGATCGGAGCCGTGAGCGCAACCCTGGTGGCCAAGGACCTGGCCGGGGGCCACGCCCACCGCACCCTCTTCGAGGGCCTCGACCTCACCGTCGCCCCGGGCGACGTGGTGGGGGTCGTCGGTGCCAACGGGGCCGGCAAGTCGACCCTGCTGCGGCTGCTGGCCGGGCAGGCGGAGCCGCTCGGCGGCACGGTGGCGACGGCACCGGCCGACGCGTTCGTCGGGTGGCTGCCGCAGGAGCACGAGCGGCTGCCCGGGGAGACCGTGGCCGGCTACCTCGCCCGACGTACCGGCGCCGCCGCGGCCACCGCCCGCATGGAGCAGACCGCCGCGGCGCTGGGCTCCGGCGAGCCCGGCGCCGACGACGCCTACGCCGCGGCGTTCGACCACTGGATGGCCAGCGGCGCCGCCGACCTCGACGACCGCACCGGCGCCGTGCTGGCCGACCTCGGGCTCGACGTGGGCGCCGGGGCCCTGATGACGTCGCTGAGCGGCGGGCAGGCCGCGCGGGCGGCGCTGGCCGCGCTGCTGCTGAGCCGCTTCGACGTCGTCCTCCTCGACGAGCCCACCAACGACCTCGACCTGCCCGGCCTCGAGCGCCTGGAGGCGTTCGTGCGCGGGCTGCGCGCCGGGGTGGTGCTGGTCTCCCACGACCGCGAGTTCCTCGCCCGCTGCGTCACCCGGGTCGTCGAGCTCGACCTCGCCCAGCAGCAGGTGGCCGTGCACGACGGCGGCTACGACTCCTACCTCGAGGAGCGCGCGGTCGCCCGCCGGCACGCCCGCGAGGCCTACGACGAGTACGCCGCGACCCGCGCCGACCTGGTGTCGCGGGCGCGCACGCAGCGCGAGTGGAGCAGCCAGGGCGTGCGCAACGCGATGCGCAAGAGCCCCGACAACGACAAGGTGCGCCGGCGCGCGCAGACGGAGTCGTCGGAGAAGCAGGGCCAGAAGGTGCGGCAGATGGAGTCGCGCATCGCCCGCCTCGAGGAGGTGGACGAGCCGCGCAAGGAGTGGGTGCTCCAGCTGGAGATCGCCGCGGCGCCGCGTTCCAGCGCGGTGGTGGCCACCCTCAACGAGGCCACCCGCCACCTCGGCGACTTCACCCTGGGGCCGGTGTCGCTGCAGGTGGAGGCGGGCGACCGCATCGGCATCACCGGGCCCAACGGCGCCGGCAAGACCACGCTGCTGCGTCTGTTGCTCGGCCACGACACCCCCGACAGCGGCACCGCCGCGCTCGGGGCCAGCGTGGCCGTCGGCGAGGTCGACCAGGCCCGCGCCACCCTGGCCGACGACCTGCCGTTGGGTGAGGCGTTCGAGGCGCAGGTGCCGCAGTGGACCGCTGCGGAGGTGCGCACCCTGCTGGCGAAGTTCGCGCTGAGGGCCGACCAGGTGACCAACCGCGTCGACCGGCTCTCCCCCGGCGAGCGCACCCGCGCCGCGCTGGCGCTGCTGCAGGCCCGGGGGGTCAACCTGCTGGTGCTCGACGAGCCCACCAACCACCTCGACCTGCCGGCCATCGAGCAGCTCGAGCAGGCCCTCGACGCCTACCGCGGCGCCCTGCTGCTGGTCACCCACGACCGGCGCCTGCTCGAGGCCGTGCGCCTCGACCGGCGCTGGGAGGTCGCGGACGGCACCGTCACCTCGACCCTGGGCTGAGCGGCGGTCCGGGCGGCGGTCCGGGCGGCGGTGCGGGCGCGGGTCCGGGCGCCGGATGTGGGCTGACGGTCAGTCGTCGTCCTCGGTGAACGGGTCGACCGGCTCCCGGCGCCGACTGCGCGACCCGCCGGCGCCCGTGGGACGGTCGTCGGCGCGCTCGCCCCGGCGCCCGGCGCGGCCGGGGTCGGTGGCACCCGCGGCGCCGGTGGTGCCGGGGCGGCCGCTGCGGTCGCTGGACCCGCTGCGGTCGGTCGCCCCGCGGTCGGCGTCCCAGTCGGAGCGCGCACCGGCGCGCAGCCCCGGGGGCAGCCGGTCGACCCGGTCGACCCGGCTCGGCCCCGACCGGGCGCCGGAGGTGCCCGTCGTCCCGCCGCGCACCGGGGCCCCCGCGGTGCCGACGGCCGAGGTGGTGCGGGCGGAGGCGGTGGAGCCGATCGGCGCGACGCCCTCGGCGCCGCCGGCACGACGCCCCGCGACGGCGCGGGCCACGGCGCGCGCGGCGGGGACCGCGAGCAGGCCACCGGCCAGCGCGCCGGGGACCGCCCACGGCGGGACACCGCTGCTCCCCGCCGCCCCCACGACCGGCCCGCCCGCGGCAGCGGGTGCGACCCGCGAGCCGACGGGGTCCGCCGTCTGGGCGGCGTCGGTGGGCGCCGCCGGCTCGACGACGGCGAGCACCTCGACGACGGCCGGCTCCGCCGCCACGCCGACGTCGAGACCGGTGTCGACGGGAGCGGGAGGCGCCACCCCGAGCCGGCCGAGCAGGTCGTCGAGGAAGCCGTCGCCGGTGGAGCGCGCGATGCCGTCGGCGAGGCGGTGGTGGGCGTCGAGCTCGGCGGTGCGTGCGGCGTCCACGCTCTCCACGACGCGGGTCCATACCTGGCGCTCCGCGGCGTCCATGCGCTCGGGCGGGGTGGCGCCGGTGATGGCGGTGTCGGTGACGACCAGCGACCCCGCGGCCGCGGTGGTGCGCGCCGTGGCCATGGCGTCGGAGGCGCCCTGGATGCCGGCGTCGAAGTCGGCGAGCGCGGCGGCCAGGGCCGCGAGCCGGTCGGCGAGACCGGCGAGGTCGGTGGCCGCCGTGGTGACCTGGTTCTCGATCGCCGCCGCGGTGCGCCCCCGCATGCCCGAGGACTGCTGGCGCGCCGCCCGCACCTGGGTCTCGGCGGTGTCGAGCGCGGCCAGCACGTCACGCACCACCGCCGCAGCTGCCGCGACACCCGCCCGGTCGGTCGGCACCTGGGTGTCCACCACCGGCGGCCGGCCCAGCGGCAGCAGCGTCGCGAACGCCGCCTCGACGCGCCCGCTCATCGCGTCGTCCCCGGCGCGACCGGCACGACCACGACTGCCACCTGGTCCCCCACCTGCCCGGTCAGGGAGGTCAGGGCGTCACCGACCGCCTCGTCGGTGCCGGTGAGGCCCGTGCCGACGTCGCGGGACCCCCCGGCCAGACCGGTCAGCCGCTGGGCCAGGCCCCCGGAGGCCAGGGACAGCCGGGCGAGGGCGTCGGTGAGGTGGGCCGTCGAGGCGCCGACGTCGGGCGCATTGCGCAGGCCCGCGGCGCGGGCCGACAGGTCGACCCCCACCTCGTCGAGAATCCGACCCACCAGGTCGAGGGCGTCGAGGGGGACCTCGAGATCCGCGTCTGCCATGGGCCCCGCTTACCCCGCCGGCGACGGTTCTACCCCTCCCCGCCCGGGCGGTTCGGCCCCGGCGCTCCGGGCGGTGGGTGGCGCGGGTTCCACCGGATATCCGGTGAAACCCTCGGTTGTCGGCCGAAGCCTCGGTCGACAACCGAGGGTTTGCCCCGACCGGTGTGAACGGTGGGGCCGACGTGGCCTGTCGGGTTGGCCGGGCCTTGTTCGCGGGACAGCTCGCGCCGGCCCGCCGGTCGGTGCCGTCCCCAGGTCGCGCCAGGCGTACGCCGCCGCGGCGGGTCGGTTTGCGCCACTTGTGCGGCCGGCCCGGTGCTCGCGGTGCTCGACCAGCGCGATTGCGCCACTCGGGCACGCCAGCCCAGGGGCCCCGCGACGCCGCGGTCAGGGCAGGATCGAGTCGACGTACCCGCCGTCGACGCGGACCGCCGCACCGGTCGTGGCCGAGGCCAGCGGCGAAGCGAGGTAGGTGACCAGGTTGGCGATCTCCTCGGGCTCGATGAGCCGCTGCAGCAGCGACTGGGGCCGGTGGGTGCGCATGAACTCGGCCTGCGCCTCCTCCCACGGCAGCTGGTCGCCGACGAGCTCGCGCACGAAGTCCTCGACGCCCTCGGTGTGGGTGGGACCGGCGATCACGGAGTTGACGGTGACCCCGGTGCCGGCGGCCTCCTTGGCGAAGCCGCGCGACACCGCCAGCAGCGCCGTCTTCGACATGCCGTAGTGGATCATCTCGACCGGCACCGCCACGGCGGAGTCGCTGGCGATGTTCATGACCCGGCCCCAGCCCCGGGCGGCCATGCCCGGGAGGTAGGCGCGCACCAGCCGGGTCGCGGAGAGCACGTTGACCTCGAAGTAGCGGCGCCACTCGTCGTCGGTGATCTCCAGCGCGGGCTGCGCCCCGAACACGCCGAGGTTGTTGACCAGGACGTCGACCGCGGGCTCGGCGGCCACGAGCTGCTCCGCGCCCTCGGCCGTGGCGACGTCGGCGGCCAGCCCGACGACGTCGAGGCCGTCGGCGGCGAGCCCCGCCAGCGCGGCGTCCACCCGCTCGGGGGTGCGGCCGTTGACCACGGTGCGGGCTCCGGCCTCGGCGAGGCGGCGGGCGATGGCCAGGCCGATGCCCTGGGTCGAGCCGGTGACCAGGGCGGTGCGTCCGGTGAGGTCGAGGGAGAGCGTCATGCGGGGCGAACCACGCGCCGGCCCGGAGTGTTCCGTGCCCCTCCCCGCCCGGGTCCCGGCACGGGCCCGCTCCTACCGTGGACAGGGTGACCACCTCCCCCGCCGCCCTCCCCGACGTCCCCGACACCACCGACGCGACCGCGCTCGTCGTCGGTGCCACCGGCATCGCCGGCCGTGCCCTCTGCGACCTGCTCGTCGCCCGCGGCTGGCGGGTGCTGGGGCTCTCGCGCCGCACGCCCTGCGACGTCGAGGGCGTCGAGCCCGTGCTGGCCGACCTGACCCGGCTCGACGACCTGCGCACCGCACTGGCCCCGCACGCCCCCACCCACGTGTTCATCACCGCCTGGGCCCGCCAGGACACCGAGGACGAGAACATCCGCGTCAACGGCGCGATGGTCCGCGACGTGCTCGACGCCGTGCGGCCGGCCGAGACGGTGCGCCACGTCGCGCTGGTGACGGGGCTCAAGCACTACCTGGGCCCGTTCGAGGCCTACGGCCAGGGCGAGGTGCCGGACACCCCGTTCCACGAGGACGAGCAGCGGCTGGCGTACCCGAACTTCTACTACGTCCAGGAGGACGAGCTCTTCGCCGCCGCCGCGCGCGACGGGTTCACCTGGAGCGTGCACCGCGCCCACACGATCATCGGCTCCGCGTTGGGCAACGCGATGAACATGGGGCAGACCCTCGCGGTGCAGGCCGCGGTGTGCCGCGAGCTGGACCGCCCCTTCGTCTTCCCCGGCTCGCAGACCCAGTGGGACGGGCTGACCGACATGACCGACGCCGGCCTGCTGGCCGAGCAGCTGCACTGGGCGGCGACCACCCCGGCCGCGGCCGACACCGCGTTCAACGTCGCGAACGGCGACGTCTTCCGCTGGCGCTGGCTCTGGCCCCGCCTGGCCGACCGGCTCGGCGTGCGGCCCGAGGGGTACGCCGACGCGCCCCGGCCGCTGGCCGAGCAGATGGCCGGGCCGGTGGCCGACGCGGCACCGGTGTGGGCGGCGATCGCCGAGCGCGAGGGCCTGCGTGAGGGCGACCTCGACCGCGTGGCGTCGTGGTGGCACACCGACGGCGACCTCGGGCGCGACATGGAGTGCCTCACCGACCTCGCCCGCAGCCGTGCGGCCGGCTTCACCGGCTACCGCAGCACCCTGCAGTGCTTCCTCGACCTGTTCGACCGCCTCGAGGCCGACCGGGTGGTGCCGCGGGTCGGCTGACCCGGCCCGCGGCACGCCGTACGTCGTACCGCCCCGGACCGGGAGGTGTCCCCCTCCCGGTCCGCCGGCGTCACTGCGTGGGCACCATCCAGCCGAGCACCGGGGTGGACTGCAGCCCGACCAGGATGCAGACGAGCAGCAGCAGCCCCAGGCTCCAGCCGATGACCTTGCGGAAGATGTCTCCCTCGCGACCGGCCATGCCGACCGCGGCGGCGGCGATGGCGAGGTTCTGCGGGCTCACCATCTTGCCGAGCACGCCCCCGGAGGTGTTGGCGGCGGCCATCAGCAGCGGGTCGAGGCCGGCCTCGCGGGCGGTCTGCACCTGCAGCGCGCCGAACAGCGCGTTGGCGGAGGTGTCGGAGCCGGTGACCGCCACCCCGATCCAGCCGAGGATCGGCGAGAGCAGGACGAACGCCCCGCCGGCCCCGGCGAGCCACGCGCCCAGCGAGGTGGTCTGGCCCGAGAGGTTCATGACGTAGGCCAGGCCGAGCACCGCCATCACGGTGATGATGGCCGAGCGCAGCTCGACGTAGGTGCGCACGTAGGTGCGCAGGGCCTCGCCCGGCGACACCTTGAGGATCAGGGCGGTGATGATGCCGGCGAAGATCATCAGCGTGCCGGCCGCGGAGAGCCAGTTCAGCTTGAACAGCGTCGCGACGGGGTCGCCGGCGGGGTTGCTGATGTCGAGGCCGGGGAACGCCGGTGCGTAGGTGAACGGCTCCTTCGCGAGCAGGTCGACCACGGCCGGGATGCTGACGATCGAGAAGATCGCGATGATCACCAGGTAGGGCGCGTAGGCCTTGGCGACGTCGGCCCCGCTGTCGTGGACCCCCGCGTCGGTGGCCGCGGCCGACCCGGCCGAGCCCGCCGGGGCCCCGGCCGTCGTCGCGCCGCGCCCGGTCGAGGAGGTGACCGCGGTGGACACCCCGGACGGCGAGCGCCGCGACGACGTGCGCGCCGTCGACTCCTCCTTCTCGTCCTCCTCGGCGCCCGCCTGGGCGGAGGTCAGCACGTCGGCCGGCTTCCAGACCCGCAGCAGCAGGACGACGGCGGCCGCACCGGCGAGCGCGGCGACGATGTCGGCCAGCGGCACCGAGATGTAGTTGGCCGCCACGAACTGCGCCAGCGCGAAGGCGAACCCGCACACCAGCGCCGGCAGCCAGGTGGCCTTCACCCCGCGACGTCCGTCGACGACGAACACCAGGATGAGCGGCACGATCACGGCGAGCACCGGCGTCTGCCGGCCCACCATGGCGCCGAGGCCGTCGACGGTGAGCCGCGGGTCGTCGCTGACCGCGGAGGTCACCGAGGCCAGCGTGACGATGGGGGTGGCCAGGGCGCCGAAGGCGACGGGGGCGGTGTTGGCGATCAGGGCGACCGCGGCGGCCTTGATCGGGCGGAACCCCAGCGCCATCAGCATCACCACGGTGATCGCCACCGGCGTGCCGAAGCCGGCCAGCGCCTCGAGCAGGGCGCCGAAGCAGAAGGCGATGATGATCGCCTGGATCCGCTGGTCGGGGCTGACCTTCTCGAAGGAGCGGCGCAGCACGTCGAAGTGGCCCGAGGCGACGGTGAGGTTGTAGACCCAGATCGCGTTGATCACGATCCACAGGATCGGGAAGAAGCCGAACGCCGCGCCGTCGGCCGCGGCGAGCACCGCCTGGCCCACCGGCATGCCGTAGAGCACGACGGCGACGACGAGCGCGACGCCGAGGGAGATGAGCCCGGCCACCCAGGCCTTGAGGCGCAGCCCGCCGAGCAGGATGAACAGGGTGAGCAGCGGCAGTGCGGCGCACAACGCGCTCAGGGCGAGCGAGTCGCCGACGGGTTGCAGGTCCTGCTGGAACATGGGGCGGCTCCCGGGAACGACGGTGACGGGTGGGTCGGGCTGGTGGGTGGGACGGGTGGCGCGGGACCGGGTCGGTCAGGTCCGCAGCAGGGCGCTGGGGCCCACGCCGCGGATGGAGGCGTCGAGCACCTCGATGGTGTGGGCCATCCCCATCGGGTGGCCCGAGCGCTCGATCGCGGAGGCCACCTGCATCAGGCAGCCGGGGTTGGCGGTGACCAGCACCTCGGCGCCGGTGGCCACGATGTTGGCGGCCTTGCGGTCGCCGAGCTCGCGGGCCGGCTCGGGGTTGAGGATGTTGTAGATACCGGCCGAGCCGCAGCACAGCTCGGCCTCCGCGATCTCGGCCACCCGCAGGCCGGGCACGGCCTCCAGGAGCCGACGCGGCTGGGCCCGCACGCCCTGGGCGTGGGCGAGGTGGCAGGCGTCGTGGTAGGCCACGGTCACCTCGAGGGGGTGGCGCGGCGCGACGGTGCCGAGCTCGTCGAGGATCTCCGAGACGTCGCGCACCTTCGCGCTGAACGCCTCGGCGCGGGCGGCGTACGCCGGGTCGTCGCGCAGCAGCGCGGCGTACTCCTTCATCGTGGAGCCGCAGCCGGCGGCGTTGACCACGACGTGCTCCACGCCGCTGTCGGCGAACGCGTCGACGAGGCGGCGGGCGTAGTCCTGCGCCTCCTCCTCGCGTCCGTTGTGGGCCGACAGCGCACCGCAGCAGCCCTGCGCGGGCGGCACCACCACGTCGAAGCCCTCGGCGCGCAGCACCCGGGCGGTGGCGGAGTTGACGCCGGGGAAGAACGCGCCCTGCACGCAGCCGGTGAGCATGCCCACGACGCCGCGACGCTCACCGAGCGCGTCGATGTACGGCGGCAGCGGCTCGGGGCGGCCCAGCCGAGGGGCCAGTCCCTCCATGGCGGCCAGCTGCGGCGAGACCCGCTCCAGCAGCCCGGTGCGCCGCAGCGCGCGGTCGAGGCCGGCGGCCTGCGCAGCGCGCAGCGGCCCGCGCAGCAGCCGCAGCCGCCGGGGGTGCGGGAACAGCGCGAAGATCAGCCCGCGCAGGGCCCGGTCGCCGGGGCTGCGCTGGTGGTGGCGCTCCACCTGGGCGCGGGTCTGCTCGATCAGCACGTCGTACTGCACCCCCGAGGGGCAGGCGGTCACGCACGCCATGCAGCCCAGGCAGCGGTCCCAGTGCTCGACCATCGAGTCGGTCATCGGCTCGCCCTCGAGGCCCTGCTTCATCAGGTGGATGCGCCCGCGCGGGCTGTCCATCTCCTCGCCCCACAGGGCGTACGTCGGGCACGTGGGCAGGCAGAAGCCGCAGTGCACGCAGTCGCCGACCAGCGCCGGGTCGGGCGGGTGGTGCTCGTCGAAGGCGCCGCCGGCGGCGGGCATGCCGAGGTCGACGACGCCACCCATCTCCCCCAGCGTGGTCCCCTCCCGGGGCCGGGTGTCGTCGTCGGACGTGTGCGTCATCAGATGCCTCCCACGAAGCGGCCCGGCGCGAGCCGGTGGTCAGGGTCGAGCTGGTCCTTCACGCGGCGCATCAGGTCGACCGCCGCCACCGGCCCCCACACGTCGAGGCCGGCCTTCACCTCGCGCGGGGCGTCCACGACGACCGTGCTCCCGCCGTGGGCGCCGGTCGCGGCGCGCAGCCGCGCCAGCGCCGTGCGCGCGTGGTCCACGTCGGTGCCCGGCGCCAGGGCGGCGTAGGCGACCCCGGTGCCGGCGGATCCGCGCACGTGGGCCCCGACCTCGCCGGCGGCGGTGAGCACGTCGGCGAGCCCGGTCAGGGCGAAGGTCAGCTTCAGCGCGCAGGCGCGGTCGTCGCCGCGCGCGGCGACGTCCCAGGGGTACGTCGCTCCCCCGCCCGGCTCGTCCTGGCCCACGTGCTGGGCCTCGGCGCCCAGCAGCGCCCGCACCGTGGCGGCGCGACCGGCGACGCCGTCGTCGCGGCCCTCGAGGAGCACGCTGACCACGCCGCCCGGGGCGGTGGCCTGGCCCGCGGGCCACTCCACCTCGACGGCCGACGGGACGGCCTGGGCGTGCAGCACCGCCTGCACGAGGCGCTGCGCCTGCGCGGGGGTCGCCGCGGGCGCGCTCACCCAGGCCCGCGACGCCGGCAGCGGGTGGAGCCGGAAGGTCGCGTCGACCACCACGGCCAGGGTGCCGAGGGAGCCGATGACCAGCTTGCCGACGTCGTAGCCGGCGACGTTCTTCACGACCCGGCCGCCGGCCTTGGCCACCACGCCGTCGGCGCGCACCACGGTGACCCCGATGAGCAGGTCGCGGGCGGTGCCGACCGCGAGGCGGCGCGCCCCGCTGGTGGCGGCGGCGAGCAGGCCGCCGACGCTGGTGCCGGGGACGGTCTCGTCGATGGCGAGGCGCTGCCCGGCGCCGCCGACGACGTCCTGCACGTCGCGCAGGCGGGTCCCGGCCTGCGCGGCCACGATGAGGTCGCCGGCCTGGTGGTCGAGCACGGCGTCGAGGCCGGCGAGGTCGAGCAGCACGTCGGCGCGTGTCGGCGGCACGCCCCACGACAGCTTGGTGCCGCGCCCGCGGGGCACGACGGTGAGCCCGTGGGCGGTGGCCGCGCGCAGCACCTCGCTGACCTGGGCGACGTCGGCGGGCCGCGCCACCAGGCCCGGCACGACGCCGTCGACGGCGTCGACGCCGTCACGGTGGTCGTCGGCGGGCTCACGGACCTCGGCGCAGGCCGAGGCGAGGGCCTCGCGAGCGGTCGCGGCCAGGGTCGGGGCGCTCATCAGAACACCTCCGCGACGCCGGCGTCCTGCAGCGGGTGGGCGCCCTTGTGCCGCCCGGGCACCTCGCCGCACAGGCGGGGTGTCGGGAACACCTTGCCGGGGTTGGAGAGGTGGTGGGGGTCGAAGGCGCAGCGCACCATCTGCATGGTGTCGAGGTCGTCGTCGGTGTACATCCGCGGCATGTACTTGGCCTTGTCCATCCCCACGCCGTGCTCGCCGGTGATCGACCCGCCGTGCTCGATGCACAGGTCGAGGATCGCGCCGCTGACCTCCTCGGCGGCCTGCCCCGCGCCCTCGACGGCGTCGTCGAAGAGCACCAGGGGGTGCAGGTTGCCGTCGCCGGCGTGGAACACGTTGGCCACCCGTACCCCGGAGGTGCTGGACAGCTCGGCGATCGCGGTGAGCACCTGCGGCAGCGCGGTGCGCGGGATGACGCCGTCCTGCACGATGTAGTCGGGGCTGATCCGCCCGACGGCGGCGAACGCCGACTTGCGGCCCTTCCAGATCAGGGCGCGCTCCACCGGGTCGGTGGCCAGGCGCTGCTCGAAGGCGCCGTTGTCGGCGCACAGCCGCTCCACCTCGGCGTGCTCGGCCGCCACCTCGATGGCCGCGCCGTCGAGCTCGATCACCAGCACCGCGCCCGCGCCCGCCGGGTAGCCGCACTGCACCGCGGCCTCCGCGGCCTCGATGGCCAGGGCGTCCATCATCTCGATCGCGGCCGGCACGATGCCGGCGGCGATGATCGCCGACGTCGCGGCGCCGGCCTGGTCGGTGCTGGCGAAGCCCACCAGCATGGTGCGCACCTCCTCGGGCAGGCGCACCAGCCGCACCGTGGCGGAGGTGACCACGCCGAGGGTGCCCTCGGAGCCGACGACCGCGCCGAGCAGGTCGTAGCCGGGGCTGTCGGGGGCGTCTCCGCCCAGCGCGACGGTGTCGCCCGCGGGGGTCACCAGGTCGACGCCGAGCACGTGGTTGGTGGTGAAGCCGTACTTCAGGCAGTGGGCCCCGCCGGAGTTCTCCGCGACGTTGCCGCCGATCGAGCAGATCTGCTGGCTCGAGGGGTCGGGGGCGTAGTAGTAGCCGTGGGGCGTGGCGGCGCGGGTGAGGTCGAGGTTGATCACCCCGGGCTCGACCACGGCGCGCTGGTCGTCGGGGCGCAGGGCGGTGATCGCCCGCATCCGCGAGGTCACCACGAGCACGCCGTCGGCGTGCGGCAGCGCTCCCCCGGACAGCCCGGTGCCGGAGCCGCGGGCGACGTACGGCACGCGGTGCTCGGCGCACGCACGCACGACGGCCGCCAGCTGCGCGGCGTCCTCGGGCATCACCACCAGCGCCGGCGTGACCCGGTAGTGCGCGAGCCCGTCGCACTCGTAGGTGCGCAGCCGGGCGTGGTCGGTGATCACGCCCTCCTGCGGCAGCGCGCGCCGCGCCGCCGCGGTGACCGCGGCGATGCCGGCGTCCCGGGCCGTGCTGTCGGCCGGGTCGGGCGGGGCGGCGGGCTCGGTGGTGGCCACGGCGTCAGTCCACCTGCGCGGTGAGGCCGGCGGCCTCGATGCCGGCCACTGCGGCGGCCTCGTCGGCGTCCGAGGTGTCGCCGGTGACGCCGACGGCCCCGAGCAGGGCGCCGCCGGCGTCGCGCACGAGCACCCCGCCCGGCACCGGCACCAGCGAGCCGCCGACGGCGGAGGTCACGGCGGCGACGAAGTACGGCTGCTGCTCGGCGCGCGCCATGATCGAGCGCGATCCCATGCCCAGCGACAGCGCACCGTGGGCCTTGCCGAACCCGATGGCGAACCGGCCCGTCGACGAGCCGTCCTCCCGCTCCACGGCCACCACGTGGCCGCCGGTGTCCAGCACCACCACGGTCATCGGCTTCAGCCCTGCCGTCGCGGCGTGGGCGCGGGCGCCGGCCACGATCGTGCGGGCGACCTCCAGGTCGAGGCTCATGCGTTCCCCTCCGTCTGCTGGGTGTGCTCGGTCGTTCCGGCCTGCTTCCGTGCGGCGCGGCGGCGGTGCAGGATCGGCTCGGTGTAGCCGCTGGGCTGCGCGAGCCCCTCGAGCACCAGCTCGCGGGCGGCGAGGAACGCCTCGCCGTCGAAGCCCGGCGCCATCGGCGCGTACGTCGGGTCGCCGGCGTTCTGCTCGTCGACCACCGCGGCCATCCGTCGCAGCGTCTCCTCGACCTGCTCGGCGGTGACGACGCCGTGGTGCAGCCAGTTCGCGACGTGCTGCGCGGAGATGCGGCAGGTCGCGCGGTCCTCCATCAGCGCCTCGCCGGTGATGTCGGGCACCTTGGAGCAGCCGACCCCGGCGTCGACCCAGCGCACGACGTAGCCCAGGAGGCTCTGCACGTTGTTGTCGATCTCGGCCTGCCGCTCCTCGGGCGACCACGACGCGGGGTCGCCGAGCGGCACGGTGAGCAGGTCGTCGCGGCCGGCGCGGCGTCCGCCGGCGCGCAGCTCCTCCTGCCGGGCCCGCACGTCGACCTGGTGGTAGTGCAGGGCGTGCAGGGTGGCGGCCGTGGGCGAGGGCACCCACGCGCAGCTCGCCCCGGCCTGCGGGTGGCCGACCTTGGCCTCCATCATCGAGGCCAGGCTGTCGGGCGCGGCCCACATGCCCTTGCCGATCTGGGCGTGGCCGAGCAGCCCGCACTCCAGGCCGGTGTCGACGTTGGAGTCCTCGTAGGCGCGGATCCAGGTCTCGCCCCGCATGTCGTTCTTGCGCACGACCGGGCCGGCGAGCATCGAGGTGTGGATCTCGTCGCCGGTGCGGTCGAGGAAGCCGGTGTTGATGAACGCCACGCGCTCGCGCGCCGCCTCGATGCAGGCCTTGAGGTTGAGGGTGGTGCGGCGCTCCTCGTCCATGATGCCGACCTTGATGGTCAGCGGCGGGAGCCCGAGCACCTGCTCCACGCGCTCGAAGAGACCGACGGTGAACGCGACCTCCTCGGGGCCGTGCATCTTGGGCTTCACGACGTACATCGCGCCGGTGAGGGAGTTGCGCAGCCGCGACTCCCCGCGCAGGTCGCGCATGCTGCCCAGCGCGGTGACCAGCGCGTCGAGGATGCCCTCGGGCACCTCGCGGCCGTCGCGGTCGAGCACGGCGTCGGTGGTCATCAGGTGGCCGACCTGGCGGATGAACAGCAGCGAGCGCCCCCGCAGGGTCACCTCGCTGCCGTCGGGGGCGGTGCAGGTGCGGTCGGGGTTCATCGAGCGGGTGAAGGTGCGCCCGCCCTTGGTGACCTCCTCGGCCAGCGTCCCGTCCATCAGGTGCAGCCAGTTGCGGTAGCCCCCGACCTTGTCGGCGGCGTCGACGGCGGCGACGGAGTCCTCGAGGTCCATGATCGTGGAGACCGCCGACTCCAGCAGGAGGTCCTTCACACCGGCGGCGTCGGTGGAGCCGACGGGGTGGTCGTGGTCGACCTGCACCTCCACGTGCAGGCCGTGGTGCACCAGGACCACCGCCTCCGGGGCGGTGGCGTCACCGCGGTGGCCGACCAGCTGGGCGGGGTCGGCCAGGCGGCGCACGCCGTCGGCGGTGGTCACGGCCAGGCCCTCGCCGTCCACCGCGTACGCCGTGGCGTCGCTGTGGGAACCGGCCCCGAGCGGGAAGTGGTCGTCGAGCAGCGCCCGACCGCGGGCGATCACGGCGTCGCCGCGCACCCGGTTGTAGCCGTCGTCGCCCGGGGCGAGGTCGCCCTCGCGCGGCACGACGTCGGAGCCGTAGAGCGCGTCGTAGAGCGAGCCCCAGCGCGCGTTCACGGCGTTGGTGGCGAAACGGGCGTTGAGCAGCGGCACCACCAGCTGGGGACCGGCGGTGCGGGCCACCTCGTCGTCGACGCCGGCGGTGGTCACCTCCACCGTGCCGGGCTCGTCGAGCAGGTAGCCGATCTCGGTGAGGAAGGCGGCGTAGTGCTCCGGGTCGGGGACGCCGGGGTGCGCGCGGTGGTAGTCGTCGACCTGGGCCTGCAGCTCCTCGCGCCGCGCCAGCAGCTCGCGGTTGCGGGGGGCGAGGTCGTGCACGACCTCGTCGACGCCCCGCCAGAACGCCGCCGCGTCGACCCCCGACCCCGGCAGGGCCTCCTCCTCGACGAACCGGTGGAGCTCCTCGGCCACCTGCAGCCCGCCCACCGTGATCCGCTCCGCCATGCCGCTCCCTCACTCGGTCGTCGGGCTCTCGTCCGCCCGGTCGGACTTGCTCGTAATTCCACATCGTGGAACACTGACTTCGTCCCACGAAACTAGCCCGCGTGATGCTGTGACGTCAACCACTGCGAGGGGAGCTGCCCATGACCGAGCCCGCACCGGCCCGCGCAGGCGGGGTGCAGTCGCTGCACCGTGCGCTCGACCTGCTCGAGGTCGTCGCGGGCCACGGTGGGGACGTGACGATCGGCGAGATCGCCGCCGCCGCCGACCTGCCGGTGCCGACGACCCACCGGCTGCTGCGCACGCTGGTCGACCGCGGCTACATGCGACAGCTGCCAAGCCGCCGCTACGCGCTGGGGTTCCGGCTGGTGCCGCTGGGCGCCAGCGCCGGCTCGATGGCCGGCGTCGACACCGGCGACGTGCTGACCCGGCTGGTCGACGCCCTCGGCGAGACCGCCAACCTCGCGGTGCTCTCGGGCTCGCGGGCGGAGTACGTCGCGCAGGTGCCGTCGCGCCACACCATGCGGATGTTCACCGAGGTCGGCCGCCAGGTCGACCTGCACAGCACCGGCGTCGGCAAGGCGCTGCTGGCCCGCCTGGACGACGTCCACGCGCTCGAGCACGTGCGTCGGGTCGGCCTGGCCCGCCAGACCGAGCACACGCTGGTCGCGGAGGCCGACTTGCTCGCCGACCTGGCCGCGGTGCGCTCACGCGGCTACGCGCTCGACGAGCAGGAGCAGGAGACCGGCGTGCGCTGCGTCGCCGTGGCCGTCGGCGAGCCGGTGTCGTGGATGGCGGTGTCGGTCTCCGGGCCGGTCACCAGGATGACCGACGACCTGGTGGCCCGCGCCGTGCCGCTGCTGCGCGAGGCGGGCCGGCACCTGGCTGGACGGATGCACGGCGCCTGATCCGGCGCGACACCGATCCGACGACACCGACCCGACGAGGCACCGGGCCGGCGTCCGTGGCTCAGGGGGTGGGCATGCCCCCGTTGACGTTCAGCGTCTCGCCGGTGACGTAGCCCGACTCCGCCGAGGCGAGGTAGACGTAGGCCGGGGCGATCTCGGCGGGCTGCCCCGCCCGACCGAGCGGCGTCTCCTGGCCGAACTGCGGGAGCGCCTCGGTGGGCTGACCGCCGGCGGTCTGCAGCGGCGTCCAGAACGGGCCGGGCGCGACCACGTTGACGCGGATGCCCTGCGGCGCCACCTGCTGGGCCAGGGCCTTGCTGAAGGTGTTGATGGCCATCTTGGTGGTGGCGTAGTCGACCAGCGACGGCGAGGGCGTGTACGCCTGGATCGAGCTGGTGTTGATGATCGAGGACCCCGGGGGCAGGTGCGGCAGCGCCTCCTGGGTGATCCAGAACAGGGCGTAGACGTTGGTGCGGAACGTCTCGTCGAACTGCGCCGAGGTGAGGTCGGCCAGCCGCTCCTGGGTCTGCTGCTTGCCGGCGACGTTGGCCAGCAGGTCGAGCCCGCCGAGCGCCTCCACCGCGGTGCGCACCAGCGCGCGGGCCTGCTCCTCGACGGCGATGTCGGCGGGGGCCAGCACGGCGGTGCGGCCGGCCTCACGCACCAGCGCGGCCACCTCCTCGGCGTCGGACTGCTCGCTCTCCAGGTAGTTCAGCACCACGTCGGCGCCCTCCCGGGCGAAGGCGATGGCGGCGGCACGCCCGATGCCGGAGTCGGCCCCGGTCACCAGCGCCTTGCGGCCCTCGAGCCGGCCCGACCCGCGGTAGGACTCCTCGCCGTGGTCGGCGCGCGGCGTGAGCTCGCTGGCCAGGCCGGGGCCGTCCTGCTGCTGCTCCGCGAAGCCGCCGGTGTGGTACTGGCCGACGGGGTCGGTGAAGGTGTACTGGTCGCTCATGGCGCTCCTCGGGGGACGGTGCTCGCTGGTGCTGCTGGCCGGTCCTGGTGACCGGGACCGCTCCACCCTGTGCCGCCGCCACCCCGCGCCGCCACCACCCCGCGGGGCGGACGGCGACGACGGGGTGGGCGCGGCTCAGCGCCAGCCGAGTGCCGGGGCGACGTCGGTCAGCAGCGTCTCCAGCACGTGGGCGCAGTAGTCGACGCCGAGCTGGTTGGGGATCGTCAGCAGCAGCGTGTCGGCCGCGGCGACGGCCTCGTCGCCGGCGAGCTGCTCGATCAGCCGGTCGGGCTCCCCGGCGTAGGTCTTCCCGAAGCGGGCCTTGCCGCCGTCGAGGTAGCCGACCTGGTCACCGCTGCCGCCCTCGCGCCCGAAGTAGGCCCGGTCGAGGTCGTTGACGATCGGGAAGATGCTGCGGCTCACCGACACCCGGGGCTCGTGGTCGTGACCGGCGTCAGCCCAGGCCTTGCGGAACCGCTCGACCTGCTCGGCCTGCAGCTGGTGGAACGGCACGCCGGTGTCCTCGCTGAGCAGCGTCGAGCTCATCAGGTGCATGCCCTGCTCGGCGGCCCACTCGGCGGTCGCGCGGGTGCCGGCGCCCCACCAGATGCGCTCGCGCAGGCCCTCGGAGTGCGGCTCGATGCGCAGCAGCCCGGGCGGGTTGGGGAACATCGGGCGCGGGCTGGGCTGCGCGAACCCCTTGCCGCGCAGCACCTCGCGCAGCACCTGGGTGTGCTCGCGGGCCATGTCGGAGGCGTCCTGGCCCTCGCCGGGCACGTGCCCGAAGTACCGGAAGCCGTCGACGACCTGCTCCGGTGAGCCGCGGCTGACGCCGAGCTGGAGCCTGCCGCCCGAGATCAGGTCGGCCGCACCGGCGTCCTCGGCCATGTAGAGCGGGTTCTCGTAGCGCATGTCGATCACGCCCGTGCCGATCTCGATGCGGCTGGTGCGCGCCCCGACGGCGGCGAGCAGCGGGAACGGCGAGGCCAGCTGGTGGGCGAAGTGGTGCACGCGGAAGTACGCCCCGTCGGCGCCGAGCTCTTCGGCGGCCACGGCGAGGTCGATGGACTGCAGCAGCACGTCGGAGGCCGAGCGCGTCTGCGACTGCGGCGACGGCGTCCAGTGACCGAATGACAGGAACCCGATCTTCTTCATGAAAGATTCAACCATTTCGCCGCCCGGTTGTTCCCGCACGGGTCGGTGCGCCCCGCTGGTGGTTTCGAGACGCTCGTCGCTGGCGCTTTTTGCTCCTCGACCACCGAGCAGCCCACCCCCGGTGGTCGGGAGGGAGCGCCAGCGACCGTCTCGAAACCCCGGGTCGGGCGTCCGCCTCAGACCACGGGCTCCTCGGCGGCCGGGTCGGCCTCGTCCTCGGGCTCGTGGGTCCAGGTGAGCTGGAACTCCACCTCCTCCTCGCCGTCCTCGCGCTCGTGCTCGATGGAGAACTGCGCCCGCGCCGGCACCCGGAAGCGCTCCCCCGCCACCTGGATGCGGAACGACCGGCCGGTCTCCAGCGCGTCGGCGAGGCGGCGCAGCTTGGCGACGACGTCCTCGGTGGAGTAGATGCGCTCGACGTCTCGGTCCTGCTTCGCCATGGGGCTCTCCCGGTCGGGTCGGTGGGCGGGGCCCGGTCGGTGCCCCGGCGACAACCTACGGGCGACGCGGGAGCGCGTCGGCGCGTCGCCGCCCGGCCGCGTCACTCGTCGGGGTCCGGCGCCTCGGGTCCGAGCCGCACGAGGTGCTCGCTGGTGCCGGAGTCGTCGACCTCGGTGACCACCGCGTCGACCACCTCGGCGGCCACCACGCCGTCGGGCAGGTCGAGCGGGGCGGGGTGGGGCCCGAAGTCGGCCGTGCACACCTGCCCCTTCGGCACCCGCGCGTCGGTGGCCACCTCGAGGGTGTCGGAGTCGAGCCGGGCCACCGCGGTGACCTCGGCGGGGCAGCCGCTGCTGCCGTACGTCGTCAGCACCAGCCGGTCGTCGCTCAGCGTGAGCTCGGGGTCGCCGGGCTCCCGGGCGGGCGGCGCGGTCACCTCGACCTGCGCGGGCACCCCCGACGGGCTCGCGGCCTGCCCGGCGTCGGTGGCCGTGCTGTCGCCGCTGTCGCCGCTGGGGCCGCACGACACGGCGACCAGCGCGAGGGCCGCAGCGGCGGGCGCTCGCCACGAGCCGGTGGGTGAGCAGGCGGTGGGTCGGGGGGTCATCTCGCTCCTTCGTCGGGTCGTCACTGGGACGACGCCCCGGCCACCCCGGTTCCCCGCTCGTCCGCAGCCGCCTGCGGACGGCTCAGGCGTCGCCGGCCACGTCGCGGCCGTCGGCGGTGTGGGGGTCGGCGTCGATGGCCTCGACGGCGGCCGTGGGCTCGGGCTCGACGCCGAGCGGACGGCGGTCGAGGTGCACCCCGGCGATCATGCACCGCACCGACCCGCCGGCCAGCTCGATGGTGGGGATGTCGACGGCCACCACCTCGCACGACTCCTCGATGGCGGCGAGCTGCTCGGGGCGCAGGCTGCGCAGGGCCCGCTGCGACATCGCCATCACGTAGCGCCGGCGACCCTCGGGGGTGCGCCCGCACAGCTCGACGGCGTTGCCGGCGAACTCCCGCACCTGCTCCTCGGTGAGCTCCACGACCCGGCGCCCGTTGACGCTGAGCCGCTCACGCACCTGCTCGCGCCGCGCCGCGTCGGGGATCATCCCCAGCGCGATCAGGGCCACGTCGGTGCCGATGCAGCAGATGACGTTGGTGTGGTAGACCGGCACGCCCTGGGAGTCGACGGCCTCGAAGGCCATCGGCT
Source organism: Nocardioides sp. FY1077 (assembly GCF_058681775.1). Taxonomy (NCBI): domain Bacteria; kingdom Bacillati; phylum Actinomycetota; class Actinomycetes; order Propionibacteriales; family Nocardioidaceae; genus Nocardioides; species Nocardioides sp. FY1077. The sequence continues at coordinate 105,705 of NZ_JBZWDB010000005.1, read as the reverse complement.
CGTAGCCGAAGTCGGTGCAGAAGCGCTCCAGCACGTGGGTGTCGGCGCGGTGGCTCACCGCGGTGTAGGCCACCCGCGACACGTGGTCGAGCACCATCGCGCCGGTGCCCTCGAGGAAGATCCCGTCGGGCTCCAGGCCGGAGTAGTCGATGATCGTCTGCACGCGGTAGGACGACTTCAGCATCTCCAGGACGTCGGCGCGCCGCTCGTGGCGCCGGTTGGAGGCGTACATCGGGTAGACCGCCACGACGCCGCCGGCGTGGGTAGAGAGCCAGTTGTTGGGGAACACGCTGTCGGGGCGGGTGTGGTCGTCGTCGGCGAACACGTGCACCTGCACGCCGGCCGCCCGCAGCGCCCCGGCGACGTCGTCCATCTCGGCCATCGCCCGCGCCGAGACGACGTCGTCCGGCTCCCCCGCCGGCACCTCGGCCTGGAACGCGTTGTCGGCCGCCGTGGCCGGGTTGGGCAGGAACTTGGCGGCGCGGACCAGGATGACGGCGGACGGGGCTTGGGCACTCACGAGGCGGAATCTAGGTCACTCTCGCCGCACCCGCGGCATCACTGGGCACCGCCGTCGCGGACCGGGCCACCCCGTCAGTCGTCGGGCAGGGCGGCGAAGGCCTGCTTCATGTCGCGGTACCAGCCCAGCGACCGCTTGGGGTGGCGCCAGCGGCTCTTCATGGCGTCGCGGGCCTCCTGGTGGCTCTGGTCGCCGGCCTTCTCCGCCTCCTTGAGGTGACGGTCCTGGGCGTTGATCACGTCGTCGGCGCTGGCGCCGCGGTGGGCGAGGTCGCAGGGCCCGCCGAGGGCCTGGCAGGTCATGGTCTTCACGGTCGTCTCCTCGTGGGGTGGGTGCTGGTGTCGTGGTGTTGACGTCGCGGAGGGGCCGGGTGTGACCGGGCGCGACCGGATCAGCCGCGCCGTCGCGGGCCGTCGCGGCGCACGACCTGCGCGAGCACGTCGGGCGCGGCCCGGAAGGTGACGGCGCGCACGACGCCCCGGTCGACGGTGAAGTCGAAGACGACCCGGGCCGCGCCGAGGTGGAACCAGGCCGAGCCGGGCCGGTCACCGACCAGGACCGGGAGCGCGGCGTGCGCGCTGCCGTCGAAGAACGCCACGACGGCGTCCCGGCCCTCGATGCGTGCCGGCGTGCCGGCCAGCACCGCGGCGTCGTCGGCGCCCACCACCGCGTCGGGCGCCAGCAGGCGCAGCAGCCGTTCGACGTCGCCGTTCCTGGCCGCGGCCATGAACGCGTCGACCACCTCCCAGTCGGCGAGGTGGTCCTCGGGTCGGGGCTGGGCCACCTTCGCACGCGCTCGCGAGGCCAGCTTGCGCGCAGCCGCCGGCGTGGTCTCGAGGAGCGCCGCGATCACTGGGAACTCGAAGCCGAGGCTGTCGTGGAGCACGAACGCGACCCGTTCCCGCGGGGAGAGCCGGTCGAGCACGACGTGCAGCGCCACAGCGACCGTGTCGGCCAGCACGACGGCGTCGGCGGGGTCGGGGGACGACTCCCCCGCCTCGACCTCCGCCACGGGGACCGGGGTGCGGGACCGCAGCCGGTCGAGGCACAGCCGCGTGGTCACGGTGGTCAGCCACGCGGGGAGGTCCTCGACCGCGGCCGTGGTGCCGTGCAGGCGCAGCCACGCCTGCTGCACGACGTCCTCGGCGTCGCCGTGGTCGCCCAGCACCCTGGTCGCGATCCGCACCAGCCGCGCCCGCTCGGCCTCGAAACCCTCCGTCTGGTCCACGACCCTCACCCTCCCCCTCGCTCCGTCGTCCCGTTGACGCGCGGGACGCGCCGGGTGTGACCGGGTGTGACCGGGCCGCGACGACCCGGGCCCGGGCCGGTCAGGTGCCGGGGTCAGGCGTCGGGCTGGTCGAACACGTAGAAGGTGTTGCCTCCGGGTGCGGCGAACCCGGCCACCGCACCGCCGGGGATCTCGAACTTCTCGACCGTGGTGACGATCGCGGGATGGTCACGCACCCACGCGTCCACGCTGTCGACGAGGTACATCGGACCGGCAGGCTGCGGGCTCGTCGAGAGCATGAGCTGGGCCGACCGGTCGGGCGTCCAGAAGGCGACCGTGTCGTCACCCTCCCGCCACGCCTCCTCGAGCTCCAGCTGGTCGCGGTGGAAGGCCACGGCCTCCGCCAGGTCGGTGACCGGCTGGTACAGGAACGTGAGCTGCACGGGCGGCCCCTCTCGTCGGGCGGTTCGTCCTGGCGCCACGATCTTCGTGCCCCTCGGCGCACCTGTCCACCCTCCCCCGGACCCCCGACCACCACCGCTTGACCCGTCCGGCTAATCCGATTAACCTCTGGCTAACCCCATTAGCCAACCCCTTGGAGCACCCCATGACCGAGCACCTCACCATCGGCGAGCACACCCTGGCCTACGACCTGGTCGGCGAAGGTCCGCTCGTCGTCCTGGCACACGGGATGGGCGACAGCCGCCACTCCTACCGCTTCCTCGCCCCGGCCCTGGCCCGCGCCGGCTACCGCGTGGCCAACCTCGACCTGCGCGGGTGCGGCGACTCGAGCCTGGGCTGGGAGGACTACAGCCGCACCGCCGTGGGGAGCGACCTCGTCGCGCTGGTGCGCCACCTCGGCGGTGGGCCGGCCGTGATCGTCGGACAGTCGTTCAGCGGTGGCGCGGCCACCATCGCCGCTGCGAGCGCACCCGACCTCGTCGCCGGCCTCGTCGAGCTCGCCCCGTTCACCCGGGCGCAGTCGGTGCCGCTGGGCGGGCTGCTGCGGGTACGGCGCTACCGCACGGGCACGCTGCGGCTGCTGCGGACCATGGTGCTGGGCCGCGTGTCGAGCTGGGCCGGCTACCTCGACCTGGCGGTGCCGACCAAGCCGGCCGACTGGGACCACGAGCGGTCGCGGATCGAGGCCAAGCTCGGCGAGCCCGGGCGGATGAAGGTGCTGCGCGCCATGGCGATGTCGAGCCCGACGGACGCCGGCGAGCAGCTCCCCCACGTCGTCTGCCCGGTCCTGGTCGTCGAGGGCGGCCTCGACCCCGACTGGCCCGACCCGCGCGTCGAGGGCGAGCGCATCGTCGCCGAGCTCCCCGACGGCCTCGGCGAGCTCGCCGTCCTCGACGGCGTCGGCCACTACCCGCACACCGAGGCCCCTGACGACGTCCTGGCGCTGGCCCTGCCGTTCCTCGACAAGGTGCTGCCCCGTGCCTAGGGCCGGCCTCGACCCGTCGTCGGTCACCCGGGCGGGCGCCGCGCTCGCCGACGAGGTCGGCCTCGACCACCTGACGATGGGACTGCTCGCCGAACGGCTCGGGGTGCGGACCCCGTCGCTCTACAAGCACGTCGACCACCTCGCCGACCTCACCCACCGCATCGGCGTGCTCGCCATGGACGAGCTCGCCGACGCCGTCGGTGGTGCCGTCCAGGGACTGGCCGGGAGCGAGGCGCTCCTCGCGGCCGCCCAGGCGGTGCGGACCTTCGTCACCCAGCACCCCGGTCGCTACACGGCCGGCAACACCGCCCGGCCCGCCGGGCCCGACGACCCCCTCGTCCCGGCCGCCCGCCGTGTCCTGGACGCCCTCTCCGCCGCACTGCGGGGGTACGGGCTCGCGCCCGACCAGGAGATCCACGCCCTGCGGATGCTGCGCTCCACCCTCCACGGCTTCGCCTCGCTGGAGGAGTCGGGCGGGTTCATGATCGACACCGACGTCGACGACAGCTTCGCCTGGACGGTCTCGCTCCTCGACCGGGGCCTGCGGGCCGCGGGCGTCGCCGGCGCGGACGCGTCCGGCACGACCTGAGCGCCCGCAGGCCGCCGCCGGCACCCTGACCGGCGTCGCTGCCGGTCAGGGGGCCCAGCGGCGTCGGGTCACGACCGGTCGGCGAGGTAGTGGTCGCGCAGGAACTCGGCGGTCGTCGTGGGCCTGCGGCCGATGAGCTGCTCGAGGTCGCCGGTCCGGTCGGCCCACTCACCCGCGTTGACGCCGCGCACCCACGCGAGCGCGAACCCGGCGGCCCGCTCGGGCAGTCCGGCGGCGACCAGCCGGCCGACGTACTCCTCCTCCGAGCCCGGGACGTACGGCACGGGCACGCCCAGGAGGTCCGACAGCAGCTGCGCGACGTCGGCGAACGAGACGGCCGGACCTCCGTGCAGGGAGTACGTCCTGCCCTCGTGCCCGGGGTCGGTCAGCACGACCGCACCGGCCTCCGCCAGGTCGTCGCGGGACGCCGGGGCCACCTTCCCGTGGCCCGCGGGGACGCGGACGCCGGACTCGTGGACGCCCTCCCCCAGGTAGAACGGGAGGCTCTCCAGGAACGGGGGGTGCCGCAGGATCGTGTGAGCGAGCCCGGACGCCCTCAACGTCTGCTCGGCGAAGACGTCGTCGTCGGTGACGCCGGGCAGGTGGAAGTCCGAGCCCTCCTTGCGGATGACGGGGTTGAAGACGAGGTGCGTGACGCCGGCCTGACGGGCCGCGGTGATCGCGTTGTAGTGCTGCCGGTTGCGATCGGTGAAGGCGTGGGTCGAGACCAGCATGACCTTCTCGACCCCGCCGAAGGCCCGCACGAGCGTCTCGTGGTCGAGGTAGTCACCGGTGCGGATCTCGATGCCCTTGGCGGCGAGGTCCGCTGCCTTGGCGGGATCTCGAGCCAGTCCGACCAGGTCGCCGGCGGGATGGCGCGTCAGCAGGTGCCGGAGGGTCTTGCGGCCGAGGTGGCCACTGGCACCGGTGACGAGGATCGTGCCCATGAGGACGCCTTTCGTTCTGCGGGTCCGGAGACGGCGAGGTCGCTCGCGCCCGGAGGTCCACGGGTTGTTGACCTTTCAGTCCATAACCCTAGGCTTGGTGGACCGAACGGTCAAGAACCCGTATCCTGGCTCCCGTGGCCCGCCCCCGAGCGTTCGACGAGAAGCAGGTGCTCGACGCCGTGCGCGAGCAGTTCTGGGACGCCGGCTACGCCGCGACCTCGATGGACGACCTGATGCGGGTCAGCGGGCTGGGCAAGGGCAGCCTCTACGCGGCGTTCGGCGACAAGCACCAGCTCTTCCTCCGGGCGCTGCGCAGCTACACCGAGGACTCCCACGGCCAGCTCCGGCGGGCCCTGGCCGAGGCCCCGCGGGCGGTGGACGCCCTCCGCATGCTTCTCGAGGCACCCGTGGACGACCGGTCGGACGCCGGCCCACGGCGTGGCTGCCTTATGGCCAACAGCACCTCGGAGCTCGGGAGCGCCGATCCGGAGGTCCTGGCCCACGCCCACCGGACCTACGAGACCTCGACCGAGCTGATCGCCGACTGCGTCGCCCGCGCCCAGCGCGAGGGCGACCTGCCGTCGGGGACGGACCCGGTCGCGCTGGCGCGGGCGCTGCTCGCCGCCCAGCAGGGACTCGTCTTCATGAGCCGGACGGGGATGGACGCCGCGACCCTCGTGGCCACGGCACGATCGCTCGCGGCACAGCTCCTGCCGGACCACCCCGGCGGCTGAGCCGGTGGCGTCGCCGGACCAGCACCCTGGGGGCGGCGTCCGGCGACGCCGACGGCAGGGTCAGGGCCTGAAGACCACCTTGACCATGCCCTCCTGCTTCTTCTGGAAGTGCTCGTAGGCCGACGGGGCCTCGCTCAGCGGCAGGTGGTGGGTGGCGAAGGCGTCGACACCGAAGGCGTCGCCCTTCTCCAGCAGGGGCAGGAGCTCCGCGGTGTGGGCCCGCACGTTGGCCTGACCCATCCGGATCTGCACCTGCTTGTCGAACAGCTGGAACAACGGGATCGGGTCCATCGCGCCGCCGTAGACCCCGGAGATCGAGACCGTGCCACCGCGACGCACGGCGTCGAAGGCGGCGTGGAGCGCGGCGAGACGGTCCAGTCCGGCGTTCTTGAGCAGCGGCTCGGAGACGGCGTCCGGCAGCATCCCTGCCACCTTCTGCACCACTCCCGCAGCAGGCGACCCGTGGGCCTCCATGCCGACCGCGTCGATCACCGCGTCGGGCCCCCGGCCGTGGGTGAGCTCGCGGAGCACCGAGCCGACACCGCCCACCTTCATCGCGTCGTCGTAGTCCAGCACCTGGGCGCCGTACGCCTCCACGCGGTCCAGACGCTCCTGCACGTGGTCGACGACAAAGACCTGCAGGCCCCGGTCGACGCCCATGCGTGCGGCCATCGAGCCGACCGGACCGGCGCCCATGACCAGGAGGCTGCCGCCGTCGCGCACGTCGGCGTACTTCAGCCCCTGCCACGCGGTCGGGAGGACGTCGGAGAGGAACAGGTAGCGGTCGTCGTCGTGCTCGGGGGGCACGACCATCGGCATGAAGTCGGCGAACGGCACGCGGAGGTACTCGGCCTGGCCGCCCGGGACCTGGCCGTAGAGCTTGCTGTAGCCGAAGAAGCTGGCGCCCGTGCCGTGCTCGTGGTTCTGCGTCACCTCGCACTGGCTGTGCAGGCCCTGCTCGCACATCCAGCACGACCCGCAGCAGACGTTGAAGGGGACGACCACGCGGTCGCCCACCTTGAGGTCGCGCACGCCCGGGCCGACCTCCTCGACGATGCCCATGGGCTCGTGGCCCACGATGTCCCCGGGCTCCATGAACGGGGCGAGGGTCTCGTACAGGTGCAGGTCGGAGCCGCACAGCGCGGTGCTCGTCACCCGGATCACGCAGTCGGTCGGTTCCTCGATGCGGGGGTCGGGGACCTCGGTCACCTGCATGTCGTGCACGCCTTGCCAGGTCACAGCCTTCATGTCACGTCCTCGTGGCTAGTGCAGTGGAGCTCGAGACGCTCCGGTGCCCATCCCCGGGGTCGTCACCCGCACCCACCTCGACCAACCTGCCGGGCCGCGGCGACCACGGCTCCGGACAACGCGAGAGGCGGCCCCCGGATGACTCCGGGGACCGCCTCTGACCTGCGCTTCTGCACTTGTAGCGGGGGTAGGATTTGAACCTACGACCTCTGGGTTATGAGCCCAGCGAGCTACCGAGCTGCTCCACCCCGCGCCGGTGAACAGAACGTTACACACGTCCCCGCGGGGGGACAAATCGGGGCCCGGACGACGTCGTCCGGGCCCCGATCTGGTGCTGCTGCGGGCGAGTCCTACGAGGCCGGCGAGGCGCTGGGGTCCTCGGTCGGCTCGTCCGTCGGCTCGTCCGAGGCGGCGTCCGTGGGCTCCTCGGTGGGCTCCTCGGTGGGCTCCTCAGTCGTGTCGTCGCCACCGGCCCCGCCGGGGCGCGACTCGGCGAGGTCGATGGCCTGCTGCACCAGGTCCTGGGCCAGCTCGTTCTGGTCCTGGTACTCCCCCAGGTCGCCGTCGGTGAACGCCGTGTTCGCGGCGTCGAAGGCCTCCTGGGCCTGCGCGAGCAGTTGCGCGATCTGCTGGTCGACGCTGAGCTCCTCCCCGCCGCCACCGCCGCCGCCGTCACCGGGGTCGGGCAGGTCGGTCTGGTCGGCGTCGAGGGCCACGGCCAGGGCGTCGGTCAGCGTGCGGCCGACCCCCACCTCGTCGCCGTACGACACCAGCACGAACTGCAGGATCGGGTAGCCCGAGGTCGAGCCCGAGCGCACGGCGTACACCGGCTCCACGTAGATGAGCCCGTCCTCCACCGGCAGCGTGAGCAGGTTGCCGAAGATCGGGTCGGAGGTGCCCTGGGTGTAGGGCAGCAGCGCGTCGCGCACGCCCTCGTCCTGGGCGAACTCGTTGGCGATCAGGCCCGGGCCGGGCGTGGTCTGGTCCTGCAGCTCCAGCACGCTCAGCTGGCCGTAGGTCTCGGAGCTCGCGTCGGAGTCGACCGACATGAACGAGGCCAGGTTGCTGCGCTCGTAGGGCACGAACACCGAGGAGAGGGACCACTCGCCGGCGCTGGTGGTGCTGCCGTCCTGGTTGGCGAAGAGCCGGTACGGCGGTTGCAGGCTGGTCGAGCTGGAGTTGGGGTCCTCCGGCACCTCCCAGCGGTCGTTGCCCTGGTACCAGTCGCCGGCGTCGGTGACGTGGTAGCGCGCGAACTGGTAGCGCTGGGCCTTGAACAGGTCCTCGGGGTAGCGCAGGTGCTCCATCAGCTCCTCCGAGATCGACTCGTAGGGCTGCACGGTGCCGGGGAACGCCCCCTCCCAGGCCTGCAGGATGGGGTCCTCGGTGTTCCACTCGTAGAGCGTGACGGTGCCGTCGTAGGCGTCGACGGTGGCCTTCACCGCGTTGCGCATGTAGTTGACCTCGTCGGTCGGGATCGGCTGCAGGCCCACGTCGGCCTGCAGGGAGTCGTCGATCATCGTGGCGAACGACTCCTTCTCCGCGCCCGGGAAGCGGTCGGTGGTGGTGTAGCCGTCGACGATCCACTGGATCCGGCCGTCGACCACCGCCGGGTAGGCGTCGCCGTCGATGGTGAGCCAGGGCGCGACCTTGCTGACCCGCTCGCTGGGGTTGCGGTCGAAGAGCACCTTGCTGTTCTCGTTGACGCGGCCCGACAGCAGGAAGTTCGGCTCGCCGTACTTCACCGCGAACATCAGCTGGTCGAAGGTGCTGCCCACGTCGACGCCGCCGGCGCCGTCGTAGGTCGTGTACTGGTTGGCGTCGGTGTCGTTCGACAGCCCCAGCTCGAGGTCGGGCTCGTCCTCGTCGGCCTTGCCCACCACGGAGTACGCGGGGCTCTGCTCGCCGAAGTAGATGCGGCTCTCGTAGCCGTCGCCCAGCGTCGACAGGGTGTCCTGGCCGGGCTGGTTGCCCTCGGCCCACACGATGCCGCCGCTGTTGTCGTCGCTGGCGGCGCGCTCGGCGTTGTCGGCGGTGCGCTGGTTGGCGTACGCCGCGATCAGCCCGTTGCCGTGGGTGTAGGTGGTGTAGAGGTTCGACCAGTTGCGGTCGCCGTCGGGGATGCCGCTCTGGTCGAGCTCGCGGACGCCGAGCACCAGCGCCCGGTCGACGCCGTCGATCTCGTAGCGGTCGACGTCGAGCACCGGCGCGACCGAGTAGTAGGCACGGCCCTGCTGGGTCTGCTCGAAGGTGTCGCGCACCAGCCGCGGGTCGATCAGCGGCACCGACGACACCTGGCTGGTGACCGCGCGGAACACCGAGTCGTCGGCGGTCGCCGCGCTGTCGTAGGCCGTGGTCTCGACGTCCTCCAGGTCGTAGGCCGCCCTGGTGGCGTCGATGTTGGCCTGGATGTAGGGCTCCTCGCGGTCGGCCTCCGAGGGCCGCACCTGGAACTGCTGCACGATGCCCGGCCAGATCACGCCGAGCAGCACCGCCGAGAGCGCCAGCAGCGCGATGCCCACCGAGGGCAGCGTCCACGTGCGGCGCCACACGTTGAGGAAGAACAGCACCGCGCAGATCACCGAGATGCCGATGAGGATGTTCTTGGCCGGCAGCACCGCGTTGTCGTCGGTGTAGGTCATGCCGGTGATCAGCCCGCCGGCGTCGGTGGCGAGGTCGAAGCGGTCGAGGTAGTAGTCGCCGGCCTTGGCCAGGACGAACAGCCCGAGCAGCACCGAGAGCTGCGCCTGGGCGGCGCCGGTCAGCCGGTCGCGGGCGACCGCGAGGCGGATGCCGCCGTACAGGTAGTGGGTGAGCGCGGCGGCCATCAGCGCCACCACGAACGTGGCCATGGCGAAGTCGACCAGGTAGTGCAGCCAGGGCAGGTCGAAGATGAAGAAGCCGGCGTCCTTGCCGAAGTGGGCGTCGTCGAAGCCGAACTCGCCGCCGTTGCGCCACAGCAGGTAGTTGCGCCACTCCCCCGCACCGGAGGTGCCGGCGAAGACCAGCAGCACCAGCGCGATCGCCACGACCAGCCAGGTGCGGATCGGGTTGACCGCCTCGCGGTAGCGGTCGAGGCCGTTGGTGTCGGGCATCGACACGAACAGCGGGCGCGATCGGTAGGCGATGACGACGTTGGCCGCCACCACCAGGGCCATCAGCAGGCCGAACACCGCGAACAGCGCCACCCGCGTCCAGAGCATCGTGGAGAACACGTCGGAGTAGCCGACCGAGCCGAACCACTGCCGCTCGGTGTAGAAGCTGGCGAAGGCGGTGAGGGCGAAGAAGGCGACGACCAGCACGGCGCCGGTGATGACCAGGGCGCGCGAGCGCCCCCTGGCCTGGCGCGGCGGCGGGCCACCCTGCGTCGCCTCGTCGAACGTCTCACTCACGGTGGGTCCCTCTCGTCACGGCGGTGGTGCCTGGGTCGTACGGGGTCGTGCGGGTGCCGCGGGCGCGGCCGGTCACGGGGTGCCTGCGGTCGGCAGCGGGTCGGGCTCGTCGGCCAGCGTGGAGGCGAGCAGCTCGACCAGGCCCGGCACCAGGTCGGCGCCGCCGACCACCGCCGTGTCGTCGTCGTGGCTGCGGAAGCGCATCGCGCAGTACGTCGACCCGTGGCGGGTCACCCCGGCGGCGATGCGCAGCTCCTGGCGCTCGGGGTGGCGCCGGGCGAACTCGGCGGCCTCGGCGGGGTCGTCGGGGACGTCGCCGTCGGCGTCGGGGGGCAGCACGAAGCGCTCGACCACAGCGGCGCAGCCGGCGACGTCGTCGGGCCAGGTGATCGTCTCCAGCACCCGCTCGAGCAGCTGGTCGGCCCTCAGGGCGTCCTGCTCCACGGCGGTCAGCGAGCCCTGCTGGGAGGAGGCGTCGAGCCCCATCATCGCCGCCAGCGCCGGCTCTCGCTCGACCAGCTGGGCGGTGTCGACCAGGGCGTAGAGGTGGGCCGGCTGGTCCCAGCCCTCGGTGGCGGCGTGGCTCTCGATCTCCAGGACCGCGGCGGCCAGCGCCGGGTCGACGTCGAGGTCGCTCATGTCGTCAGGACCCGTCATCGGGCACGTCCTCACAGCTCGGCAGGGTGGCACCGGGGTCGTCGACCCAGGTCCGGATGGCCTCGAGGGTGGACTCGAAGGTGTCGGCGCGCAGCAGGCGCACGCCGTCGGTGGCGCCCTGGAGCGCCTCGGCGCAGTTGGCGGGCGGCACCAGGAACAGCTCGGCACCGTCGGCGGCGGCGCCCGCGATCTTCTGCTGGATGCCGCCGATCGGGCCCACCGCCCCGGTGGCGTCGATGGTGCCGGTGCCGGCGATGACGTTGCCCCCGGTCAGCGAGCCCTCGCTGAGGGTGTCGTAGATGGCCAGGGAGAACACCAGGCCCGCGCTGGGCCCACCGATGCGCGGGTCGATCGCGACGTCGACCTGGAACGGGAAGCGGTAGCCCTCGCCCAGCTGGACGCCGATGCGCGGGGTGCCCTCGTCGAGCTCGGGGGTCACCTGCACCTCGCGGGGTCGGCCACCGCGCTCGATCGTGACGTCGATCGGCTCGCCGGCCGCGGCCGACGACACCGCCTCGACGAGCTGCTCACGGGTGGTCACCCGCTCGCCGTCGACGGTGCGGAACACGTCGAAGGGCTTCAGCACGCCGTCGGCGGGCGAGCCCTCCTCCACGAAGTAGACCTTGACCGCCGGCTGCACGTCGTACCCGAGCTCCTCGAGCGCCAGCGACGTGGCGACGTCCTGCGAGGTGACCATGGAGACCGCGCCCTCCTGCTGGTCCTCCTCGGCGGTCTCGTCGTCGGGGTGCACGAAGTCGTAGGGGTAGACCGCGTCGTCGTCGTCGACCCAGGCCTGCAGCAGCCGCACCAGGCTCTCGCCGCCCTGCTCGCCGTCCTCGGCGGCGGCGGAGACCGACACCGTGGTCATCCGCAGCTGCCCGTCGTCGCGGTAGGTCTTGGCGCCGCGCACCTGGATGGTCTCGGTGCCCTCGGGCTGGCCGAGCACGTCGACGGTCACGCCGGGCATGTAGGTGCCGTAGGGCAGGCGCACCACGGAGGCAGCCACGAAGAGCCCGACGACCAGCGGCGCCGCGATGATCGCGGCGATCGTGCGCTGGGTCATGGCGCCCACTGTCTCATCCGGCGCCAACCCGGCTGCGCCCTGGTCGCCGCGGGTGTCGCCGCAGGTCAGGAGGCGCGGCGGGCCTGCTCGCCCGGCTCACCCGGACGCCGCGCGGCACCCGTGGCGCGCGGGGCCCGGGAGGGCCGCACGGCGATGCCGGTGCTGCGGTCGCGCTCGGCGGTGCGCACCGGGCCCCGCTGCGGGGCGTCCTTGGCCAGCGCGGCGCCGAGGCGCTGCGCGGCGACCTCGGGGTCGACCCGCTCGCGGGGCTCGCGGCCCACCCAGCCGACCCAGGCCATGGCCAGGACGGCGACGACGCCGGCCGGCGCCAGCCAGAACAGGATCTCCACGTCGTGAGGGTAGGCACGCGGGCCCCGGTTCGTGGGGAGCAACGCCGGTCGCCGCCGCTCACGGCGTGCCGACCCACTCCTCGGTGCCGTCGGTGAAGCGCTGGTGCTTCCAGATCGGCACCTGCGCCTTCAGGGTGTCGATCAGCGCCCGCGACGCGGTGAACGCCTCCCCGCGGTGGGCGGCCACCGTGGCCACGACCACCGCGACGTCGCCGATCGCAAGGCTGCCGGTGCGGTGCACCGCGGCGACGCCGGTGACGTCGTGGTCGCGGGCCACCTGCGCGCACACCTCCTCCAGCCGCGCCAGCGCGGTCGGGTGGGCGGTGTAGTCGAGGCCCACGACGCCGGTGCCGTGGTCGTGGTCGCGCACCCGGCCGACGAAGAGCGTCAGGCCCCCGGAGGTGGGGTCGTCGAGGGCGTCGAGCACCTCGGCGACGTCGAGGGCGTCCTCGCGCAGGGCGACCAGGCGGACGGCGGGGTGCGACATGCTGCGCAGCCTAGCGAGCAGGGCCCGCTGCGGCTGCTCGCAGTTGGGCCGCGCGGCGTACCGTGGAGCCCATGAGCAACGACTCCGGCGACGGTTCCACCGGCCCCGACGACCGCGACGAGGGCGCGCAGAACCCCTTCAAGGGCACCCCGTTCGAGCAGTTCTTCTCCGGCGGCCTCGGCGGGCTCGGTGGCCTGGGCGGGCTCGGCGGGTTCGGCGGCGCCGGTGGCGCCGGTGGCGCGGGCTTCCCCGGGTTCCCCGGCATGGGTGGCGCGGGCGGGCAGATGCCCGACCTCGGCGCGCTCTTCGGGCAGCTGCAGGCGATGATGGCGCCCTACGACGGCCCGCTGAACTGGGACGTCGCCCTCGACACCGCGCGCAAGACCGTGGCCCAGCAGCCCGACCCGACGCCGTCGAGCACCGAGAAGGACGCCGTCGCCGACGCGCTGCGCCTGGCCGACCACTGGCTCGACGAGACCACGTCGTTCCCCTCCGGCATCACCTCCACCGCGGCCTGGAGCCGCGCCGAGTGGCTGGTCGGCACCACCGAGGTGTGGAAGGTGCTGGTGGAGCCGGTGGCCCAGCAGTCCGTCGACGCCATCGGCGGGGCGCTCCCCGAGGAGGCCCGCGCGGCCTCGGGGCCCCTGATCGGCCTGATCGCCAAGGCCGTCGGTGCACTGCTGGCCCAACAGGTCGGCTCCGGCCTGGGAGCGCTCGCCTCCGACGTGCTCAGCGCCTCCGACGTCGGCCTGCCGCTGGCCCCCGCGGGCCGGGCCGCGCTGGTTCCGGCCAACATCACGGCCTTCGCCGAGGGCCTCGACGTCACCGCCGACGACGTCCGCCTCTACCTCGCGCTGCGCGAGGCCGCCCACCAGCGGCTCTTCGCCCACGTCCCGTGGCTGCGCGAGCACCTGATCAGCGCCGTGACCGCCTACGCCCGCGGCATCGAGATCAACGCCGAGGCCATCCAGGGCCGCATCGAGGAGCAGATGCGCGGCATCGACCCCACCGACCCGGCCTCGGTGCAGCGCCTGCTGGAGGGCGGGCTCTTCGACATGCCGAAGTCGCCGGCCCAGGAGGCCGCCCTGCAGCGCCTCGAGGTCACGCTGGCCCTGGTGGAGGGCTGGGTCGACGAGATCGTCGGCCAGGCCACCGAGACCCGGATGCCGGCCGCCACCAAGATGCAGGAGGCCGTGCGCCGCCGCCGCGCCGCCGGCGGCCCCGCCGAGGAGACCTTCGCCTCGCTGGTCGGCCTCGAGCTGCGTCCGCGCCGGCTGCGTGACGCCTCCACCCTGTGGGGCTCGCTGCGCACCCGCCAGGGCGCCGAGGCGCGCGACGGCGTGTGGATGCACCCCGACCTGCTGCCCAGCGCCGCCGACCTCGACGACCCGCTCGGGTTCCGCGAGGACGCCGCCGCCCCCGCCGACCTCAGCGAGGCCGACTTCGACGCCGAGCTGGCCCGCCTGCTCGACGGCCCCGCCGACGGGTCCGCTGACGGGTCCGCCGAGACCGAAGGGCCCGACGGGTCCGGCGGGACCGGGGACGAGCGGCGCGAGGGCGACGACCCGACCCCGGCGTGAGCCTGCACGCCGACGCCCTGACGGTGCTCCAGCGGTGGGCGGCGCCCACCGACGAGCAGGAGCGGCTGCGGCAGCGCTACCTGACCCACCTGCACGCCCACCCCGACGGCCTGCGCCGGGAGTGCCGCCCCGACCACCTCACCGCCAGCACGGTGCTGCTCGACGACACCCGCACCCACGTGCTGCTGACGCTGCACGCCAAGGCGCGGCGGTGGTTCCAGCTGGGCGGGCACTGCGAGGCCGGTGACGCCACGCTGGCCGGGGCCGCGTGGCGCGAGGCCGTCGAGGAGTCCGGGCTCGCCGACGTGGCGCTCGACCCGGTGCCGGTCGAGCTCAGCGAGCACGCCGTGCCGTTCTGCGGACCGCGCGACGGCACGCTCGTGCACCACCTCGACGTGCGCCACGTGGCGCTGGCGGCCCCCGGCGCGGCGTACGCCGTCTCGGAGGAGTCGCTGGCGCTGCGCTGGTGGCCGGTGGACGACCTGCCCGAGCCCGGCGGCGACGTGGCGCGGCTGGTCGAGCGGGCGCTGGCCCGAATGGCGGGCGCTCAGTCGCCGGGCGGCGCCGCGACGCCGCCGCTGTCGGCCGGCGGGTCGACCCGAGCGGCGGCCGACCAGCCGAGCAGGTAGCCCTTGGCCCGCTCGGCCTGCGGGTAGCGGTCCACCCAGCTCCAGAAGCTGGCGTCGTGGCCGGGCTCGATGAGGTGGGCCAGCTCGTGCACCAGCACGTAGTCGACCACCCACGAGGGCATGCCCTGCAGCCGCCCGGAGACCCGGATGCTGCGGTCGCCGGGGGTGCAGGAGCCCCAGCGCGCGCTCTGGTTGTCGACCCACCGCACCGACTCCGGCACGGCGATGCCACCGAGGTAGCGGTCGCTGAGCGCGAGCGCGCGGGCCAGCAGCAGCTCGTCGCTGGGACGCAGCCGACGGTCGGCGCGCTCGAGGCGCGCCACCATCGTCTCGACCCACTCGGCCTCCTCCCGGCGGGTCAGCGTGGCCGGCACCAGGATGACGATCCGCTCGCCCTCCCGGTACGCCGAGACAGTGCGCCGGCGCCGGCTCGAGCGGCGGACCTCCACCTCCGGGCGCGCGCCGGCCCCGGGCGCGTCACCCGGGAGCGCGTCACCGGGCGTCGCCGGCGGGCTCGGCGGGGTCATGGGCGAAGGCTAGAGCCTGGCCCGGGCCCAGGCGAGGAGGCGCTCCCGCGGCCAGGTGGTCACGATGCGCTCGGGCTCGATGCCCGCGGCCTCGGCCCGCTCCGCGCCCAGGTCGAGGAAGTCGAGCTGCCCGGGGGCGTGGGCGTCGCTGTCGATGGAGAACAGGCAGCCGACGTCACGGGCCAGCTCGAGCAGCTGCGTCGGGGGGTCGCGCCGCTCGGGGCGCGAGTTGATCTCCACCGCCACGTCGTTCTCCGCGCAGGCCTCGAACACCGCCCGGGCGTCGAACTGCGACTGCGGGCGGGTGCCGCGCCCGCCGGTGACCAGGCGGCCGGTGCAGTGGCCCAGCACGTTGGTGAACGGCTGGCGCACCGCCCCCACCATCCGCCGGGTCATCGCCTCGGGCTCCATCTTCAGCTTCGAGTGCACGCTGGCCACCCGCAGGTCGAGGCGGGCCAGCATCTCGTCGGTCTGGTCGAGGCTGCCGTCGTCGAGGATGTCGACCTCGATGCCGGTGAGCAGGGTGAACCGCCGGGCGTCCTCCCCTCCGGCACCGCCGCCGAGGTGCTCGTTGACCGCGGCCACCACGTCGAGCTGGCGTGCCAGCCGCTCGGCGCTGAGCCCGCGGGCCACCTTGAGCCGCGGTGAGTGGTCGGTCAGCACCTGGTACTCGTGGCCCAGCTCGATCGAGGTGAAGGCCATCTCCTCGATGGGGGACCCGCCGTCGGACCAGTCGGAGTGGGTGTGCAGGTCGCCGCGCAGCAGCCGCCGCAGGTCGTGGCCGCCGGCGGCCAGCGGGCCGGCCTGCTCGGCCTCGAGGCGGGCGAGCCGCTCGGGCAGCACCCCGCGCACCGCGTCGGTCACCACCTTGGCCGAGCTGGCACCCACCCCGGGCAGGTTGGTCAGGGTGCCGTCGGCGACCGCCGCCGCCACCTCGTCGTCCGACATCGTCAGCAGGGTGGCCGCGGCCCCGCGGAACGCCTTGACCTTGTAGGTGTCCTCCCGCGCGCGCTCGAGCAGGAAGGCGATGCGCCGCAGCGCGGCGACGGGGCCGGCGTCGTACGGATCGGGCATGGGCGGGTGGCTCCTTCGGGCTCCGGGCCGGCGCTGTTCTCTCCACAGCCGGTGGACGACCATCGTGCCTGGTCACCGCACCGTACGCCGCTGCCGGGCCGCCGCCCTCCACAGCTCTCTCCCCCGCTGGGAGCGACTCGTCCACCGTGGACGGCGGTTCTCCACAGCGTTGTCCACAGGTGTGTCCACAGCTGGGGACACCGAACCGGTGGCAGCCGTTGACCGCGGCGCCGCCCGCTCCTAGGTTGAGCCACGGACGAGGCCCCCGGGGCCGGCGGGACGCACGCACGGGGAAGGCGGGCGCGACGCCGGCACCCGGGGGCCTCACCCCGTCCGCGGGTCCACGTCGCGGCGTACGCCGTCAGCGGCCCACGAACTGCGGAGGACGCTTCTCCCGGGCGGCGCGGATGCCCTCCTGCAGGTCGTCGGTGGCGAGCGTCAGCGGCTGCGCCATCGCCTCCCACTGCAGGCCGTGCTCGAGGTCGCGGTGGCCCTCGCGCAGGGCGAGCGTGGTCAGCCGGGTGGCGATGGGGGCGTTCGCGGCGATGCCGCGCGCGGCCTCGAGGGCCTCGTCGAGCAGCACCTCGGGCTCGACCACCCGGGAGACCAGACCGAGGCGCAGCGCCTCGTCGCCCTCGACCAGCCGGCCGGTGAGGAACAGGTCGCGGGCCGCCGCGGGCCCCACGACGTCGGGCAGCAGCCAGGTGCCGGCCATCCCGGGGTGCATCCCGAGCTTGAGGAACGGCACGCCGAGCCTCGCGCCGCGGGCCGCCCAACGCACGTCGCAGGCCAGGGCCAGGCACAGCCCGGCGCCGATCGCAGGCCCGTTGAGGGCCGCGACGGTCGGCACCTCGAGGCGGCGCAGCGAGAGCCAGGCCCGGTAGAAAGGGAGCATCCGGGTGCGCAGCCGGTCGACGCCGGCGTCGGGCTCGGAGGCGATCCAGCTGGTGTCGCCACCCGAGCTGAACGCCGTCCCGGCACCGGTGACCACGACGGCGCGCACGCTTGCGTCGGCGGCCAGCTCGTCGATCGCCGCCACCCACGACCGCGTCATCTCCTCCGACATCGCGTTGCGCTGGTCGGGGTTGTCGAGCACCAACAGCGCGACCCCCTCGGCCGGGCGCTCCAGGCGCAGGTGGGGGCGCTGCACGGTCTCGGGAGCGGGCTCGGGAGCGGTCTGGGCGGGGGTGGTGTCGGCCATGGGGCCGAAGATAGGTGACCCGGGCCACCGGCGCGACGGCCGACCCGCGGCTCGCCCGGGCGGGGCACGCGCCGTGGGGGCGGGGTCGGGGGCCGGCGTCGTACGAACCGTGGAGTCGCACCCACCACTCGTATGACGTCCGACGCCGCCCCAGGACCCAGGCCACCAGCGTCATACGAACCGTGGAGTCGCACCCACCACTCGTATGACGTCCGACGCCGCCCCTCGACCAGGCCACCAGCGTCATACGAACCGTGGAGTCGCACCCACCATTCGCATGACGCAGACCGCGGCCCGGCGCGATGGCGCGACGGGCGACGGGCGGCACCGCGCTGTGGATGACGTGGTGCCGCCCCCGTCGAGAGGGGTAGGAGTGCCGCATGACCGCGGCCCCACCTGCTCAGCCCATCGCGCTGCCCGACCTGCCGGTGCGGCCCACCCTGCTGCCGGGGCTGCACGTCGTGGTGCGCGACGCGACCCACCTGCAGGTGGGCGTCGACGACCCCTGGCGCGCCGTCGTCCCCGACACCGCCGACGTGCGGAGGGTCTTGGACGACCTGCGCGACCGGGCCCGTCCGTCGCCCACCACCCCCGTCGGGGCGCGGGCGCTCGCGACGCTGGTGCAGGCGGGGCTGGTCTGCGACGCCGACGGGCTCGCCGCGGCGGTGGGCGCCACCCGGAGCGCGGCCGGTCGCCTGGCGGGAGCGGCGGCCGTGGTGGCCCACGGTGACGCCGCGGCCGGGCTGGTGGCCCGCAGGCGCGGGGCGCGCGTCGAGGTGCGCACCGACGACGACGCCACCCGCACCCTCGCCGCGGGTCTGCTCGCCGCCCACGGGGTCACGGTGGCGGGTGCTGCCCGGGGCCGCGCGGCCCGGGCCGATCCAGCCAGGACGGCCGACCCGGCCGACCCGGCCGACGACGTGGTGCTGCAGGTGCACGCCCACGAGCCGAGCCGCGAGAGGGTCGACCCGCTGGTGGCGGAGGGCCGGCCCCACCTGCTGGTGGTGGCACGCCCCGGCCGGGTGGTGGTGGGCCCGTTCGTGGTGCCCGGCGTCACCGCCTGCCTGCGCTGCGTCGACGCCGCGCTCGCCGACGGCGACCCCCGGCGCAGCCTGGTGGTGGAGCAGCACGCCGCGCTCGCGGCCGGTCGACCCGCTCCCCTCGACCCCACCCTGCTGCACCTCGCGGTGGCGTGGGCCGTGCGCGACGTCGTCTCCTGGCTCGACGACGAGCAGCCGAGCACCTGGTCGGCGACGGTGGAGGTCGACGACGCCGTACGCCCGGTCGTCCGCACGTGGCTGCGGCACCCACGGTGCGGGTGCGCCTGGGCGGGCGCCGAGGTGGGGTGAGCCCGGCTCAGCGGCCACGCCCGCTCACCAGTGCTCGCGGTCCAGCCTGCCCTCCATGGCCCGCAGGTGACGACGGGTGCACGCCGGGCACACGTCCTGGTGGCGGCCCCGCTCGGTCGTCCGGGTCCAGCCGAGCAGCTCGGCCGCGTCGTCGGTGTGGCGTCCGCACTCCGCGCAGGTGGTCATGACGCGAGCCTAAGGGCCTCGACGCACCCGGGCCGGGCGCGACAGGTGTCGCGCCCGGCCCGGGGCTGGTCGTACGGGGTCGTGCGGGGTCGTGCCGGGGCCGGCGGCTCAGAGGGCCCGGGCGAGGGCGAGCCGCGCCTGCTGCGCGGCCGCGTCGGCCTTGCGGCCCAGTCGCCGGGCCCGCGACGCCTCACGGCCCTGACGGTCGGTGTGCGCCTCTCCCAGGCGCTCGGACATTTGGATGCGGGCCAGGTTCTCGTGGAGAAGATTCATGAGGGTGCTCCGGTTCGGGTCGGTGGTCACGGGGTGCTCGGTGTCTCGGTGTCGGGGCTCAGAAGGCCCGGACGCGGGCGGCGAACGCCTGCTCGGCGCGGTGGCCCTGACGGTGGGCACGGTCGAGCTGGCGCGCGCGGCGCCGCTGCCGTGCCTCGGTGAGGCGTACGTCGGTCTCGACGCGGGCCTGGATCTCGGCGAGGTACATGTCGGTCCTTCGGTGGTGGTGGGTGGTGCCGGGTGGGTGGTGCGGGTGGTGCGTGCCCGGGTGGGCGGGAGCCGGCTAGGCCGCCAGCTCGTTCTTGCGGGGACGGCCACGCGGCCGCTTGCGCGGGATGACGACGCCGGCGAGGAAGAGCTCGCCTCCCCAGACGCCCCAGGGCTCGCGGCGTCGCAGCGCGCCGTCGAGGCACACCGGCTTCACGGGACAGCTCCCGCAGAGCGACTTGGCGCGCTCGACGTCGACCGGGGACTCCGCGAACCACAGCTCGGGGTTGCTGGTGCGGCACGGCATGAGGGCGTCGTCGACGTCCACGGCGCGGTCGTGCAGCAGCCCGAGGGTGGGCTCGGCGCCCTCGTGGTGGAGCAGGTCGCTGATGGTCATGTGTTCACCTCCTTGTCCTGACCTGTCGCGGTGGGTGGTGCGTGGTTCGCGGTTCCGCGGGACATGCAAAAGGCCGCGGATCCCGGTGAGGGATCCGCGGCCTGGAGGCTGCCGAGCTGTCAGGTCAACAGGTCGGTGGGCTCCAGGCGAGGGTCCCCGGGGTGTAGACGTGGGTGCGACCGAGCTTCTCGTCGGCATCGACGGAGCGGACGGCGAAACCGGCGGCGGGCAGAGTGGTCCCCTGCACGTCGGCGGTGAACGCGATGGCACCGGCGGCGCAGCCCCACGTGGGCATGCCGAAGTCGGACGGCTGGGTCGCCGTCGCGATGGTCGAGATCGAGATGTCGTTCACTGGAGCCACCTCCTTCGGTGCGTCGTGCGCGGGCTTCGTCAGGGCCGTGGTGCGCGGAGCGGATGTCGTGGGAAGAAAACTAGCGGCGTGCTGCTGTAAGGGGCAAACCATTTTATGACTATTTCCCCAGTTTTCTGCCTGCGCCCTCGGGCGGGGCTCCCAGGCCCTGCCGGGAAGGCCGTCAGGTGAGCAGCTGCAGGACGTCGGCGCCGTACTTGTCGAGCTTGGAGCGCCCGATGCCGCTGATGCGCAGCAGCCCCTCCGGGGTCTCGGGTCGCAGCTCGGCGATGAGCTGGAGGGTGGCGTCGCTGAAGACCACGAACGCCGGCACGCTCTCCTCCCCCGCCCGCTCGCGGCGCCAGTCGCGCAGCCGCTCGTAGAGGGCCTCGTCGTAGGAGGCGGGGCAGTCGACGCAGCGCCCGGCCTTCTTCTCCGGCGCAGTGGACAGGGGGCGGCCGCACTCGCGGCACATCATGGCCTTGCGCGAGCCGCGCGACTCCTGGCGCGGGCGCGCCTCGGCCGGCAGCAGCGGGTCGAGGAAGCGCGACGGCTTGCGGGACGCGCGACCGCCGGGGTTGCGCGCCGACGACCACGACATGCTGAGCTCCGCGCGGGCGCGGGTCATGCCGACGTAGAGCAGTCGGCGCTCCTCCTCCACCGCCTCGGGCGTCTCGGCGTAGGTGATCGGCAGCGTGCCGTCCTGCAGCCCGCACAGGAACACGTGGTCCCACTCCAGGCCCTTCGCGGCGTGGAACGTGGCGAGGGTGACCCCCTCGGCCACGGGGGCGTGCTGCTCGGAGGCGCGGCGGTCGAGGTCGTCGACGAACCCGCCGAGCGAGGCGCCGGGCGCGGAGGCGTGCTCGGTGGCCTGGTCGACCAGGGCCTGCCACGACTCCCACCGGTCGCGGGTCTGCCCCCGTGCCGACGGTGGGCGGTCGGTCCAGCCCATCGCCGCGAGGGTGGCCCGCACCACCTCGACCAGCTCGTCGGGGTCGGTCACCGGCTCGCCCGACCGGGCGGCGCCCCGAAGCCGGGTGACCGCCTCGCGCACCTCGGGCCGGTCGAAGAACCGGGCCGCGCCGCGCACGACGTACGGGACCGACCGCGCCGACAGCGCCTCCTCGTAGGCCTCGGACTGGGCGTTGATGCGGAACAGCACCGCCACCTCGGCCAGCGAGCGGCCGGCCTCGCGCAGCGCGAGGATGCGCGCCGCGGTGGACTCGGCCTCGGCGACCTCGTCGGGGTGGGGGCCGTAGGCCACGGCCGCACCGGCCGGGCGCTGCGCCCGCAGGCTCACGCCCTCGCTGCCGGAGCCGGCCAGCAGCGTGTTGGCGGCCTCGACCACCTGGGGGGTGGAGCGGTAGTTGCGCACCAGCTCGACCGAGGTGGTGCCGGGGTGGCGCGCCGGGAACTCACGCAGGTAGCGCGCGTCGGCCCCGGCGAAGGAGTAGATGGTCTGCGCGGGGTCGCCGACCACGCAGATCTCGTCGCGCCCGCCCAGCCACAGGTCGAGCAGGGCCGACTGCAGCGGGGAGACGTCCTGGAACTCGTCGACGACGAACCACTTGTACTGCCGGCGCACCTGCGCCGCGACGCGCTCGTCCTCGGCCAGCAGCCCGGCGGCCAGCAGCAGCACGTCCTCCATGTCCATCCGGCCCTGGCCGCGCTTGACCTCCTCGTAGCCGGAGAACAGCCGCCCCACCGTCTCCGGGTCGTGGCCGGTGACGGAGCGGCCGCGCGCGGTGGCGACCTTGGCGTAGTCGTCGGGGTGCACGTTGCTGACCTTGGCCCACTCGACCTCCGAGGCGAGGTCGCGCAGGAGCGCCTGGTCGGCGTTGATCCTCAGGCGCCGCGCCGCGCCGGCCAGCGCCGGGATCTTCGACTCGGTCAGCGTCGGCAGCTCGCTGCCGTGCACGTGGGGCCAGAAGTAGCGCAGCTGGCGCAGCGCCGCGGAGTGGAAGGTGCGGGCCTGCACGCCGCCGGCGCCCAGCAGGCGCAGCCGCTGGCGCATCTCACCGGCCGCGCGGGTGGTGAAGGTGACCGCGAGGACCTCGGTGGGGGCGTACATGCCGGTGGCGACGCCGTGGGCGATGCGGTGGGTGATCGCCCGCGTCTTGCCCGTGCCGGCCCCGGCCAGCACCCGCACCGGCCCGCGCAGGGTCTCCGCGACCCGGCGCTGCTCGGGGTCGAGGGCGTCGAGGAGGCTGTCGGGGCGGCTCACGAGGGGAACAACTCCTGCGTCGGGCGGGTTGAGGAACGAGCACGGCGCGGAGGTCCGGCGCCGTCGACCACCCTAGATGCCGGAGGCGACAGTCCCTGATGAGCTCCTTCACGATGTACTCCACCCCCTGGTGCGGCTACTGCCACCGGCTGCGGAGCCAGCTCGACCGTGAGGGGATCACCTACGACGTCGTGGACATCGAGCAGGTGCCCGACGCCGCGCTGATCGTGGAGCAGGCCAACAACGGCAACCAGACCGTCCCGACGCTCGTCTACAGCGACGGCACCGCGCAGACCAACCCGTCGCTGGCCCAGGTCAAGGACAAGCTCGCCGCCCTGGCCTGAGCCCCACGACCGGTCACCAGTGGCCGGTCACCAGTGGCCGGGCAGCTCCGCGCCGTACCAGTCCTCGATCAGCGAGCGGCTGATCGACAGGCCGCCGGGCAGCACGACGCGCCCGGCGGTGGTCTCGTCGCGCAGCTCGGCGCGGGTGAACCAGCGCGCCTCGGAGATCTCGTGCTCGTCGACGGTGATCTCCGTGGCCACGGCACGGCCGGTGAAGCCCAGCATCAGGCTGGACGGCAGCGGCCAGGGCTGGTTGCCGAAGTAGGTGACCTCGCCGACCACGACGGCGGTCTCCTCCGCGGTCTCGCGGCGCACGGCGTCGTCGAGCGACTCACCGGTCTCGCAGAAGCCGGCCAGGGTGGAGAACCTGCCCGCCGGCCAGGTCGCCTGGTGGCCGAGCAGGCAGCGCTCGTCGTCGGCGCCCGGCTCGCCGTCGGTGATCAGCATGATCACGGCCGGGTCGGTGCGGGGGAACTGGGTGCGCCCGCACCGGGTGCAGCGCAGCTCGTGGCCACTGGCGCGGGCCTGCAGCGCGCCCCCGCAGCGCGGGCAGAAGCGGGTGGCCCACATCCACTCGGCGAGGCCCAGGGCGTGCAGCAGCAGGCTCGCGCGGTGCCCTCCGCCCGCCACCAGCGCCGGCAGCAGCTCGCGCAGGCTCAGCCAGCCCGGCTCCGCCGAGGCGGCCTCCGGGCCGGAGACGACGGCGAACCAGGTGAGCCCCTCCAGCGACCCCAGCAGCACCCGAACGCCGTCGGGCGCGTCGGCGGGCGAGACCCAGTCGACCTCGCCCGAGCGCGGGCGCACCTTGGTGCCAGAGACGACGAGGACCCGGCTGCCCGGGTCGGCCCACCGCTGCGCGAGCCACTCGTCGTCGGAGCGCCGCTCCCCCAGGCGGTCGTGGGCGTCGGAGACCAGCGCGAGGTGGGGCTGTGGCACCTGGGCACCCTAGCCCCGCACCCCCAGGGCACCCCGGGTGGCGCCGCGCCACCGGCGGTCGAACAGGGAGGAGCGCCGGCGACGAGCGTCGTCGAGACCTCCGGGCGTGCGCCGGGTGCTGCTCCGGACCGCTCCAGCGCAGGGTGCGGTGGTTCCAGGCGACCCCGTCGCGGGAAGGACACGGGGCCGGGTGGCGTTGGGACCACGTGGACGTGGACGTGCTGGACACCGTGGTCGTGGGGGCCGGCCAGGCCGGGCTGTCGGCGTCGTACCACCTCGCGCGCCGCGGGGTGCGCCACGTCGTCCTCGACGCCGACGACGCGGCGGGTGGCGCCTGGCGCCACCGCTGGGACTCCCTGACCATGCACGACGTGCACGGCGTCGCCGCCCTGCCCGGCTCCGCGGCCCCCGGGGGCGACGCCGGGCGGGCCAACGAGGTGGTGCCCCGCTACTTCGCCGACTACGAGCGCGCCCACGACCTGCCCGTCGTGCGCCCCGTGCACGTCGACCGGGTGGAGGACGACGGCGGCCTGCTCGTCGTGCGCTCGCCCGGGCGGTCCTGGCACACCCGGACGCTGGTGAACGCCACCGGCACCTGGGCCCGCCCGTTCGTGCCGCACTACCCCGGCGTCGAGACGTTCCGGGGGCTGCAGGTGCACACCCGCGACTACCCCGGCGCCGAGACGTTCCGTGGCCTGCGCACCGTCGTCGTCGGGGGCGGCGCCTCGGCCGTGCAGCTGCTCGGTGAGCTGGCCCTGGTCACCGACACGATCTGGGTCACCCGGCGCGAGCCGGTGTGGCGCACCGACGACTTCACCCCGGACGTCGGGCGCGCGGCGGTAGCGCTCGTCGAGGAGCGGGTGCGTCGCGGGCTCCCCCCGGCGAGCGTGGTCAGCGTGACCGGGCTGGTGCTGCGCGACCAGGAGCGGGCCGCCGAGGCGCTGGGCGCCTACCGGCGCCGGCCCGTGTTCACGGCCGTCGAGCCGGACGGGGTGCGCTGGGCCGACGGACGCCGCGAGCGCGTCGACGCGATCCTGTGGGCCACCGGGTTCCGCCCCGACGTCGCCCACCTCGCCCCGCTGCACCTGCGCGGGCCCGAGGGCGGCATCGACCTCGACGGCACCACCGCACGGCGTGACCCGAGGGTGCAGCTGGTCGGCTACGGGCCGTCGGCGAGCACCATCGGCGCCAACCGGGCCGGTCGCACCGCGGCGCTCGGCGTCGCTGCCTGGCTCGACCGGGCGCTGCCGGACCTGCCGGCCCGACCCGCCTGACCCACCGGGCCCCCGGGACCCGCCGCCCTCAGGACGAGCCGTCAAGCAGGCCCTCGATCGCGCCGCGGCCCGGGAGGCCGGCGGGCTCGACGACCTCGCCGGTGCGCACGTAGTAGAACGCGGCGCGCACCTGGTCGAGCGGCACGTCGTGCAGCTCGGCCCACGCCAGGCGGTAGACCGCGAGCTGGAGCGGGTCGGCTCCCCCGGAGCGCCCGGTCTTCCAGTCGACGACCAGCCACCCCCCGTCGGGCTCGGCGTAGACGGCGTCGATGCGCCCCCGCACCACCTGGCCGTGCACGACGAGCGCGAACGGTGCCTCCACCTCGTGGGGCACCCGGGAGGCGAACGGCCCGGCCTCGAAGGTGGCGATCAGCGCCTCGAGGTCGCTGTCGTCGTCGATCCCGGCGTCGGCACGGCCCGGCAGCTCGCCGTAGTCGAACAGGTCCTGCTGGCCGAAGCGCGCCTCCACCCAGGCGTGGAAGCGGGTGCCGAACCGGGCGGCCGGCGACGGCGGCCTCGGCATGGGCCGGGCCAGCTCGCGGGCGAACCCGTCGGGGTCGTCGCGAAGCCGGGCCACCGCGGTGGCCGACAGGCTCGGCGGCAGCGGGACGTCGACGCGGCCGGTGCGCTCGCGGCGCGCCTCGGCGAGCAGCCGGTCGAGCTCGGCGTCCCAGTCGGCCACCCGTGCGGTCTCGATCATGTCGAGCCCGTGGTCGGGCGCTCCCACCTCGGCGGCGGCGACCACGGCGGCTGCCTCGCGGCGCAGCCGTGCCTCCGTGCCGACCTCGGTCTCGGGCCAGGGCCGCGACGGGTCGACCGCGTCGTAGGGGTTGGCGTCGCCCTTGACGGGCTTGTCGAGCCACGCCGTGGTCGCTCCCTCCCCCCACGACTCCACCAGCTCGCGGACCACCTGCTGGTAGGGCGAGGGCCCGAACGGGGTGGTGCGCGCCGTCCAGCAGTACGACGAGACGTCGAGACGGTGTGCGGCGCGGGTGAAGGCGACATAGCCGAGCCGCAGCTCCTCCTCCGCGTCGTGGGCGCGGGTCGCGGCGCGGTAGGCGTCGAGGGCCGCCTTGTCGTGGCCGGCCAGCTGCGGCAGGTCGGGCGCGTCGCCACGCAGCGGCGCGGGCAGCACCGAGGGCGACGACGTCCAGAGCGTGCGCGACCGGTTGGAGGGGAAGCGGGTCTCGCACGTGCCGACGAGGAAGACGGCGTGCCACTCCAGGCCCTTCGAGCGGTGCACGGTGAGGAGCTTGACGGAGTCGGCGAGGGTGGGGGTGGCCACGTCGAGGCCGTTGCCCTGGTCGTCCTCGGCGGTGAGGTAGGCCAGCAGCGCCGGCAGGCTGACGTCGCCGTCGACGGCCTGGAAGTCGGCGACGGCCTTGACGAACAGGTCGAGGTTGTCGCGGCGCGCGGCGGCGGCCGGGCTCACGGCGGAGGCGAGCTCGACGTCGGCGCCGGTCACGTCGATGATGCGGCGCACGACGTCGAGCAGCGGCTCGCCGACGTGGGAGCGCAGCCCCCGCAGCTCGCCGGCCAGCAGGCCGAAGCGCTCGCGGGCCTCGGCGGAGTACGGCAGGTCACCGAGGTCGACCAGGGCGTCGTCGAGGCAGGCGACCTCCGCGGGGTCGATGCCGTCGGCGATGTCGAGGAGGTGGTCGGTGACCGACCCCGGCTCGTCGGCGCGCCCCGCCCGCCCGCTGACCTGCTCGGCTCGCCGTCCGAGGAGGCGCAGGTCGCGTGGCCCCACCGCCCACCGGGGCCCGGTGAGCAGGGTGAGCATCGCGGCGTTGGCGGTGACGTCGTGCAGCAGGTGGAGCACGGCGACGACCTCGGCCACCTCGGGCAGGCGCAGCAGCCCCGACAGCCCGACGATCTCGACCGGGACCCCCGCGGCCGACAGCGCGTCGAACACCTCCGCCGCGTGGGCGTTGTCGCGGGTCAGCACGCCGATGTCGGACCAGGTGGTGTCGAGGTCGCCGCCGCGGGTGGCGAGCACCTGCTCGACCAGCCGCGCCAGCTCGTCGGCGTGGGTGGCCAGCACGGCGGTGGTCACCGCACCGGGGACGGCGCCCGGCTTGGCCTCGAGCGGGTCGACCTGGTCGTAGCGCTCGTAGAGGGGGGCGGCCAACCGGTTGGCCACCTCGAGGATGCGGGCGTCGGAGCGGCGGTTGACCGTCAGCGGGAGCACCGGCACGTCACCGTCGAGGGCGGGGAACGTGTCGGGGAAGTTGAGGATGTTCGACACCGACGCCCCGCGCCAGCCGTAGATGGCCTGGTTGGGGTCGCCGACCGCGGTGACGGCGTGACCGCGGCCGCCGGCGGCGTCGGGGCCGGAGAAGAGCCGCGACAGCATCACGGCCTGGGCCACCGAGGTGTCCTGGTACTCGTCGAGCAGGACCACGCGGTACTTGCCGCGCTCGGAGGCGCCCACGTCGGGCTGCTCCACAGCGAGCCGGGCGCCGAGCTCGATCTGGTCGGAGAAGTCCATCAGGCCCAGCTCGGCCTTGAGCCGCCGGTAGCCGGCGACCAGGTCGAGCAGCTCGGCGCGCCGGTCGACGGCCGAGATCGCCTTCTCCACCGGCACGCGGTAGGTGGTGCGGTCCTTGCCGGCCCGCTCGGCGGCGAGCGCGGCGACGAACCCCCGGCGCGCCTCGCCGTCGACCCGGCGCACGTCGGCCGGCCCGACGAGGTGCTCGCTCATGGCGCTGTCGAGGGCCAGCAGGTTCTGGATCGCGGTGGGCGGGTGGTCGGTGAGCTGCTGGATGTCGCCGGTGAACCGGTCGACCACCCGGGCGCCGAGCTGGTAGCGGGCGGCATCGGTGACGACCCGGGTGTCGGGCTCGTGGCCGATGCGCAGGCCGTGCTCGGTCAGCAGGTCGGCGGCGTAGGCGTTGTAGGTGAGCACGGTGGGCTCGAGCACCTCGTCGGGCTCGTCGGCCCCGCCGGCGGTGCCGCTCGCCCCCTCACCGCGGCGCTCCGGCTCGTCGAGGACGCCGGCGGTGCGCAGCGCGGCGCGGATGCGCTGGCGCAGCTCGCTGGCCGCCTTCGTGGTGAACGTCAGGCCCAGCACCTGCTCGGGGCGCACCTGGCCGGTGACGACGAGGTAGACGACCCGCGCGGCCATCAGCGTGGTCTTGCCCGAGCCGGCCCCGGCGATCACCACCCCCGGCGACAGCGGGGCGGAGATGGCGCGCCACTGCTGCGCGCTGGGCGCGTAGTCGGTGTGCATCACCCGCTGCAGGTCCTCGGGGGTGTCGATGCGGAGCACGGGGCGGCGCGACGCGTCGCCCGGGTCGACCGGGCCGCGCGGGCCGGTCGTCACGGGCGTGCCGCCGCTGGTCGTGGTGGTCATCGCGCGGTCACCGCCCCGGCGCCCTTGATCGGACAGATCGAGACGAAGTCGCAGTCGCGGCACTGTGTGCCGGCGCTGGCCGGGAACGACTCGCGCCGCAGCATCACGGCGGCCTGCTGCAGGTGGGTGCGCAGCGCCTGGCGGCCGGGGCTGCCGTCGGGCTGTCGGTCCTGCGGCTGCACGACGGCCGACGGGGCGTCGTCGAGGACGCCGAGCTGCACCAGCTCGGCGCCGCCGGCGACCCCCTGCTCGACGCCGAGCTCGGGGCGCTGCGCGAGCGCCGCGTCGACTGCGCCGTGGTCGACGGCGTACTGGTAGAGCGAGAGCTGGACGTGCTGCTGCACCGAGGACCCCGACGGGGCGGTGCGCCCGGTCTTCAGGTCGACCACGACGACCCGACCGTCGTGGTCGAGCTCGAGGCGGTCGGCGTAGCCGGTCAGCCGCACCCGCTCGCCGTCGTCGAGGTCGACGTCGGTGCTGAACTTGGCCTCGGTGGCGACCAGGCGGCGGGTGCCGGCGTGGTGCCAGGCCAGGAAGCGCCCGAGCGCCACGCGCACCCGGTCGTGCTCACGCGCGCGCGACCACGGGGTGCGGAACTCCAGGCGGCTCCACACCGCGTCGACGTGGGTCATCAGCAGCTCGACGTCGTCGGGGCCGGCGGCCAGCTCGCCGTCGGCGACGCGCTGGGCCAGGGCGTGCAGCATCTGCCCGAGGTTGGCGGCCTGGTGGGAGCGCGAGGCCCCGCCGGCCTCCCGCTCCAGGAACCACCGCATTGGACAGCTGAGCAGCGCCTCCAGCACGCTGGCCGAGACCGGCACCGGCGCGTCGGGGTCGCGCACCGGCTCGACGGAGCGGCTGGCCGCGCGGGTGCCCCACCACGTGGACGGGTCGGCGTGGGGCACCAGGGCGCGGTGACCGG
The DNA here is from genome assembly GCF_058681775.1 of Nocardioides sp. FY1077. Lineage (NCBI taxonomy): Bacteria > Bacillati > Actinomycetota > Actinomycetes > Propionibacteriales > Nocardioidaceae > Nocardioides > Nocardioides sp. FY1077. Next base: position 76,219 of record NZ_JBZWDB010000005.1, on the reverse strand, counting down.
TGCTCTCCCCCGCCAGCCGGGCCAGCCGCCGGGCCGCCGCGTCGCGCAGCGCCGGACCGGTGGCGGGGTCGGCGACGGTGCGACGCAGCTCGCTGACCAGGCCGTCCATCGACAGCGGCCGCTCGGGGCGGCCCACGACCTGCTCGACGGTGACGCCGAGCTCGTCGAGGAACCGCGAGGGCTGCTCGCCGTCGTCCTCCGGGGAGGCCACCGCGGTGACGACGAGGCGCTGGCGGGCGCGGGTGCAGGCGACGTAGAAGAGGCGGCGCTCCTCGGCGAGCTGCTCGCGGGTCGACACCGGCGGCACCAGGCCGTGCTCGCCGATGCGGTCGGCCTGCAGCAGGGTGGAGCGGCGACGCAGGTCGGGCCAGCCGTCCTGCTGCACGTGGGCGACCACCACCAGGCGCCACTCCAGGCCCTTGGAGCGGTGGGCCGTCAGCAGGCGTACGGCGGTGCCGCGCGCCCCGCGGTCGGCGAGGGTGTCGCCAGGGATCTGCTGGGCGACGAGGGTGGCCAGGAACGCCCGGACGCCGCGGTGGTCGCGCTGCTCCTCCGCGCGCCCGGCGACGTCGAAGAGCGCGCACACCGCGTCGAGGTCGCGGTGGGCGCGGCGCGCGGCCGCCCCGCCGAGCTCGACCGAGCGCCGCAGCCGGGCCGGCCAGCCCGTGCCGGACCACAGCGCCCACAGCAGCTCCTCGGCGCTGGCCCCGGCCTCGAGGTCGGCGCGGGTGGTGAGCAGCAGGGTGTGCAGCGCTCGCGCCCGGGTCACCTCGGGCCCCTCCAGCCCGTCGAGGAACCGGGGACGCACCAGCGCCAGCCGCACCAGCTCGCGCGAGGGTCGCGGGGCGTCGTCGGCAGCCAGGGCACGGGCCTTCTCGCGCTGGCGCAGCTGGCGCCCGAGCCGGCGCACGTCGCCGGCGTCGAGCCCGCCGAGCGGACCGACCAGCAGCGACTCCACGCGCGCGGCGTCGAGCTCGTGGGGGTCGTCGCCGGCACCGGCGGTGCCCGCACCCTCGACCGCGCCGGCGGTGCGCAGGTCGTCGGGGTGGGCGGGGTCGCCGGCAGGCTCTCCGGAGCGGTCGTCGGAGAGCTCGTCGGCCGGGTCTGCGGCGGCGTCGTCGGCGGGCAGGTCGACCACCGCGCGCAGCGCGTCGAGCAGGGGCAGCACCGCGGGGTCGCGCACCAGCGGCAGCTCGTCGCTGGCGACCTCGACCGGTACGCCGGCCGCGGCCAGGGCCCGGCGCAGGGGCGGGAGGGTGGTGCGTCCCGAGCGGACCAGCACCGCCATCTCGTCCCACGCCACGCCGTCCTCGAGGTGGGCGCGCCGCAGCAGGTCGGCGAGGTGCTCGGCCTCGGCCCGGTCGGTGTCGAAGGTGCGCACGACGACGCGGCCGGGCCCGAGGTCGCCGGGCTCGGCGACGGGGCGCAGGAAGGCCTCGCGGGCGCGGTCGTCGATGCTCCCGGGCAGCCCCAGGCGGCCGGCGACCCGCTGGGAGGCGACCAGCAGCCGTGGCCCGAACCGACGGGTGGTGCGCAGCGCGACGACCTCGGCGGGCGCGCCGTCGGCGCGGGGGAACTGCGCCGGGAAGTCGAGGATGCCGCGCACCTCGGCGCCGCGGAACGCGTAGATCGACTGGTGGGGGTCGCCGACCACGGTGAGGTCGCGACCGTCGCCGGCCAGCGCCTGCAGCAGCGCCACCTGGCCGGGGTCGGTGTCCTGGTACTCGTCGACGAACACGTGGCTGAAGCGGCGGCGCAGCTCGTCACGGTGCACCTGCGCCTCGAGCGTGGCTCGCCGGATCAGGTCGGCGTAGTCGGTGGCGCCCTGGGCGTCGAGGTTGGTGAGGTACTGGTCGAGGAACAGCCCGGCCGCGCTCAGCTCGGGGGCACCGTGCGCGGCGCCCATCGCGGCGAGCGCCGCACCGTCGAGGCCCTTCTCCCGGGCCCGCGACAGCACGGCGTGCACCTCCTTGGCGAAGCCGCGGGTGTCGAGCGCGCGCTGCAGCCCCTCGGGCCAGGTCACCGCCTCCGGCGAGGACACCAGCAGCTCGCGCAGCACGACGTCCTGCTCCGGGGCGCTGAGCAGCCGCAGCGGGGCCTCGTAGAGGTCGGCCGGCGCGTACTGGCGCACCAGGGCGTAGGCGAAGGAGTGGAAGGTGGAGCTCATCGCGCTGGAGGTGGTGCGCCCCAGTCGCGCGGTGACCCGGTCGCGCAGCTGCTCGGCGGCCTTGCGGGAGAAGGTCAGCGCCAGCACCTCCTCGGGCCGGGCACCGTCGTGGACGCGGCGCACGATCGCCTCGACCAGGGTCGTGGTCTTGCCGGTGCCGGGGCCGGCGAGCACCAGCAGCGGGCCGCCGGGGTGGTCGACGACGCGCTGCTGGTCGGCGTCGAGGCGGGGCACGGCCACGTCGGGCCGCTCGCGCACCAGGCGGTACGTCGGGGCCGCGGCGGTGGCGGCGCTGGACGGGCTCGGCATGCGCCCATCACAGCACCCGCCGCCGACAGCCGTTCGCCCGGCCGTCCACACCCGGACACCACCGGTCCACGGGCGGTGCGCCGGGTCTCGACAGCGTGGCCGCGACGACATCCGCTCCACCTCTCGGGAGACCCTCATGTCCGGCACGCCCCCCGTCCAGCCCGTCCAGCCCGTCCCGCCCGTCCAGCCCGTCCCGCCCACCCGGCTGACCGGGCCGACCCGGCCCGCCCCCGCCGCCGTCCCGCCCGCTCGTCCCGCCCTGGGCCGGCGCACCCTGGTCGGCGCCGGCCTCGGCACCACGCTCGGCGTCGGCCTCGTGGCCGGTGGTGTCGGGCCCCGCTCGTGGGTCGCCGGCGCCGCGGCGGCGCCGGCGCGCCCGCTGCGCGCCGACCCCTTCACCCTCGGCGTCGCCTCGGGCGACCCGCTGCCCGACGGCGTGGTGATCTGGACCCGGCTCGCGCCGCAGCCGCTGGCCGAGGACGGCCTCGGGGGCATGCCCGGGCGCGACGTGGCCGTGCGCTGGGAGGTCGCCACCGACGAGCGCTTCCGCCGCGTCGTGCGTCGCGGGACCACCCGGGCCACGGCCGCCTCCGCCCACAGCGTGCACGTGGAGGTCGGCGGGCTCGCACCGGCGCGGCCCTACTTCTACCGCTTCGCCGCGGAGCGCTGGCGCTCCCCCGTCGGCCGCACCCGCACCGCGCCGTCCTTCGACTCCTCCCCGGCGTCGCTGCGGATGGCCTTCGCGTCGTGCTCGCAGTTCGAGCACGGCTTCTTCACCGCCTACCGCCGCCTCGCCGAGGAGCAGCCGGAGCTGGTGCTCCACCTGGGCGACTACGTCTACGAGTACGAGAAGGGCGACTACACCGTCGGCGGGGTGGCGAACGTGCGCGACCACGAGGGCCCCGAGACCGTGACCCTCGCGGGCTACCGCCAGCGCCACGCGCAGTACAAGACCGACGCCGATCTCCAGGCCGCGCACGCCGTGGCGCCCTGGGTGGTGGTGTGGGACGACCACGAGGTGGAGAACAACTGGGCCGACGAGACCCCCGAGGTGCCGCAGGTCCCGCAGGTCGACTTCCTGGCCCGCCGGGCCGCGGCCTTCCAGGCCTACTACGAGAACATGCCGCTGCGGCGGACGTCGGTGCCGCGCGGCATCGACCTGCAGCTGTTCCGCCGCGTGCAGTGGGGCGACCTGGCGACGTTCCACATGCTCGACACCCGCCAGTACCGCGACGACCAGGCCTGTGGCGACGGCACCGCGGTCGACTGCCAGGAGGCGCTCGACCCCGCGCGCACGATCTGCGGCGACGAGCAGGAGCGGTGGCTGCTCGACGGCCTCGCGTCGTCGTCGGCCACGTGGGACGTCGTCGGCCAGCAGGTGTTCTTCGCCCGGCGCGACTTCGCCGCCGGCCCGACGCGGTCGCTGTCGATGGACGGCTGGGACGGCTACGCGCCGGCGCGCCAGCGCCTCGTCGACGGCTTCGCCACGGTGGCCAACCCCGTCGTGCTCACCGGCGACGTGCACCGCCACTACGCCAACGACGTGCTGGCCGACTTCGACGACCCGACCTCGCCGGTGCGGGCCGTGGAGCTGGTGTGCAGCTCGATCACCAGCGGCGCCGACGGCTCCGACCGCACGGCGGCCACCGACACCCAGCTGCGGGAGAACCCCCACATCCGCTTCGCCAACAGCCAGCGGGGCTACGTGATGACCACGCTGGAGCCCGACAGCATGCGGGCGGACTTCAAGGTGCTGCCCTACGTGCGCCGTCCCGGCGCACCGGTGTCCACGCGGCAGTCGTTCGTCGTGGAGGCCGGGCGTCCCGGTCTGCAGCCCGCCTGACGCGGGCACCACCACGCACGGACAGGAGCCGGCAGCCCTCGCGGGCTGCCGGCTGCTGTCGTCGTGCAGGTGGTGCAGGTGGTGCGGGGATCAGCGCAGGGTGATCCTCTCCGGCGCCGAGGTGCTGCCGGCCAGCTCGGGCGAGCCCTGCAGCCGGGCGACCACGCGGTGGGTGCCGGCGCCCAGGCGCAGCGTGACGACCTTGCGGCCGTCGTCCTCGGCGCGCAGCCGCAGGGTGCGCACGACGCCCTCGCCGCGCTCGCGCAGCACGACCGTGCCGACGGCGTCGCCGCGGCTGGCCCGCACCGTGACGGTGGCGGTGGCCCGGCCGGGGCCGGCCTCCGCGAGCCGCAGGCGGGTGGTGGACGTGGGCTTCGGCGCCGCGACGCCGTCACCCTCGGGCGCTGCCCAGAACAGGCCACGGGCCGCCTGGCTCATCCCGCCCTTGGGGTGGGTGCGGAAGAACACCGAGGTGCCGAAGACCAGGGCCTTCGCCCCGGTGGCCGACTCCCCCGAGATGACCGACGCCTCGCCGCCCGCGGTCTCCGGGCCGTTGGTGGCCGTGGTGCCGCGCCAGTGGCCGGCCAGCAGCGGGTCGCCCTCGGCGTAGGTCTGCTCGGCCGTGGTGCCCTCGCCGAGGCCGGTGAAGGACAGGGCGGGGTAGATGAACGCCGCGTCCTGGGCGTAGGGCGCGAGCACCGACCCCTCGGGGGTGTCCACGGCGACGATGCCGTTGCCGGAGCCGTTGCCGGCGACGGCGGTGGCCTGCACGAGACCGGCCGAGCGGGCGGCGTTGAAGGCGGCGGTGCCACGACCCACGACGGAGCCGCCGCGCTGCACGAACGCGGTCATCGCCGCCTGGCCGAGGCTCTGGGCGTCGGTGAACGCCAGGGTGCCGCCGACCCACAGCACGTCGGCGTCGTCGAGCAGGGTGGGGTCGGCGGTGATCGCCGCGGCGGTGACCGGCACCAGGTCGTCGAAGCCGAGCTCGGTGAGCGACAGCTTGTCGTCCTGGGTGCCGGAGTAGGCGACGGTGAGGTCGTCGACGCCCTTGGTCGCCTCGTCGTCGAGCGCGCCGAGCTGCGCGCCGGTGGCCTCGGTGACCTCGATGTCGAAGGCCGAGGCGACCGTGCGGACCTTGCCGCGCGACCTCGGCCCGACGACGGCGGAGCCGTCCTCGAGCAGGGAGACGGTGACGCCGTCCTCGAGCAGCGCGTTGAGCGCCTGCCAGTCGGCAACGCCGGCCACGTCGAAGGCCATGGTGCGGCCCACCGGCGGCACGGCGGCGTTCGGGGTCGGCGCGGAGACCGAGGTGCTGCTCCCGAGCGGGGCGTCGGTGGTGGAGCCCACCTTGTCGACGGTGGCGCCCCACAGGTAGGAGTAGCTCCAGGCCGAGATGTCGTACATCGACGGCACCTTGTCGGAGATGTCGGAGCCGAGGTCGAGCAGGCTGTTGGCGAGGCCGCGCAGCGGCTGGTGCATGTCGACGACGTAGGAGCCGCGGGGGTAGCGGGTGCCGCCGATCGTGGTCGCCCGGTCGAGGGTCTCCACCTCGATGCCGTTGAACAGCAGCTGGCGCACGACGCGGCTGGCGTCGCTGGCGGAGCGCTGGCCCTCGCCCACCGGGATGACGTAGGCCCGCGGCAGGTCGACCGGGTCCTGGTCGTCAGCGACGTCCCACAGCGGCTTCCACTCGTCGGGGCCCTCGACGGCGGCGACGTCGGCCTCGGTCAGCGCGTCCTTGGGCTCCCCGGCCACGCCGCGGCGGAACATCTCGATCTGGTTGGCCAGCATGTCGTCGCTGTTGCCGACCACGTAGTCGACCATCGACACCATCGTCTGCTTGGCCACCGCGGTGTTGATCACGGCGTCCGCGGGCGAGGTCACCGTGCGTCCCGACGGCCCGGTGGTCAGGGTGCGGCCCTTCGGCAGCTCGACGGTACTGGTGACGGCACCGTGGAACGCGGCGTACTGCGCGGTGAAGATGGGCGGGTAGTCGTCCCAGCCGTCGGGGGTGTCGCGGTACGGGATCTTGATGAACCCGGTCTTCTCGGTGGTGTCGTCGTCGGTCGCCGGGTCGTAGTAGGTGTTGCCCGGGATGTCGGCGGCCACCACGTCGTCCTCGACCTGGCGCGCGGCGGCGTAGCCGTGCGGGATGAACAGGTCGTACTCGTAGTTCTCACCGTGGGGCGGGCCGCAGGGCTCCACCTGCAGCACGCCGGTGTAGCCGTGGAAGTCGGCGGCGTAGAGCGGCTGCAGCGCCTGGGCGGTGCGCACGAACGAGACGGACTCCGGCGTGGAGCTGGTGATCATGTCGCGGTTGGGGTCGAGGCTGAGCGCGGTGGCACGGGTGGCGGCGGTGCGGCCGTCGGGGTTCAGGCTGAGGGAGAAGTACAGCCGGTGCCCGGCGAGCATCTCGCCGACCTCGGCGTCGGGGGCCGCCACGAGGTCCTCGATGACCTGCATCGCGGCGTCGGTGCCCTCCCACTCGTTGCCGTGGATGTTGGAGCTGAACCAGATCGGGGTCTTGTAGCCCGCCTGCAGCGCCTGGTCCTTCGCGGCCGCCCCGGGCCGGGTGCGGATCTTCTCGCGCCACGCGGTCTGCCGGGCGGTCTCGGCCTGGTCCTCGGGCGCGGTCAGGGTGACCAGGTAGAGGTCGCGCCCCTCGGTGCTCTTGCCCACCAGCTGGGTGGAGATGCGGTTGCTCTCGGCCATCAGCTGGTTGAGCCGCGGGGCGAGGTCGGAGTAGGAGATCGTGTCGTTGGCGTCGGTGGCGTCGGGCGTGGTCGGGGCGGGCTCGTCCAGCACCGGCTGGGCCGGGTACGACGCCGGCATGTCGATGGCGTCGCCGAACGACGCGACCTTCGCCGCGACGCGTGCGGCCTGCGCGGTGCTCGACCGCGCGGCGTTCTGGTCGGGGGTCGCGCCGCGCCCGAGCGGGTCGGCGGACGGCACGGGCACCGCCGTGGCGGTGGGGGCGAGCGCGGCGACGGTGGTCGCGGCGACGGCGAGGCTGGTCAGGCCCGCGAGGAGACGGCCCGGAAGGCCGCAGGGAAACACGTCCGTTACCGACCGTCCCACGATGTGGGACCTCGCGACCGCTGGGCGGAACGACGGCCCTCAGGTCGCGGCGGGCCGCTCGTTGTAGGAGCCCGACTGCTCCTGGCCCGACAGCGCCGCGATCGCGTCCATCACCTCGTCGGTGAGCTCGCGACGGGCCCGGCCCAGGGCCACGCCGGCCCACCGGTCCCCGGCGACCACCGGCGCCCCGAAGCGCACCGTGACGTGGGCGAGGCGGGGACGGCTGCTGCCCACCGGCTGGATCTGCTCGGTGCCGACGAGCCCCACCGGCACGACCGGCGCCCCGGCGGTCAGCGCGAGGTGGGCGACGCCCGTGCGCCCGCGGTGCAGGCGTCCGTCGCGCGAGCGGGTGCCCTCTGGGTAGAGGCCGAACGCCTCGCCGCGGCCCAGCACCTCCAGGGCGACGTCGAGGCTGGCCAGCGCCGCGCGAGGGTCGTCGCGGTCGACCGGCAGCATGCCCAGGCCCTCGAACCACGCCCGCTGCGCCGCACCCCGCGCGCCCGCGCCGGTGAAGTAGTCGGACTTGGCCAGGAACACCACCTTGCGCGGCGCCACCACCGGGATCACCACGGAGTCGATGAAGCTGAGGTGGTTGCTGGCCAGGATGACCGGGCCCGTGCGGGGCACGTGGTGCAGCCCCTCGACGGTGGGTCGCCAGACCGCGCGCGCCAGCGGCGGCACGACGGAGTGGAGCACGCGGTAGAGCACGGCACCAGTGTCGCGGTTACCGGCCGGTCAGCCGATCCGGTGTCCGTCCCCGGTCGGGTCGCCGGTCGGGTCGTCGGTCGGCACCGGCGTCGGAGCCGGCGTCCAGAGCGCGACGGCGAGGTCGACGCGCCGCCGGCCCCCGGGCGAGGTGCGCAGCGGCGTGCCCTCGACGCGGTAGTGCTCGAGGGCACCGGCCTCGTGGCTCGGCGGCAGCGTCCCGTCGGCGCGCACCACCCGCCACCACGGCACCGGCCCGCCGTGCTCGGCCATCACGTTGCCGACCCGGCGGGGGCCGAAGCGACCCACGGCCTCCGCGACCGCGCCGTACGTCGTCGCGCGCCCGGGCGGCACGGCCTCGATGCAGCTGAGCACGGCCTCGACGTAGTCCTCCGGGTGGCGCACGCCCGGCAGTCTGCCGCGCGGCGTGCCGGTGGCGCTCAGAGCCCGCCGGTGAAGTCCTCGGTGCCGGGGGTCAGCCGCAGCCCGGCGATGCCGGAGTGCTGCTGGGCGAAGGCCAGCTCGCGGCGCAGGTCGCCGAGGCCGTTGGTGCCGGCGAGGGGGGCCAGGGCGATCGTGGAGAGCGTGCCGTACGCGCGGCCCTGGTCGTCGAGGACGCCGCTGCCGGAGTCGCCGGGGATGCCGGGGGTGGCGGTGAGCGCGTCGCTGCTCCACGGGCTGGTGCGGCCCAGCGCGGAGCCGACCTTGGGCGAGAGCACCGTGGACGGGCGCAGGCTCGACTGGCCGTAGGTGTAGACGGTGGTCCCGGCCTCGGGTGCGCCCGCGGCCAGCGCGACGGGACCGCCGAAGAACGGCACCGACGGGTTGACGTCGGAGACGCTGGCGCCGTTGACCTTCACCAGGGCGAAGTCGTTGTAGGCGCACGGGTTGGCACCGGTGGTGCCGAGGCGCGCCATCGTGCGCCAGGAGGAGTAGACGAGCCGGCCGGCGCCCACGGTGGTGCCGCCGTCGACCAGGGTGGCGCCGGTGGCGAACCGCACGCGGGTGCCGAGCGGCACCGACGTCGTGTCGCAGCCGTTGGTGTCGGTGGCCTCGCCGAGGCCCGCGCAGTGGGCGGCGTAGCCGAGGTAGACGCCACCGCGACGGTCGGTGAAGACGAAGTTGGCGGTGCACTGCGCGCCCTGGGTGAACATCTGCACCCCCGGGTGGATGTCGGCGCGCGCCGCGGGCGCCCAGGAGTCGACGCGCGCGCGGTCGCCGGCCCGCTCGGCGGCGTCGGCACGGGCCGGGGCGAGCGGCGCCACCAGGCTCCAGGCCAGGGCCACCACCAGCGCCACCAGGGCGCCGAGGACCAGCGGGGCGGGCGGGGACGGGTGCCGACGGAGGGTGCGCATGCCCCTCCAACGAGCGACGACCCCGTCCGCTACGGGACGGGGTCGTCGGTGGCCGACGTGCGGCTCGTGGTGGCCGGCGGTGGCCGGCGGTGGCCGGCGGTGGCCGACGGTGGCCGGCGGGGCCGGGATCAGAGCACCGGCGAGAACGGCTCGGTGCCGAGCACCAGGTCGAGGCCCTCGATGCCGGAGTGCTGCTGGGCGAACGCCAGCTCCCTGGCCAGGTCGCCGATGTTGTTCGAGGCCGGCAGCGGCGCCAGGCCGAGGGTCGACAGGGTGCCGATGGCCTCCCCGTCGGCGTCGACGAACGCCGAGCCGGAGTCGCCGGGCACCCCCGGGGTCACCGTGTAGAGCGGGTGCGACCAGCCGCCGTCGGCGGCGGAGTCGCCGAGGCTGCTGCCGGTCTTGGGCGAGAGCAGCTCGACGCCGGCGCGCAGGCTGGAGTTGCCGTAGGAGTACACGCGCTCCCCTGCGGTGGTGCCGTCGGTGTCGATGCCGGTGGGGCCGCCCCAGAAGGGGACGGACGGGTTGACCTCGCCCACGTCGGCGGCGTCGACCTGCACCAGCGCGAAGTCGTTGTAGGCGCAGGTGTTCGCGTCGGTGGTGCCGACCTCGTCCATCGTGGCCCAGGAGGAGTAGACGAGGGTGCCGGCGCCCAGGCGGGTGCCCTCGCCGAGCAGGCTGCCGCCCTCGTTGAAGGTGACGCGGGTGCCGAGCGGCAGCGAGTCGGCGAGGCAGCCGTCGGTGTCGGTGGCCGCGCCGGTGCCGGCGCAGTGCGCGGCGTAGCCGACGTACACGTTGCCGGCGGCGTCGTCGAAGACGAAGTTCGAGGTGCACTGGGCGCCCTCGGTGTACATCTGCGTGCCAGGGGTGATCGTGGCCTGGTCGGCGGGGGCGAAGCGTGCCCCGTCGGCGGCCGTGGCGGGCGTGGTCGCTGCGGTGGCGGCCAGGGCGGTGCCGAGGGCGGTGGTCGCCAGCGTGGCGACGGCGGTGCGGCGGGTGCGGGTCCTCATCGGGCGGGTGCCTCCTGTGGTCGGTCGGGTCGGGCGCCCACGTGACGCCCGACACGGTCGGGTCGCTCGTCCAACGACCGTGGCCCGCCCGGGCTACGCCGACACCCCACGGCGCACGACGGCGCCCGCCCCTGACCGGGGCGGGCGCCGTGCGGGTGGAGCAGGTGGGTCAGTACGACGGCTGGCTGGGGTCGACCTGGTTGACCCAGGCCACCACGCCGCCGCCGACGTGCACGGCGTCGCCGTAGCCCGCGCCCTTGACGATCGCCAGGGTCTCGGCCGAGCGGACGCCGGACTTGCAGTGCATGACCACCTGCGTGCCGGTGTCGACGGCGGGGAGCTGCGCGAGCGCCGAGCCGTTGAGGAAGTCGCCCTTGGGGATCAGCACCGAGCCGGGGATCCGGTTGATCTCGAACTCGTTGGGCTCGCGGACGTCGACGAGGACGAAGTCGCGGGTGCCCTCCTCGCGCTCCTTGAGCATGTGCTCGAGCTGGACGACCGAGATCGTCGACCCGGCGGCGGCGTCGGCGGCCTCGTCGGAGATCGCCCCGCAGAACGCCTCGTAGTCGATCAGGCCGGTGACGCTCGGGTGGTCGCCGCACAGCGCGCAGTCGGGGTCCTTGCGCACCTTCAGCTTGCGCCACTCCAGCTCGAGGGCGTCGTAGATCACGAGCTTGCCGACGGCCGGGTCACCGATGCCGGTGAGCACCTTGATGGCCTCGTTGACCTGGATGGAGCCGATCGAGGCGCACAGCACGCCCAGCACGCCGCCCTCGGCGCAGCTCGGCACCATGCCCGGCGGCGGGGGCTCGGGGTAGAGGCAGCGGTAGCAGGGCGCCTCGGCGCTGGTGCCGTCCTCGAGCTCGGCGTGCGGCCAGAACACCGAGGCCTGGCCGTCGAAGCGGTAGATCGAGCCCCACACGTAGGGGATCTTCAGGAAGTACGCCGCGTCGTTGACCATGTAGCGCGTCGCGAAGTTGTCGGTGCCGTCGACGATGAGGTCGTAGCCCTCGAAGACCGACATCACGTTGTCGTTGTCGAGACGCTCGGGGTGGACGACCACCTCGACGTACGGGTTGGCCTCCTTGATCGCGTCGCGCGCCGAGTCGGCCTTGGGGCGGCCGATGTCGGACTGGCCGTGGATGATCTGGCGCTGCAGGTTCGACTCGTCGACCTCGTCGAACTCCGCGATGCCGAGCGTGCCGACGCCGGCGGCGGCGAGGTAGAGCAGGGCCGGGCTGCCCAGCCCGCCGGCGCCGATGACGAGCACCTTGGCGTTCTTCAGGCGCTTCTGCCCCGCCATCCCCACGTCGGGGATGATCAGGTGACGGCTGTAGCGGCGGACCTCGTCGATGGTCAGCTCGGGGGCCGGCTCCACGAGTGCTGGGAAGGACACAGGGGCTCCTCGGACGGTCAGGTGGTGGTCCCGGGGTCAACGCCGTCGGGGCCGGTGGTGTTCCCGGTCATCGTCGCCGTCGTCGTCGCGCCGGGCCCGCCACGTCCCGTCATCCGGACCCCGGTGACCACCCGGTAGCATCGCGGCCTGCGCCGCCGGTGACGGCAGCGGAGCCGAGCCGAGGAGTCCAGCGTGACCGCAGGTCAGTACCCCCGTGACGCGGTGAGCGTGCAGGGCGCCGCCGACGACACGGCCGCGGACGAGGTGCGCGACTCCTCCCGGCCGCGCGGCGGGCGGATGCCGCGGCGCGAGCGACGCGCCCAGCTGCTGGAGTCGGCCCTCGAGGTGTTCGTCGCCCAGGGCTACCACGCCGCCGCGATGGACGACATCGCCGAGCGTGCCGGCGTCTCCAAGCCGGTGCTCTACCAGCACTTCCCCGGCAAGCTCGACCTCTACCTCGCGCTGCTCGACGCCTCCTGCGACGCGATCATCGACAACTGCCGCCAGGCGCTGCTGAGCACCCAGGACAACAAGCAGCGGGTGGCCGCGGCCATCGACGTCTTCTTCGAGTACGTCGCCCTCGAGACCGGCGCGTTCCGCCTGGTCTTCGAGTCCGACCTCACCAACGAGCCCGCGGTGCGCGAGCACGTCGACCGTGTCACCAGCGAGTGCGCCGCCCTGATCGCGGAGGTCATCCGCGACGACACCGCCCTGCCCGACCCCGCCTCGCGGCTGCTCGCGGTCTCGCTGGTGGGAATGGCCCAGGTCAGCGCTCGGTTCTGGCTCACCGAGGCCGGTGGCATCAACCGGCCCGACGCCGCGGCGCTGGTCGCCGGGCTCGCCTGGCGGGGCATCCGCGGCTACCCCAAGGCCGACGAGGCCTGACGGGTCGGCTCCCCCGCACGTCGTCCGCACCGCCGGTGCGGACACCCACCGCACGACGAACCAAGGAGGACCCGTGGAGGTCAAGATCGGCATCCAGCAGGCTGCCCGTGAGCTGGTCGTGGAGACCGACGAGAGCGCCGACGCCGTCGCCGCGACCGTCGCCGACGCCGTGGAGAAGGGCGGGGTCGTCACCCTCACCGACAGCAAGGGCCGCCGGGTGATCGTGCCGGCCGCCAAGATCGCCTACGTCGAGCTCGGCAACAGCGTCTCCGGCACGGTCGGCTTCCGCAGCTGAGCACCGCCCCGCCATCGGCCGGCCCGGGCCACCAGGTCGACCCGGGCGGCCGGGGTGACCGGCGTGGTCGGGACGTTGCACCGTCGGCGCCCCAGGGGGGAGCATGAGCGTCGTGGACGTGAGCGCGATCCTCTGGGCGCTGGTCGGCGGCACCGTCGTCGGCCTGGTCGGCAAGTGGCTCGCGCCCGGTGACCGCGACGAGGTGCCGCTCTGGGTCACTGTGCTCGCCGGCGTGGTCGGCGTGGTGGCCGCCACCCTCGTGCACGGCGTCTTCTTCGAGCGCCGCCTCACCGGCGTCGACTGGTGGCGCCACGCCTGGCAGCTGCTCGGTGCGCTGCTGGTGGTGCTCGCCGTGGTGACCGCGCTCGGTCGCGACCGCGTGCGGCAGCGGGTCTAGCCACCCAGGCCCGGCTCCGCAGCCCTAGCTCTCGAGGCCCAGCTCGGCCATCCGCGCCGCGTGGCGGTCGGTGAGCCGGGTGAACATCCGGCCGATCGCGGCGAGGTCGAGACCGGGCCGGTCGGCGCCACCGGCCAGCAGCGACGACATCGCGTCGCGCTCGGCGGCCACCCGCTGGGCCTGGATCAGCGCCTCCCCCATCAGCCGGCGGCCCCACAGGGCCAGGCGCCCACCCAGGCGCGGGTCGGCGGCGATGGCGCTGCGCACCCGGTCGACGACGAACGCGGAGTGCCCGGTCTCCTCCAGCGAGGCCAGCACCAGGTCGCGGGTCTCGGTGTCGAGGAAGGCCGCCACCTCGCGGTAGAAGTCGTCGGCGAGGCCGTCGCCGACGAACGCCTTGACCAGGCCCTCGTACCAGTCGGCCGGCGCGGTGTGCTCGTGGAAGGTCTCGATCGGCTCCTGGAACGGCGCCATCGCCACGAACGGGTCGACCCCGAGCTCGGCGATGCGCTCGTGCAGGGGCGCGACGCGGGCCAGCTCGGCGGCGGCCTTGCCGGCCACCGCCACCTTGTCCTCGAGGCGGGGGGCGAGCTTGGCGTCCTCCGCGAGCCGCTCGAAGGCCGACAGCTCGCCGTACGCGATGGCGCCCAGCAGGTCGACCACGGCGTCGCGGTAGGCCGGGTCGTCGAGGGCCAGCGGGCGGTCGTCCTGCCCCGTGACCTCGACCGACACGGGCGCCACGGGGTCTGTCGATGGGGCCATGCGGGCACCCTACCGATACCCTCGGGGCAGGGCGTCGCGCCCGTACGGCGGTGGCGGCCCCCACGTATGTGCGCGGCTGACGCTGTCGAGAGCTCTCCTGCACCGCGGGTGCAGCGCCCGACGAGTCCGCCGCATCCGGACTCCCGGCCCACCAGCGCGCCGGGCTCACGAAAGCGATGAGACCACTGACCACGTTCCGAGAGCTCGGGGTCCTCCCCGACATCTGCGACGCGCTCGAGCGCGCCGGCATCACCACCCCCTTCGCCATCCAGGAGATGACGCTGTCGGTGGCCCTCCTGGGCACCGACCTGATCGGCCAGGCCCGCACGGGCACCGGCAAGACCCTCGCCTTCGGCATCCCGGTCCTCCAGCGCAGCATCGCGCCGAGCGACCCGGCGTACGCCGACCTCCCGCAGGGCAAGCCGCAGGCCCTGATCGTCGCCCCCACGCGCGAGCTCGCGCTGCAGGTCTCCAGCGACCTCGCGCTGGCCAGCAAGGACGTCGGCCTGCGCGTGCTCACCGTGTACGGCGGCGTCGGCTACGACACCCAGCTCGAGACCCTCGAGTCGGGCGTGGACATCGTCGTCGGCACCCCCGGGCGCCTGATCGACCTCGCCAACCGCCGCGCCCTCGACCTCTCCCACGTGCACGCGCTCGTGCTCGACGAGGCCGACGAGATGCTCGACCTGGGCTTCCTGCCCGACGTGGAGCGCATCCTGCGGATGACGCCGGAGACCCGCCAGACCATGCTGTTCTCGGCCACGATGCCCTCGGCGATCGTGACGCTGGCCCGCATGCACATGCGCCACCCGATGAACATCCGCGCCGAGTCGTCGTACGACACCACGCTGGTGCCGGCCACCGCGCAGTTCATCTACCAGGCCCACGACCTCGACAAGCCCGAGATCATCGGCCGCGTCCTGCAGGCCGACGACGCCGAGAAGATCATCGTGTTCACCCGCACCAAGCGGCAGTCGCAGCGCATCGCCGACGACCTCGCCGAGCGCGGCTTCAGCGCCAGCCCCCTGCACGGCGACATGGCCCAGGTGGCGCGCGAGAAGGCGCTGGCGAAGTTCCGCGAGGACAAGATCCGGGTGCTCGTCGCCACCGACGTCGCGGCCCGCGGCATCGACGTGCGCGGCGTCAGCCACGTCATCAACTACACCTGCCCCGAGGACGACAAGACCTACGTGCACCGCATCGGCCGCACCGGTCGCGCCGGGGCCACCGGCACCGCGATCACGTTCGTCGACTGGGCCGACCTCAACCGTTGGAAGATGATCAACACCGCGCTCGACCTGCCCTTCCCCGAGCCGGCCGAGACCTACTCCACCTCCCCGCACCTCTACACCGACCTCGGCATCCCCACCGGCACCAAGGGCCGCATCGTCGACCCGGCGCCGGTGGAGCGCAAGCCGCGCGAGGACCGCTCCGAGCGCGGTGGCGAGCGCCGCGGCGGCGGTCGCGGCGGCAGCAGCGGCAGCAGCGCCGGCGGTGCCGGTGGCGAGCGTCGTGGGGGCGGCGACCGCCCCGCGCGCAACCGCTCCCGCAGCCGCACCACCGACGGCGGGGCCGCGCCCAGCACGGGCCCGGAGACCCCGACCACGACGGCCGTCACCGCCGACGGCGGCGAGACCGGGACGAACCCCAACCGCCGTCGCCGTCGCCGCCGTTCCAGCGGTGCGGGCGAGGGCGGCGCCGAGGGCAGCGCCCCCGCCGCCGCGGCCGAGACCGCCTGACCCGTTCCACCCGCACGCCACGACGGCCCGCCCGGTCACCCGGGCGGGCCGTCGTGCGTCGGCGGGGCCTGCGGCGGCGACTGAGCGGACGCGAGGCGCCCGGGGCAGGTCAGGCGGTGACGACGACCGTGGTGCCGAGCGGGGCGAAGTCCCACAGCACCTTGGCGTCGGCGCGGCGCTGCCGGATACAACCGTGCGACTGCGGGGTGCCGAGCTGCGCCACGCTCTGCACCTTCTCGCCGTCGTCGACGGGGATGTCGTGGAAGCCGATGGCCGCGCCGCTGGGGCCCTGGGTGAACCGCACGAACCACTTCATGGTGCCGGAGTCGTCGATGCCGATGGCGTCCTCGGAGCGCGACCACACCTCGAACGTGCCGGGGTCGAGGTTGTCGGTGAGGCTGCCCGACACCGGGTACGTCGACGCCACGCGGCCCGACGCCGCCACCAGCCACACCCGCTGCCGGCTCTCGCTGAACACGACCCGACGCCCGGTGCCCGACCGTGCCGGGAGCGCGTCGTCGATCTCGGTCACCTCCGCGCCTGTCGCGGGGTCGGTCTCGGGGTCGGAGCCTGGACCGGTCTCGGGGTCGGCCTCGGGGTCGACGGACGGGGAGCCCGAGGCCTCGGGGGCGGTGACCACCCCATCGCCGGCGGCGCCGGCGGCGCCGGTGGAGGGCGTGGGGTCGGCGACCGGCGCACCGGCCGGGTCGACGGCCTCCGCGACGGCGGCGTCACGCTCGGCGGTGATCACGCCGGTGCCGCCGAGCACGGCGACCACGGTGACGGCGGCGGAGGCGACCAGGACGGCCACCCGTCCGTAGCGTGGGCGCACCTCGCGCCGGTGGCTGCCCACGTCAGGCCCCCTGCGTCGCGGTCGGCGCGGCCGGCGGCCGGGCGTCCTGGGCGCCGCGGTCACGGCGGGCGACGAGGGAGGCGGCGACCTCGCGGTAGGCCCGGGCACCCTTGCTGGAGCGGCTCGTGGCGAGGATGGACCGCCCGGCCGCCGGGGCCTCGGCGAACTTGATGGTCTTCGGGATCGGCGGCTCGACGACCTCGAGGTCGTAGGTCGACGAGATGGTCTCGAGCACGGTGCGGGCGTGGGTGGTGCGCCCGTCGAACAGCGTCGGCAGCACGCCCCACACCTCGAGGTCGCGGTTGGTGAAGCGCCGCACGTCGTGCACGGTGTCGAGCAGCTGTCCCACGCCGCGGTGCGACAGCGTCTCACACTGCAGCGGCACGAGCACGCCGTCGGCGGCGGTCAGCGCCGCGACGGTGAGCACACCCAACGACGGCGGGCAGTCGAGCAGCACCCAGTCGTACGCCGTGCCGTCGGCGGCGAGGTCCTCGACCATCGCGCGCACGACGTACTCGCGCCCGGTGCGGGTGAGCAGGTCGGTCTCGGCACGCGCCAGCTCGATGGTGGCGGGCACGAGGTCGACGCCGTCGTCGGTCTCGACCACCACCTCCCGCGGCGCCAGGCCGGCGGTGAGCACCTGGTGCACCGACTCGCCGAGGTCCTCGGGGTCGATGCCGAGGGAGAACGTGAGGCACGCCTGCGGATCGAGGTCGACCAGCAGCACCGCGTGACCGAGCTCGGCCAGGGCCGCCCCGATGGAGGCCACCGAGGTGGTCTTGGCGACGCCGCCCTTCTGGTTGGCGATCGCGAGTGTCGTGGTCATCGCCGCCCATCATGCCGGACCGGGTCGCCCGCGTCGCGGACGCTCGCCTGCTGTACTGAGGCCATGTCCACCTCCTCCCCCGGACCCACCGGCCCCGCCGACCGCCGCCCCACCGCACTCGTCACCGGACCCACCGCCGGCATCGGCCACGCGTTCGCCCAGCAGCTGGCCGAGCGCGGCCACGACCTGGTGCTCGTCGCCCGCGACGCGGCCCGCCTGGAGACCACCGCCGCGGCGCTGCGGTCGACCTGGGGCGGTCAGGTGGAGGTGCTCGTCGCCGACCTCGCCGACCGCGAGCAGCTGCGGCGCGTCGAGGAGCGGCTGGCCGACCCCCACCGCCCCGTCGACCTGCTGGTGAACAACGCCGGCTTCGGCCTCAAGGACCGCTTCCTCGACAACTCCGCCGACGCCGAGACCGCGATGCTCGACGTCCTGGTCACCGCGGTGCTGCGCCTCAGCCACGCCGCGCTCGGGCCGATGGCCGAGCGCGGTCACGGCGGGGTGGTCAACGTGTCCAGCGTGGCGGCGTTCCTCCCCCGCGGCACCTACTCGGCGGCCAAGGCGTGGGTCAACCAGTTCGGGGCCTGGGCGGCCACCGAGTACGCCGACCGCGGCGTGCGGGTGATGACGCTGTGCCCGGGGTTCGTGCGCACCGAGTTCCACGAGCGGATGGACGTCGGCCGCGGCTCCGCCCCCGACTTCCTGTGGCTCGAGGCCGACCGGCTGGTGCGCGACGCGCTCGCCGACTACGACCGCGGCCGCACCCTGTCGGTGCCGAGCGCGCAGTACAAGGCCATCACCGCCGTCGCCCGGGTCGTGCCCAGCGGCGTGCTGCAGCGCCTCCAGGGCCTGGGGCGCTAGGGGCTCTTGCGCCGGCGGCGTGGTTCTGCCGGCCCGTCGGTCCCCCGGAGGGCTGCCCCGGGGATCTGCCCCGGGACTGGGGGGTCGTGTGCTCCAGGACGCGCTCCGCCGCGGCGTCAGGCACACGACCCGCCGCCGACCCAGGACCGCCCTCGGCCCGGTGCGACCACCCGGGTCGTGTGCCCCAGGACGCGTCCGAGCGCGCCGCCAGGCACACGACCCGCCAACTGACCCCGCGGATCGCCACCCGGCCAGGCCGACCACCCGGGTCGTGTGCCCCGCGACGCGTCCAGGCGCGCCGCCAGGCACACGACCCGCCAACCGACCCCGCGGATCGCCACCCGGCCAGGTCGACCACCCGGGTCGTGTGCCCCGCGACCCGTCCAGGAGCGCCACCAGGCACACGACCCACCTACCCACCCCGCGGACCGCCATCCAGCCCGGTCGACCACCCGGCCAGGTCGACCACCCGGGTCGTGTGCCCCGCGACGCGTCCAGGCGCGCCACCAGGCACACGACCCACCCGCCGACCCACGACCAAGGCGCAGCGGCGAGCCCGGGCAGGGGCGTCAGAGCCCGGCGGGCAGGTGCAGCGCCTGGGGGGTCTGCCGACCGGAGGCAGCGGCCGCGGCGGCCGCGAGGTCGAGCAGGCGGCTCAGCTGGGCGGGGTCGGTGGTGTTGCAGCCCAGCTCGTGGTCGACCTTGCCGGTGCCGTGGTGGTCGCTGGAGCCGGTGGCCACCAGGCCGAGGTTGTCGGCGATGGCGCGCAGCCGGCGGCGCACGTCGGGAGCGTGGTCCTGGTGGTCGACCTCGATCCCGGCCAGGCCGCGCTCGGCCAGCGCGGCGAGGGCGGATTCGTCGGGCCGCTCGTCGCGGCGGCGGCCCCACGGGTGGGCGATGACGGTGACGCCGCCGGCGCCCCGCACGGCGTCGACGACGTCGACGAGCGGGGCGGCGTAGCGGTCGACGTAGGCGGGCCGCCCGGGGTTGAGGAAGCGGGTGAACGCCTCGCCGCGGTTGCCGACGACCCCGCGGGCGACCAGCGCGTCGGCGATGTGGGGTCGTCCGCTGGCCGCGGTGCCGTCGGAGACGGCCGCGACGTCGGCCTCGGTGAGCTCGATGCCGAGCGCGTTCAGCCGGGCGACGACCTCCGGCACCCGCGAGGCGCGACCGTCGAGCACCCGCTGCAGGGCGCCGGCCAGCGGCGGGTAGGTGGGGTCGGGCAGGTAGGCCAGCAGGTGCACCGACTGGCCGTCGTGGCGGGTGCTGACCTCCATGCCGCGCACCAGCCCGATGCCCACCTCCTCGGCGACGCGCTCGGCCTCCGCCCAGCCCTCGGCGGTGTCGTGGTCGGTGAGCGCGACGACGTCGAGCCCGGCCGCGGCGGCGGCGCGCACCAGCTCGCCGGGCGTCTGCGTGCCGTCGCTGGCGCGCGAGTGGGTGTGGAGGTCGATGCGCACCCGCCCAGCCTAGGCGGGCGCACCCCCGGTCCCGGCTCCCGGCACAATGCCGCCATGGGCAACCACCGGGCCGACCGCTCCCCCGCCGGCTCCGGCGTCCCCGGCGGGCCCGGCGCCACCGGGGCGCACGGTCACGTGCACGGCGGACCGCCCCCCGACGTCGGGGTCGGCCTGCGCGCCCGCGCGGCGCTGCTCGGGGTGCTGGCGCTCGGCGCGGTGGCCACCGTCGTCGGGCTGGTGGTGCTGTGGCCCTCGGCCGCCGACGCGCCCGCCGACGTCGACTTCCTGCGCGCCGGCACGACCACCGTGAGCGCCCCGGTGGTCGGGGTCGGGCCGTCGTGCCCGGTGCTCGTCGACGGCGAGCAGGGCTCGCGCGAGCCCCCGCCGGAGGACTGCGACACCCTCACCGCCGACGTCGACGGCGAGGAGGTCGTGCTCGGCGTCCCGCCGTACGTCGGACGCTCCGGGCTGACCGCGGGCGACACGGTGCGGCTGATCCGCCTCGACGAGGCCACCACCGCCGCCGGCGGGCCGGGCTACGGGTTCGCCGGCGTGGAGCGCCGCCTGCCGCTGGGGCTGCTGGCGGGGGCGTTCGTCGTGCTGGTGGCGCTGGTGGCCCGCCTGCGCGGGCTGCTGGCGCTGGTGGGGCTCGGGCTCGCCGCCGTGGTGATCGCGCAGTTCCTGCTGCCGGCGCTGCTGGCCGGCGGGTCGGGCTGGGCGGTGGCGGCCGTGGGCTCGTCGGCGATCATGTACGTCGTCCTGTACCTCGCCCACGGCCCGTCGCTGCGCACCAGCGCCGCCCTGCTCGGCACGCTCGCCGGCATCGGCGCCACCGCGCTGCTCGGGGTGTGGGCCGTCGGGGCCGCACGGCTGTCGGGCATCAACGACGAGACCGGCGAGCTGCTCGCCGGCTACGCCCCCGCCCTGGACACCCAGGGGGTGCTGGCCTGCGCGGTGATCATCGCGGGGCTCGGGGTGCTCAACGACGTCACCATCACCCAGGCCTCCGCGGTGTGGGAGCTGCGCGCCGCGGCGCCCCACCTCGGACGCCGCCGGCTGTTCACCAGCGCCATGCGCATCGGGCGCGACCACATCGCCTCCACGATCTACACGATCGTGTTCGCCTACGCCGGCACCGGCCTGGCGGTGCTGCTGCTGCTCTCGCTCTACGACCGTCCGCTCGTCGAGCTGCTCGCCGACGAGTCGATCGGCGTGGAGGTGGTGCGCACCCTGGCCAGCGCGGTCGGGCTGGTGCTGGCCGTGCCGCTCACCACCGCCGTCGCGGCGCTCACCGTGGGCGGGTCGACGCCCCCGCCGGCGTCCCACGACGCCTAGCCACGGAGCCGGGCCGGTCAGCCGGAGCGCACACCCGGCGCAGGCGTCGGGCTCACCAGGCCGGACCGGGGCCGCCGAACGGCAGCTCGACCAGCGCGGGGCCGACGGTGGAGACGTCGCGCAGGTGCCAGTCGGCGTTCAGCAGCAGCAGCGCCGACGCGGGGCGCACCACCACCCACAGCCAGCGGCCGCCGGCCTCGCCGGCCAGCACCGAGCGGTCCCACTCCCCGATCTCCGGAGTCGTGGAGACCGCCCACAGCGGGACCTGCTGGTGCTCCACCCGCACCCGCGCCACCGGCGGCGCCGTGCTGATCTCGTGGCCGGGGTCGTCGTGGCGGGTGCCGGCCACCCGCGCCCCCAGGCCGGTGCCGGGCTCCTCGGCCACCACGACGAGGTCCACCGGCCCGTCGGCGGGGCTGGTGCCCGAGCACGACGCGAGGCTCGCCCGCGCAGCCCCGGCGGGGCCGACCGTGGCGACCGTGGCGAAGTCGGTGACCGACCAGCCGGGGCTCAGCGGCCAGGGCAGGTACGTCGGGAAGCCGGCGGCGGCGTCGAGGTGCTCGGTGAAGTCGTCGTAGCCGACCTCCGAGGGACGCCACAGCGCAGGGGTCGGACCGTGGTCGGGGCACGACCACCCGCCCTCGCCCGCGCTCCCCGGGGCCGGGGCGACGGGCGCCGGGCAGCGCGGGCAACCAGCGGCGAGCGGCACGCAGACACGGTGACCCCCGGGGCCCGGCCCGTCAAGAGCCGGTCACGAGCCGGTCAGCAGCCGGGGTGCGGCAGAGCCGGACCCAGCCGTGCCGGTCGCGGCGGGCTCAGCAGTTCCAGCGCAGCACGACGGGCACGTCGCGCTCGTGGCCGAGCACCGACACGGTGGCGGTGTCCAGGCGCAGCAGCCGCCCGTCGGCGACCGGCAGGTCGAGCCACCGCGCGGCGAGCGCACGCAGGGAGTGGCCGTGGGCGAAGACCAGCGTGTCGCCGTCGGTGGCGCGGGCGCGCGCCACGACGCGGTCGAGGCGGGTGGTGACCTCGGCGGCGCTCTCCCCGCCCGGTGTCGGGTGGGTCCACACCGACCAGCCGGGCACGCTCTCGCGGATCGTCGCGGTGGTGACGCCCTCGTAGTCGCCGTACGCCCACTCCTGCAGGTCGTCGTCGACCTCGGCCGACGACCAGCCGGCCAGCTCGGCGGTGCGGCGCGCGCGGGTGCGGGGGCTGGTCAGCACCAGCGCGAAGTCGCGGGCGAGCCGGTCGCGCAGCGACGCTGCCACCTCCTCGCCCTCCGGCAGCAGCGGCAGGTCGGTCACCGAGGTGTGCCGACCCACCTTGCTCCACTCGGTCTGCCCGTGCCGGACCAGCCACAGCTCACCCATGCCGCCCATCCTCGCAGGCGCGGCGGCGGGCCTCAGGCCTGGGCACCCGGCCCGGCCCAGTGCTTGCCGGGCTGGGGCACCGGTCGCCCGGGCTGCTCACCGCCGCGCTGCTGGAGGTAGCTGTCCTTCGGCACCATGACCTTGCGGCGGAAGATGCACACCACGGTGCCGTCCTGGTTGTAGCCGATGGTCTCGACGTGCACCACGCCCCGGTCGTCCTTGCTGCGCGACTCGGTCTTGGCCAGGACGGTGGTCTCGCCGTACAGCGTGTCGCCGTGGAACGTGGGGGCGACGTGGCGCAGCGACTCCACCTCGAGGTTCGCGATCGCCTTGCCGGAGACGTCGGCGACGCTCATGCCGAGCAGCAGGGAGTAGACGTAGTTGCCGACCACGACGTTCTTGGCGAACTGCGTGGTCTCCTTGGCGTAGTTGGCGTCGAGGTGCAGCGGGTGGTGGTTCATCGTGAGCAGGCAGAAGAGGTGGTCGTCGTACTCGGTGACGGTCTTGCCGGGCCAGTGCTTGTACGTCGCCCCGACCTCGAACTCCTCGTAGCTGCGGCCGAACTGCATTGCGGTGCTCCTCGTGGCTGGGCGACGGTGGTCGGTGTGCGGACTGCTGCGGCCGCTGAGCGGACGCGGGCCCATCGTGGCGCACGCCGCCGACCCCGCGCAGCCGCCCCGCACGTGCGCTTCGTCACCGCGCAGGAACGTCTGCCTACACTTCCCCGGTGACCCCCGACGTGCCTCCTGCGCAGCCCGAGCGTGCCGTCCCGGCACCCGCGGGCGCGTCGCCGGTGGGGCCGCACCACCGGCCCGGAGGCGCGCGCGCCGCGTTGACCGTGGTGCCGATCGTGCTGGTGCTGCTCGCCGTCGTGCTCGCGGTGTCGCTCACCGGCGGGCGCGACGACACCGCCGCCACCGGGCTGGCGCCGGTGGAGTCCGCGGTGGGGTCGACCGAGAGCCCGACGGCCTCGCCGAGCCAGGAGCTGGCGCCGTCACCGGCGCCCCTGGAGGCCGCACCGACCACCCGCGCCGAACGCCGTGAGGCCCGCGCCGAGCGGCGCACCGAGCGGCGCGGCGGGAGCGGCGACCGGCGCGGCCCGCGCAGCGCGACCCCCGGCGTCGACGTGCCGAGCGGCGGGGGCGACCTGGCCCGCCGCACCGAGCAGGCCACCTGCCTCCCGGAGCCGGTGACCCGGTCGGTGACCGTGCTGTCGTACAACATCAAGTCCGGCTTCGCGAGCGGTCGGGGCGTCCAGCTCGACGACTACGCCCGCACGATCCGCGCGTCGGGCGCCGACGTCGTGCTGCTCCAGGAGGTCGACCGCCGTCGCGCGTTCAGCGGGCGCACCGACCAGCCGCGCATCCTGGGCGCCGCGCTCGGCATGGAGCACGCCTTCGGCGCCAACGTGCGCCGGGCCCACGGCAGCCAGTACGGCACCGCGATCCTCTCGCGCTACCCGATCGTGTCGTCGGGCAACAGGCTGCTGCCGTTCCTCGTCGGCAGGGGCATGCAGCAGCGGGGCCTGCTGCACGCCACCCTCGACGTCGACGGCGTGGCGATGAGCGTCTACAGCACCCACCTGCAGAACCGCTCGGAGCCCTCGCGGATGGTGCAGGTGCGGGCGATCAACCGGGTGATGGCGGCCGATCCGCTGCCCACGGTGCTCGGCGGCGACATGAACGCGCACCCGGGTTCTGCCCCGATGCGCACGCTCGCCGCGACCATGGTCGACAGCTGGCCGGGGGTCGGCGCCGGGGCCGGTTTCACCCACCCGTCGGTGGGCCTGCGCGGCCGCATCGACTACCTGCTGCACGCTGGTGAGTCGATCACCCCGGTCGGCGCCTCGGTGGTGCCGTCCACGCTGTCCGACCACCGCCCGGTCCGCACGACGTACCGCCTGCAGGGCGTCGCCTCCGACTGCTGAGGCGGTACGCCGACGGCACCGATGACGCCGGCGCGAGGCGCTGCGTCAGTCGTCGATCTGCGCGGCGAGGACGCCGGCGAGCCCGGCCAGGGCGGCCTCGCCCACCGCGGCGGCGTCGATGCTGTCGGGGTGCACGCCCGGCACGTCGACGGGGTCGAGGTCGGCCCACGCGCCCACGAGGCGGGTGCCCTGCTGCTGCAGCAGCGCCACCGTCTGCTGCGACTGCTCGACCACCCACGGCGCCACCGGCAGGCCCAGCCGCGGCTCCTCGCCCCGGCGGGCGGCCAGCACGGTCTTGGCCAGCACCTGCTTGCGCAGCCGGGCCCCGGCCGGGAACCGCAGGCCGCGGCCGTCGAGCAGCTCGTTGACGCGGCGCAGCGCGAGCGTGGAGGTCAGCCCCAGCGAGGCGTTGCCGGAGTCACCGGGGTCGCGCTGCGGCAGCCCCGCGCCCAGCACCTCCTCGAAGCGCGTGGTGAGGGCGTCGCGCGGGCTGCCGGGGCCGGGCACGGTCACCACGACCACCCGGTCGCGGCCCACGGTCGCGGCCCAGGTGTCCACGACGCGCGGCAGGTGCTGCTGACGCCAGAAGGTGCCGCCGGCGCTCTCGCGGTCGGGCCGGCCGGCGCCTGCGCCGGGAGCCTTGGCGGCCACGTCGGCGACGTACTCGTCCCAGCCCCACGAGCGCCCGTTCTGCACGGTCTCCTGCCACAGCGAGGCGATCGACCGGTTCAGGTCGCGGGCGGTGACGACCACCTCCACCTCGGCGCCGGGGAAGGACCCGACGACCCGCCGCACCTGGTCGGGGCGGGCCGGGCCGAGGAACTCCATCGACACCACGGCCGTGCCCTCGTGGGCGGCCACCTCGTCGACGAGGCGGCCCCACCGGCGTCCGGGGCCCTCGGCGAGCACGTCCTTGACCGCCGCCACCTGGCGACCCCAGCCGGCGCCGGGCACCAGCACCCCCTGCTCGAGCAGGGCCGGCTTGTTGGCGAACAGCAGTCCCTGGACGAAGCTCGTACCGGACTTCATGAGCCCGACGTGCAGGACGACCCGGTGTGCCATGGCGCGAGACCTTAGGCCCTGGCTCAGCGCAGCCGGTAATCCTTCAGCAGCGAGCGACCGATGATCATCTTCTGGATGTCGGCGGTGCCCTCGCCGATCAGCAGGAACGCCGCCTCGCGGTAGAGCCGCTCGATCTCGTACTCCTTGGAGTAGCCGTAGCCGCCGTGGATGCGGAACGAGGCCTCGACGACCTCGTTGCAGTACTCCGCGGCGAGGTACTTGGCCATCCCGGCCTCGACGTCGTTGCGCTCGCCCTTGTCCTTCAGGCGCGCCGACTTCACCATCATCGCGTGGGCGGTCTCCACCTTCGTCGCCATCTCGGCGAGGCGGAACAGGATGGCCTGGTGCTGGGCGATCGGCTTGCCGAAGGTCTCGCGCTGCTGGGCGTAGGCGATGCCGAGCTCGAAGGCGCGGTTGGCGACACCGGTGGCGCGGGCCGCGACGTTGACCCGGCCCACCTCGACGCCGTCCATCATCTGGTAGAAGCCCTTGCCGGGCTCGCCGCCCAGCACCTGGTCGGCGGAGATGCGGTGGCCCTCGAGCACCATCTCGGTGGTGTCGACGCCCTTGTAGCCCATCTTGTCGATCTTGCCGGGGATGGTGACGCCCTGGGCGGTCTCCCCGAAGCCCGCCTCCTTCTCGACCAGGAACGTCGTCATGTTCTTGTAGACCGACTCGGCGCCCTCGTCGGTGCGCACCAGCACCGCCACCAGGTTCGACGACCCACCGTTGGTCAGCCACATCTTCTGGCCGGTGATCTCGTAGCCGTCGTCGGTGCGCACGGCCTTGGTCTTGATCGCCGCGACGTCGGAGCCGAGCCCGGGCTCGGACATGGAGAACGACCCGCGGACCTCGCCGGTGGCCATCCGCGGCAGGTACTTCTGCTTCTGCTCGTCCGTGCCGTGGTGCATCAGCAGGTACGCCACGATGAAGTGGGTGTTGATGACGCCGGAGACGCTCATCCAGCCGCGGGCGATCTCCTCGACCACCAGCGCGTAGGTGAGCAGCGACTCCCCCAGCCCGCCGTACTCCTCGGGGATCATCAGCCCGAAGACGCCGAGCTCCTTGAGGCCCTCGACGATCTCGGTGGGGTACTCGTCGGCGTGCTCGAGCTCGGTGGCGACCGGGAGGATCTCCGACTCGACGAACGCGCGGACCGCCTTCAGGATCTCGGACTGGTCCTCGGTGAGTCCCTCGGTCTCGCACAGGCGGGCCATCGTCACGCGCTCCTTCGTCGGGGTCTGGGCGTGCCCGGCGACGCAGGCGGCGTCGACCGTGGCCCCAAAGTAACCCGTGAGTAGCCTCCGGTCCCTGTGGGAAACACCACACGGCCCGGACGCCGGTCGCGTGCGGGTCGGGCGGGTCAGGCCGGGGGACGCCGGGACCTGCGGGCCCGTCCCACGACCGAGCGGACCCGGTCGGCCGTGGTGGCGGCGGGAACGGTGGTGGGGGCCGCGGCCGGCCCGGCCGACAGGGTGGGCCTGGCCGGGGTGTCGGCCCGCTCGCGCAGCTCGCCGAGCAGGTCGGCGACGAGGTCGACCGCCACGGCCGCGACCTCGGCGTCGGTGACCGAGTCGGGGTGGCGCCGCCGTCCGGGGTCGGCCGGCACGAGCAGCGAGTCGAGGTCGCCGCGCACGTCGTACCCGGCCTCGCGCACCGCGGCCACCGCCCGCTCGCCGCGGGCGCGGCAGTCGGCCACCTGGTCGTCGCCGGGCCAGAACCGCTCGCCCCCGCGCGCGGCCAGCCGCTGGTCGGCGAGGAAGCTGCGCAGCCAGCGGCCGCGATCGACGGCGCTCCAGGCTCCGGTGAGGGCGGCGTTGACCCGGCGCAGCGTCTCGGCCTCGACCACACCCATGCCGGAGTTGGCGAACTGCCCGCTGGTGTCGACCACGTCCGGGTCGACGCCGAGCACCGCGGCGAACCGGTGCCACAGCTCCTCGCGGGGCTCGTCACGACCCGGCACCGGCAGCACGTGCACCCGCTCGGGCGGCACCGCCGGTCCCCAGCGCGCGAGCACCAGGCCGAGGTCGAGCGCGCGCCAGTCCCAGACGTCGCGGGGGTCGTCGGACTCCCCGCGGCCGTAGTCGGCCAGCGGGGTGGTGCCGCGGTTCTTCAGGTGCTCCTGCCAGCTCGACGTGAACAGCGCGAGCGGCTCACGGGCCGTGACGACCAGGTGCACCTCGTCGGCGGACAGGTCGGCGACCGCGCGGCGGGCCTGCTCTGCGCTCGCCGCGCAGAAGAACTCGTGGGAGACCAGGGCGTCGCCGTCGTGCTGCGCGACCTGCGCGGTCACGACGTCCCAGGCCTGTGCCGCGCCCGGGCCGCGCCGGTGCACGCCGGGGTCGTCGCGCACCACCAGCGAGCTCAGCAGGTGGTCGCGCTTGGCCCGCCCCGGCAGCAGCACGCCGGCGGCGAGCAGGCGGTCGCGGTGGGACCACCAGCCGGCCTGCAGGTAGCTGGTGCCGGTCTTGGGCAGGCCGAGGTGCAGGAAGACCCGCCGGCTCATCTGCCGAGCTCGGCGTCGTACCGGTCGAGCACCTCCTGCGCCCGGGCGGGGTCGCTGGACGACAGCGGCAGCAGCAGCTCCTGCACGACGTCGGTCAGCTCGGCGACACGCAGGTTCAGGCGGCGCAGCTCGGCCACCTCCTCCTCGAGCTCGACCACGCGGGCGCGCAGCCCGTCGACCTGGGCGGCCACGCCCTCCGCCTCCACGACGCCCGGCACCTTGCGGCGCAGGCGCTCACCGAGACCGGCGGGCTCGGCGCCCGCGTCGGGTCCGCGGCTCCCGGGTGTGCTCATCTCGTCCACTCCATCACCATCCGGCATCCTTCCTGCGGGTCGTCGACGTCGACGGCGGCCGCGGGCTGTCCGGTGTGCAGGGCGCGCACCGGTTCCTGGCTGAGCACGGTGGCGCCCCGGGCCTCGGCCTCGGCGCGCACGACCTCGGGGGCCACCCCGTGCAGCAGCAGCTCCGAGGGCAGCGGCGGACGCGACGGCGGCACCAGGAAGTCGACGTAGAGCCGTCCCCCGTCGGCCAGCGTCATCGCCGCCAGCCGCCACAGGTGGCGGCGGCCGCGGTCGCTGGTGGCGTCGGCGACGTGGCGGGCCAGCACCGCCCGGGGACCGGGACGCCGCGCGAGCCGCGCGCCCCAGAGCATCACCTGGCGCAGCTCGAGCAGGTTCATCGAGGCGAAGTCGACGTTCCAGCCGTACTCCCGGGCACGGTCCTGCAGGCGGGCGAAGCCGTTGGGCGAGAAGTCGAGGCCGGTCACCTGGTGGCCCTGCCTGGCCAGCCAGACGGCGTCCTGGCCGCGCCCGCAGCCGACGTCGACCACCTCGCAGCCCTCGGGCTCCTCGCGGTGCAGCAGCTTGGCCAGGTCGTGCGGCTTGCGGACCGGACCGCGGTGCACCGCGTCGGAGTAGCGGCGGTCCCAGTGGTTGCGCGCGGCGCGGGTGCCGCGGAACCAGCTGTCGAGGCGCTGGGTGGTCGACGCCGGCGGGTGGAACGCGAACGCCGGGTCCGGCACCCGCCACTGCGGGCCGTAGGTCGCGGCGAGCAGGCGCTCGGGATCGGCCGGCGCCGGCAGCATGCGCCCGCGCAGCGTGACGGTCGAGCGGGGCAGCACGGAGTCGCGCTCGTAGGGCACCAGCAGCTCGCCCATCAGCATCAGGTGGCGCTGGAACAGCGCACCGGCGAACACGTCGATCGTGCGGCGGGTGCCGTCGGGCACGGCGGCGTCGACGCGGAACCCGGCCCCGCTGTAGCGGGTGGTGTCGTAGCCCGCTCGGATCAGGTGGCGCTGCACCCGGTAGGACTCCAGGATCACGTCGACCGGGTTGTCGTGACGGCTCAGGTAGGCCAGGTCCACGTCGTTGTCGTGGCCGAGGAAGGTGCCCTCGCGCACGGCGCCGAGCAGGGTGCCGTAGGCCACGAACGGCTCCACCCCGGCGGCCTCGAGGTCGCCGAGCAGGCGCTCGGTGGCGTCGAGCAGCGGGGCGACGGACTCGTCGTCCTGGTCGCCGAAGGCCACCGCGAGGCGCCCGTGGTTGTCGACCACCAGGGGCCGCCCGGCGCGGTCGACGAGGTCGACCCGCTCGGGTCGCGGCCCCAGGACGAGCTCGCGGTCGAAGAGCACCTCGCCCTCGCCCCTCACCTCCAGCCGGGCCGGCCCGGTGAGCGCCTCGGCCAGCTCGCGCGGCCACGGCACCACCACCTCCGGCTCCACGACCACCGGGGGCTCGACGACCTGGGCGAGGTCGGGCGGCGCGCCGGCGCCCTCGGACGCGGTGGCGCCGGCGACCGCGTCCCCGGCGGCGTGCACCGCCGGGTCGGCGGCGGCCGGTCGGCGGACGCGGCGCCCGGCCACCCGAGCGGTCCAGAAGGACCAGACGCGACGACCGTCGAGGTGCACGTCGAGCAGGACGTCGTCACTGCGGCTCAGCCGCAGCCCGGCACTGTCGACGTCGATGACGTCGGGAAGCCGTCGCACGTCGTCCCCCCTCGGGTGTCCTGGAGCCGCGAACGTACCAGCCCCCGACCCGGCCGGCGGGGCATCCGGCGCCGCCCGGCGCGGTGCGGTCACACCAGTCCGTGGAAGCGCTTCGGCACCCGCACCAGCGGTTGGTTGCGCATCGCCTGCACCTGCCCGGCGCCGGTGGCGCGCCACATGCGGCCCTGGCGCTGCACGATCCGCTCCAGGCGCGCCGGTCGCGGCCGGAACCGCTCCACCGTCTCGAGGTCGACGTCGGCGGTGATCTCGTCGAGCAGGTCGACCATCTCGTCGGCCGGGCGCTCCCAGCTGGTGCGCGCGGCGCGGCCGTCGTCGGCGAACGCGGCGTGGCGCTTGGCCGCGGCCTGCGCGAGGTGGTCGCGGTCGGCGAACTTGAGGTGGAACATCCACAGCTCGGGGTCGACCTCGAAGGGGCACTCGACCCCGTGGGAGGCGTGGGCCCAGCGGGCCGGCACCCACTTCAGGCTGGGCTTGCACATCAGCGGCACGAACTTGGCGAGGTGGCGCTGGCCGAGCACGGGCTCGTCGTCGCGCAGGGCGCCCTCGCGGGCGGCGTCGTGCACGACGTTCAGCGCGGTGACCCCCACGGCCTGGCGGTCCGGCCGGGCCGCGACGAAGTGACGCAGGGAGGCGTGCACGTCGGGATCGGCGACCAGGAACTCGTCGGCGTCGCAGAACACGACGGCGTCGTACGCCGCGAGCAGCCCGGCCGACAGACCGGCCATCAGCTCCATGCGCGACGGCTCGAAGCCTCGCTTGCGCAGGGTCGGGATGCGCAGCACCGGGCCGGCCAGCGCGTCGGTGGAGCCGTCGGTGGAGTGGTCGTCGACGACGTAGACGTTCTCGGCCCCGACCTGGGCGGCGTAGTGGCCCACCCAGCGCCCGAGCATCGCGCCCTCGTCGCGGGCCATGGTCATCACCGCGACGCTCGGCAGCTCGCCCTCGGGCGGCGCGAACACCAGGTGGGAGAGGTCCTCGGGCTCCTCGGCGCGTCCGGCACCGGTGCGCGCGGCCTTCTCGCTCCTCGCGGGCGTCCCGGCGGGTGGCTCGGACGTGGCGTCGCCGCCGCGTCGACGCAGGAGCGCCATCAGTCGTCGTCCCCGAGGTCGGTGCCGTCGGCGCGGTCGGTGCCGCCGGTGCCGTCGGTGTCGTCGGCGGGACCGCGCCCGCGGCCGCCGCGACCACCACCGCCACCACGACCACCACCACGACCACCACCACGACCACCACCGCGACCCGAGCGCCGGGTCGCCCGGCGCTGCTTGCGCTCGCTCTGGCTCCACTCCCGCAGCACCAGCTCGAGGCCGTCGACGGCGGCGGCGAGCTGGTCCTCGGCGGCGATCTGGTCGGTGTGCACCCCCGGCACCACGACCGGGGTCAGCTCGTCGAGGTCGCCGACCACGCGGTGCCCCGCGCGCCGCAGCCGCTCGAGCTGGTCGACACCGGCGGTGCGCACCCACGGCTCGTCGAGGCCGAGCCGGGGCTCGAGCGGGGTGCGGGCCACCAGGCCGCGCTTGGCGAGCGCGTGCTTCACGAAGCGGTCGTAGCCCGGGGGGACGGCGCCGTTCACGACCATCTTCTCGTTGAGCCGGCGCAGCACCATCGCCGTGGCCGGGCCGATCGAGCGGTTGGAGCGCACGTCGAGGTCGTAGCCCTCGGCGTCGACACCGAGCACCTCGGCGAACCGGCGCCACAGCAGGTCGCTGGGGGCCCCGGACGGCGGCACGGTGAGGATCGTGACTCGGTCACGACCGAGGACGCCGGCCCACCGCGCGGCGATGGCCGGCAGGTCCTGGTGGCGCCAGAAGTTGCGGGACGCCGGGGAGCGGCCGTCGTGGTCCCGCACCGCGGCGAGGTAGTCGGGCCAGGTGATCGACGAGCCGTTCTGCATCGACTCCAGCCACATCGCGGGGATGTTGCGCGACAGGTCGCGGCAGGTCAGCACCGCCTCGACGCGGGTGTCGGGGAACGACGCGAGCAGCTGGCGGATCTTGTCCTCGCTGCGCGGGCCGAGGAACTCCATCGAGATCACGGCCGTGCCGGGCCAGGCGTTGACGTCGGCGGCCACCGCCGCCCACGACCCGTCCTCGGGCACCGGCTCCTGGCCGGGGCCGCCGAGCTCGATGAGCTCGCGCACCGCCTTGACCTGCACCCGCCAACGCTCCCCCGCGAACAGCACACCGTGCTCGGCCAGCCGCTCGCGGTGCACGCCGAGGACGTTCTGCACGAAGCTCGTGCCGGACTTCATCGATCCGATGTGCAGGACCAGGCGCTCGGCCATGGGCACGCTCCTCCGCCGCGTCGTGGGGTGGCGGGCGCCGGTCGGGGACGTGCGTCAGGGAACAGTGACGCGAGAGACCGGCACCCAGTGATCCGTCGCCAGCCTCACCAGCGGGATGCGGCTCTCAGCATACCCGGCCCAGGACGCGTTGCCCGGACCGAAGAGCCAGTCGACGCGCATGGTGCCCGGCGGCGGGGTGCACGTGCCGTCGCGGTAGCGGCCACCGGTGGCACTGCGCAGGGTGGTGTGCTGCATGACCTTGCACACGATGGTCGCCTTCTCGTTCATGTCGCCGATGAAGAAGACCGGCGTGCCGGTGGCCTCGAGCTCGTTGATCTTCGCCAGCTGGTCGCGGACCGCGGCGTTGCGCTTGCGCTGGTACTCCCAGGGCGCGTTGTGCACGGCCATCACCCAGGCGCGGCGCCCGGTGGCGCGGTGCTCCAGCAGCACCACCGGCCGGGGCAGCTGGCGGCTGATGAACTGGGTGCTGATGGTGGTCCGGCGCACGGCCTTCCACACGTCGCGGCGCCACAGCAGCGCCGACTCGACGGCGAGGTCGCCGGCGGCCGGGGCGCGGTACGCGGCGTACTCGCCGCCGGCGGCGGCGGTGATCGCGGCCAGCTGCTCAGCGGTCTGCTCCTGCACCCCGACGACGTCGACGTCGAGGGTGCGCAGGGCCCGGGCGGTCCACTCCGCGCGCAGGCGGGCCGGCGCGAGGTGGTCGTCGTGGGCGTAGGGACGGGTGTGCTGGTTGCCCACGGTGTTGAACGTCGCGATGCGGAGGTCGAGGGGACCGGCGCGGCGGGCCGGACGGGTGGCGCGGGACCGGGCGGCAGGCACGGGGGCGGCTCCGGCGCTCTGGCCGCGCTCGTCGTTGCCGGCGCAGACCCGTCGTCCGTCGGCGGTGCGCGAGCAGGTGTGCAGCCAGCCCACGCTGACGTCGCTCCAGGTGCCGGTCGAGGCGACCGGACGTGCGGCGCTGCCGCCCCGCAGCCCGTCACCGAGCTGGCCGTAGACGTCGGAGCCCCAGCACCAGCGGCGCCGGTCGGCGTCGACGAGGCACGAGGTGGCCTCCCCGACGTCGAGGCGGGTGGCGTCGTGGCCGCCGACCACGGTCTGCGGCGAGGTGGCGCCGGTCGGGCTGCCGGTGCCGAGCTGGCCCTGGTCGCCGCGGCCCCAGCAGCTCACGGCGCCGGCGCGGGTGCGGGCGCAGGTGTGGGTCCAGGAGACGGCGATGCCGCTCCAGCTGGTGCCGGTGCCGACCTGCGTGGGCTCGCTGCGGTCGCGGTTGTCGCCGACGCCGAGCTGGCCGAACACGTTGCGACCCCAGCACCAGGCGCTGCCGTCGCCCTTGACCGCGCACGTCGTCCAGCCGTCGACCGAGACCCGCTTCCAGCCGCGTCCGGGGACCTTGACGGGGCTGGTCTGGTCCTTGAGACCGCCCTGGCCGAGCTGGCCGGCGGAGTTGTCGCCCCAGCACCACAGGGTCTCGTCGTCACGGGTCGCGCAGGTGTGGAACCACCCGGTGGAGACCTGGGCCCACTGGCTGCCGGCGACCTTGCGGGGCGTCAGGCGGGCGTCGGTGGTGCCGTCGCCGAGCTGGCCTCGGTGGTTGACCCCCCAGCAGTAGAGGGTCCCCTCCGTGCGCGTCGCGCAGGTGGACGAGCCGCCGGCGGAGACCGAGCGCCACGTGGTGGCCTCCCCGACCTGCTGCGGCTCCGGCGTGCCCGGGCCGGTGCGGTCGGTGCCGAGCTGCCCGTAGGTGTTGCGACCCCAGCACCACAGCGTGCGGTCGCCGCGCACCTCGCAGGAGTGCTCGCCGCCGGCGGAGACCTTGCGCACCGTCGCGGCGCGCCGCGCGGCGGCGTCCTCGACGCTCACGACCGACGCCGTGAGCCGGGTGGGGTCGGTGGTCGAGTCGTCCGGGGCGGCCGAGGTCGTCAGGCTGCTCGTGGGGACGGCGGCGGCGGGGTCGGCGAGGGCCGTGGCACCCGGTCCCAGGGAGAGGGTGGCGGCGAGCAGGACCAGAGCGGTCCAGCCACCGAGCGGGCGCACGAGCATGTCGACCTCCGACGTCGGGGAAGGGGAGGAGGGTCCGGGGAAGGCTAACCTTCCCCGGACCCCCTGTCCCGGCGTTCGGGCGGCGTGTCCGGCACCGGTGCGGGACCGCCCGCCGACAGGCGGGGGCCCCGTGCCGTCACTGCGTCAGCAGCCAGGCCTTCTCGTACGGGTCGACGCCGGCGCTCGGGCGGCTGGCGACCACGCGGCCGCGCGGCGGGTTCAGGAACAGCTGGTTGGCCCAGTCGATGTAGCTGCGCACGATCGCGTCGCGGGTGATGATCATGCCCTGCTCGTCGGACTTCAGGCTCGAGCCCGACCAGTTCGCGGAGCCGTTGAGCACGATGCGGTCGCCGCGGCTGTTGCCGTAGTGGCCGCTGATCGCGATCGACTTGATGTGCAGGTAGCGGTCGTAGACGCCGTCGCCGTTCGGGTCCTGCACGATGTGGCGGCGCGGCACGGGGCCGAGGATGTCGCGCACGTTCGGCGTCATCACCGAGTAGTTGATGCGGACGTTGCAGCCGGCGTTGTGCTTCTGCCGGACCGCGCGGGCGATGGCCTCACCGCGCAGGCCGTTGAAGACCGACTGCGAGATGCGGATCTGCGTGCGGCCGTTGATGCCGAAGCCCTTGCGGGCGTTCTTGCACTTGGTGCGGTCGAGCATGTCGACGACCTGGTCGGAGCGGCCGAGGCGGGGGTAGAACCAGGAGCGGAACTCGCCGTCGGCGAAGGTGTCGAAGGTCGGGCGGTGCAGCCGGTCCTTCGCGGCCTGCGTGAAGATCTTCTCGTAGCCGCGGTAGGACTTCTCGCGTCCGGCCAGCGTGACCAGGTCGTCCCACTGGTTGTTGGCGGCGGCCTCGGTGAGGTTGCCCGAGCCCTGCATCACCACGTGGCGCGACGAGCCGACCCGGCTGAAGAGGAAGAACTTCGAGTGCACGATGCCGGTGCCGGCCTTGCCGCGGCAGGAGTTGTTGCAGACGCGGAACCAGCTCTTCATGCCGGGCTCGCGCGACTTGTTGCCCACCGACAGGGCCCGCTTCAGGGTGCGGTAGTCGCCGTCGGGCTGCTGCTGGGCGGCGAGGCCGCCGGACATGATCACCCGCACGCTGACGCCGCGCTGGTGGGCGGCGCGCAGCGAGCGCACGAACAGCTGGCTCTTGAAGTTCCACGTGATCATGCGGATCTTCTCGCCCTTGGGCGTGTTCGCGATGGCGTCGCGCAGGTGCCTGTTGATGACGTGCGAGCGGTCGTTCAGGGGGTTGTTGAACAGCACCCCCTGCCGCACGGCGAAGCCCGAGGCCACCGACATCTCGCGCTGGCGGCCGTTGCCGCCGGGGCGGTCGGCCGTGGGCACCTCGACGGAGGCGACACCGGCGACCGGCGCGGCCTGCGCGGGCACCGCGACGACGGCCCCCGTCAGCAGCAGCGGCAGCCCCACCAGGGCTGCGGCGAGCGTGCGACGTACAGACATGCTTACTCCTTGTCCCGGACCGCCGGAGGGCGGACCGCACACCTGCCGGCGGCAGGTGGTTGCACCGTGGGTCATCCTTGGCAGCTGCGCAGGGCGCGCTGGTACTGCCGGCTCGAGGCGAGACCATCGGTCTCGTTCACGACGTAGCCCGGCACCGCGTAGTAGCGGCCGGCGTGCTCGACGATCTGCTGTCCCAGCTCGCAGCGGCGGGCCACGGGCTCCTCCACCACGCCGTCCTGCTCGCACCCGGCGTAGCCGCGCGGGAGGTCCTGGCCCGCCACCCACACGTCGGCGCACGCCGGGACGGTGGCCGCCCCGTTACTGCCGCCGGGCGCCGCGCTCCCGGTCGGGCTCTCGCTCGCCTCGGGCGGGGACGCCGACGGCTCGGACGACCCGGACTCGGCCGCGGACGGGCTGGTCGACCCCGCGGGGTCGGTGGCGCTGTCACCGTCGGAGGAGCCGCACCCCGCGAGCAGGGCGGCGGTGGCGACGAGGACCACCGAGGCGCGGGCGCCGTACCCACCGGGGCGGGTGACGACACGACGCAGGACTCGGGACACCTGTCGAGGGTAAGGCATGGTCACCGGCGTGGGGGAACCCCGCGGGCGGCACGTCGGCCGACGTGTCGGGGACCCCCCGGGGCCCGCGACGGCTCCTGCCGCGACTCCGGCCGGGGGCTCCGACGGCACGCCGTTCGGCACGCCGGCCGACGCACCGGTCAGCGGACCGCGGCGACCTCGCGCAGCAGGCTCGCGGCCTCGCCCAGCAGGACGTCGAGGTCGGCGTCCGGACCCGCGACCGACCCTGCCGGGGCCGGGCCCACCTCGTCGGCGTGGCGCTGCGCGGCGTGGTCGCGCAGCACCAACGCCGCCCGCAGCACCTGGTCGGGCGCCGGGGCCGGGGCGACCTGCGGGTAGTCCGCGAGGTCGTCGGAGACCGGCAGGTCGTCGAGGTCGCCGGTGAGCACGACCCGCCCGGTCGTCACCAGGTCGCGCACCGCGGCGTTGCGTGCCAGGGCCACCGCGGCTGCGGCGCGGTCGAGCAGCGGGCGCTCCTCGTCGGCCCGCAGCGCGGCCAGCGGGCCCGTCGCGGCCTCGCGCACCAGCGCCCGGTAGACCGGCGGGGCGATCTCGGCGAGCTGGGGGTTGACCCGCCGCAGCACGTCGCAGGACGCGAAGCCGAGCGAGGCGTTGTGCTTGGCGACCGAGGGGTCGACGACGTCGGGGTCGGCGCCCACCGCGCTCGCGAAGCGGTGCCACAGCGCGTCGGGCGGCGCACCGGGGGCCGGCACCGTGACCAGGCCGACGCCGCCGACGGCGGGGTGCGACCCCCACCGGGTGACCACGTCGGGCACGTCCTGGGCACGGTGGAAGGTGCGGTGGGCACGGCTGTCGACGTCGTCGGGGTCCTCGATGCGGCGCAGGTAGGTGGCCCAGTCGTCCTCGCCCAGGTTGCGGGTGAAGGTCTGCCACTGCGCCGGCACCGCCAGCCGCTGGTCGCGCGCCGAGACCACGACCTGCACGTCGAGACCGGCCAGCGGGGCCAGCAGCTCCTCGACCTGGGCGTCGGTGGCGAAGCCGAGGAACTCCATCGACACCACCGACGTGGGCGACGGGGAGGCGCGGGCCGCAGCGACGAGGTCGAGCCAGAGCGCGCGGTTGCGCTCGGGCGCGGCGGGCAGGCGCAGCATCCGGCGCACGGCGCGGGTCTGCAGCCCGAAGCCGCCCACGAACTCGGTGCCGGACGCGGCGAGCTCCTGCTTGTGGCGGCCCATGATCGACTGCACGTAGCTGGTGCCGGTCTTCATCGCCCCGACGTGCAGGACAACGCGGCTGCTCATGGTCCTCCCAGGTCGCGACACCGGCTGGCTGGCCCTGGCCCGGCTGCCGAGGCGGGTGAACGGTAGCACCGGGCTGCCCGGTGCCGGCCCGCCGTCGCGGGCGGCTCGCCGGGTGGCTCGCCGGGGACCTCAGCGCCCGCGCAGCCGCCCCAGCCGGCCGCGCCGGCCCGGCGGGGAGCCGCGTCCCGCGTCGGCCGCGGGCGGGACGGCGGCACGCTCGAGCAGGGTGTCGGCCCAGCGCTGCGGGTCGTCGCCCGGCGGCGGGTCGACGTCGGGGGGCGGGGCGCCGGGCGCGCCGAGCACCGGCGCGAGGTCGGCGAGGTCGCCGTGCACCTGCCACCCGGCGGCCGCCACCTCCTGCGTCCAGGCCTGCGTGGCGGCGTCCAGCAGCGGACCGAGGTCGGCGGGGGTGGCCGGGCGAGGCGACGACCGGGCGGCCAGCTCACCCTCGGCCCAGCCCTGCTTGACCACACGGGCGCGCGTGCGGGCGTCGAGCCGGTCTCCGAGGGCTGCGTTCACGGCGCGCACCAGTGCGGTCTCGGCCGCCCCCAGCGACGGGTTGCCGGCCACGGCCGCCGCCGGGTCGACGAGCCCGGGGTCGATGCCGGCGGCCTCGGCGAAGCGCTCCCACAGCAGCGCGGCCGGCGCACCGGGCGGGGGGCAGGTGACCAGGTGCACCTGGCCGGGCGGCAGGTCGCCCGCCCAGCGGGAGAGCGCGCCGACGGGATCCTGGGCGTGCCAGAAGTGCGGACGACGCCCGCCGTCGTCGGGGCCGCGCGCCTCGCGCCCGGTGTCGGCGCGCAGCTGCTCGCGCGCCAGGTCGGCGAAGGACCAGGTGGCGCCCAGCTTGACCTCCTCCTGCCAGTGGGCGGTGGCCTGGCGCCCGAGGTCGCGCGCGGTGACGACCAGGTGCACCTCGAGGCCCTGCAGCGGCGCCAGGGCCCGCGCGACCTGCTCCGGCGCGGCTCCGCCCAGCACCTCGTGGCCGAGCACCGCCGTCCGCCCGCCGTCGTCGAGGAAGGTCCGGGCCCGTGCGCACACCGCTGCCCAGGCGCCCTCCACGTCGCCGGGCGCCAGCCCGAAGCGGCCCGCGCTCCCCCGCACCTCGACCGCGCCGTGGAACATCGCCCCGGGCCGGACGAAGGGGTAGACCACGCCGCCCGCACGCAGCGGGTCGCGGTGGGCGGCCAGCAGGCCCTGCAGCCACGTCGTCCCGGTCTTCGGCAGCCCGACGTGGAGCACGACACGGCCCGGGGCGCGGGTGGGTGGGGTCACCCGGCCATGCTGTCATCGCCGGGCTGCCGGGGCGCTAGCGTGACCCCGTGAGCTCCGCCCCCTCCCGCGTCTACGTCGCCCGCCTCGTCGGGCTGCCGGTCTTCGACCCGCAGGGCGACCAGGTGGGCAAGGTCCGCGACGTGGTGGTCTCGGTGCGCTCCGAGACCAGCCAGCCGCGCGTCCTGGGGCTGGTGGCCGAGGTGTTCGGCCGTCGGCGGATCTTCGTGCCGATGACCCGCGTCACCAACATCGACAGCGGGCAGGTCTACACCACCGGCCTGCTGAACATGCGCCGCTTCGAGCAGCGCTCCACCGAGACCCTCGTCATCGGCCAGATGCTCGACCGCACGGTGCGCATCGCCGGCTCGGAGGTCTCCGGCACCGTCTACGACGTGGCGATGGAGCAGGCCCGCAACCGCGACTGGGCGCTGAGCCGGGTGGCGGTGCAGGAGCCGGCGAAGGCGCTGCGGCGCAAGGGCCAGACCCACGTCGTGGAGTGGCGCGACGTGGAGGGGCTGACGCTGCGCGACGAGGCGCAGGGCGCCACCCACCTCGTCGCCGCGCTCAACGAGCTGCGCCCGGCCGACGCCGCCACGATGATCCACGAGCTGCCCCCCGAGCGGCGCACCGCGGTGGTCGCCGCCCTCGACGACGAGCGCCTCGCCGACGTCCTCGAGGAGCTGCCGGAGGAGGACCAGGTCGAGATCCTCGGCCACCTCGGCGACGAGCGCGCCGCCGACGTCCTCGAGGAGATGTCGCCCGACGACGCCGCCGACCTCATCGCCGAGCTGCCGCCGGAGACCGCCGCGAAGCTGCTGGAGCTGATGGAGCCCGACGAGGCCGAGGACGTGCGCCGCCTCATGTCCTACGTCGAGGACACCGCGGGCGCGATGATGACGCCCGAGCCGGTGATCCTGGGCCCCGACGCGACGATCGCCGACGCGCTCGCGCACGTGCGCAACCCCGACCTCACGCCGTCGCTGGCCGCGCTGGTCTACGTGTGCCGCCAGCCGCTCGAGACGCCCACCGGCCGGTTCCTCGGCGTGGCCCACATCCAGCGGCTGCTGCGCGACCCCCCGTCGACGCTGGTGGCCGGGGCGCTCGACGACTCGATGGAGACCCTGCCGCCGGAGGCGAACATCGACCAGGTCGCGGCCCACCTGGCCACCTACAACCTGGTCGCCGCGCCCGTGGTCGACGAGAACGGCCGGCTGCTCGGGGCGGTGACCGTCGACGACCTGCTCGACCACATGCTGCCGGAGAACTGGCGCGAGCAGGGGCTGCGGCCGCGCTCGCGACGGAGGGTGCCCCGTGGCTGACCGCCGTCCCCGCCTGGACACCCCCACCGAGACGCGCCGCCAGCTGGTGCGGCGCCCGTCGTACGACGACGACACCTTCGGCGTGTTCGCCGAGCAGTTCGCGCGCTTCATGGGCACCGCCCGGTTCCTCATCTACATGACGCTGTTCGTCATCGCCTGGGTGCTGTGGAACCTGCTGGCGCCCGACGCCGCGCGCTGGGACCCCTACCCCTTCATCTTCCTCACGCTGATGCTGAGCCTCCAGGCGTCGTACGCCGCGCCGCTGATCCTGCTCGCGCAGAACCGGCAGGAGACCCGCGACAAGGTGGTGGCCGAGCAGGACCGGCAGGCCAACGCCCGCGCCCACGCCGACATGGAGTTCCTCGCCCGCGAGGTCGCCTCCCTGCGGATGTCGGTGGGCGAGGTCGCCACCCGCGACTTCCTGCGCTCCGAGCTGCGCTCGCTGCTGCAGGACCTCGAGGAGCGCGCCGCCGACGAGTCGTCCGCCACACCCGCCGGCGACCGCCGGGAACCACCGCTCGCCTAGACTGGGGCATCATGAGCACCCCCCTTCTCGAGCAGGTCACCGCCGCGCTCGCGACCGTGAACGACCCCGAGATCAAGCGCCCCATCACCGAGCTGGGGATGGTCGACTCCGTCGAGGTCGACGAGGCCGGCCTGGCCCGCATCACCGTGCTGCTGACGGTGGCCGGCTGCCCCCTCAAGGACACGATCAACCGCGACGTGACCGCGGCGGTGACCCGCGTCGACGGCGTCGCGGGTGTCGACCTCACCCTCGGCGTGATGACCCCCGAGCAGCGCTCCGGGCTCAAGGACGTGCTCAACGGCGGCAAGGCGCAGCGCGAGATCCCGTTCGCCCAGCCCGGCTCGCTCACCAAGGTCTTCGCGATCGCCTCGGGCAAGGGCGGCGTCGGCAAGTCGTCGGTGACGGTCAACCTGGCACTGGCGATGGCCGCTCAGGGGCTCAAGGTCGGCGTCGTGGACGCCGACATCTACGGCCACTCCGTGCCGGCGATGCTCGGCGTGGCCGACGCCCGGCCCACCCAGGTCGACGACCTGATCATGCCCGTGCCGACGTCGTCGGGGGTGTCGGTCATCTCGATCGGCATGCTCAAGCCGCGCCGCGACCAGGTGGTCGCCTGGCGCGGGCCGATGCTCGACCGGGCGCTGGTGCAGATGCTGGCCGACGTCTACTGGGGCGACCTCGACGTGCTGCTGCTCGACCTGCCGCCCGGCACCGGCGACGTCGCCATCTCGCTGGGCCAGCACCTGCCCGGCGCCGAGGTGCTCGTGGTGACCACGCCGCAGGAGGCCGCCGCCGAGGTGGCCGAGCGCGCCGGCACGATGGCCTCCATGATGCACCAGCGCGTCGTCGGCGTCGTGGAGAACATGAGCTTCCTGCCCTGTCCGCACTGCGCCGAGGAGGGTCGTGAGCACCGCCTCGAGATCTTCGGCTCCGGCGGCGGCGACCGGGTGGCGCAGACGCTGTCGTCCCGCTTCGGCTACGACGTCGCCGTGCTCGGGCGGATCCCGCTGGACGTCTCGCTGCGCGAGGGCGGTGACGTCGGCAAGCCCATCGTGGACGCCGACCCGACCGCCCCGGCCGCCGTCGTGCTGAAGGACGTGGCGACCAGGCTGGCCGGACGCGGCCGAGGGCTGGCCGGCATGCAGCTCGGACTGACCCCGAGCGCTAAGTTCTAGCTCGTGCCTGGACTCGCCGAGCTTGCCGTCATCGCCCTGGTCGCGATCTTCGTGTTCGGCCCCGACCGGCTGCCCGACCTGGCCAAGCAGG
Source organism: Nocardioides sp. FY1077 (assembly GCF_058681775.1). NCBI lineage: Bacteria > Bacillati > Actinomycetota > Actinomycetes > Propionibacteriales > Nocardioidaceae > Nocardioides > Nocardioides sp. FY1077. The sequence continues at coordinate 34,034 of NZ_JBZWDB010000005.1, read as the reverse complement.
CGGGCCAGATGGTCCGGAAGGCACGCGACTTCGCCAACTCCGCGCGTGACGAGCTGCGCGACGAGCTCGGCCCCGAGTTCTCCGACCTCGAGCTGCGCGACCTCGACCCCCGCACCATCGTGCGCAAGCACATCATGGAGGCGATGGAGGAGGCCGAGGCCGAGGAGAAGAAGCCGAAGCGCAGGGGCCTGCAGCCCCTCGGCGACGGCGAGCTGCCGCCGTACGACCTCGAGGCCACCTGAGCCACCGCGCTCCCTCCCTGTGCCCCGGCCGGGGTCAGTCGCGGCTCTGCACGGCGGCCACCGCGGCCAGGGCCACCAGCACGACCCTCCCGTCGCCGACGCCGACCTCCACGAAGTCGGCACCGACCCGGCGCACCACCCCGTCGTGACGCCCGCCGTCGAGCAGGTGCAGCACGCAGCGCTCCCCCGCGTCGGCGAGGCGGCGCAGCGCCGAGCCCACGCCGAGCCGGGCCACCGGTGACCAGGCCACCTCGGGCGTCGAGCGCTCCGAGGCACCGCGCACCGCGCTGAGGGCGGCGCACCGCACCACCCAGTCCTGAGCCGGGCCGCGCACCACGACCCAGTCGGCCGCCACCCGGTCGAGGACACCGGCGACCGCGCCCACACCGAGCACGTCGAGCACCACCTCGTGCTCCAGCGAGGCCATCAGCCGGCTCACCAGGGTGACCTGCTGGTACTCCGCCCGCGCCCGGTCGGCGAGCTCGACGACCCGCTCGGCGTCGTACATCGCCTCGGCCTGCTGCTCGAGGTCGTCGAGCACCTCGAACAGGTCGTCCTCCCAGCCCATGGCGCCACCCTGCCCCGTGCCGGGCCCGGCCGGGGCCGGGCGCGCCGTGGTGCTGGCCGCTGGCGCCGCCAGCGCTGTGGAGCGCTGGTTGACGCGAGAGGCGGACGGGCGTCTACTGAGGCAAACGGACGCAAACTCATGAATCTCGGGGATCGACATGGACCGTGCCACCGCACCGCGCTGTCTCGCGGTCTGGCTGGGCGCCACCGCGGTGGTCGCCGGGCTCGGCGTGCTGCTGCTGCCCGGCCTGCGCGCCACCCGGGTCGAGGCGTTCGACGACGCGCTCGTCGCCGCCTGCACGGTGGCGCTGTACGCCGGCGCCGCCTGGGGCTGGCTGGTCCTCACCGTGGTCGTCGTCCAGGCGCTGCGCGGACGGGTCGTGCGGGTGCGTGGGCTGCCGGCACCGGTGCGGGCCGCGCTGCTGGCCGCCTGCGGCCTCGCCCTCGCGGGCACCGCGGTGGCCCCGGCCGGCGCGACCTCCGGCGACCCGTCGCAGCGCGAGCGCTGGCTCGACGGCCGCCTCGGCCCCGCCGCTCAGGTCGAGCGCGGGCAGCTGCTCGCCGGGCTGCCGCTCCCCGACCGGGCCACCGCTCCCCCGCAGCACCACGGCGACCGCCACGGCCCGGACGGCCGCGACGGCCGCGGCCGCGCTGCCGCTCCCCGCGTGGTGACGGTGGCGCCCGGCGACACCCTCTGGAGCCTCACCGCCCAGGCGCTGGAACGCGACGGCCGTCCCGCGGGCGAGGCAGAGGTCGCCGCCTGGTGGCCCCGCCTGCACGACCTCAACCGCGACGTCGTCGGGGCCGACCCCGACGTGATCGAGCCCGGCCAGCAGCTCCGGCTGCCACCACCCCCCGCCGACCGACAGGAGCCCCACCCGTGACCGAGTCCTCCACCCGGCGCCGCCGCCGCGGCGACAACGTCGTCGACCTGCGTCGGCCCGTGCCCGTGGCCGCCGTGCAGGGCACCCTCGCCCTCGACCTGCTGGCCCACGACCTGCCGCCGTCGCTCGCCCCGCCGCCCCCGACGGCGCCCGAGGCCGGTCGGGTGCACGCCATCGACCAGCGCGCCCGCCAGGAGGGCGAGGCCTGGGCCCGCCGGTTCGTGCAGGCCGCGGTCGAGATCGTGGGCGGCGACCGCCCCGTGGCGCAGCTGCTGCGCTGGACCAGCCGCGACGTCTACCTCGACCTCGCCCGCCGGGCGCTGCTGGTGGCCCGTGCCGGCGACCACCGGCCCGGCGCCGGCCGGGTGCAGCCGGTGCGGCCGCAGGTGCGCAGCGTGCACGCCACGCAGGTGCGTGCCGGCGTCCTCGAGGCCTCGGCCCGGGTCGCCTACGGCCCCCGCTCCCGCGCCGTCGCCGCCCGCTTCGAGGCCCGTGACGGCCGCTGGGTCTGCACCGCCCTCGAGTTCGCTTGAACAGCGGCGTCCGACGGAGGAGGACGGCGCGTCGTTCAAGCGGGTCGAGCAAGCCCCGCGCCCGAGCCTGCGAGGTCACCGGGCAGCAGGCAGCGAGGAACGAGCTGGCTGCGTGGGCCCGGGTAGGTCGAGCAAGCCCCGCGCCCGAGCCTGCGAGGGCGCGACGGGCGGGTCGAGACCACCGCAGCCGACGCTGGGACCCAGCCACGACAGTCGGAGGGTCTCGATACACCTCGTCGCTGGCGCTCCTCGGCACTCGACCAACGAAGAATCCACCGGCACTCGAGCACCGGCGAACCCCGGTTCGTCGGTCGAGGAGCGAGCGCCAGCGAGCGTCTCGAGACCGCCGCAGTCGACACCGGAGCCCGACCACGACAGTCGAGAGGTCTCGATACACCTCGTCGCTGGCGCTCCTCGGCACTCGACCAACGAGGAACCTCTCGCTGGTCGAGGAGCGAGCGCCAGCGAGCGTCTCGAGACCGCCGCAGTCGACACCGGAGCCCGACCACGACAGTCGAGAGGTCTCGATACACCTCGTCGCTGGCGCTCCTCGGCACTCGACCAACGAGGAACCTCTCGCTGGTCGAGGAGCGAGCGCCAGCGCCCGTATCGAGACCACCGCAGCCCACGCCGGGACCCGACCACGACAGTCGAGAGGTCTCGATACACCTCGTCGCTGGCGCTCCTCGGCACTCGACCGACGAGCGGCGGCGTCTGGGGCTCATCGACCGACGACAGCAGCAGACCCCCGACCGGGAGCCGGTCGGGGGTCTGCGGGGTGCGGGTCAGCCGTTGACGCGTGTGGTGAGGCCGGTGGGGCCGCCCTCGGCGCCGTGGCACTGCTTGAACTTCTTGCCCGAGCCGCAGGGGCACTTCGCGTTGCGGCTGATGCCGGCGAACGGGTCGTCGGGGTCGGCGACCGCCACGACCTCGGCGTCCCCGGTCTCGTCGGGGGCGGAGTAGGCCAGCTTGGCGGGCTTGGCCGGCTCCAGGCCCTTGGCGTGGATGTGCGGTCGGGCCTCCGTCGGCTGGTCGGCGGGGGCCTCGGGGGCCTGGGCGGGGGCACCGGCGGTGACCGGGGCGCGCAGGCCCGCCGCCACCTCGAGGACGGGCGCCTCGTCGGGCTCCTCCTCGACGGTGACCTCGAGGTTGAACAGGAAGCCGACGGCCTCCTCCTTGATGCCGTCCATCATGGCGGCGAACATGTCGAAGCCCTCGCGCTGGTACTCCACGAGGGGGTCACGCTGGGAGTAGGCCCGCAGGTAGATGCCCTCGCGCAGGTAGTCCATCTCGTAGAGGTGCTCGCGCCACTTGCGGTCGAGCACCGAGAGCAGCACGCGGCGCTCCAGCTCGCGCATGACGGGCTCGCCCACCTCGGCCTCCCGGGCGTCGTAGGCGGCGTGGGCGTCGGTGCGCAGCGCGGTGATCAGGTCCTCGCGGTCGATGTCGTCGCGGCTCCCCGCGGCCTCCTCGAGCTCGGCGATGGTGATGCCGATGGGCCAGATCTGCCCGAGGTCGGTCCACAGCTGCTCGAGGTCCCAGGCCTCGGTGAGGTCCTGGGTGGCGCCGGTGACGGAGCCGGTGACCACGTCGTCGAGGAAGGTCCGCATCTGCTCGCGCAGGTCGGCGCCCTCGAGCACCTCGCGGCGCTCGCCGTAGATCACCTGGCGCTGGCGGTCCATCACGTCGTCGTACTTGAGGACGTTCTTGCGGGACTCGAAGTTCTGCGACTCGACCTGGCCCTGGGCGTTGGCGATGGCCCCGGTGACCCGCTTGTTCTCGATCGGGACGTCGTCGGGGATGCGCAGCACCTGCAGCACCCGGTCGACCCACTCCGACTTGAACAGCCGCATCAGCTCGTCCTCGAGGGACAGGTAGAAGCGCGACTCACCGGGGTCGCCCTGACGCCCGGAGCGACCACGCAGCTGGTTGTCGATGCGTCGCGACTCGTGGCGCTCGGTGCCGACGACGTAGAGCCCACCGAGGTCCTTGACCTCGTCGTGCTCGGTCCTGACCTGCTCGCGGATGCGCTCGAGCATGCCGGGCCACGCGGCGTCGTACTGCTCGGCGGTCTCGCCGGTGGGCTCGAGGCCCTGCTTGCGCAGCGCCTCGTCGGCGAGGAACTCCACCGAGCCGCCGAGCATGATGTCGGTGCCGCGACCGGCCATGTTGGTGGCGACGGTGACCGCGCCCTTGTGGCCGGCGAGCGCGACGATCTTCGCCTCGTCGGCGTGGACCTTCGCGTTCAGCACGGTGTGGGGGATGCCCATCGAGGTGAGCTTCTTCGACAGGTGCTCCGACTTCTCCACCGAGACGGTGCCGATCAGCACCGGCTGGCCCTTCTCGTGCCGCTCGCGGATGTCCTCGGCGACCGCGTCGTACTTGGCCTCCTCGGTGCGGTAGACCAGGTCGCCCTGGTCGATGCGCGCCATCGGCTTGTTGGTCGGGATCGGGACGACGCCGAGCTTGTAGATCTTGTCGAACTCGCTGGCCTCGGTCATCGCCGTGCCGGTCATGCCGGAGAGCTTTTGGTAGAGGCGGAAGTAGTTCTGCAGGGTGACGGTGGCCAGGGTCTGGTACTCCTCGCGGACCTGCACGCCCTCCTTGGCCTCGATCGCCTGGTGGAGGCCGTCGTTGTAGCGACGTCCCGACAGCATCCGGCCGGTGTGCTCGTCGACGATGAGCACCTCGCCCTGGATGACGACGTACTCCTTGTCGTTGTGGAACAGCTCCTTGGCCTTGATGGAGTTGTTCAGGAACGAGATCAGCGGGGTGTTGGCCGACTCGTACAGGTTCTCGATGCCGAGGTGGTCCTCCACCTTGGTGATGCCGGGCTCGAGGACGGAGATGGTGCGCTTCTTCTCGTCGACCTCGTAGTCGACCTCGCGCTCGAGCTTGCGGGTGATCTTGGCGAACTCGCCGTACCACTTCACCTCGTCCTGCGTGGGCCCGCTGATGATCAGCGGCGTGCGGGCCTCGTCGATCAGGATGGAGTCGACCTCGTCGACCACGGCGAAGAAGTGACCGCGCTGCACGCAGTCCTCGATCGCGGAGGCCATGTTGTCGCGGAGGTAGTCGAAGCCGAGCTCGTTGTTGGTGCCGTAGGTGATGTCGCAGTCGTAGGCCACACGACGCTCGGCGGGGCGCATCTCGGGCAGGATCACCCCGGTGGTGAGGCCGAGGAAGTGGTGGATGCGGCCCATCTGCTCCGACTGGTACTTCGCGAGGTAGTCGTTGACCGTCACGACGTGCACGCCCTTGCCGGCGAGCGCGTTGAGGTAGGACGGCAGCACGGCGACCAGGGTCTTGCCCTCGCCGGTCTTCATCTCCGCGATGTTGCCGAGGTGCAGCGCCGCGGCGCCCATCACCTGGACGTCGAACGGGCGCATGCCGCTGACGCGGCGGGAGGCCTCACGCACGACCGCGAACGCCTCGGGCATCAGGTCGTCGAGGGTCTCCCCGGCGGCGAGACGCTCCTTGAACTCCACCGTCATGTGCTGGAGCTCGGCGTCGCTCATCGCCTCGAAGTCCTCCTCGATGGCGTTCACGGCCTTCGCGACCGCCTCCAGCTGTCGGAGGATCTTGCCCTCGCCGAGGCGGAGGAGCTTGTCGAGGATCACGGGCACGGAAGGACGCTCCTAGTCAGGGGGCCTAGCGGTGGTCACAGGCGAACTCACTGTACCCAGGGGGGTGGGGCGCTCCCAACCGGGCCGTGCTGCCCGCCGGAGGTCATCCCAGGGCCGCGCGCAGCGCCCCCACGAGGTCGCCGCGCTCGCCCACCTCGACGTCGCCCAGGCCCAGCCACCCCGCCAGGTCGCGCAGCTCGGCGGCCAGCTCGGCAGCGGTCTCCGCCGGGGCCCCGGGCTCGGCGAAGGCGCCGGGCACCCGCAGGACGCCCGCGCCGCCGGCCGCCGACCGGTCGGCCTTGAGGTCGACGCGGGCCACGATCTCGTCGCCGAGCAGGAACGGCAGCACGTAGTAGCCGTGGCGGCGCAGGTGGGCCGGCACGTAGATCTCGATGCGGTAGTGCAGGTCGAAGAGCCGCTCGGTGCGCTCGCGCTCCCAGACCAGCGGGTCGAACGGGCTGAGCAGCGCCCGGGCGCGCACGGCCCGCGGCCGGCGCGCGTCGCGGTGCAGGTAGGCCGGGCGCGACCAGCCCTCGATCGTCACCGGCACCAGCTCGCCGGAGTCGACCAGCGCGGCCACCGCGGGCCGCACGTCGTCGACGTGCATGCGGTAGTAGTCCTTGAGGCAGCGCAGCGTGGCCACGCCGTGGGAGCGCGCCGCGCGCCGGACCAGCTCGAGGTGCTGCTCGGCCACCGGCGGCACGGGCGTGGCGAGGACCTGCGCGGGCAGCACCCGCTCCGGCAGGTCGTAGCGCACCTCGAACTGCGGGGTGCGCCCGGCGATGGCGAGGTCGCCGGTGGTGAACAGGAAGTCGAGCACGCTGCGGGTGGCCGACCAGTTCCAGCCCCACTGGTCACGACTCGCCGGGCCGGCGTCACCGCGCCAGGCCGCGACCTGGCGGGCCGTGGCCGGGCCGTGCGCGGCGATCCGCCCGACGACGTCGGCCTCGAGGTCGGGGGCCTCGTCGAGCACGCTCCACTTGCCGCGGCGCGCGCGGTAGTGGTCGCGGCGGTGGGCCATCACCGGCCAGAGCTCGACCGGCATCAGCGCCTGCACGTGGGCCCAGTACTCCACCAGCCGGCGCGGGCGCTGCTCGGCGGCGCGACGCAGCAGGTCGACGTCGTAGGCGCCCGTGCGCGACCACAGCGGCATGAAGTGGGCGCGCTGGAGCACGTTGACGGAGTCGACCTGGAGCACCCCGGTGCGCCCGACCACGCGCTGCAGCGTGCGCATCGTCGGCGCGGACGGGCGCGGCTCGGCGAAGCCCTGCGCGGCCAGGGCGACGCGGCGGGCCTGCGCGCGGGAGAGGGTCTGCACGGGACGAGGCTAGGGGCCGGGGCCGACGGTGGTCACCCGCGCCTCCGTCTCGGCCGGCCGCGGCCGCCCACCTGCCGCGGGCGGCGCTGCCACGGCAGGTCTCGACACGCCGGTCGCGGGCTCGTGCCTCGCCCGCGCGGCTCGCTCGACCACCACCGACCTGCTGCAGCGGCTGCGCGCTACGGCAGGTCCAGCAGCTTCTCGCGCACGGCGTACATGACGGCCTCCATGCGCGAGTGCAGCTGGAGCTTCTCCAGGATGTTGCGCACGTGGTTCTTCACGGTGTTCTCGGAGATGAAGAGGTTGCGAGCGATCTCGCGGTTGTTCATGCCCTTGGCGACCAGGCGCAGCACCTCGAGCTCGCGCTCGGTGAGCCGCAGGCCCGGCACGTGCTCGCGCTCGGGCTTCGACATCTGCTTGAACTCGTCGATGAGCTTGACCGCCATCGACGGGGAGATCAGCGACTGGCCGTCGGCCACCACCCGGATCGCCTGGGCGACCTCCTCGATCGAGGAGTCCTTGAGCAGGTAGCCCGACGCGCCGCTCTTCACGGCCTCGTACAGGTCGGCCTCCTCGTCGGAGACCGTCAGCATGATGATCTTGGCCGAGGGCACGGCCTCCTTGATGGCCAGGCACGCCTCGATGCCGGACTTCTTCGGCATCCGCACGTCGAGCAGCACGACGTCGGGAGCCACGGAGGAGGCCACGGTGGTGCCCTCGAGGCCGTCGCCGGCCTCGCCGACGACCTCGATGCCGTCCTCGGCGGCCAGCAGCATCGTCAGACCGCGGCGGAAGAGCTCCTGGTCGTCGACGACGATCACACGGACGGCCTCGCGGCGGGAGTCGCTGGTGGTCTCGGGCACGGCTGCATCATGGCACGGCCGCTCGCCGGCCGGGCAGCGAACGGGACCGCCGGACACGACGCCGCCCCGGGGTCCGGCGTACCGGGCCCCGGGGCGGGAGGGCGAGGGTCAGGCCTCGCCGAGGTCGAGCGAGATCACGCCGTAGTCGTAGCCGCGGCGGCGGTAGACCACGGCCGGACGGTCGCTGTCCTTGTCGACGAAGAGGTAGAAGTCGTGGCCCACGAGCTCCATCTCGTAGAGCGCCTGGTCGAGGGTCATCGGGCTGGCCGGGTGGGTCTTCTCGCGCACCACCAGCGGGCCGTCGCCGGTGACCGCGATCGGGCCCACCTGCCGCTCCTCGACACCGTCGTCGGTGGCAGCGTCTCCCCCGTCGGCCCCGCTGGCCCCGTCGGCACCGCCGACCAGCAGCTCGGGGTCGACGTCGGCGAGGGCCTGGCCCACGGAGACCGGGGCGTGCCGGCCGCGGTGGACGCGGCGGCGGTCGGCGGCGCGACGCATCTGGGCGGCCATCTTGTCGACAGCGAGGTCGAGGGCGCCCATCTTGTCGTCGGCGGCCGCCTCGGCGCGGATCACCGGGCCCTTGGAGAACGCGGTGAGCTCGACGTGCACGCCACGGTCGTGCTGGCGCGGGTTGACCTCGCAGTCCACCTCGACGTGCACCCGCATGATGCGGTGGTCGTGCTTCTCGAGTCGGGAGAGCTTCTCGGAGACGTGGGTGCGGAACCCGTCCTTGATCTCGCAGTTCCGTCCGGTGACCACAACTTCCATGTGAACCTCCTTGTGCACGCGAGGCGTGCCGTTGGTGTTGCTCGGTGGTGCGCAGTGCGGATTGGGGGCCGGCTCGGCGGCGCGCGCGGTGGCGCTCGGCCGGGGTGGCTCGGGTCGCTCAGCTGCCGGTCGCGACCTCCTGGGGGCAGGCGGCCACCCGGCGCCGCGCAGGCCACACGTGGGGGGCGGGCCCGCGGCCCGGGGAAGGAGTCCGCCCGGCCGACCTGGTCTTCGACCCCACAACCGCCTGCTGAGGCTCCCGCAGCTTCTCTGCCACTACCGGCCTTCTCCCGGCGCCGGTCGCATCTGACGACCGGGCCGAGGCAGGACTTACCTCTAAGCCGCACCGTGATCGACCCCGAGCCGGGGGCGAGCCCCCGGTCGTGGCCTTACGTGGACCGTTTCGCCTGCGACTGGCATCGGCTTGCCGCTGACGCGTCCGGACTCGCCGGAGCGTCGTCACGACGCAACCACGGACCCGGGCGGACTCCATGACGAGACGATAGGGGAGGTGGCCGCGTGACGAAAGGGACGGGGGTGTCGCTCAGGAACTTCTTCGCCACCGCGGCGACCACCGCCGGACCACCGCCGTTCACCCACCGGAGCCGGCAGGCGGGGTGCGGGCCGGGGTGCGCCGCACGGTGGCGGCGACCGCGGCCACGCCGGCGACCCGCAGCCCCACCGCCTCCAGCGCCCGCTGCGCCTCGCGGGCGGTGGCGCCCGTGGTCAGCACGTCGTCGCAGACCACGGTGAGCACCCGGCGTCCGGGTCCGAGGCGCCGCAGCCCCGGCGTCGGGCAGGTGAGCGAGCCCGCGAGGTTGGCCGCCCGGGCCTCGGCGTCGAGGCCCGACTGGTCGAGCAGCCCGGGCCGGGTGCGCAGCAGCCGGGCCACGGTGACCCGTCGCCCGTCGGCGGCGAGCAGCCGGGCCGCCCCACGGGTCATCGCCAGCGTGGGGTCGTGCCCCCGCGCCCGCACCGACGACGGGCGCGACGGCACCGGCACCAGCACGACGTCGGGCCGCTCCCCCGCACCCCGCGGCGGCACTGTGCCGGCCAGGCACGCCGCGACGGCGAGGGCGAGCAGGTGCGACAGCGGCGCGCCCAGGGCGAGCAGCCGGCGCTCCTTGTGATTGAGCACCAGCGCCCGCACGACGTCGGCGTACGGCGCCGCCGCCCAGCACGGCGCGAGGCCCGGCGGGGGCGGGGTGGGGCCGGCCGGTGCGGCCGCGGCGGGCAGCGCCGCCCGGCAGGCGTCGCACAGCAGCCGTCCCGGGCGCGCGCACCCCACGCAGGTGCTGCCGAGCAGCAGGTCGGTGACGGCGTCGCGCAGCTGCACCCGCCGATCGCACCAGCCGTGCCCGACCGGGGCAACCGACGCCGGGCCCACCTGTGGAGGAGCCGGCGGGTCAGCCCACGTAGTCGAGGGAGCGCACGCCGTCGGTGGTCGGGCGGGCCGAGCCCGGCAGGCCGGTGAGGTCGACCAGGCCGTCGCGGGTGACGGCGTAGAGGACCTCCTCGGGCACCGGCGAGCCGACCAGGGCGGTGGCGCCGGTGAGCGTCGTCGACACGCCGTCGGGACCGGCGGGTGAGCCGTCGACGCCGACGGTGCCGACCTCGGCGCTGGTGGCGCTGAGCCGCTCCAGCACGGCCAGGCTGGTCGGGGTGCGCCAGGCGACGTCGAGCACCCGGCCGCGGGTGCCCTCGTCGGCGTCGACGACCACCGGGCGGCCCAGGCGCAGGATGCGACCGCGGTCGTCGCGCAGGACGCGGGAGACGAGCACCCGGTCCCCGCCGGCCGTGCGCACCACCGCCACGAACCGGGTCCCGTCGCGCGAGACGAGGAAGTCGCTGACCCGGCGCCCGCTGATGCCCGGGGCCCGCACGTCGACGCGCCGGCGCCCCTGGAGGTAGGACACCGCGGCGCCCGCGGCCCTCCGGTCGACGAGCCACGTGCGGTCACCGTGGTCCCAGGCCGGGGTGAGCAGGTCGCGGGCGCCCTCCACGACGCGCTCCACCTCGGCGTCGGCGCCCCGCACGGGCGCGGTGACCAGCGCCGTGCCGCTGTCGGTGACCGCGGCGGCGGTGGTGGCGGTGAGGTTGACCGCCACCGAGCGCACCCCGGCCACGCGCGAGCCGAGGGGACCGTCCACCGGCTCGAGGGTGTCGGGGGTGCCGGAGACCAGGAGGCCGTCGCGCAGGCCGTAGACCAGCGAGCTGGCCTGGAACCCGGTGGGCGCGTACGACGCCCCCTCGGTCACGCTGAACCGGCCGTCGCCGCCCGGCAGCGTGACCGGCTCGCCGTTCAGCCGCAGCTCGACCGCCTCGATCCCGGCGCCCTGGCGCAGCGTCCAGGCCAGCTGCGCGAGCACCAGCTCGGTCTCCGGGCCGGTCACCGGCGGGGTGGCCGGGCCGGTGAGCGACACCTGGGCGACCCCCTCGTCGGAGACCGGCACCGAGAGGTCGACCTCCAGGCCGGGCGGGAAGAAGGTGCGGGTGACCCCGCGCGACCCCTGCCCCGGGCCCTCGACGAGGCCCTCGACCAGCGAGCTGGCGAAGGAGTCGTCGACCGGGGCGTAGACGGGCTCGGGCACGAGCACCTTCGCCTCGCTGTCGAAGAAGTAGAGCGACACCTGCCGGAAGCGCTGGTCGAACCAGCTGTCGGGGACGACGAGCGCGTCGGGCGGGTCGCTGAGGCGCAGCTCGCCGTCCTGCACCTCGAGGGTGAACTCCAGCACCGACTCCTGCGCCGACAGCCGGCCCTGCCAGGCGCCGCGGGCGTCGAGCAGGGCGGCGCCGGTGAGGCCGACGGAGACGCGGCTGCTGCCGGTCGGCAGCTGGTTGTCGTCGTAGGTGATCGTGGCCCGCTGCGGGTTCCACGACGAGGCCGCCTGCGTGGTCAGGAACTGCTCGGCGGCGCGGGTGTCGATCGGGCTGGCCTGCATCGCGGCGAGGAAGCCCTGCACGACCTCCACCGACGACGCTCCCGGGGTGGGGGCCGGCGGGTCGATGGCCGGTGCGGTGCCGACGTCGTCGCTCGACTGACCCGTCCCGGTCTCCACGACCGGCCCCTCGTCGGGCATCGAGACGCACCCGCCGCCGAGCAGGCAGGCGCCCAGCGCCGCGGCGAGGGGTCGCGCGCCCCGGCGGGTCACACCGTCTCCACGGCGTCGTCGGGGATCAGCACGATCGGGCTGCGGTGCAGGGAGCGGCCCGCGTGGCGCGGCAGCGTGAGGCGGAACTGCGCGCCCTCTCCGGGGCGGCCCCACGCCTGCAGCCACCCGCCGTGCAGGTGGGTGTCCTCCAGCGAGATCGAGAGCCCCAGCCCGGTGCCGCCGCTGGTGCGGGCCCGGGCGGGGTCGGCGCGCCAGAAGCGGTTGAACACCATGGCCGACTCCCCCGGCGCCAGGCCCACGCCGTGGTCGCGCACCGCGACCGCGCTGGCCTCGCCGTCGGTGGCCACCCGCAGCACCACCTCCACCGGCCCACCCGGGCGCTCGGGGCCGGCGTGGTCGATGGCGTTGGTGACCAGGTTGCGCACGACCCGCTCGATGCGTCGTACGTCGACCTCGGCCAGGCAGGGCTCGTCCGCGGCCTCGACGACCAGGGTGACGTCGCGCTGGTCGGCCAGCGGGCGGGTGGCGTCGACGACGCGGTGGGCCACCGCGACGAGGTCGACGTCCTCGAGGTCGAGCACCGCCGCGCCGGCGTCGAAGCGGCTGATCTCGAGCAGGTCGGCCAGCAGGGTCTCGAAGCGGTCGAGCTCCTTCTGCAGCAGCTCGGCGGAGCGTGCGGTCACCGGGTCGAAGCCGCCGCGGGCGTCGTGCAGCACGTCGCCGGCCATCCGCACGGTGGTCAGCGGGGTGCGCAGCTCGTGGGAGACGTCGGAGACGAAGCGGCGCTGCACCCGGCTCAGCTCCTCGAGCTGGCGGATCTGGCGCTGCAGGTTGGAGGCCATCTGGTTGAACGACGACGCCAGCCGCGCCAGGTCGTCCTCCCCGCTCACCCGCAGCCGCTCCTGGAGCCGTCCGGCGGCCAGCCGCTCGGCGACCCGGCGCGCGAGCCGGATCGGGGTCACCACCTGGCGGGTCACCAGCCACGCCACCCCGGCCACCAGCACCAGCAGCAGCACGCCGGCGGTGAGCAGCGCGCGGGTCACCAGCGCCAGCGTCTCGTCCTCCTCGGCGAGCGGGAAGAGGAAGTAGAGCGTGTAGGCCTCGCCGTCGGCGGGCAGGCGCACCTGCGAGCCCACCACGATGCCCGGCTCGCTGGAGACCAGCGACCCGCGCTCGTCGAGGCGGCCGACGTCGGTGTAGGTCCAGGCCATCCGCGAGCTCGACTCGAAGTGCTGCACCAGCGTGTCGGGCACGCTCTGCCGGTCGAGCCACGGCGTGTACGTCGCGCCCGCCGACGCCGGGTCGGCGCTCCCGTCGACGGGCCCCGCCAGCACCACCGCGAACCCGCGGGTGTCGCCGCGGGCGATGATCGGCTGCACCAGGTCGCGCTGCTGGCCGACCGCGTCGAGGTTGAGGCTGATCGCGGCCTGCAGCCGGGCGTCGGCCTCGTCGGTCTCGCTGCCGACCTCGGCCAGCACCGCGTCGACGCGGTTGTCGAGCAGGCCGTCGCGGGTCTGCTGCAGCAGCAGCCACCCGACGACCCCGACGACCACCGCCGAGAGCAGCAGCGTCTCGGCCACGACGCGGGCCTGGATGGAGCGGCGCCAGAAGGTCAGCGCGCGCCGCAGCGACACCGACAGCCGGGAGGCCGCCGGCACGCGCACGTTCAGCACGGGAGGACCAGCACGGTGCACCCCACCGCTAGGCGGTGCCGGCCTTGTAGCCCACGCCGCGCACCGTCACCACGACCTCGGGGTTCTCCGGGTCGTGCTCCACCTTCGACCGCAGGCGCTGCACGTGCACGTTGACCAGCCGGGTGTCCGCGGCGTGGCGGTAGCCCCAGACCTGCTCGAGCAGCACCTCGCGGGTGAACACCTGCCACGGCTTGCGGGCCAGGCACACCAGCAGGTCGAACTCGAGCGGGGTGAGGCTGATCGGCTCGCCGCCGCGGGCCACGGCGTGCCCGGCGACGTCGATGGACAGGTCGCCGATGTCGAGGGTCTCGGCCTGCGAGGTGGCGTCGAAGCGACGCACCCGCGCGCGGATGCGGGCCACCAGCTCCTTGGGCTTGAACGGCTTCACGACGTAGTCGTCGGCGCCCGACTCGAGCCCGACGACGATGTCGACGGTGTCGCCCTTGGCGGTGAGCATGACGATCGGGACGCCGGACTCGGCGCGGATCTCCTTGCACACGTCGATGCCGTCCTTGCCGGGCAGCATCAGGTCGAGCAGCACCAGGTCGGGCCGGTAGTCGCGGAACTCGTCCATCGCCAGGTCGCCGCGGGTGCACATGCGGCTGTCGAAGCCCTCCTGGCGCAGCACGATGGTGAGCATCTCCGCCAGGGAGGCGTCGTCGTCCACGACGAGCACGCGACCCTTCGTGGCGTACTCGCTCGGGCTCGGCACTGCCTGGCTCATGCGACCATCTTGCACCCTGGGGCGAGCGTGGGCCGGCGCACCGGCCCACGCCCGGACCTCAGTAGCGGTACTGCTCCGACTTGTACGGACCCGCGACGTCGACGCCGAGGTAGGCGGCCTGGCTGTCGCTGAGCGTCGTGAGCCGGACGCCGAGGGCGCCGAGGTGGAGCCGGGCGACCTCCTCGTCGAGGTGCTTGGGCAGCACGTAGACCCCGACGGGGTACTCCTCGGGCTTGGTGAACAGCTCGATCTGGGCCAGCACCTGGTTGGTGAAGGAGTTCGACATCACGAAGCTCGGGTGACCGGTGGCGTTGCCCAGGTTCATCAGGCGACCCTCCGAGAGCAGGATGATGGCGTGCTCGTCGCGCTCGCCGGTGGCCGGGAAGGTCCACACGTCGACCTGCGGCTTCACGTTCTTGCGCACGACGCCGTCGAAGGCCTCGAGGCCGGCGATGTCGATCTCGTTGTCGAAGTGGCCGATGTTGCCGAGGATCGCGTTGTGCTTCATCCGCGACATCTGCTCGACGGTCACCACGTCCTTGTTGCCGGTCGCGGTGATGATGATGTCGGCGGTGGCGACGACGTCGTCGAGGGTGGCGACCTGGTAGCCGTCCATCGCCGCCTGCAGCGCGCAGATGGGGTCGATCTCGGTGACGATGACGCGGGCGCCCTGGCCGCACAGCGACTCCGCGGAGCCCTTGCCGACGTCGCCGTAGCCGCAGATGACCGCGACCTTGCCGCCGATGAGGACGTCGGTGGCGCGGTTGATGCCGTCGACGAGGCTGTGGCGGCAGCCGTACTTGTTGTCGAACTTCGACTTGGTGACCGAGTCGTTGACGTTGATCGCCGGGAAGAGCAGCGAGCCCTCGCGCATCATGTCGTAGAGGCGGAGCACCCCCGTGGTGGTCTCCTCGGTGACGCCCTTGATCGCGCCGGCGACCTGGGTCCAGCGGTCCTGGCTCTCGGCCAGGCTGGCGCCGAGCACCTCGAAGATGATGCGCTGCTCGGCGCTGGTGGCCGTGGCGGGGTCGGGCGCCTGGCCGGACTTCTCGGCCTCGACGCCGAGGTGCACGAGCAGGGTGGCGTCGCCGCCGTCGTCGAGGATCATGTTGGCGTGGCGGGGCTGGCCGTCGGCGCCGGCGGGCCACTGCAGCACCTGCTGCGTGCACCACCAGTACTCCTCGAGCGTCTCGCCCTTCCACGCGTACACCGGGACGCCCTGGGGGTCCTCGGGGGTGCCGGTGGGGCCCACGGCGATCGCGGCCGCCGCGTGGTCCTGGGTGGAGAAGATGTTGCAGGAGGCCCAGCGGACCTCCGCGCCCAGCGCCACCAGCGTCTCGATGAGCACGGCGGTCTGGATCGTCATGTGCAGCGAGCCGGTGATCCGGGCGCCGGCGAGCGGCTTGTCGGCGCCGTAGCGCTCGCGCATCGCCATCAGGCCGGGCATCTCGTGCTCGGCGAGCTGGATCTCGGTGCGGCCGTAGTCAGCCAGGGAAAGGTCGGCGACCTTGAAGTCAGGGGTGTCCATCGGTGTCTCCTCAGGAGGTGTGGAGCAGGTCTGCGTCGCGCATCTGCGCATCGTCGGGATCTCCCACGCGGACGCCGCCAGCCTAGGTCGCAGGCTCCCTGATTCAGGAATTGCCGCGGAGGCGGTGGAGGGGCAGCACGTGCAGCACCGCGACCACCACGGCCCCGACCAGCAGCCCCACGATCGCGGAGGCCACGGTGTTGACCAGCCAGCCGGCGACCGCGCCCACGGCGCCCAGCGCGTCGTGCACGCCCTCCTCCAGGTGGTGCACCAGGTCGTACGGCGCGTGCCAGCCGAGGTCGTCGACGCCGACCAGC
Organism: Nocardioides sp. FY1077; assembly: GCF_058681775.1. Lineage (NCBI taxonomy): Bacteria > Bacillati > Actinomycetota > Actinomycetes > Propionibacteriales > Nocardioidaceae > Nocardioides > Nocardioides sp. FY1077. Next base: position 17,857 of record NZ_JBZWDB010000005.1, on the reverse strand, counting down.
AGGATGTGGCCGCCCACCCACAGCATTGCGGCCGTGCCGACCACCGAGATGACCGTCAGCAGCTTCGGCATGCCGCGCACCAGGCCGTGGCCGACGCGCTGGGCCAGCGCCGAGGAGCGCTGGGTGAGGCTGACGCCGATGTCGTCGGTCTTCACGATCAGCGCGACCACGCCGTAGACGAGCGCGGTGATGCCGATGGCCACCACGACGAGGATCAGGGCGCGCGAGACGAAGCCCTCGGCGGCGACCTCGTTCAGCGAGATCACCATGATCTCCGCCGAGAGGATCAGGTCGGTGCGGATGGCACCGGAGACCATGGCCTTCTCGGCCTCCTCCGACGACGTCTCCGCCGCGGCCACCGCCGCGTGCTGGTGACCGCCGTGGCCGCTGACCTTCTCCCAGACCTTCTCCGCGCCCTCGTAGGCCAGGAACGTGCCGCCCAGCATGAGGATGGGGGTCAGCAGCCACGGCAGCCACTGCGACAGCACCAGCGCCGCGGGCAGGATGATCAGCAGCTTGTTGCGCAGCGAGCCGATCGCGATCTTGCGGATGATCGGCAGCTCGCGCTCGGCGGCCACGCCGTGCACGTACTGCGGGGTCACCGCGGTGTCGTCGACGACCACACCGGCGGCCTTCATGCTGGCGCGACCGGCAGCCGCGCCGACGTCGTCGACCGAGGCCGCGGCCAGGCGGGCCAGGACGGCGACGTCGTCGAGCAGCGCGAACAGGCCGGCGCTCACCGGCGCACCGCCGGGGCCGTCGTCACCGCGAGGCGGCGGGCGGTCGGGGGCTGGGCACTGCGGGGTGTCGGCACGAGACCAGCCTAGACGTCGGACGCAGCGGTCGGGTCAGTCGTCGACGAGGCCGAGGCGCAGGTACTCCGCGGCGTAGCTGCCGCTGAGCAGCAGCGAGGCGTAGCGGGCGACCTCGGTGGTGGCCTCGTTGGTCACCGTCTCGACCCGCACTCCGCGGGCGTCGGCGGCGGTGACCAGCCGGGTGCGCTGCTCGCCGACCAGCGGGTCGTCGGCGCCGTCGTCGAGGATGATCAACATCGGGCGCAGCTCTCCCCCGCCGTCGGCGAAGGGGTCGACGAACACGTCGCGAGCCCGCGCCGCCTCGATCACCGGCAGCAGCTGCTCGACGTCGCCGGCCAGCGCGTTGCGACCGGTGGCGCGGCGCAGCGACTCCGCCAGGCGGCGCGCGGCCCGGGCGGCGAGCACGGAGCCGCCCCACACCACCGGGTTGGCGTCGGCCAGGGCGATGGCCAGCATCTTGGCGGGGTTGACCGCGATGTCACGCTGCGGCGACGACGCGATCGCCACCGCGTCGAGGGCCTCCGCGACGCTGTCGGCGTCGGCGCGGGGGCCGAGGCCCACGCGGTCGAGGTAGCTGAGCATCACCACCGCGATGGCGAGCTGGTCGGTCGTCTGCACCGGCAGGATGGTGCTCCACCGCCCGGCGGCGTGCTCCGCGACGCTGGAGCCGGGCGCACACGCCACGACGACCTGGCAGCCGCGGCGCACGGCCTCGGCGATGGCCGACTTGGTGCCGGAGTCGGTGCCGTCGGGGGCGAGCACGACGACGAGGTCGAGGCTGCCGGCCCAGCCGGGAAGCGAGGGCCCGGGCCACGCCACGAACGGCACCGGGCACCACGGCTCGAGCACGGCGCGCAGCAGCCGGGAGTCGGGGCCGGCCGCGATGACCGCCCGGGGACGGGAGAGGTCCTGGCTGCGCACCACGGCCTCCTCCAGCGACTCGGCGGCCGCGCCGGCCTCGCGCCGCACCCGCGAGCCCGACTCCGCCAGCCCGCGCAGGCGCAGGTCGGCGGTGGACAGGGCGGCGTCGTCGTCGAGGCGGGACTCGTCGAACCAGCTCACGGGTGGCGCGCCTCGTCGACCAGGAGCACGGGGATGTCGTCGCGCACGGGGTAGGCCAGGCCGCAGCCCTGGCACACCAGCTCGTCGGTGCCGCCGGGCGCCGTGGCGGGCGTCTCGACGAGCTCGCTGCGGCAGGCCGGGCACACGATGATCGCGAGCAGGGCGGGATCGAGGTTCATCCGACGCTCCCGCCGCGGATCAGGCCCAGCACCTCGTCGCGGATCGCGCTCATGGTCTCCTCGTCCCTGCCTTCGGCGTTGAGCCGCAGCAGCGGCTCGGTGTTCGACGGGCGCACGTTGAACGTCCAGTCGGCGTGCGACACGGTGAGCCCGTCGAGGTGGTCGGTGGTCACGCCGGGCTGCGAGGCGTACGCCGCCTCGATCGCCGCGACGGTGCCGTGGTGGTCGGCCACCACGGAGTTGATCTCGCCGCTGACCGGGTAGCGCTCGTACTGCGCCAGCAGCTGCGAGAGCGGGGCGGGCGACGCGGCGAGCGCGGCCAGCACGTGCAGCGCGGCGAGCATGCCGGAGTCGGCGCGCCAGAAGTCGCGGAAGTAGAAGTGGCCGCTGTGCTCGCCGCCGAAGACGGCGTCGGTCTCGGCCATCCTGGCCTTGATGAAGGAGTGGCCCACCCGGGTGCGCACCGGCACGCCGCCGAGCTCGGTGACGATCTCGGGCACCGCCCGGCTGGTGATCAGGTTGTGGATGACGGTGGCGCCGGGCTCGTCGGCGAGGTGGCGGGCGGCGATCAGCGCGGTGAGCGTGGACGGCGACACCGCCTGCCCGAGCTCGTCGACCAGGAAGCAGCGGTCGGCGTCGCCGTCGAAGGCCAGGCCCACGTCGGCCCCCTCGGCCAGCACCCGCGCCTGCAGGTCGCGCAGGTTGTCGGGGTCGATGGGGTTGGCCTCGTGGTGGGGGAAGGACCCGTCGAGGTCGAAGTACATCGCCACGAGCTCGGCCACGTCGGGGCCGAGCCGCTCGAAGACCGCGGGCGCGGTGTGGCCGGCCATGCCGCTGCCGGCGTCGACCACGACCTTCAGCGGACGTCCCCGCACCCCCGCCGGCACGGGTGCCAGGGTGAGCAGGTGGGCGGCGTACGCCTCGAGCACGTCGTGCTCGCTGAGCGACCCGGTGGGGGCGGTCAGGGCGTCGCCCACTGCGCCGGCCGGGGTGTCGGCCGCGTCGGCGGCGGCCGCGACCACGCGGTCGCGGATCTCGGCCAGCCCGGTGTCGAGGCCGATCGGCGAGGCCAGGGCGCGGCACATCTTGATGCCGTTGTACTGCGCCGGGTTGTGGCTGGCGGTGAACATCACGCCGGGGTGGGCGAGGTGGCCCGAGGCGAAGTAGAGCTGGTCGGTGGAGGCCAGGCCGATCAGCACCACGTCGGCGCCGGCCTCGGTGGCGCCCTCCGCGAACGCCCCGGCCATGCCGGGCGAGCTGGGCCGCATGTCGTGGCCCACCACCACGGTGCCGGTGCCGACCACCTCGACGAACGCGCGGCCCACCGCTCGCGAGAACTCCTCGTCGAGCTGGTCGGGCACCGTGCCGCGCACGTCGTAGGCCTTGAAGACCGCGCCGACGTTGTCGGCACCCAGGGTCTGTGACATGGCCCAGAGCGTAGTGGTGCCGCGCCCCCGGGGCGCACCCGCCGTCGCGCTGGACCACCGCCGCGCGGTGGGCAGCGCTCAGCCGTCGCTGGTGAGGACGCGCAGGTGCCCCTTGCGGCCGGTCTCGCGGCTGCCGCCCGGCACCGGCGGCTGACCCGACGCGGCGCCGGTGACGGGGTCGCCGGCGGGGCGGCGCGGCGCGGGCCGGGCGGCCTCGCGCACGGCGTCGGCCAGGGCGAGCAGGTCGTCGTTGGAGGGCCCGCGGTCGACGGGGTCGCGCTTCAGCCGCAGCACCTCCCAACCGCGGGGCGCCGAGAGCCGCTCGCTGTGGGCCTCGCACAGGTCGTAGGCGTGCGGCTCGGCGTAGGTCGCGAGCGGGCCGAGGACGGCGGTCTGGTCGGCGTACACGTAGGTCAGCGTCATGACGGCGGGCCGGCCGCAGGCGGTGCGGGAGCAGCGGCGGGCGGAGGTCACGCGGCGACGCTACCCCGCGCTCCCGGCACCGGCGCTTAGGCTCGCCCCATGCCGTCCGAGCCGCCGCCGTCCGAGCCCCGGCGCCCCCGCCGGCGCGACCGTCGCGGGCGCGGGATGCGCGGTCCCGGCGTGATGCCGTCGCGTCCCGGCACGGTCGCGGTGCGCACCCGCCGCGAGCGCTTCGACCAGCTCGTCGTCGACGTGGTCACCGAGGTCGACGCGCGGTGGCAGCACCGCCTCGGGCTCGTCGAGTACGCCGTGGAGGACGCTCCCCAGGTGCCGGACGACTGGCACTCCACCACCGTGCCGCTCTCCGCGCTGGTGCCGGGCACCGGGGGCGAGCCCACCCGCCTGGTGGTGTTCCGCCGGCCCATCGAGCACCGCGCCGAGGACCGCACCGAGCTCGAGGCACTGGTGCTCGCCGTGGTGGTCGAGCAGGTCGCCGAGCTGCTGGGCATCGACGCCGCCGAGGTCGACCCGCGCTACCCCACCGACTGAGCGCGCCCGACGGAGCCGCGCCCGACGGATCCACGCCCGACGGATCTCGGGGGTCAGGGCAGCCCGGGGCGCACGGCCGGCACCAGCGCGCTGCGCACCAGCTCGCGCAGCGGCACGACGACGGCGCCGTCGGGGCCCTGCTGCACCAGCGCGCCCACGACCGACGTGCGCCGCGGCTCGACCCGCACCAGCACCGCCCGCGGCGGCACGTCGACGGCCAGGCCTCGGTCGGGGCCGACCTCGACCCGCTGCGGGCCCAGCTCGGTGCCGTCGGCGTCCCAGGCCTGCACCTCCACGACGCCCGACGCCGTCGCCCCGCCGAGCACCAGCGAGGTCTCGCCGGTGGTGGTCGGGGGCACGGTGAGCAGGGTGGGCGCGGTGACGTCCTGGCCGGGCACGGTCTCGGCGAGGTCGCCGTCGACCGAGGAGCGCAGCGTCGCGGTCACCGCCTCCGAGGAGGTCACCTGCACGCCGAGGGTGCCCTCGGCGGCCGGGGAACCCAGCAGCGCGGCGACCGAGACCACCTTGACGCTGCCGGGGTCGACGACGACCTCCGGCACGTCCTGCGGCTCGAAGACCGACTGCTCGGTCACCAGGCGCAGCTGCACCCGGGCGGCGTCGTCACCGGGGTTGGCCACCGCCAGGGTGCGCCGGCCCTCGCCGGGGGGCACCCCCATCATCAGGTTGTCGGTGCGCGGCTCGTCCTGGGACGGCAGCCACTCGGTGGCGGCACCGCCGGGAACCGCCTCGACCCGGTCGACCAGCGTCGCGGCCACCCGGCCGCGGTCGGTGGTGACCCGCAGGGCGAGCTCCTCGCGGCGCGGGACCAGCTCGGCGAGGTCGAGGCGCAGGGTGCCGCCCGACGGCACCGCCACGCCGCGCAGGCGCTCGGCGTCGAGGGGGCCCGACTGGCTCAGCACCTCGACGTCGGCCACCGCCGGCCCGCCGTCGGGGTTGTGCAGCTCCAGCACGGAGGTGTGGGAGCCGCCCGCGCCGACCCCGGTGAACCACTGGTCGGAGGAGGTGGGCGGGCAGTCGAGGGCGCTGGCGGCGCCGGGCACGGCGCGCCCGGCCACCAGGCCGGGGGCGAGGTCGTCGCGCGCGGTCACCTCGGTCACGCCGTCGACGTCGAGCAGCGCGGTCGTGCCGCGGCCCACCTGCACGGGGTCTCCCCCGGCATCCACCTCGCCGGTGGCGCCCGCGTCGCTGGCGACCCGCACCTCGCCGCCGTCGGCGCGCGGGCACACCACGGTGCTGCGGGCGAGGTCGGCGGTGGTCGGCGCGGTGGCCCCGCCTGACGCGGCGGGGTCGGCGGGGTCGGCGGGGTCGGCACGGTGGAGCAGCAGCGCGGCGAGGAGCAGCACCAGCGGCAGCACGACGGCCATCACCACGGTGGGGGTCACCCGGCTGCCGGTGACCTGCTCGGATCGGCGTCCGGACATCAGGTGCGTCTCCTCTCGCGCGACGGGACGCACAGCAGCAGCACGAGGAGCAGCGCGAGCCCCTGCACGACCAGCAGCACGGTGCGCAGCCACGACCCCGGCCCGTCGAGCGCGTCGGGGTCGAGCTCGCGCCCGACCTGCCAGGCGCGGGTGTCGCGGTCTTCTGCGCTGGCCTGCACCAGCCCGCCGGTGGCGTCGAGACCGGCTGCCACGTCGCCGTCGGCAGGGGCGGGCAGCACGACGTACTCGATGCCGCTGGCGGCGAGGTCGTCGACGACGGCGGGGCCGGGCCGGGAGGTGAGCTCGCCGACCAGCGCGGTCAGGTCGTCGTCGGCGGGGCCGAGCGCGATCACCTCGTCCTCGCCGAGGGTGACGCCGTCGCCACGGCGCACGGTGTAGGTGAGGCCCCCCTCGACGTCGCCGCGCACCACGAGGATGCCGTGCTCGGGACCGAGCTCGGAGCGCTGCACCATGTAGGCCGGCACGTCGGTGGCGGCGGTGTCGGCGAGCGCGTCGTCGGGGCCGGCGACGTACCAGCCCAGCGTGGCCAGCGGCACCAGCGAGGCCACCACCGCGAGCGCGGCGACGCCGCGGCGCACCAGCGTCGGCGCGCGGTCGTGCCCGGAGCCCAGCGCCCCCGTCGCGCCCAGGACGGTGGCGGTGACGAACGCGCCCTGCAGCACCACCACGAGCACCCCGAGGCCGGCAGGGCTGGCGGTGACGGCGAGGTCGAGGGTGAGCGGTGCGAGGGCGGTGGTGAGCACGGCGGCCACGGCGGCGCCGAGCCAGCACACCAGCACCGGCACCCGGGTGGCCCGCGGCACCAGCGCCAGCACGGCGAGCACGGCCGGCACCAGGCCCAGCCACACCGGCGCGCCCAGGTCACCGGTGCGCCCGGCCAGCAGGTCGAGGGCGTCGAGACCGGCGACGGGCAGCCGCCCGGCCTCCAGCAGCAGCGACTCCCCGGCGCTCTCGCGCAGGGCCGGCACCCACCACGGGCAGAGCAGCACCAGCGGGACCAGCAGCGCGGTCAGCGGCGGTCCCCACACCGACTTCTCGGCCACCACCCCGCGCACGACGACGGCCGCGGCCACCAGCACCACGGCACCCATCGCGGCGGCGAACAGCACGACGACGGGCGCGAACGCCGCGACGAGCGCGAGCAGCAGGCCGCTGCGCCAGGCCGCCCGCCAGCGGCGGTCGGCGGTGGGCTCGGCGAAGCCCAGGGCGGCGTGGGCCAGCCACGGCAGCGTGGCCGCGGCGACCACGGGACCGAGGCGGCCCTCGCCCCAGGCGCCGCTGGCCACCGGCACGAGCGCGAAGACCGCGGATCCCCACAGCAGCAACCAGCGCGGCATGCCGCGCGGCGAGACCAGCCGGCCCGCGACGCGCAGGAAGCGCCAGGCGCCCCACAGCGCCACCGGCACGGCCAGCAGCAGCACCGCGCTCACCGCCGCGGCGGGGCTGCCGCCCAGCAGGGTGCCCAGCAGCGCCATCGGCAGCAGGTACGCCGGGGCCGGCACGGCGGTGCCCTGGCCCAGCGGGTGCCAGGCCTCGGTGTGCAGGGCCCACCAGTCGCCCACCGACGCCGGCACCGGCGACAGCGCGCCGCCGGTGACGGTGCCGAACGCCTCGCGGGCCCCCACCACCGCGAGCACGACGAGCAGCGCCAGCGCCAGCGCGACGGGGTTGGTCACGAAGCGCACCAGCACGCCGGGGTCGGCGGCGTACGCGTCGCCGTCGGGGTCGTCGGGGTCGTCGGCCGGTCGGCGCGCGGCGAACGACGCGGGGTCGCGCTCGGCCGCGGCGGCCCGCCGGCGCTCCGCCACGTCGGCGGCCTGGTCGGTGAGCGCCGCGACGAGGTCGCCGACGACGTCGAGGCCGTGGCGGTAGGGCAGCCAGCGCGGCGCCAGCAGCGCGCGCACCTCCTCGGCGGGGGCGGTGCGGGCCGCGCGCCGCGCCCGCCGGGCGGCGAGCACCTCGCGCGGCCGGGCGGCGACGTTGACCAGGGCCGCGAGCTCGTCGAGGGCCTCGCCCACCGAGCGCACCAGCAGGAAGCCGGCCACCCGCAGCAGCGTGCCGAGCGCCAGGCGCAGGGCCTGCAGCAGCCACAGCCGGCTGTCGGAGTTGACCAGGAGCGTCCACAGCGCGGCGCGGCGCTCCTGGTAGTGGGTGTGCCGCCCGGTCAGCGGGGTACGACGCACGCCCCGGTGGGCGGCCTCGGCGTGGAACACCACGGCGGCGGGGACGACGAGCGTGTGGTGGCCCGCCGCGGCGGCGCGCCAGCCGAGGTCGAGGTCGTTGCCGAACATCGGCAGCGCGGGGTCGAGGCCGCCGAGCTCGTCGAGCACCTCGCGCCGCACGAGCAGGCCGGCGGTGTTGACCGCCAGCACCCGGCGCAGATCGTCGTGCTGGCCCTGGTCGTACTCGCCGCGCTCCAGGCCGGTCTCGCGGCGTCCGGTGCCCGACAGGGTCACCCCGACCTCGAGCAGGCGGCGCAGCGAGGGCCACTCGCGCAGCTTGGGGCCGAGCAGCGCCGCCTCGGGGTGCGCCGCGGCGGCGGCGAGCAGGGCCGCGAGCGCGTCGGGGGCGGGGTTGGCGTCGTCGTGGAGGAGCCAGACCCAGTCGGTGCCCGCGGGCACCTGCGTCAGGCCGAGGGCCACGGCGGCGGGGTAGGACGTGGAGCCCGGCGCCCGGTGGACCGGCCCGAACGCCGCCTCGAGGAGGTCGGCGCTGGCGTCCTTGCTGGCGGTGTCGACGCACACCACGGCGTCGAGCGGGCGGGTCTGGGTGCGCAGCCCGTCGATCACCGCGGGCAGCCAGCGGGCGCCGTCGTGGCTGACCACGAGGGCGGCGACGCGGGGCGCAGACGATCCGGACACGGTCGGTGACCCTAACCCGCAGGGGCAGCCGCCCCGAATCCGCCGGCGGGCGGGACAAATGCGAGCGGCCCCGGCCGATGGCCGGGGCCTGCACTCACACTGCGCGCTTCTTGAGCTTGCGCCGCTCCCTCTCGGAGAGGCCGCCCCAGATGCCGAACCGTTCGTCGTTCATCAGGGCCGACTCGAGGCACTCGTCGCGCACCTCGCAGGTCAGGCACACCTTCTTGGCCTCCCTGGTCGAGCCCCCCTTCTCGGGGAAGAAGGCCTCCGGGTCGGTCTGGGCGCAGAGCGCCCGCTCCTGCCAGCCCGCCTCGTCGGCGTCGCTTTCGAGGAGGATGAGTTCCCTCATGTCGTCGCCCTTTCGACCCTGTGCGTCACCGCGAGCCGGCTGGGGGCCGGTTCGGCTGATCAGTGAACAACACTGTGGGAATTACATGCCTGTCGTGCACTCGAAGTCAAGTGCGGTTCTGGTATGGAACCGTCCGCGGCACCCGCGGCGTCCGTCCGGAACCGCCGCATGGCCCGGACGGGCCATGGCGCCCCCGCGCCCGGGCCGCTAGCGGCGCGTCACGGTGCCGACCACCGCGACCGGTCGGTCGGCGGACGGGCCACGGCATGCGGCACAGTGGGCGCATGCGTGAGATCACCGTCCTGTCCGGCGGCATGGGCGGCGCCCGGTTCCTCCAGGGCCTGCTGCACGGCATCGCCGCGGGCACGCTGCCCGGCGTCGCCGCCGACGCCCGGGTGACCGTGGTCGCCAACACCGCCGACGACCTGTGGGTGCACGGCCTCAAGGTGTGCCCCGACCTCGACACCGTCATGTACACCCTCGGCGACGGCATCGACCTCGAGCGCGGCTGGGGCCGGCGCGACGAGACCTGGAGCGTGCGCACCGAGCTGGCGGCGTACGGCGTGGAGCCGACCTGGTTCGGCCTCGGCGACCGCGACGTGGCCACCCACCTCGTGCGCACCCAGATGCTCGACGCCGGCTACCCGCTCTCGCAGGTGACCGATGCGCTGTGCCGGCGCTGGCGACCCGGCGTGCGGCTGCTGCCGATGACCGACGACCGGGTGGAGACCCACGTCGCCGTCGCCGACCCCGACGCCCCCAGCGGGCGCCGTGTCGTGCACTTCCAGGAGTACTGGGTGCGGATGCGGGCGGAGGTGCCGGCCGAGACCGTCGTGGTCGTCGGCCTCGAGGACTCCACCCCCGGCCCCGGCGTGCTCGACGCGATCGCCTCCGCCGACCTCGTGGTGCTGCCGCCGTCGAACCCCGTGGTCTCCCTCGGCACCGTGCTCGGCGTGCCGGGCGTGCGCGACGCGCTCGTCGCCACCCCGGCCCCGGTCGTGGGGCTCTCCCCCATCGTCGGCGGCGCGCACGTGCGCGGGATGGCCCAGCAGATGCTCGACGCGATCGGCGTCGAGGTCAGCGCCGCCGGCGTCGGGCTCCACTACGGCGCCCGCAGCGACGGCGGGGTGCTCGACGGCTGGCTCGTCGACACCGCCGACGCCGACGCCGTCGAGCCGCTGCGCGCCGCGGGGCTCGCCGCCCGCGCGGTGCCGCTGATGATGACCGACCACGACGCCACGGCGGCGATGGCCGCCGCGGCGGTGGAGCTGGTCACCGGGGCTGGCGGGGTGGCCGGGGCTGCCGGTGCCGGCTCGGCATGAGCGGACCGGCGTGAGCGTGCCGGCCGGCGGCGCGCTGCGGGTCACCGCACCGGACGGCGTGCCGGAGGTGCGTGCGGGCGACGACCTGCTGGCGCTGCTGCTGCCACTGGTCGAGCTGGTCGACGGCGACGTGCTGGTGGTGACCAGCAAGGTCGTCAGCAAGGCCGAGGGCCGGGTGCGCCGCGGCTCGCGCGAGGACGCGCTGGCCGAGGAGACGGTGCGGGTGGTGGCCCGCCGCGGTCCCACCCGCATCGTGCGCACGCGCCACGGGCTGACGATGGCCGCCGCCGGCATCGACGCCTCCAACGTGGAGCGGGGCTCGGTGGTGCTGCTCCCCCTCGACCCCGACGCCTCCGCCCGGGCGCTGCGCGAGGGCGTGCGCGACCGCACGGGGCGCAACGTCGGGGTCGTGGTCACCGACACCGCCGGGCGCGCCTGGCGCGAGGGCCAGACCGACATCGCCGTCGGCGCCGCCGGCCTGCTGGTCGCCGAGGACCACGCCGGGCGCGTGGACGGCCACGGCAACGAGCTCGCCGTGACGCTGCCCGCGGTGGCCGACGAGCTCGCCGGCGCCGCCGAGCTGGCGCAGGGCAAGCTCGCCGCCCGCCCGGTCGCGGTCGTGCGCGGGCGCGCCGACCTGGTGCTGCCACCCGGCGACCACGGCGCCGGCGCGACGTCGCTGGTGCGCCCCGAGGGCGGCGACCTGTTCGGCTACGGCGCCCGCGAGGCCGTGGTGCGGGCGCTGACCGGCGCCGAGGCCGACCGCGCGCCGTTCGGCTCGCCCGCCGCTCCCGACGAGCTCGCCGAGGCGGTGCTGCTCGTCACCGGCAGCGCTCCGGCCCCCGACGGCGACGCCCTGGTCGTCCACGCCGCCGACGCCGGCGACCTGCGGGTGCTGGCGGCGCTGGCCTTCGCCCACGGCTGGCAGGTGGACGGCAGTGCTCACACCACGGGCACCGCGCCCAGGTCACCGGTCGGTGACGATCGCGGCCTGGTCGCACGCCTGCGACCCCGCGGTCCGTAGACTCCGCGGTCGGGCCCACCGCCACCTCGTGGGGGCGCCCGCGCGCCGCCGCGTGCGCACCGCGCACGTCAGCAGCAGCACACGCCAGCAGCACACCATCAGCCGAGGGACACCGCACCGTGGCCAAGCCCGCCAAGACCGACCGCCAGGCGAAGATCGACGCGATCCGCAAGCAGCAGAAGGGCGCCGACAAGCGCCGCGGGTTCGCCATCGTCGGCGTCTGCGTCCTCATCGCCCTCGTGATCATCGGCGCCGCGGCCTTCCAGCCGCTGCGCGACGCCTGGCAGGGACGCGAGTACGACGAGCTGGCCGTCTCCGAGATCGGCGCGCCGGCGTCGTCGTGCGAGGACATCACCACCGAGAAGGCCGACGGCGTCCAGGACCACGTGCCCGAGGGCACCAACGTCGAGTACGCCACCGCGCCCCCGGCGTTCGGCGCCCACTGGAACGTCGCCGGCATCGCCCCGGTCTCCATGCAGCGCAAGGTCTACACCGACGACCGCCCCGAGCTCGAGGCGCTGGTGCACAACCTCGAGCACGGCTACACCGTCCTCTGGTACGACGAGACGATCGCCGCCGACGACGAGGCCATGGGCGAGATCCGCGGCATCGCGGAGAAGTACGAGGGCGACGAGAACTTCCGCGACAAGTTCATCGCCGCGCCCTGGACCGCCGAGGACGGCGAGGCGTTCCCCGACGGCCAGCACGTCGCGTTCACCCACTGGTCGGCCGGTGGGGTCGGCGAGACCGACACGACCAAGCAGGTCGGCGCCTTCCAGTACTGCGCCGCTCCCAGCGGCGCCGCGCTCGACGCCTTCATGACCGAGTACCCGTACTTCGACAGCCCCGAGCCCAACGGCGGCTGACCCGCACCGGGCCCGCGCCGGGCCTGGTCGGGTCAGGTCAGGTCGGCGCGGCCCGCCTGCTTCAGGGCCGCGACCACGGCCTTCACGTCCTGCGCGCGGGCGCGGGTGGTGACCAGCACCGCGTCGGGGGTGTCGACCACGACGACGTCGTCGAGCCCCACCACCGCCACCAGCCGGTCACCGGTCACCACCAGGCCGGTGGCGTCGACGGCCTGCACCAGCGCGGCGTCGCCCAGCACGGCGAGCGCGGCCGCCCCGTCGTCGTCGGCCGCGTCGGCGCCGTCCGTGCCGGGCTGGCTTAGCAGGGTGGCGAGGGAGTCGAAGTCACCGATGTCGTCCCAGCCGAACGACGCCGGCACCACCGCCACCCGGCCGGCGGCGGCGGCGGGCTCGGCGACGGCGTGGTCGAGGGCGATGCGCTGCAGGTCGGGCCAGCGGGTCTCCAGCGTGGCCGGGTCGGCGGCGACCGCCCGGAGCAGGGCCGCCATCTCGGGGTGCCAGGTGGCCAGCAGGTCGAGCAGCACCCGCGGGCGCACCACGAACATGCCGGCGTTCCAGCGGTGGAGGCCTGTGGCGAGGTAGCCCGTCGCGACCTCCACCGACGGCTTCTCCACGAACGACGCGACCCGGGCCGCGCCGGGGTGCGCGGCGAGCGGCTCGCCCTGCTCGACGTACCCGAACGCCGACGACGGGTGGGTGGGCTCGATGCCGATGGTGACCAGCCAGTCGTCGCGGGCCACGGCCACCGCGGTCCGTACGACGTCGCGGAAGCCCTCGGGGTCGGTGATGACGTGGTCGGCGGCGAAGGAGCCCATCACGGCGGCGGGGTCGGTGCGCTCCAGCAGCGCCGCGGCCAGCCCGACGGCGGCCATCGAGTCGCGCGCGCTGGGCTCGGCCAGCACGGCGTCGGGCCCCAGCGCCGGCAGCTGCGCGCGCACGGCGTCGCGGTGGGCCGTGCCGATGACCACCACGACGCGGTCGTCGCACAGCGGGACGAGCCGGTCGACGGTCTCCTGCAGCAGCGAGCGACCGTGGCCGCGCAGGTCGCGCAGGAACTTGGGCGAGGCGGCCCGCGACAGCGGCCACAGGCGGGTGCCGGCGCCGCCGGCGGGCACCACGGCCCAGAAGTGGTCGAGGGAGGCGTCGCTCATGAGGCCACACCCTAGGGGCCGCAGGCCCTGCCTAGGCTGGGCGGGTGACGACCTTTCCCCGGCTGCTCTCCGACCTGCTGCGCCGCGACCCCGGCCGCCCGCTGGTGACCTTCTACGACGAGCGCAGCGGCGAGCGGGTCGAGCTGTCGACCACGACGTACGCCAACTGGGTGGCCAAGGCGTCGTCGCTGCTCGTCGACGAGCACGGCCTGGAGCGCGGCGACACCCTGCGCCTCGACCTGCCGACCCACTGGCTCGGCCCGGTGTTCCTCGGCGCGGCCTGGAACGCCGGCCTCGCGGTCGACCTCGAGGGCGACGGACCCGGCGACGCCGTGGTGTGCGGCCCCGACGGCCTGGCCCGGTGGGCCGCCCACGCCGACGACGTCCCGGTGCTGGCCTGCTCGCTGCGTCCGATGGGCGTGCGGTTCGCCGAGCCGCTGCCGCCCGGCGTGCACGACGTCGGCGTCGACGTGTGGTCGCAGCCCGACTCGTTCATCCCCCTCGACCCCGCCGGCGACGACGACGTCGCCCTGGCGGGCGGCGCCGCGACGTCGTCGCAGCAGCAGCGCACCCAGGGCGAGCTGTGGGAGACGGCCGCCGCGGGGAGCGTCCTCCCCGACGGCGGCCGCCTCCTGCTGGAGACGAACCCGGCTTCCCCACCGGGAGTCGTCCCGTTCGCGGAGCCGCTGGCGCGCGGCGGCTCGCTGGTCCTGGTCGTCGGTGCCGACGCCTCGCGGCTCGAGGCGATCGAGGCCGCCGAGCGCGTGACGGCGCGTCACCCGACCAGGTCGTAGTCCCCCAGCCCCTCGGCGAGGAAGCGCCGCTTCTCGAAGCCGGTCGCGCTGGCGCGCAGCAGCCACAGGTAGCCCGTGGCCCGCTCGCGCACGACCAGGTCGGGGTGACCGGTCAGGCCGACGTCGCTGACGCCCACCACCCGGTCGTACGGCGTGAGGTCGACCGGCAGGCGTCGCGGCGAGCCGGTGAGCCCGCCGGGGCCGTTGCCCGACCACACGCTGAGCGTGGCGCCGTCGCGGAAGAGGGAGTCGGGGGCCCCGTCGCCGTCCCACAGCCCCACCGGCACCTGCGCGGTGGCGCTGACGGCGCTGCGGGCGACGTACCCGGTGCGCAGCCCCTCGAGCCCGGCGCCGGGGTAGATCATCATCGAGCCGCCCCGGGGCTGGCCCATCAGGTCGGGCCAGCCGTCGCCGGTGACGTCGCCGGCCGCCGCGAGCAGCCCCACCGACGCGAAGCCGGTGGCGATCCGCACCGGGGTGCCGAAGCGACCCGTGCCGTCGCCGCGGCGCACGGCCAGCGCGCCGTCGTTGCGCACCAGCAGGTCGCCGTCGCCGTCGCGGTCCCAGTCGCCGGCTCCGGTGACCAGGTCGGCGGCGCGCAGGCTGAGCCCGGTGTCGACCAGGGGCGCGGTGTCGACGGTGCCCGGGTTGACCAGCAGCACCCAGCGCCCGCGTGAGCGGCCCACCACGTCGGGCGCGGTGTCACCGGCCACGCTGCCGCCGGCGACGACGTCGCCCAGGCCGGTGACCCGGTCGACCGGGCCGAGCACGTGGCCGAACGTGCCGTCGCCGCGGGCCGGCATCACGAAGCCCGCGCCGCCGGTGCGCCGCACCAGGAGGTCGGCGAGGCCGTCGCGGTTCCAGTCGCCGACGCCGGTCACCACGTCCCAGCGGGACCAGTCGCCGCGCAGGCGCTCGGCGGCGGCGAAGCCGACCTGGCCGGGCGCGGTGGAGGTGCCGCGGTGCAGCCACGCCGAGCCGTCGTCGTCGCGACCCACCAGGTCGACCACGCCGTCGCCGGTGAGGTCACCCGGGGCCACCAGCAGCGCGTGGCCGGCCGCGGTGGTCCCGGCGTCGACGCGGCGGAAGCCGCCGGTGCCGTTGCCGAGGTGGGCCTCCAGGCGGGCGGTGGCGGGGTTGCGGGCCAGCAGGTCGGCGCGGCCGTCGCCGTCGAGGTCCCCGGCGGCGGTGAGCTGCTCGCGTCCGGTGAAGGCCGTCAGCTCGCGGGGGGCCGCCACGAAGCCGCCGGCGCCGTCGCCGGCGTGCACCGACACCGCACCGCTCGCCGCCACCGCGACCAGGTCGCCGTGGTCGTCGCCGGTGAGGTCGGGCGAGGTGAGCACGCGGGCCGCGGTGTCCCAGGCCCCCACCAGCGGGCGGGGAGCGGCGAGCCGGCTGAGGCCGCCGGTGGGCAGCACCAGCACCCGGCCGTCGCTCGCGCGACGTACGACGACGTCGGGGTGGGGCGAGCCGGCGAGGTCGGACTCGAGCTGGCGTCCGTCGAAGTCCTCCTGCGCGTCGGCAGCGAGGCGGCGGATGTCGCCGAGACGCTCGTAGAGGTAGCGGCCGGGGCAGGCGGTGGAGCCGGCGTCGCGGTGGCCGTTGATGGCGGGGAACGACCTCGACCCCACGCGCTGGGCCGTCGAGGCGGCGTCCACGCCGTGCAGCGAGAGCTTCCAGGCGAAGAGCGCGCCGTAGGCCTGCACGACCGCCGGTGACGGCCTCACGACCTCGAAGTTGCCGATGGCCGACATCGCGAAGGAGTAGTCGTTGTAGCCGAGGGTGTGGGCCCCCACGACCGCCCGGTCGATGCCGCCCCAGCGGCCCTCCCAGATGCGCCCGAACCGGTCGACGAGGTAGTTGTAGCCGATGTCGGACCACCCCTGGGAACGGGTGTGGTAGGCGTAGATGCCGCGGATGATGCCCGGCACCTGCTCGCGCGTGTAGTCGTTGGCGTTCACCGTGTGGTGCACGAAGCCGGCGTGCACCTCGCCGTAGCGCAGCGACGACGCCGAGCGCATCCGCTCGTCGGCACCCCACTGGGCGCGCGAGAAGATCACCGGCTTCGCCGTGGTGGTCGCCGCGGCGCTCAGCGCCAGCGCGTCGCCCGTCCCGCCCGAGACCTCCGGGGCGGCTGCCGCTGCGGCCGCGCCGTCGGTGGCCTCGTCGGTGGCCTCGCCGCTGGTGGCCTCGCCCGTCGAGGAGGTGTCGAGGGCGGCGCGCTCGCTGGTGGTCTCGGCGGGCGTGCCGGGGTCGATGACGGCCAGGCTCAGGTCGTCGGGGGCGGTCGTGCCGGGGCTCAGCCGCACCCGCACCTGCACTCGGTCGACCGCGCCGACGAGCAGCGGGTCGGTGCCGGGGCGGGCGTTCCGGCCCTCGGCGCTGTCGGGGTCGGGTCCGTGCTCCTCGTGGTACTCCAGCTCGGCCCACTCCCCCCAGCGGCCGGCCTCCTCGGTGCGCACGACCACCGACAGGTCCTCGTCCGACACGCGCTCGCCGTGCTGCCAGGTGACGCCGACCGCGCCGTACCCGGTCACCGGCTGGGGGTCGCTGGTCACGGCGGTGCCGCCGCCGGCCGTCGTCCGGCGTGCCGAGGCGGTCGGTGCGTCGTCCTCGCCGGCGGGCGGGGTGAGGGCGTGCTCGCGCACCTGCGGGTCGACCGGTGCGGCCGGCACCGTGGACGCCGTCCGCGCCGTCTCGGCGTACGCCCTCGCGCCGGTCGACGCGGCCGGGGCGGTCTCGTCGGTGCGGTCGGCGCGGGCGGGCGGGGCCAGCAGGCGGGGTGCCGCGGCGGTCCCCTCGGGGGCCTCGCGCACGACGTCGAGGCTGATGACGCTGGCGGCGGGCGTGAGCACGGCGAGCACCACTCCGAGCGCGAGCAGCTGCTGGCACACGGTGACGAAACGGGACCTGCTGGGTGACATGAGGGCTGCTCCAGTGCGCGGGGAAGTTCACACGGAGCGCAACTTTCACACGCGTCACAGAGGCGCGGCCAGGAAAGGTGAGTAACTACAACGCTGTAATTTCCACTCGACACGCCGACGACTTCCGACTTTGTCAACTCCTTCGGCGCGTCGCCCGGTGTGGCGCGTGGGGCGCGTGTGACAACCGCCGCCCCGGACGATCCTCGGTACTGGACTTCGGGAGACCGGTACGTCACTGTTCGAGCAGGGCGATCAGCGCCGGCCCCTCATCGTTGGTCGGCAGGGCCCCCAGTGCGGCCCCTCATCGTTGGTTGAGCAGGGCGCGCTAGCGCCCGTGTCGAAACCCCCGCAGCCCGCGCCGGGACCTGCCCCGGGCCAGCCCCAGCAGATGGTTGCGTGGTCTCGATACACCTCGTCGCTGGCGCTCCTCGGCACTCGACCACCGAAGCGGGCCGGGGCTCGTTGGCGAGTACGGCGCGCAGCGCCCGGCCCCTCATCGTTGGTTGAGCAGGGCGCGCTGGCGCCCGTGTCGAAACCCCCGCAGCCCGCGCCGGGACCTGCCCCGGGCCAGTCCCAGCAGATGGTTGCGGGGTCTCGATACACCTCGTCGCTAGCGCTCCTCGGCACTCGACCACCGAGAGGGGCCCC
>NZ_JBZWDB010000004.1:0-393747 GCF_058681775.1 Nocardioides sp. FY1077 | reverse complement strand
CAACCGAGAGGTTGTGGGAGAGTAGGACGCCGCCGGGCATCTTTTTCCTCGTGGGGCCACCCGACTTCGGTCGGGTGGCCCCACGAGTCATTTCACGACCATTCTTCCCCGAGCTCGGGGCCGCCCGCCGTTGCGCGACCCGTGAGCCGTGCACAGGCGCGCTCTCGTCGCACTCCTCCACACCTGCGGTGCAGCCGCGCCGTCAGTGCGGGTCGGCACGGGCAGCCTCGTCGGTGGAGGTGGTGCACCCATGGGACGCACGAAGGACACGACCGGGACGACCCCGGAGCCGACCGGACCAGGACTGTCCCTGGTGTCGGTGAACGAGGTGCGGCTGGTGGGACGTGTCTCCGCCGCGCCGGAGGAGCGATTGCTGCCCAGCGGCGACACGCTGTGGTCGCTGCGGGTGGTCGTCGACCGCAGCGAGACCCGCGTCGCGTCGAAGCAGAAGGTCGACGCACTGGACTGCGTGGTGTGGGGCGGACGGGTGCGCCGCTCGGTGTCGACCTGGCGAGCCGGCGACGTCGTCGAGGTGGAGGGTTCGATGCGGCGGCGCTTCTACCGCCAGGGTGCGGCCACGGTCTCGCGGGTGGAGGTCGAGGTGGCCGCGGGCCGGCTCATTCGTCGCGCAGCGAGTGCATGAGGGCGCCCGGGTTGGGCTTGGGCTGGAACGACGTGGCCTTCTCCGGCAGGAGCCGGTCGTCGGCGGCCACGGCCACCACGTGGTCGACGTCGGGTGCGGGGAGCAGCAGCGCCAGGGTGCGGCCCCCACGGGTGGCGGCGAGGGCCCGGTCGACGCTGTGGTGGTAGGCGATCGAGCGCGGGGTGCGGGGCAACGACGGCAGCACGGCCTCGTGCAGCAGCTCCACCGCGGAGCGCCCCTCCGCCGGCGGCAGCTCCGCCACCGACCAGGTGTCGCCGTCGCTGGCCACGAGCCGTCCCGGCGCCAGCCCGTCGAGGGCGGCACTGCGGTCGGTGCGCCGTACCTCCCCGCCGATGCTGCGCACCGCTCGGGCGAGCTCGTCGTGGGTGGTCCCCACCAACGCCCGGTGCACCGCCCCCAGGTGGAGGGGCGTGTCGCTCTGGTCCACGACCATCGCGAGACCGTGGTCGGCCGGTCCGCCCGGGTGCCGTGCCTGCAGACGCAGGTAGGCGGCATAGCGGTGGTGCCCGTCGGCGATGAGCACCCGGCTCGGCGCGAGGGCGTCGCGGATCGCGGCGACCTCGTCGTCGTCGGTCACCGTCCACAGCCGATGGTGCTGCCCGGCGCGGTCGCGGAAGCTGTGGCGTGGGGTGCGCTCGAGCTGGGCCAGGGTGAGTCGCCGCAGCTCCTCGGGGGCACGGTGCACCAGCAGGATGGGCGCGGGGTGCAGCTGGATCTCGTCGAGCCGGTCGGCGAGGTCGTCGGTCTGCGCGGGGCGCACCCCCTCGTGCGGCAGCACGGCGCGCTGGCCCGGCGAGGCCGCCCGCCGCGACAGGTCGAGCACGCCCACCAGCCCCCGCACGGTGAGCCCGCCGGAGGTGTACTCGTGCACGTGCAGCGCCGGCGCCCGGTCGCGGGTCACCTGGCCGTGCTCCTCCCAGCGGGCCAGCCGGTCGGCCACCTTGCGCTGGGAGCGGGCGAAGGTGCGTGCCGTGCTCGGGTCGCCCACCCGCGACGGTGCCATCCGCAGGGCCCGGAAGGGTCCCAGGCTGAGAGGTCCGGCGACGTACGGCGGGGTGACCGTGGCCGGGGGTTCCATCTGCGCATCGTAGGGTGCGCCCGACGCGCCGAGGCCCAGGAGGACCCCATGCTCACCCCCACCGACCGGCCCCTGAGCGAGGTCCACGACCTCGCCATGCTCGACCTCGACGGGGTGGTCTACGTCGGCGGCGAGGCGGTGCCCGGGGCCCCCGACGCCATCGCCGCCGCACGCGGCGCGGGCCAGCGGGTCGCGTTCGTCACCAACAACGCCTCGCGCACCCCCGACACCGTCGCGGCCCACCTCACCGACCTCGGCGTCGCGGCCGAGGCCGCCGACGTGGTGACCTCGGCGCAGGCCGCCGCCCGGGTCCTGCGCGACCGGCTGGGCGCCGGCGCCGCCGTCGCGGCCCTGGGAGCCGACGGGCTGCTGACCGCGCTGCGGGCCGAGGACCTGCGACCGGTGGGGGTCGACGACGACGCCGAGGCCCTGGCCACCGGCTACGGCCCCGACGTGCTGTGGCGCGACATCATGCGGGCGGCGGTGCTCGTGCGCGACGGCCTGTGGTGGGTGGCCAGCAACACCGACCTGAGCATCCCCACGGCCTACGGCGTCGCGCCGGGCCACGGGGTCCTGGTCGAGACCATCAGCCGCTTCGCGGGCGTGGACCCCGTGGTGGCCGGAAAGCCGGCTCGCCCCCTGCTCGACGAGACGGTGCGGCGCGTCGGTGGGGAGCGGGCGCTGATGGTGGGCGACCGCCTCGACACCGACATCGCCGGCGCCGCTGCGGCGGGGCTGCCGTCGCTGCTCGTGCTCACCGGGGTGACCGGTCTCGCCGAGCTCGTGGCGGCCCGGGGCGACGAGCGACCGACGTACCTCGCGCCCGACCTGGCAGGCCTGCTCGAGCCGCAGCCCGGGGTCACCGGGACCGACGCCGGTGCCTCCTGCGGTGGCTGGCACGCCGAGGTGGAGGGCGGCGCGCTGCGGGTGCGTGGTGACGGCGCCCCCGCCGACTGGTGGCGGTCCGTGGCCGTGGCCGGCTGGCGCCACCTCGACGCCACCGGCGAGGTCGTCGGCACCGACGGGCTGCAGCCCCCGACGACCGGTAGCCTCGCGTCATGAGCGAGGGAGCCGCGCCCCACGACGTGCCCCGGCCCACCCCGCCCCGACCGGGTCCGCGGCCACCGGCTGCTCCCCGCCGCGACGCGCCTGCGCCGGCCCCGGTCACCTCGGACGTCGGGGGCACGGGAGCGGGCCGGGTCGACGCCGTCGTCGACGCGGTGTCCCGGCTCGACGAGCTGCCGGTGGCCGAGCACGTGGCGGTGTTCGAGACCGCGCACGCCGAGCTGCGTCGGGCGCTCGACGACGTCGACTCGCTCGACGACCCGGTCGACCCGGTCGATCCGCAGGGGGTCTGAGGTGCCGCCACGGCGGCTCCGGCTCGACGCCGAGCTGGTCCGGCGGGGTCACGCCCGCTCCCGTGAGCACGCCGCCGAGCTGGTGAGCAGCGGACGGGTGAAGGTCTCGGGTGCGCTGGCCCGCAAGGCCGCGACCGGGGTCACCACCGACGTGGCGATCGTGGTGGCCGAGGCCTCCGACGACCGCCCCGACTACGTCTCGCGCGGCGGCCACAAGCTGGCCGGTGCCCTCGACGACCTGGGCCCCCTGGGGCTGCGGGTCGAGGGACGTCGGTGCCTCGACGCCGGGGCGTCGACCGGCGGGTTCACCGACGTCCTGCTGCGCCGCGGCGCGACGGCGGTGGTGGCCGTCGACGTCGGCTACGGCCAGCTGGCGTGGCCGCTGCGCCAGGACCCCCGGGTCGAGGTGCACGACCGCACCAACATCCGCGACCTGGGCCTCGAGGTGGTCGGGGAGCCGGTGGGCCTGGTGGTGGGCGACCTGTCCTTCATCTCGCTGGCGCTGGTGCTCGACGCGCTGATCTCCGTGACCGACCCCGACGGCGACCTCGCGCTGATGGTGAAGCCGCAGTTCGAGGTGGGCAGGGAGCGCGTCGGCAAGGGTGGCGTGGTGCGCGACTCCGAGCTGCGCGCCGACGCCGTCGTCGGCGTCGCGAGCGCCGCGGCCCGGCGCGGGTGGGGAGCGCAGGCGGTGACGACCAGCCGCCTGCCCGGGCCGTCGGGCAACGTCGAGTTCTTCCTGTGGCTGCGCCGCGGGCCGGCGGCGGTCGACGACGCCCAGGTGCGCGCCGTCGTCACGGCAGCCGGGGCTCCGGGGGTGGCGGGTGAGAGGGTGGAGCCATGAGCGACCACGAGCCCGACCGCCCGGCGGTGCGCCGGGTGCTCATGCTGACCCACACCGGCCGCGAGGAGGCCCGTGAGGTCGCCCGCGCCTCCTGCAAGGCCCTCACGGGCAACGGCCTGGTGGTGCGCCTGCTGAGCACCGAGGCCGCCGACCTGGGCGTCACCGCCGAGGACTACCCCGGTGCCCTCGAGCTCACCGAGCTCGACGACGACCCCAGCGCCGGCTGCGAGCTGGCGCTGGTCATCGGTGGCGACGGCACGATCCTGCGCGCCGCCGAGATCACCCACGCCAGCCGCACCCCGGTGCTCGGGGTCAACCTCGGCCACGTCGGCTTCCTCGCGGAGGCGGAGTACGACGACGTCGAGTCGACCATCGCCGCCATCGTGGAGAAGCGCTACACCTCCGAGGACCGGATGACCCTCGACGTCGAGGTCTACCGCGACGGCGAGCTCGTCACCCGCACCTACGCCGTCAACGAGGCCAGCGTCGAGAAGGCCTCGCGCGAGCGGATGCTCGAGGTGGTGGTCGAGGTCGACGGCCGCCCGCTGTCTCGGTGGGGCTGCGACGGCGTGGTCTGCGCGACGCCGACCGGGTCCACGGCCTACAACTTCAGCGCCGGCGGCCCCATCGTGTGGCCCGGCGTCGAGGCCCTGCTGATGGTGCCGATCAGCGCCCACGCCCTGTTCGCCCGGCCGATGGTGGTCGCCCCGACGTCCGTGCTGGCCGTCGAGGTGCTGGCCCGCACCGGCGTGTCCGGGGTCCTGTGGTGCGACGGTCGCCGTGCGGTCGACCTGCCACCCGGCGCCCGGATCGAGGTGCGCCGCGGCGAGCGCCCGATGCGCCTGGTGCGCCTGCACGAGGCCCCGTTCACCGACCGGCTCGTCGCCAAGTTCGGCCTGCCGGTCGAGGGCTGGCGGGGCGCGGCGGAGCGACGCCGCCAGGAGCACCCCGGTGCTTGAGGAGATCCGGATCTCCTCGCTCGGCGTGATCGACGCCTCCACCCTCGAGCTCGGGCCCGGCCTCACGGTGATCACCGGGGAGACCGGCGCCGGCAAGACGATGATCGTCACCGCCCTCGGTCTGCTGCTCGGCGGACGCAGCGACAGCGGCGCGGTGCGCACCGGCTCGCGCGCCGCCCGGGTGGAGGGCGTCGTGCGCACCGCAGGGCTCTCGGCCTTCGTCAGCGCGGTCGAGGACGCCGGCGGGGAGGTGGAGGACGACCGGGTCGTGCTCGCCCGCAACGTGTCGGCCGAGGGCCGCTCGCGTGCCTTCGTCGGCGGCGCCTCGGTGCCGGTCTCCACGCTGGCCGGGGTCAGCGAGCCGCTGGTGGCCGTGCACGGCCAGTCCGACCAGCACCGCCTGCTGCAGGCCCGAGCCCAGCGTGACGCCCTCGACCGCTTCGGCGGGGCCGCGGTCTCCGACGCCGCCGTTGCCTACACCGACCTCTACACCCGGCTGCGGGCCGTCGAGGCCGAGCTGGTCGACGTGGTCACCCACGCACGGGAGCGCGCCCGCGAGGCCGACCTGCTGCGCTTCGGCCTCGGCGAGGTGGAGGCAGTCGACCCGCAGCCCGGCGAGGAGGACTCGTTGGCGGCCGAGGAGGCACGGCTCGGGTTCGCCGACACCCTGCGCGCCGCGGCCGAGGAGGCGCGCGAGGCGCTCTCCAGCGACCAGGGCGCCCCCGACGCGCTCGGCACCACCGCGGTGGCCCGTGCAGCGCTGCAGTCGGTGCGCGACCACGACCCCGAGGCGGGGGCGCTGGCCGACCGGCTCGCCGAGCTCACCTACCTGCTCTCCGACCTCGCCGCCGACGTCGCCTCGTACGCCACCGGCATCGACACCGATCCCGCCCGGCTCGCCGCGGTCTCCGAGCGGCGGTCCGCGCTCACCTCGCTGACGCGCAAGTACGGCGACACGGTCGAGGAGGTGCTGGAGTGGGCGCGGACGTCGTCGCAGCGGCTGCTCGGCCTCGACGGGGCCGACGAGCGGGTGCAGGAGCTGCGCACCGAGCGCGCCCGACTGCGCACCGAGCTCGCCGACGCCGCCTCGGTCCTGAGCGACCTGCGCCGCGAGGCCGCCACGCTCCTGGGGGAGGCGGTGACCGGGGAGCTGACGTCGCTGGCGATGCCGCACGCCCGGCTGCAGGTCGAGGTGCGCCAGCACGAGGTGGCCGCCCCGTCGACCGGCCCCGCCGGCCCGACCGGCCCGACCGGTGCGGCGGCCGTGGCCGACCCCACGGTCGCCGGGGCCGAGCGTCCCGGGGCGCCGTTGTCGGTCGGGGGCCGCTGGCTGCGCTACGCCCCCTCGGGCGTCGACGAGGTGGAGATGATGCTGGCCGCCAACACCGGCTCGGAGCCCCGGCCGCTGCACAAGGGCGCGTCGGGCGGTGAGCTCTCCCGGGTGATGCTGGCCCTGGAGGTGGCCCTGGCCGGCACCAGCCCGGTGCCGACGTTCGTCTTCGACGAGGTCGACGCCGGCGTCGGTGGCACCGCCGCCGTCGAGATCGGCCGGCGGCTGGCGCGCCTGGCCCGCGACGCGCAGGTGCTGGTCGTCACGCACCTGCCGCAGGTGGCGGCGTACGCCGACCGCCACGTCGTGGTGAGCAAGTCCAGCGACGGCACGGTGACCAGCTCGGGCCTGGTGCTCCTCGACGACGCGCAGCGGGAGCGGGAGCTCTCCCGGATGATGGCCGGGCTCACCGGCTCCGACACCGCGCTGGCCCACGCCCGCGAGCTGCTCGAGGTGGCCGGGCCCGCCCGGGCGCTCACCCCTGGCGCCCGCTGACCCGCTCTCCTGGGACCTGTCGACGGTCGGGCGGTCCGACGCGCCCGGGGTCGTCAGGTGAGCGGAGCGACCCTCCCCGGGTGGCACAGTGTGGGGCGACATGAGGCTCCCAGAACGACTCTCCGAACGACGGCGCCCCGGTCCCGGCGAGGCCGGCGTGGTGGGCACCGTGCGTGCCGCCGCGCGCACCGCCGACGTGCTGCCGCGCCTGCGCCGCGGCGACGTGGCCGTCGTCGACCACCCCGACCTCGACCGCGCCACGGCGCAGCGGATGCTCGACGCCGGCGTGCTGGCCGTGGTGAACGCCGGCCCGTTCGTCTCGGGCCGCTACCCGAGCCGGGGACCGCTGCTGCTGGCCGAGGCCGGCGTGCTGCTGGTCGACGGCGTGGGGGCGCCAGGGCTGCGCCGGCTCGCCGACGGGGCCGACGTGCGCCTGGCCGACGGCCGGCTGCGCCTGCTCTCGGGTGAGGAGGTGCCGGGCCGGGCGGTGGACGTCGCCACGGTGCACGCCGAGCTCGAGGCGTCCCGCGGCGGGCTGGCCACCCAGCTCGACGTGCTGACCCACCACGTCAGCGAGCTGGTGCGACGCGAGGAGGGCCTGCTGCTCCACCGCGACGGGTTGCCCCGCCTCGACGTCGACCTCGCCGGCCGCACCGCTGTCGTCGTCGGCGACGGTGCCGAGCACCGTCGCGAGCTGGCGGGGCTGCGCCCGTTCCTGCGCGAGCAGCAGCCGGTGGTGCTGGTCCTGGCCCCGCTGGCCGACGAGCTCGCGGCCGCCCGGGTGCGTGTCGACGTCGTGCTGGTCGACCTCGGCGTGCCCGAGCCGGTGCTGCCCTCGGCGCGCACCCTGCGTGCCGCCGGCGCCGTCGTCCTCGTGGGCGACCCCACCACCCGCGGCGCCCAGGGCGTCGTGGAGTCGCTCGACCGCATCGGGGTGCGCGGGGCTCGGCTCGACACCTCGCTCGACGTCGTCGACGCGGGCCTGCTGCTCGCCGACGCCCACGACCCCTCGCTGGTGGTCGGGGTGGGCCTGCGCACCGGGCTGCCCGACCTGCTCGACGGTGAGCGCACCGGCGCCGCCGGGAGCCACCTGGCCCGCATGGTGCTCGGCTCCCGCCTCGTCGGCGCGGCCGCGGTGCCGCGGCTCTACTCCGGGCGGGTCCGACCCGTCCACCTGTTGCTCGTGATGCTCGCGGGCCTGCTCGCCCTGGCCGCCGCCGTGTCGGTGACCCCCGTCGGCCAGGAGTGGCTGGCGCAGTGGGCCGGCACGCTCGACGACCTCGGCGGCTCGATCTCCGACCTCTGGCAAGGACTGCGCACGTGATCTCGTACCGCCACCACATCGTCTCCCTCGTGGCCGTGTTCCTGGCCCTCTCCGTCGGGGTGGTGCTCGGCGGGGGACCGCTCGGCGAGCTGGGCCGCCCCCAGGAGGCGGGCGCCGCCCGCCAGGCCTCCGCCGAGACCGGTCCGCTGGCGCAGTCGCGCTTCGCCGACGCGTTCGCCGCCGCGTCCGCCACCCGCCTGTACGACGGTGCGCTGGCGGACCGGCCGGTGGCCGTGCTGGCCCTGCCGGGCGCCGACGAGGACGTGCTCACCGGGCTCGGCGACCAGGTGCGGGCCGCCGGCGGCGAGGTCGCCGCCCGCTACGACCTGCGCCCGCGCCTCACCGACCCCACCTCGAGCTCGCTGGTCGACAGCCTCGGCACCCAGCTCGTCGACGAGCTCGGTGCCGCTGCTGACACCGTCGACCCCGACGCGCCGCCGTACGTGCGGCTCGGGCAGCTCGCCGGCCTGGCGCTCGGCAGCACCGCCGAGGACGGCGCCGCCGTCGACGAGACCGGCGCGGCCGTGCGGCAGAGCTTGAGCCGCGCGGACCTGGTCACCGGTGCGGAGCCCGACGCCCGCCGCGCCCCGCTGCTCCTGGTCGTGATGGGCGCCGAGGGCGAGACCGACCCCGACGTGGTCACCGACCTGGTCTCCGGGCTCTCCAGCACCGCCCAGGGCGTCGTGCTGGCCGGCAGTGCCGCGTCCGGCGTGGACGGCGACCTCGCCGGCATCCGCGAGGCCGGGGGAGTCGTCGGCGTGCCGACCGTCGACGGGGTGGAGACCGGGCTCGGTCAGGTCACCACCGTGCTCGCGCTGCTGCGTGCCCCCGCCGGCGCCGGCGGCGACTTCGGGCTCTCCGGCGCCGAGGGCGCCGTCCCGCTCGACTGACGCCCCGGTCGTCCCACCTGCTGCCCCAGTCGGCGCGGCTCGCCCTGTCAGCGCGGTTCGCGTGCGGCGGCCGGCGCAGCGGCTGCTCGACCAGCGCGATTGCGCCGGTGGGACAACGGGGGCCCGCGCAGCGGCTGCCCGACCAGCGCAGTTGCGCCACTCACGCACCGGGCCGACAGCACCGGGCGGAGAGCAGCCGCGCGGCAGCAGCACGGCCGGCCGCACCGACGGACGAGGGCTGTCGGAGCGTCTGGTCACCGCGGGCGGCGACCTGACGTAGCATGGAGTTCCGTGAGGAACCCAGGCCCGACCAAGCACGTATTCGTCACCGGAGGCGTCGCCTCCTCGCTCGGCAAGGGGCTCACGGCGTCCAGCCTGGGGCGGTTGCTGCGCTCGCGCGGGCTGCGGGTCACGATGCAGAAGCTCGACCCGTACCTGAACGTCGACCCCGGCACGATGAACCCGTTCCAGCACGGCGAGGTCTTCGTGACCAACGACGGTGCGGAGACCGACCTCGACATCGGTCACTACGAGCGGTTCCTCGACACCGACCTGAGCCAGATCGCCAACGTCACGACCGGGCAGGTCTACTCCAGCGTCATCGCCAAGGAGCGCCGCGGCGACTACCTCGGCGACACCGTGCAGGTCATCCCGCACATCACCAACGAGATCAAGGACCGCGTCATCGCGATGGGCGGGCCCGACATCGACGTGGTGATCACCGAGGTCGGCGGCACCGTCGGCGACATCGAGTCGCTGCCGTTCCTCGAGGCCGCCCGCCAGGTGCGCCACGACGTCGGCCGCGCCAACTGCTTCTTCATCCACGTCTCGCTGGTGCCCTACATCGGCCCGTCGGGAGAGCTGAAGACCAAGCCCACCCAGCACTCGGTGGCGGCGCTGCGCCAGGTCGGCATCCAGCCCGACGCCGTGGTCTGCCGCGCCGACCGCGACCTCCCGGAGTCCATCAAGCGCAAGATCGCGCTGATGTGCGACGTCGACGAGGAGGCGGTCATCACCTGCGCCGACGCCCCGTCGATCTACGACATCCCCAAGGTGCTGCACCGCGAGGGTCTCGACGCCTACCTCGTACGCCGCCTCGACCTGCCGTTCCGCGACGTCGACTGGACCGTGTGGGACGACCTGCTGCGCCGGGTGCACCACCCGAAGGAGGAGGTGACGGTCGGCCTGGTCGGCAAGTACATCGACCTGCCCGACGCCTACCTCTCGGTCGGCGAGGCGCTGCGCGCCGGTGGCTTCGCCCACGAGGCCAAGGTGCACATCCGGTGGATCCCCTCCGACGAGTGCGCCACCCAGGCCGGCGCCCAGCGCCAGCTCGCCGACGTCGACGCCGTCTGCGTGCCGGGCGGCTTCGGCATCCGCGGCCTCGAGGGCAAGCTCGGCGCGCTGACCTACGCCCGCACCCACGGGATCCCGACGCTGGGCCTGTGCCTGGGCCTGCAGTGCATGGTCATCGAGTACTCCCGCAGCGTCCTGGGCCTGGAGAAGGCCGGCTCTACCGAGTTCGACCCCGGCACCCCGGAGCCGGTCATCGCCACGATGGCCGAGCAGCTCGAGTACGTCGACGGCGCCGGCGACCTCGGCGGCACCATGCGCCTCGGGCTCTACCCCGCGGCGCTCAAGCCGGGCACGGTCGTGCGCGCGGCGTACGGCGAGGCACTGGTCGAGGAGCGCCACCGCCACCGCTACGAGGTCAACAACTCCTACCGCGAGCAGCTCGAGGCGGGCGGCCTGGTGTTCTCCGGCACCGCCCCCGACGACAGCCTGGTGGAGTTCGTCGAGCTGCCCCGCGAGGTGCACCCGTACTACGTGTCCACCCAGGCCCACCCCGAGCTGCGCTCGCGCCCCACCCGGCCGCACCCGCTGTTCGCCGGACTGGTTGGCGCGGCGATCGACCGCCAGCGCGAGCTGCGCTTCCCGCTCGACGAGTCGGGGCTGCGCCGCGAGCCGGAGGACGGCTGAGATGACGCACGACCCCGCCGGCCCCCAGGGCACCGACGTGCCGACGTACGACGGCCTGCCGCTGCGCGACGAGCCGGTGACCTGGCCGGTCGCGGCCAGCGCCGACCTCCACCGCGACGGGTGGGTCGTGGCGCTGCGGGAGGACCGCATCCGCCGCCCCGACCACCCCGACGAGGAGCCGTTCCGCCGGGTGGTGCTGGAGCACCCGGGCGCCGCGGTCGTCCTGGCCGTCGACGACGACGAGCGGGTGCTGTGCCTGTGGCAGTACCGCCACGCCGCGGGTCACCGGTTCGTGGAGATCCCGGCCGGCCTGCTCGACCAGGGCGGCGAGGAGCCGCTCGACGTCGCCCGGCGCGAGCTGGCCGAGGAGACGGGGTTCGAGGCGACCAGGTGGACCCACCTGGTCTCGACGTACTCCTCACCCGGCATCTCGGCCGAGCTGGCCCACCTCTACCTCGCTCGCGACCTCACCGAGGTGGGGCGCGGTGACTTCGAGCTGGTGCACGAGGAGGCCGAGATGCAGGCCGCGTGGGTGCCGTTCGACGACCTGCTGGCCGCCGTGCTCGACGGGCGGGTGCAGGACGCGCCGGTGCTGATCGCGGTGCTCACCGCGCACGCCCGGGGCCTCGCCGGCTCCGCCCGGACCGCGCGTTAGGGTCGGCGGGCCGCCACAGTGTCGTGGCGCACACCCACGCGAGGAGTGATCCGTTGAAGGTCGGCGTCCCGAAGGAAGTCAAGAACCACGAGTACCGGGTGGCGCTCACGCCGCTCGGGGTGCACGAGCTGGTCGCCCACGGCCACCAGGTCGTGGTGCAGGCCGGCGCCGGGCTCGGCTCCTCCATCACCGACGACGAGTACGTCGCCGCCGGTGCGGGGATCCTGCCCGACGCCGACGCCGTGTGGGGCAGCGCCGAGATGGTGCTGAAGGTGAAGGAGCCGGTCGCCGAGGAGTACGACCGCATGCGCGAGGGGCAGCTGCTCTTCACCTACCTCCACCTGGCCGCCGACCCGACGCTGACCCGCGAGCTGATCGACCGCAAGGTCACCGCGATCGCCTACGAGACCGTGCAGCTGCCCTCCGGCGGGCTGCCGCTGCTCTACCCGATGTCGGAGGTCGCCGGGTGCCTGGCGCCCCAGGTGGGGGCCCACGAGCTGCTGAAGGCGCGCGGCGGGCGCGGCGTGCTGCTCGGCGGCGTCGGTGGCGTGGCCAACGCCAAGGTCGTGGTCATCGGTGCCGGGGTGTCGGGGCAGAACGCCGCCAACATCGCCCTCGGCATGGGCGCCGACGTCACCCTGCTCGACACCGACCTCGACAAGCTGCGGATGTCGTTCTGGCGCTACGACAACCGGGTGCACGGCCTGGCGTCGTCGCAGCTGACCATCCAGCAGCAGGTCACCCAGGCCGACCTGGTGATCGGCGCGGTGCTGATCCCCGGCGCCAAGGCCCCGAAGCTGGTCACCAACGACCTGGTGGCCCAGATGAAGCCCGGCTCGGTGCTGGTCGACATCGCCGTCGACCAGGGCGGCTGCTTCGAGGACACTCGCCCCACCACCCACGACGACCCCACCTTCACGGTGCACGGCTCCACGTTCTACTGCGTGGCGAACATGCCCGGGGCGGTGCCGACCACGTCGACCTACGCCCTGACCAACGCCACGATGCCGTACGCCGTCGCCCTGGCCGGCAAGGGCTGGGCGCAGGCCTGCCGCGACGACCGCAGCCTCGCGCTGGGCCTGAACACCCACGCCGGGCTCCTCACCAACGCCCCCGTGGGCGAGGCCGTCGGCATCGACGCCGTCGCCCTCGACGACGTGCTGGCCTGAGCCGGTGCCGACCGCCGCGATGGACGCCGCCCCCGCCCTGCCCGAGACCCCCCGGCCCACCGGCCGCGGGGCCGGCGGGGTGGCGGACGGCGCCCCCGCGGTGGCGGTGCGCACCTACCTCGACCACCTCTCGGTCGAGCGCGGCCTGGCTGCGAACACGCTGTCGTCGTACCGCCGCGACCTGCGCCGCTACCTGGCCCACCTCGCCGCGCGGGGCGTGGAGCGCCTCGACGACGTCACCGAGGCCCACGTCGCCGACTTCCTGGTGCGCCTGCGCGAGGGCGACGCCGACCACCCGCCGCTGACCTCGACGTCGGCGGCGCGCACCGTGGTGGCCGTGCGCGGGTTCCACAAGTTCGCGGTGGCCGACGGCCTCGCCCAGGTCGACCCCGCCTCGGGCGTCAAGCCGCCCGCCCCGGCCAAGCGGCTGCCCAAGGCGCTGCCGCTGGCCGACGTGGAGGCCATCATCGAGGCTGCCGGTGCGCCCGGCACCGCGCTCGCCCTGCGCGACCGCGCCCTGCTCGAGCTGCTCTACGGCACCGGCGCGCGCATCTCCGAGGCCGTCGGGCTCGACGTCGACGACGTCGACCGCAGCACCAGCGGCCCCGACGCCACCGTGCTGCTGCGCGGCAAGGGCAGCAAGGAGCGGATCGTGCCGGTCGGCACCTACGCCCAGGAGGCGGTCGCGGCGTACCTGGTGCGGGGTCGCCCCGAGCTGGTCTCGGCCGCCACCGCCACGTCCGGGGCGACCGGCACCGGGCGCGGGACCCGGCCCGGCGCCGGGGGAGCGCTCTTCCTCAACGCCCGCGGCGGGCGGCTGTCGCGGCAGTCGGCGTGGGCGGCGCTGGTGAAGGCCGCCGAGCGCGCCGGGGTCACCCGCGACGTCTCGCCCCACACGCTGCGCCACTCCTTCGCCACCCACCTGCTCGACGGCGGCGCCGACGTGCGGGTGGTGCAGGAGCTGCTCGGGCACGCCTCGGTGACCACGACCCAGGTCTACACGCTGGTCACCGTCGACAACCTGCGCGAGGTCTTCGCCACCGCCCACCCGCGGGCGCGCGGCTGATGGCGACGACGGACAGCAGCACCAGCACCGCCGGCACCACGGGCGCGGCGTGGCCGCCGCGGGTCGGGGCCGACGCCGACGAGGTCTACGACAGCGTCGTCACCTGGGCCACCGGCACCGGCGTGGAGCTCTACCCCCACCAGGACGAGGCGGTGATCGAGCTGCTCGGCGGCAGCCACGTCGTGCTGGCCACCCCCACCGGCTCCGGCAAGTCGCTGGTGGCGGTCGCGGCCCACGCCGCGGCCCTGGCGCGCGACGAGGTGTCGTTCTACACCGCCCCGATCAAGGCGCTGGTGAGCGAGAAGTTCTTCGCGCTCTGCGCGGTCTTCGGCGCCGACAACGTCGGCATGCTCACCGGTGACGCCTCGGTCAACGCCGACGCCCCGATCATCTGCTGCACCGCCGAGGTGCTGGCCAACCTCGCCCTGCGCGAGGGCCAGGGGGCCGACGTCGGGCTGGTCGTGATGGACGAGTTCCACTTCTACGGCGAGCCCGACCGCGGCTGGGCCTGGCAGGTGCCGCTCATCGAGCTGCCGCGCGTGCAGTTCCTGCTGATGTCGGCGACCCTCGGCGACGTCACCGGTCTCGCCGCCGACCTCACCCGGCGCAGCGGGCGCGCCACCGCCGTCGTCGACGACGCCGAGCGCCCCGTGCCGCTCGACTTCAGCTGGTCGCTCACCCCGCTGGTCGACGAGCTCGAGGAGCTGGTGACCACCGGTCAGGCGCCGGTGTACGTCGTGCACTTCACCCAGGCCGCCGCCGTCGAGCAGGCCACCCACCTGCTCAACGCGAAGTGGGTGCCGAAGCCGGGGCCCGAGCTGGCCAAGCGGATGGCCGGGGTGCGGTTCGGGGCCGGCTTCGGCAAGACGCTGGCCAAGCTGCTGCGCCGCGGGGTCGGCGTCCACCACGCCGGCATGCTGCCGCGCTACCGGCGCGTGGTGGAGCAGCTGGCGCAGGAGGGGCTGCTCTCGGTCATCTGCGGCACCGACACCCTCGGGGTCGGCATCAACGTGCCGATCCGCACCGTGCTGTTCACGGGCCTGGCCAAGTTCGACGGCACCCGCTCGCGCGTGCTGCGCAGCCGCGAGTTCCTGCAGATCGCGGGCCGCGCGGGCCGCGCGGGCTACGACACCCGCGGGTACGTCGTCGTCCAGGCGCCCGAGCACACCATCGAGAACGAGAAGGCCAAGCGCAAGGCCGAGGCGAAGAACGCCGCGATGAGCGTCGAGAAGCAGGCCAAGCGCAAGAGCAAGGCGCAGCTGCGCAAGCCGCCCGAGGGCTCCGTGGTGTGGACCGAGCAGACCTACGACAAGCTCGTCGAGGGCACCCCGGAGCCGCTGGTCTCCCGCATGCGCGTCGACAACGCGATGATCATCAACGTCCTGGCCCGCGACGAGGACCCCTTCCCGGTGCTGCGCCGCCTGCTCACCGACAACCACGAGGACCCGCGCAACCGGGTGCGCCTGGCCCGCCGGGCGCTGCGGCTCACCCGCAGCCTGGTGCAGTCGGGCGTGGTGACCCGCCTCGACGAGCCGGGTCCCGACGGACGCCGCTACGAGCTGACCGTCGACCTGCCCGCCGACTTCGCGCTGAACCAGCCGCTGGCCCACTTCGCGCTGGCCGCGTTGGAGGTGCTCGACCCGGAGGCCGAGGAGCACACCCTCGACGTCGTCTCGGTCGTCGAGGCGGTCCTCGAGGCGCCGCGGCAGATCCTGATGGCCCAGCAGTGGGCCGCGCGCGGCGAGGCGGTGGCCGAGCTCAAGGCCGACGGCGTCGAGTACGAGGAGCGGATGGCGCTGCTCGACGACATCTCCTGGCCGCAGCCGCTCTCGGAGCTGCTCACCACGACGTACGAGATCTACCGCCAGAGCCACCCCTGGCTGGCCGAGGACGCGCTGTCGCCGAAGTCGGTGGTGCGCCAGATGTACGAGCAGGGCATGGGGTTCACCGACTTCGTCGGCCGCTACCAGCTCGCCCGCTCCGAGGGCCTGGTCCTGCGCTACCTCACCGACGCCTACCGCACCCTGCGCGTCACCGTGCCGGAGCGGCACCGCACCCCCGAGCTCGACGACCTCGCCGAGTGGCTGGGCGAGGTCATCCGGCAGACCGACTCCTCGCTGCTCGACGAGTGGGAGGCGATGACCGACCCCGCCGCGGTGGCCCGCCGCGCCGCCGAGCTGGCCTCGGGCGCCCCGCCGGCCTCGCCGCGTCCCCTGTCGAAGCAGGAGCGGGCGTTCACCACGATGGTGCGCAACGCGATGTGGCGCCGCGTCGAGCTGGTGGCCCGCGACGACCTCGACGGCCTGATGGCCGCCGAGCGCGCCGCCGCCGACCGCACCGACCCGCCGCGCGCGGTCGTGATGACCCGCTCGGCGTGGGACGCCGGCATCGAGGAGTACTACGCCGAGCACGACCGCGTCGACCTCGGCCCCGACGCCCGCGGGCCGGCGCTGCTGCACGTCGAGGCCACGACCGGCGAGCCGGCCGGGCTGGACCTGGCCGACGGCGCCGACGGTGACGACGTCGAGGCCCGGCTGTGGCGGGTGCGCCAGACGGTGCACGACCCCGAGGGCCACCACGACTGGGTCATCGAGGCAGTCGCCGACCTCGACGCCACCGACGAGATCGGCGAGCTGGTGATCGCCACCACGGCCTTCCGCCGCCTCGGCGGCTGAGCCTGCCCGCTGCCTGCTGCCCGTCGCGCTGGCTGCCGCTGGCAGGTCGGCTCGCCGCCTGCGTCCTAGGCTGGGGCCATGACCGACATCGACGTGCGCCACGAGCCCGACCAGAGCCGCTGGGCGGCCTACGACGGCGACGACCTGGCTGGCGTCGCCGCCTACGAGCTGGGCGAGGACCCCGCCGTCGTGGTCTTCACCCACACCGTGGTGGAGGAGGCCGCCGAGGGCCGCGGCGTCGGCTCCGCGCTGGCCCGGGCGGCGCTCGACGCCGTGCGCGCCGAGGGCGAGCGGCAGGTCGTGCCGCAGTGCTCGTTCATCGCGGGCTACGTCGACAAGCACCCCGAGTACGCCGACCTCGTCGCCTCCTGAGCGACTCGGCGGTCTGCGCCGGTCGGGCAGTCGCGGCGGGTCCGGGGCGGCCCACGTGGCGCAGTCGCGCGGTCGGGGCGGTGTGGGCGGCTGCCGTGGTCAGTCACGACCGGACGGCGAACGGTGCGGATTGCGCTGGTCGAGCACTGGTCCCGCCCCGCAGCACCCTCGAGCGGCGCGATCGCGCGGGAACGACGCCGACCAGGGGCCACGTCGTGGTGCGTGCGGGTTGTCGGCGGCGCGGGGCGCACCTAGGCTCGCGCGAACGCCGACCGGCACGTCGTCGGGTCGGCACGGCAGCCCCCACGTCGCGCAGGTGCGTCCCGCCCGCGCCGCGCGGGGATCCCGAGCGAGGAGCACCTGGTGAACGATGGTGGAATGGTCCCCGGCCCCCTCGGCAGCGCGGCCCCCGCGATGCCCCCACGGCCCCGACGTACCGCCCCCACCACCGGAGATGAGCAGCAGTTGACCGAGCCCCTCCCGTTCGAGCGTCCGGCCCCGGCGACCCCGCCGGTCGACCCGGCGGCCCTCGGCCCGACCGGGCGACCGTGGCCGGTCATCCCGGAGCCGGGCCCGGTGGCCACGCCGCGCCGCGCCCGGGTGATCTCGATGTGCAACCAGAAGGGCGGGGTCGGCAAGACCACGACCACGATCAACCTGGGTGCCTCGCTGGCGGAGTACGGCCGCAAGGTGCTGCTGGTCGACTTCGACCCCCAGGGCTCGCTGTCGGTGGGCCTCGGGCTGAACCCGCACGAGATGGACATGACGGTCTACAACCTGCTGATGCAGCGCGAGGTGACCCTCGACGACGTGGTCGTGCCCTCCGGCGTCGAGGGCATGGACCTGCTGCCCTCCAACATCGACCTGTCGGCCGCCGAGGTGCAGCTGGTGCAGGAGGTCGCGCGCGAGCAGACCCTGCAGCGGGTGCTGGCCCCGGCGCTCGACCAGTACGACGTCATCATCATCGACTGCCAGCCCTCCCTGGGCCTGCTCACCGTCAACGCGCTGACCGCCTCCGACGGCGTGGTGGTGCCGCTGGAGTGCGAGTACTTCGCGCTGCGCGGGGTGGCGCTGCTCAAGACGACCATCGACAAGGTGCGTGAGCGGCTCAACCCGCGCCTGGAGATCGACGGCGTGCTCGGCACCATGTTCGACGGGCGCACGCTGCACAGCCGTGAGGTCATGGAGCGGCTCGTGCAGGCCTGGGGCGACACCGTGTTCCACACCGTCATCCGGCGCACCGTGAAGTTCTCCGACTCCACCGTGGCCGGGGAGCCGATCACGTCGTACGCCTCGTCGTCGGCCGGCGCCGAGTCCTACCGCTCGCTGGCCCGGGAGGTGCTCGCCCGGTGGCAGCACGACGGGTGAGCCTGCCCTCCGCCGACGACCTCTTCCGCCCCACGGTCGCCCCGACCGAGGACCAGCCGACCGCCCAGCCCGAGGTGCAGCCCGAGCCCGTCGCGGACGCCGAGCCGGCGTCGGACGCGGCACCGCAGCCGCGCCCGGCGACCGCCCGGCCCAGTGGTCGGGTGCGCCACGACGAGAAGATGACGGTCTACGTCACCTCCGAGGAGCTGCTCGCCATCGAGCAGGCCCGGCTCTCGCTGCGCAGCCGCCACGGCCTGGCCGTCGACCGCGGCCGCCTGGTGCGCGAGGCGGTGGCGCTGGTGCTGGCCGACCTCGAGGCGGCCGGCGCCGACAGCGCGCTCGTGCGCCGGCTCTCCCCGGAATGACCCTGCCGTGACGGGTGCCGCGGCTGCAGCCGGCGCGGCGGAGGTCGGCGGCGAGGAGTCGACGGCGTTCGCGGTGCGGCTGACGAACTTCGAGGGCCCGTTCGACCTGCTGCTGAGCCTGATCTCCAAGCACCGCCTCGACGTGACCGAGGTGTCGCTGTCGCAGGTCACCGACGAGTTCATCGCCCACGTCAAGGCGCTGCGCGACCGGCCGGTCGGCCCCGGCGGGCCGCGCAGCGCGGTCGACGACCTCGAGCAGACCACGTCGTTCCTGCTGGTGGCCTCCACCCTGCTCGACCTGAAGGCCGCCCGGCTGCTGCCGCAGGGCGACGTGGAGGACGAGGAGGACCTCGCGCTGCTGGAGGCCCGCGACCTGCTGTTCGCCCGGCTGCTGCAGTACCGCGCGTTCAAGCAGGTGGCCGGCGTCCTCGAACGGCGCCTCGGCGACGAGTCGCGCCGCCACCCCCGCGTCGTGGGGCTCGAGGAGCGCTTCGCCACGCTGCTGCCGGAGGTGCTGATCGGCATCGGGCTGCAGCAGTTCGCCGCGCTGGCCGCACGGGCGCTGGAGCCCAAGCCGGTGCTCGAGGTGTCGTTGCAGCACATCCACGCCACGACGGTGTCGGTGCGCGAGCAGGCGGCGGTGGTGGTGGCGCGGCTGCGCCGCTCCGGCACCCTCACCTTCCGGGCGCTGTGCGGTGACTCACCCGACACGATGACCACCGTCGCGCGCTTCCTCTCGCTGCTCGAGCTGTTCCGGGAGGGCGCGGTGGCCTTCGACCAGGCCAGCGCGCTCGGCGAGCTGTCGGTGCGCTGGACCGGCGACGCCGAGACCGACGTGGAGGCGCTCGTCGACGACCTGGTCACCGACGAGTTCGAGGGCGCCCCGCCCGAGGTGCCCTCCGACCCCCCCGCCGACGTACCCGCCGATCCCGACCCCGAGGAGCACCCGTGAGCGACGAGCCCCGACCCGCGCCCGAGGCCGCGCCGCCGCCGGAGCGCCTCGCCGTCCCCCTGGCGGCGCTGCGACCCTCGCTGGAGGCGGTGCTGATGGTGGCCGACCAGCCGCTCGACGCGGTGTCGCTGGCCTCCGCGGTGGGCTACCCCGTCGAGAAGGTCGTCGCGGCGCTGCAGCTGCTGGCCGAGGAGTACGCCGAGCAGGGGCGCGGCTTCGAGCTGCGCCACGTCGCGGGCGGGTGGCGCTACTACACGCGCGAGGAGTACGCCGCGGTCGTCGAGGGCTTCGTCCTCGAGGGCCAGTCGGCGCGGCTCACCCAGGCCGCGCTGGAGACCCTCGCCGTGGTGGCCTACAAGCAGCCGGTGTCCCGCGCCCGCGTCTCCGCCGTGCGCGGGGTCAACGTCGACGGCGTGATGCGCACCCTGCTGACCCGCGGGCTGGTCGAGGAGTCCGGCCAGGACGCCGAGACCGGCGCCAACCTCTACCGCACGACGCGCTACTTCCTCGAGCGCATCGGGGTCACCTCCCTCGACGAGCTGCCCGAGCTGGCGCCGTACCTGCCCGACATGGACGACGTCGAGGACGAGCTGGAGCGCCTCGCCGCCCCGGCGGCGCCGACCGGCGCGTCCGCTGCCCCCGAGCACACCCCCCTACCCGGACCGGGCAGCGAGCCCGACGGTGGAACGGAGCCCACGTGAGCGACCCCGAAGAGCCCGAGACCCGTCCCGACGCGCAGGAGCAGGGCAGCGGGCCGCTCGTCGAGACCGACGAGGAGGGCCTGATCCGGCTGCAGAAGCTGCTCGCGCAGTCCGGCGTCGCGTCGCGCCGCAAGTGCGAGGAGCTGATGCTGGGCGGCCACGTGGAGGTCGACGGCGAGGTGGTCACCCGCCTCGGCACGAAGGTCGACCCCCGGGTCGCGGTCATCCGCGTCGACGGGCGCCGGCTGCCGCCGATCAGCCCCCACGTCTACCTCGTGCTGAACAAGCCGCGCGGTGTCGTCTCCACGATGTCGGACCCCGAGGGACGTCGCAGCCTCGGCGACCTGGTCGCCGACCGCCCCGAGCGGCTCTTCCACGTCGGTCGCCTCGACACCGACACCTCCGGGCTGATCGTGCTGACCAACGACGGCGACTTCGCCCAGCGCCTGGCCCACCCCTCCCACGAGGTCGACAAGACCTACGTCGCCGAGGTGGAGGGCGAGGTGTGGAAGCGCACCGTCAAGCAGCTGCTCGAGGGTGTCGAGCTCGACGACGGCCCCGTCACCGTCACCCAGGCGCGGGTGGTCTCCGGCGGGCACGGCCGCAACACCCCGGGCCGCAGCATCGTCGAGCTGGTCATCCACGAGGGGCGCAACCGCATCGTGCGGCGCCTGCTCGAGCAGGTCGGCCACCCCGTGCTGCGCCTCACCCGCACCGCGATCGGCCCGGTGGAGCTCGGCCGGCTGGCGTCGGGGGAGATGCGCGACCTCACCACCGCCGAGCTCGGCGTCCTGCTCGACAGCGCCGAGCTCTAGCAGGACGAGAGGTCTCGACACACCTCGTCGCTGGCGCTCCTCGGCACTCGACCAGCGAAGGTTCCCCTCGTCGCTGGCGCTCCTCGGCACTCGACCAGCGGAGGTTCCCCTCGTCGCTGGCGCTCCTCGGCACTTGACCAGCGGAGGTTCCCCTCGTCGCTGGCGCTCCTCGGCACTTGACCAGCGGAGGTCCGGCAAGCGGGTGGCGGGTCCAGATCCGGTGGCAGGCGGCGGGGGAGGGCCCGGACGTGGCTAGCCTGGTGGGCGGCCCGTGAGCGCGGGCCACGACGCGAGAGGTGGCAGACGTGGCGGTGCGAGCGATCCGGGGCGCGACCCAGCTCGAGGAGGACTCCCGCGACCACATGCTCGACCGGGTGGCCGAGATGGTGGTCGACGTGATGACGTCCAACGACCTGGAGGTCGACGACTTCATCTCGGTGATCTTCACCGCCACCAGCGACCTGGTCTCGGAGTTCCCGGCGTACGCCGCGCGCCAGCTGGGGTTCGGCGAGGTGCCGCTGCTGTGTGCCCGCGAGCTGGAGATCGAGCGGTCGATGCCGCGGGTGGTGCGGATGATGGCGCACGTCGAGACCGACCGGCCCCGCGCCGAGGTCACCCACGTCTACCTCCACGGCGCCGCGGCGCTGCGCAGCGACCTGACCAAGGTCCGCTCGGTGCCGGACGCCGACGCCGTCGATGGCTGACCCGGCGCCGCAGCAGCGCCTCACCGGCCCGGTGGAGGTCGTGGGCGCCGGGCTGCTCGGCGCCTCGATCGGGCTGGCCTGCGCCCGCGCCGGTCTCGAGGTGCTGCTGACCGACGTGTCGCCGGAGAACGTGCGCACCGCGTCGGGGCTGGGGGCCGGGCGCGCCCGACGTCCTGACGACGAGCCGCAGCTCGTGGTGGTCGCCGTGCCGCCCGACCTGCTCGGCGACGTGATCGCCCGCGTGCTCGACGAGGGCGCGGCGGTGGTGACCGACGTCGGCAGCATCAAGTCGGGGCCGCTGGCCGACGTCGAGGCGCTGCCCGGCGCCCACCGCTACGTCGGCAGCCACCCGATGGCCGGCAGCGAGCGCTCCGGGCCCCTGGCCGCGACCGCCTCGCTCTTCGACGGCCGCCCGTGGGCGGTCACCCCTCACCCCGCCGCCGACGTCGAGGCGGTGGAGCTCGTGGAGGAGCTGGTGCGCCTGTGCGGGGCGGTGCCGGTGTGGCTGACGCCCGCCGAGCACGACCGCGCCGTGGCCCGCACCTCCCACGTGCCGCACCTGCTCGCGGCGCTGGTGGCCGCCCGCCTGGCCGAGGCGCCGGAGAACCACCTGCGGCTCTCGGGGCAGGGCGTGCGCGACGTCACCCGGGTGGCGGCCGGCGACCCCCGCCTCTACGGCCAGATCGTGGCCGGCAACGCCACCGCGGTGACCGCGCTGCTCGGCGAGGTGCGCGCCGACCTCGACCGGCTGATCGCCGCGGTCGGCGGCGGCGACCGCGCCGGGCTGGAGGCCCTGCTCGACCAGGGCGTCGCCGGCACCCGCAGCATCCCCGGCAAGCACGGCGGCCCGGTCACCCCCACCCGCTCGGTGTTCGTGGCCGTGCCCGACCACCCCGGCGAGCTGGCCCGGCTCTTCGCCGACGCGGTGGCCAGCGAGGTCAACATCGAGGACATCCGCATCGACCACGACCCCGGCCGACCCGTCGGCCTCGTCGAGCTGGTCGTCGACGAGACCCGCGCCGAGCACCTGCTCGGATCTCTCGAGTCACGGGGGTGGCTCACCCACCGGTAGGCTGCGGGGCCGTGACCACCCCCGCACCCCGCACGCCGTCCGAGGCGTCCGCCCCCCTCCACGACGGGCCCCGGGGCGGTCGTGCCCTGGTGGTGGCCGTCGACGGCACCTCCGGCTCCGGCAAGTCGAGCACCTGCCGCGCGGTCGCGCAGCGCCTGGGCCTGGCCTACCTCGACACCGGGGCGATGTTCCGCGCGATGACCTGGTGGATGCTGCGCGCCGGCGTCGACGTGCACGACGCCGCGGCCGTGGCGGCCCGCTGCACGGAGCCCACGATCGTGTCGGGCACCGACCCGGCGGCCCCCACCATCCACGTCGACGGCACCGACGTCGGCGAGGCGATCCGCACCGACGAGGTGACCGGGGCGGTCTCGCCGGTCAGCACCGTGCCGGAGGTGCGCGCCCGCCTGCTGGCGATGCAGCGCGCCGAGATCGCCGCCGCCGACGGCGGGATCGTCGTCGAGGGCCGTGACATCGGCTCGGTGGTGGCGCCCGAGGCCCCCGTCAAGCTCTACCTCACCGCCGACCCCGCCGCCCGCGCCGCCCGCCGCGCCGCCGAGCAGGGGGTCGTCGACCTCGCCGCCACGGAGGCGCTGCTGCTCTCGCGCGACCGGATCGACTCCGGGCGCGCCACCGCCCCTCTGACGATGGCGCCCGGCGCCGTGCACCTCGACACCACCCCCTGGACCCTCGACGAGGTCGTCGAGCAGGTGGTGGCCCTGGTCGAGTCGACGGTCGGGCCCACGGAGGCCCCCGCGTGACCGCGTCGTCCCGCGGCTCCGAGGAGCGGGCCGACCACCACGCTGGACGACGGGCCGGCCCGCGGCTGGCGACCCGCGTCGACGCCCACACCGAGCTGCCCCGCAGCGACCGGACGCCGTTCCCGCCGCGGGCCATGCTCCACGGCCTGCGGCCCGTGTCCTCGTGGCTGGTGCAGCGCCGCTACGGCGTCGTCGTGCACGGCGCCGAGCACGTGCCGGCCACCGGCCCGGTGATCCTCGCCGCCAACCACGTCGGCGTGATGGACGGGCCGCTGCTGGCCGTCTTCGCCCCCCGCCCCGTGCACGCGCTGACCAAGTCGGAGATGTTCCGCGGCGCCCTCGGCACCTTCCTGCTGCGCTCGGGACAGGTGCCGCTCGACCGCTTCCACACCGACCTCGCCGCGGTGCGCACCTGCCTGCGGGTGCTGCGCGACGACGGCGCGGTCGGCATCTTCCCCGAGGGCCGGCGCGGCTCCGGTGAGCTGGAGCGGTTCCACCGCGGCGCGGCGTACCTCGCACTCGTCACGGGGGCGCCGGTGGTGCCGGTGGTGATGTTCGGCACCCGCGAGCCCGGCGGGCGCAGCGGCGAGCTGCCGCCGCGCGGGAGCGTCGTGGACATCGTCCACGGCGAGCCGTTCCGGGTGCCGGCCCAGCCGTGGCCGCGCAGCAAGGAACAGGTGGGGGCCACGTCGGTGTTGCTGAGGGAGCACATGCTGGCGCACCTCGCCGCCTCGCGCGCGTCGACCGGGCGGGACCTCCCCGGTCCGCTGCCCCCCGGAGACCTCGAACCAGACCCCGCCACCGGGGTCACCGACCAAGGAGCACCATGACCGACAGCCTGCCCGAGCCCGCCCCCTCGACCCACGGGGGCGCGGACGAGGTCGACGGTCCCGTGCCCGTCCTGGCCGTCGTCGGACGACCCAACGTCGGCAAGTCGACGCTGGTCAACCGCATCATCGGCCGCCGCGAGGCCGTGGTCGAGGACGTGCCCGGCGTGACCCGCGACCGGGTGTCCTACGACGCCAACTGGAACGGCCGCGCCTTCACCGTCGTCGACACCGGCGGCTGGGACCCCGACGCCCGCGGTCTCGCCGAGCGCATCGCCGGTCAGGCCGAGGTGGCGGTGCAGCTGGCCGACGCCGTGCTGTTCGTCGTGGACGCCGCCGTCGGCATCACCGACGCCGACGAGGCGGTCGTGAAGATCCTGCGCCGCGCCGAGAAGCCGGTCGTGCTGGCGGCCAACAAGGTCGACGACCAGCGCGCCGAGGCCGAGGCGCACGGCCTGTGGAACCTCGGGCTGGGCGAGCCCTACCCCGTCTCGGCGCTGCACGGGCGCGGCTCGGGCGACATGCTCGACGCGATCCTGGCCGCCCTCCCCGAGCCGCCGCCCGACCGCGACGCCGAGCTCGGCGGCCCGCGCCGCATCGCGATCGTCGGCAAGCCCAACGTCGGCAAGTCCTCGCTGCTCAACCGGCTCGCCGGCTCCGAGCGCGTCGTCGTCGACAACGTCGCCGGCACCACCGTCGACCCCGTCGACGAGCTCATCGACCTGGGCGGGCAGACCTGGCGCTTCATCGACACCGCCGGGATCCGCAAGCGGGTCAAGGAGGCCTCCGGCCACGAGTACTACGCCTCACTGCGCACCACCACCGCCATCGACCGTGCCGAGGTGGCGGTGCTGGTCGTCGACGGTGGGCAGTCGATCAGCGAGCAGGACGTGCGGATCATCCAGACCGTGCGCGAGGCCGGCCGGGCGCTGGTCATCGCCTTCAACAAGTGGGACCTCGTCGACGAGGAGCGCCGCCACTACCTCGAGCGCGAGATCGAGCGCGACCTCGTGCAGGTGCAGTGGGCCCCGCGCATCAACATCACCGCCCGCACCGGCTGGCACGTCGACCGGCTCGTCCCGGCCCTGGAGAAGGCCCTGGCGGGCTGGGAGACCCGCATCGGCACCGGGGCGCTCAACGCCTTCCTCGGGCGCCTGGTCGCCGAGCACCCCCACCCGGTGCGCAGCGGCAAGCAGCCCAAGGTGCTCTTCGCCACCCA
The DNA here is from genome assembly GCF_058681775.1 of Nocardioides sp. FY1077. Lineage (NCBI taxonomy): Bacteria > Bacillati > Actinomycetota > Actinomycetes > Propionibacteriales > Nocardioidaceae > Nocardioides > Nocardioides sp. FY1077. The sequence goes on along the minus strand of NZ_JBZWDB010000004.1, from coordinate 368,104 downwards.
GGCCACCACCGCGCCCCCGACGTTCGTCCTGTTCACCTCCGGCAAGCTCGACGCCGGCTACGAGCGCTACATCGAGCGTCGCCTGCGCGAGCAGTTCGGCTTCGCCGGCACCCCGATCGTGCTGGAGCAGCGGCCGCGGGAGAAGCGCAAGCGCTGACCCGGTCGCGGCTGCGCCGGGGGCGGTCGACGGGGGCGGTTGACGGGGCGGTTGACGGGGCCAGCGGGGCGGCGTTGGATCGCCGGACGGCCCAGCGCTCCCGCGCCGCCGACGACGAGGAGAGCCTGCTGTGACGAGCCCCGACGCCACCACGACCGTGCGGGTCGCCTACGGCAGCACGGGGCTCGACGTGGAGCTGCCGGCCGCGCTCACCACGGTCGTCGCGCCCACCCACCTCGAGCCGGCCGAGGACGTCGCCGCCACGCTGCGCGCCGCCCTGTCGCGGCCCGTGGCGGGCCCGCCGCTGCGTGACGTCGTACGGCCCGGGCAGCGGGTGGCGGTCTCGATCTGCGACGCCACCCGGCCGCAGCCGCGCGAGCAGATGGTGCGGGCGCTGCTCGACGAGCTCGAGGGCATCACCACCCGCGACGACCTGGTGCTGCTGGTGGCCACCGGCACCCACCGCGCCAGCACCGACGCCGAGCTGCGCGCCATGCTCGGCGACGACCTCGTCGACACCGTGCGCGTCGTCGACCACGACAGCCGCGACCCCGAGTCGCTGCGCTGGGTCGGCACGCACGGCGACGGGGTGCCGGTGTGGCTCAACCGGCACTGGGTCGAGGCCGACGTCAAGATCACCACCGGCTTCGTCGAGCCGCACTTCTTCGCGGGGTTCAGCGGGGGCCCGAAGATGGTGGCCCCGGGCCTGGCCGGCCTGGAGACGGTGCTCACCCTGCACGACGCCGCCCGCATCGGCAGCGACCGGGCGACGTGGGCGGTGTGCGAGGGCAACCCGGTGCACGACGACGTGCGGGCCATCGCCGCGGCGACCGGGGTCGACTTCGCCCTCGACGTGGTGCTCGACCGCGAGCAGCGGGTCGTGCGGGCCTTCGGGGGCGAGGTGCTCGCGATGCACGCCGAGGCCCGCGAGGTGGTGCGCGAGCTGTCGATGCGACCGGTGCCGCAGCGCTACGACGTCGTGGTCACCAGCAACTCCGGCTTCCCGCTCGACCAGAACCTCTACCAGGCGGTGAAGGGGATGACCGCCGCGGCGACCGTCGTACGACCCGGCGGGCTGATCATCTGTGTGGCGGAGTGCCGCGACGGCTTCCCCGACCACGGCACGTTCCGCGAGGTGCTGGCCTCCGAGCAGACCCCCGAGGCGCTGCTGCGCAGCATCTCGCAGCGCACCGAGACGGTCCCGGACCAGTGGCAGGTGCAGGTGCTGGCCCGGGTGCTGTCCACGGCGCGGGTCGGGGTGCACACCACCCACCTCAGCGACGCCGAGCTGCGCACCGCCCACCTGTTCCTGGTCGACGACGTGGCCGCCGCCGTGCGCGCGGAGCTGGAGCGGGTGGGGCCAGACGCCCGGGTCTGCGTGCTCCCCGAGGGCCCGCAGACCATCCCGTACGTGGTCGAGGGCGTCTGAGCCACCGCCCGGTCGGGGCCCGGGGGAGGCCCGTGCCATGCTGGGCCGCCCCGCTGGCGACCCGGTCGCCCCGGCGGTGCACCTCCGGGTCGCGGTCCGCTTGACGTGTTCGAACAGGTGTTCGATCATGGACCGGTGACCACCCTCCCCGCCCTCGACCCGGACCGCCCGGTGCTCGACCAGCTGCGCGAGCGGGTGGCGGCGCTCGAGGGCGGCCCGGTGCGCGAGCCGGTGGCCACCCACGGCGCGCTGTCCGGCCTGGTGCAGCTGCGGGCCGGGGCGACGTACGGCGTCGACGCGGCCTCGCTCGGCATGGTGCTGGCCGCGGAGGCGTCGCGGTCGGGGGAGTGGGTCGGCTTCGCGGGGTGGGACGACTTCGGCGCCGAGGCGGCCGCCGAGCTGGGCGTCGACCTCTCGCGCACCGTGCTGGTGCCCGACCCCGGCGAGCACTGGCTGGAGGTCACCGCCGCCCTCGTCGACGTGCTGCGCGTGGTGGTGCTGCGCCCGCCCGCCTCGGTGGACGCCCGGTCGGCCGGCATCCTCGACGCGCGGCTGCGCACCCGCTCGGCCGTGCTCGTCGTGCACGGCGACTGGCCGCGCTGCGAGGCGCGGGTCAGCCTCGAGCGCTCGCGGTGGAACGGGCCCGACCGGGGCGCAGGGCGCCTGCACACCCGGGTGACCCGGCTCTCGGTGCGCCGTGGCACCGCGCCTCCGACGCGGGCCGACCTGTGGTTCCCCGGCGAGGGCGGGGCGCTGGCCCGCGTCGAGACCGACGCCGGTCGCGGCCCGCGGGTCGCCCCGGTGCGTCCCGACGCGCTGGTGGGCTGAGCCGTGCGGGTCATGGTGGTGTGGTGCCCCGACTGGTCGGTGGTCGCCGCGCTCGCTGAGGCGCAGCGCTCGCCCAAGGAGCCGGCCGCGGTGCTCGCGGCCGGGGTGGTGGAGGTCTGCAACGGCCCGGCCCGGGAGACCGGGGTGCGCCGCGGCCTGCGCCGTCGTGACGCCCAGGCCCGCTGCCCCGAGCTGCTGCTGCTCGACGACGTGCCCGAGCGCGACGCCCGCCACTTCGAGCCGGTGCTGGCCGCGGTGGAGGCGCTGCGCCCCGGCGTGGCGCCGCTGCGCCCGGGCCTGCTGGCGGTGCGCGCCCCCGGCCGCTACTTCGGCGGGGAGGAGAGCGCGGCCGCGCTGGTGGCCCAGACCCTGGTCGAGGCCGGGGTCTGGGACTGCCGCATCGGGGTCGCCGACGACCTGTTCACCGCCGAGCAGGCCGCGCGACACGCCGCGGTGCAGGAGTCGGTGGTCGTGGCGTCCGGCGGCTCCGCCGACTTCCTGGCGGCGCTGCCGGTGCGGGTGCTGGAGGGCGACGGTCCGCGGGGCCGCGAGGTGGCCTCGCTGGTGGCCCGGATGGGCCTGACCACCCTCGGCGACCTCGCCGCCCTCCCGCTGGGCTCGGTGCAGGACCGCTTCGGCCGCTACGGCGCCGACCTCTGGCACCGCGTGCGGGGCGCCGGTCGTGCGGTGCTGGGGGAGCGTGAGGCACCGCCCGAGCTCGACGCCGAGGTGGTCTTCGAACCGCCCCTCGACTCGGTGGAGGCGGTCTGCTTCAGCGTGCGCACCACCACCGAGCGCTTCGTCGCCGCGCTCGCCGCGCGCCAGCTGGTGGCCACCGAGGTGTGCGTGGAGGCCGAGAGCGACGGCGTGGTCGTCTCCTCCCGGGCCTGGCTCCACCCGCGGTGCTTCACCGCCCGCGACCTGGTCGACCGGGTGCACTGGCAGCTGCAGGGCTCCGGTGGCGCGCTGCGCTCCCGCCGCGACGCCGGGCGGGTCACCGCGCCGGTCGAGCGCGTGCGGTTCGTGCCGGTGACCGTCGAGCCGGCCGCCGCCCACGCGCAGGCGCTGTGGGGAGGCGGCACCGACGACCTGGTGGAGAAGGGCGTGGCCCGGGTGCAGGCCATGGTCGGCTTCGAGTCGGTCGTGCGCCCGGTGCTGCAGGGCGGGCGCTCGCCGGCGGAGCGGCAGGTCAGCGTGCCGTGGGGGGAGCGCCCCACCGGGCTGCGTCCCCGGGAGCGGCCGTGGCCGAGCCGGGTGCCCGGACCCGCGCCGGTGCGGGTGTTCTCCCGCCCGCGCGGCGCGGAGGTCGTCGACGAGACCGGCCGCGTCGTCGGCGTCACCGAGCGGGGTGCGGTGACCGGCGAGCCGTGCCGCTTCCGGTTCGGGGCCGTCCCCGCTGTCCCCGACACCCGGACCGACGGGCGAGCCGGACGGGCCGGACAGGCCGGACGGGGCGCCGTACGCCTCGGCGAGCAGCTCGACCTGCTCGACGCCCAGGTCGAGCCCGACGCGGTCGGGGCGCGGCTGCCCTGGCAGCCGGTGGGGTCGTGGGCCGGGCCGTGGCCGGTCGACGAGGAGTGGTGGTCCTCGCCCGACGGGGTCGGCGGGGGAGCCGGGCGTGCTGCCCGGTTCCAGGTCGTCGGGGTCGACGGGCGGGCCTGGCTGCTGCGGTGGTCGACGTCCGGCTGGCTGGTCGAGGCGGGCTACGACTGATGGGCTGGAACAACCCCGCGGTGCCCTGGCGCGACCTCGAGCGGCGCCTGTCGGGGCGCACGCTGCTGCCCGGCGCCGACGACGCCCCCATCTCGCGGCGCAAGGCCCCGCGGCCCTCGCGCGCGGCGATCGAGCGCCCCGAGGAGGTCACGCCGTACGCCGAGCTGCACTGCCACAGCCACTTCAGCTTCCTCGACGGCGCGAGCTCGCCGGCCGCGCTGGTCGAGGAGGCCGTGCGCCTCGGGCTCACCGGGCTCGCCCTGACCGACCACGACGGCTTCCACGGCGCCCCGATGCTGGCGGAGGCGGCCGGCGTCCACGGCCTGCCCACGGTCTTCGGTGCCGAGCTGTCGCTGGGGCTCACCCGCAACCAGAACGGCGTCGCCGATCCCGAGGGCGACCACCTGCTGGTGCTGGCGCGCGGTGTCGACGGCTACCACCGGCTGGCCGGCGCGATGACCGAGGCCAACCTGCGCGGCGACGAGAAGGGCCGACCCGTGCACGACCTCGACGAGCTCGCCGAGCGCGGCCGCGACCACTGGGTCGTGCTCACCGGCTGCCGCAAGGGCAGCGTGCGCCGTGCCCTGGCCGACCACGGTCCCGACGCCGCCGCCGCCGAGCTCGACCGGCTCACCGCCCGCTTCGGTCTCGACGGGGTCGTCGTGGAGCTGTCGGCGCAGCCGGGTCCGGGGGTGGGGGAGGTCAACGACGTGCTGGCCGGGCTGGCCGCCGTCCACGGGCTGCCCGTCGTGGCCACCGGCGGGGTCCACTTCGCCCGCCCCGCCGACCGTCGCCTGGCCGCCACGATGGCCGCGGTGCGGGCCCGGCGCAGCCTGGCCGACATGGACGGCTGGCTCGACCTGTCCGGCGCGGCCCACCTGCGCAGCGGGGCCGAGGCAGCCGCCGCCCTGCGCGACCACCCCGGTGCGGTGGCCCGCTCGGTCACCCTCGCCGCCGAGCTCGCCTTCGACCTGCGCAAGGCCTCCCCGCGTCTGCCCAAGCACCAGATCCCGGAGGGCCACACGCCGGCGTCGTGGCTGCGCGAGCTGACTGCGGCCGGCTTCGCCGAGCGCTACGCCGGCACGCCCCTGGAGGCCGAGGCCCGCGAGCGGGTGGAGCACGAGCTGCGGATGATCGAGGAGAAGGACTTCGCGGGCTACTTCGTGATCGTGCACGACATCGTGGCCTTCGCCCGCAGCCAGGGGATCCTCTGCCAGGGGCGCGGGTCGGCGGCGAGCTCGGCGGTCTGCTTCGCCCTCGGGATCACCGCGGTCGACGCCGTCTTCTACCGGCTGCCCTTCGAGCGGTTCATCTCCGCCCACCGCGACGAGGAGCCCGACATCGACGTCGACTTCGACTCCGACCGCCGCGAGGAGGTCATCCAGTGGGTCTACCGCACCTACGGACGCCGCAACGCCGCCCAGGTCGCCAACGTCATCAGCTACCGCCCGCGGATGGCGGTGCGCGACGCCGCGAAGGCGCTCGGGCACTCCTCGGGGCAGCAGGACGCGTGGTCGAAGCAGATCGACGGGTGGAGCGCGGTGGTGGCCGGCGACCAGGGCGACCCCGAGGCGCACGACGTCCCCGCCCCGGTGGTCGCGCTGGCCGAGCAGCTGCTGGGCGCGCCGCGCCACCTCGGCATCCACTCCGGCGGCATGGTGCTCACCGAGCGCCCCGTCGGCGAGGTGTGCCCCATCGAGCGCGCCCGGATGGACGACCGCACGGTGCTGCAGTGGGACAAGGACGCCTGCGAGTCGATGGGGCTGGTGAAGTTCGACCTGCTGGGCCTGGGCATGCTCGGCGCGCTCGACCACATGATGCGCCTGGCCGAGGAGCACCTGGGGGAGCGCTGGACGCTGGCGACGATCCCGCGCGAGGAGCCCGACGTCTACGACATGCTCTGCCGTGCCGACTCGATCGGGGTGTTCCAGGTGGAGAGCCGCGCCCAGATCGGCACCCTCCCGCGCCTGCAGCCGCGCGAGTTCTACGACCTGGCCATCGAGATCGCGCTGATCCGGCCCGGGCCCATCCAGGGCGGCGCGGTGCACCCGTACGTGCGCCGCTCCACCGGCAAGGAGCCGGTGACCTACGACCACCCCGAGCTGGTGCCGGTGCTGGAGCGCACCAAGGGCGTGCCGCTGTTCCAGGAGCAGCTGATGGCGATGGCGGTGACGCTGGGCGACTGCAGCCGCGACGACGCCGACCTGCTGCGCCGTGCCATGGGCTCCAAGCGCGGCGTCGAGCGCATCGAGAGCGTCAAGGAGAAGCTGTACGCCGGCATGGCGCGACGCGGCCTGGTGGGGGACGCCGCCGACGCGATCTACGTGAAGATCCTGTCGTTCGCCAACTTCGGCTTCGCCGAGTCGCACGCCCTCAGCTTCGCGCTGCTGGTCTACGCCTCGTCCTGGTTCAAGCTGCACTACCCCGCCGCCTTCCTCGTGGGGCTGCTGCGCACCCAGCCGATGGGCTTCTACTCCCCGCAGTCGCTGGTCGGCGACGCCCGCCGCCACGGCGTGGAGGTGCGCCGGCCCGACCTCGCCCGCTCCGGCGTGCGGGCGGGGCTCGAGGCCGTCGCCGAGCCCGCCCCCGGCGAGGCCGGGGCGCCCGTCCCCACTCCGGCCACCGGTCCGCCGGCGTGCCTGCAGCCGTCGTTCCCGCGCCGCGGCTGGGACCCGTCGCGGCCCGACCCGACCACGACCCACCGCCGCGACGGGCGGCTCGCCGTACGGCTCGGGCTCGACTCGGTGCGGGGCATCGGCACCGATGTCGCCGAGCGCGTCGTGGCGGCGCGGGAGCAGGCGCCGTACGCCTCGGTCACCGACCTGTCGCGGCGCGCCGGCCTGACCACCGCCCAGCTGGAGGCGCTGGCCACCGCGGGTGCCCTCGACTGCCTCGGCCTCGACCGCCGGCAGGCGCTGTGGGCGGCCGGCTCCTCGGAGTCCGAGGAGCACCTGCCGGGCACCACCCCGGTCTCGGCGCCGCCGACGCTGCCGGGGATGAGCCCCGAGGAGCTGACGATGGCCGACCTGTGGGCCACCCGGGTCTCCCCGGAGGCCCACCCGATGGAGCACCTGCGCGGGGTGCTCGCCAGCAGCGGCATCCTCTCCGTCGCCGACCTCGCCGGCACCCGTCCCGGACGCCGCGTCCACGTCGCCGGGCTGGTCACCCACCGCCAGCGCCCCGGCACCGCGCAGGGCATCACCTTCCTCAACGTCGAGGACGAGACGGGCATGCTCAACGTCGTGTGCTCGGTCGGGGTGATGCGGGTGCACCGCAAGGCCGCCCGCGGTGCGGTGGCCGTGGTGGTGCGCGGCGTCCTGGAGCGCGAGGAGGGCGTCACCAACCTGGTGGCCGACCGGGTGGAGACCCTCGACACCGTGATCGCCGGGGCCGGCGCGGCCCTGCAGCTGCGCCAGTCGTCCCGCGACTTCCGCTGACCTGCGGCGGGTGGGCGCCGGCGGGAGGGGGTGGGATTCGGCACCCGTCCCCACCTGCGGTAATGTCACGCCCGCTCGCCCTCACCGGCGGGCTTCGGGCTGTAGCGCAGCTTGGTAGCGCACTTGACTGGGGGTCAAGGGGTCGCAGGTTCAAATCCTGTCAGCCCGACCGAAGAAGAGGCAGGTCGAAGAGGGTGCCGGAGAGATCCGGCACCCTCTTCCTGCGTCTCGGTACCCCTTCGCAGTCGAGCGCGACGTGCAACACGCAGGTAGTGACCGCGCCACGACGGCACCTGGTGCCCTCGACGGCGCACAGCGGGTCAGGGGGACCCGGCGTCCTCATCGGCTCAGGCCGCGGCTGCGGTTCAGGACTGTCGCACACATGACCGACGGCTACGGTCAGACCGTGACCGGAGACATGACTCAGCGCGGTCCGGCCACGGTGGGTTCGGTCGACCGTGACGCGGAGCAACCTGGGTTGAGGGCGGGACTCGTCGGCGCAGCTTGCCTCAATGCATTGGTGGCAGTGGCCTTCTGGTTCTCTGTGACTCACGAGTACGGGTATGCGGGCGTCGGCTCCATCTCGTACTACTACGGAGAATGGGCAGTACCGGTTGCCTTGTTCCTCGGCGTCACCGTGGTGGCCGGGCTGTGCTTCGTCGGCCTCAGGGACTGGCGGAGGTTCGGCATCGGGCTGCTCGTGGGCGCCACAGCTGCCGGCGTGCTCGACTTTGCCTGGACGTTCGTCTACTTCGTGAGCCAGGGGTCGTAGCGGAGGAAGCACCTTGGGTCGGTCCACCCTGTGGCGTTCGCCCTTGCCGGAGCATCGGTCCTCACGGGGTGCACCTCGGACCGACGGACCAACAACCACCGTGTGCGCCCTCGTCTTGGTCCTGGACGGCGCGACCTGTGTCGGCACTGGTGCTGACGAGCCCAGCCGACGAGGTAGGGCGCTCGGCTTCGCGACCATGCCTGGTTGCGAGTCCCCAGGGGGCGGGCTAGGGCCGGAGCGTGACGTGCAGGTGTTCGCGGTGAAGGGTCACGACTCGCACGAACGGATCGTCGGGGGACGGTGGGGGACCTTCGTCCGTCTCCCTGCTGACGTGCCCGACGAAGACGGGTTCGAGGGCGCGGCCCGGTGAGATGCGCCGTCCCATCGGTGCGGCCTGACGTTCACCCCAGTTCGCCGCAGTGCTTCGAGTGAGATGGTGACCCTGTGCGCAAGTTTCTGTTGCTAGGCGTCGCCGCCGTCCTGATAGCCGTGACGTTCGGGCTGGGCGGGTACGTCATCGGCCGCGCCGAGGTGTCCCGGTGTCAGAGTGAGCTACGGACGACCATCGACGTGTTGGAGAGGGCGCAGTCGCGTGCCAGCGATGACAGCGCGGTGTACGGCGTCTCTGGCGGCAGTTGCTCGAACTGATGGGCAGGACCAGCGAGCTCCACACGTCGCCCCCGGGCTTGCCGCCCGAGGGCTGGCGGAGCTCTGCAGGTGGGCTACCCGTCGGCGCGCGTGATGTGTGAGACAGAGGACCGGCGTGGGCTCGCCGCCCTGGGCGCAGCGACGGTCGCGTGGGTCGTCCTCTCGAGTGCTGGTGGATACCTCTTGCTCGCTTGGGGACGTGCGTGCGGCACCTGGGACGACGCCTACGAGCCCCTCGGGACCGGGGCCGAAGCGGTGTGCGGTGGCGCGTTTCCGTTCACGGCGACCTTCCTGACGTTCGTCGTGGTGGACTTCGTCGCGTTCGCTGCACTCGTCTTGCGCTGGGGGACGACGAGACGTCACACCTGGCGCTTGTGCCTGGGCGTCGCGTCCCTTCCGCTCCTCGCGTTCGCCGTCCTACGAGGAATCAGCCTCATACCCTGAGTCGGGTTCCATCGAAGCGGGCGGCAGGGCCGTGCTCAGGGCGCCCGCGAGACCCGCGAGCTGTCCGGCGCTGCTCACAGTCTGAGCCTGGTCGGATGCCACAGGCTGCGCCTGCAGACTGTCATCGTGAGGGCCACCAGTGACACCGGCCCGGCTCGGTCTGATCGAGGTCCGGGTCGAGCTGCCCGGCTGAGAACGTGGGCTCACCCTCACCGCGTGACCCTGACCTGAGGTGGCCCTGTGAGCTCCGAAGCGCCCAGCCACGCGACAGAGCACGGCGGTCGTCGCGCCCTGGTCCTGGTCTCTCTTGCCACGGTCCTCGTGTGGCTTGCGCTTCTGGGCTGGGACAACAAGAAGGACGTGCGGAACGGCCAGGAGACGGGGCCCTACGAGGACTGGCAGGTGCAGATCGCACTCGTTCTGCTCGCCGTGGTGCTCGTGGTGGCCCTGGTGGCGCGCGTGGACCCGTTCCGGGCCTCGCTCACCCTCTCCGCGACCTTCACTGTCTGCATGGTGGTCAGCTTCACGATCCTGGCGCCACCGTCGCCTGATGCCTCGTTCGCGCTCGTGGGCGTGCCCCTGGTGTTCGTCGGCATGTGTCTCGGCTGCGCCGCCATCTGCCTCGTGGTGAACGCCTGCCGCCGGGTCATCAGGTCACGCAACCTGTTCCGTGCCCCGTAGCGGCGGCTGGCGCCGGCACCTCGCTGCAGCACGGGGCACACGGGCGCAGTGGGTGGGCCGCTGCCCGCGAGGACCTCTTCCGGTCGCCAACGCCTCGGTCCTCGATCGGGACCGTGCCACGTCTGCGCATCATGCGGGTGGTGGCTGGTGCGACGGAGCCGCCCCGTCGGGGGTACGACCCGGATGAGCGAGATGGCTCGACCGCGCCCCGGTGACCCCAGCGCGGTGCTAGGACCTGTCGGTCGGCGCGTCCAGGCAATCGACCGCCTTGCGGAGTGCGCGCTGCCCGGCAGCGAGCCTGCTGCCGGTCCACGACACTCGGCGCCATGACGTCGCAACGGGCTCGTCCACCACGCCTTCGCCCAGCGGGATGAAGCTCGCACCGACCGGGGCGTTCGTGAGCGCGAGCGAGCGCGAGACGCCTCCTGCCGGCGTGCCGTCGTCCAGGACGTAGGCCCGGTCGATGCCGACGACGTACCACGTGCCTGCGCCGGTCGTCGCGGCACGAACCAGCGTCGCACCCCGCACAGGACCAGGATGAGTGGCGATCGCTGCCGCGGCCATCGCTTCGACTGACGCGGTCGGGTCCTGGCAGCGGAGAGCTCGTGGCTCCGTGTCGACGCTCGGCGAGTCAGTCGTCGTGGGCGAGTCAGTCGTCGTGGGTGGGTTCGTGGACGTGGCGGACCGTGGCGGCACGGCGTCGTCATCGGTTGGTGCCGAGGTGCACGCCGTGAGGCTGGCGACCGCGACGGAGGCGAGCACCCGGAGCCGACCGGATTGACCCATGTGCAGAGGGTATCCACAGGCGTGCCCGACGTTCCAGAAGCCCACGCCCACACAAGGGGCGATGGTGCTGACCCCGCTCACAGGTCGGTGGTGAAGCGGAACCAGCTCAGCCGGCGTAGCGAACCGACCCGCTGCGCAGCTGGCGGAGCCGCTGGCGCAGCGAGGCGGAACCGCGGTGCCGCCACACCCAACGCAGCGCCTGGACGGGGTGCCGGGTGCGCCAGTGCTCGTCACTCATCAGGTGGACGAGGAGCTCCAGCTCCGCGTCCGGGAATCGGAACCCGTGCGTCACACCGAGTGCACGGAGCCTGCTCTCCGCCTCTGCGCGCGAGAGGTCAGGGGCATCGGCGCGCAGGGACGCGAAGTCCGCGTCGTACGTCGCCAGCGAGTCGTCCTCCTCGACCCGGGCCCACCCCTCTGCGGTCTCTCGCTCCAGGTCGGCGTGTGCTTGCTCTACTCGCCGCAGGAGGTCGTCGGTGAGCTCGGGCGGGCGCCACCCTGCGTCGCGGCCCTCGCCGGGCCCGGGGCGACGGGTTCTCCTGCGGCGTGAGGGGTGCACGATGCCGCGTGACGCGAACCGCTGCTGCGCCTCCACCAGGCTCAGGCCGTTCGGGCCGTCGCACGTCCAGGGCGGGAGGCCGTCGTCCTCCCAGGAGCAGACGGGGCACACCTCGTAGTCTCCCGGCCCGGTCGGCAAGGTCCGGTAGCCGCAGCACGGGCACGTGACCTTCACGGACGCAGCCTAGGTGGGCCGGGACGCAGCCGAGCAGCACGTGGCGGCCGTCAGCCCGGGTGGCGGGCCGGCAGTCGTCGTGAGGTCGGCGTCGCCGCAGCCGCCAGCGAGCACCACCGGGCCGCCGACGCTCGCCCCGACCTCGAACACGCGCACAGCACGCAGGGAACCGCCCCCTCCCGGGTGTCGGACGCCGAGTCTCGGTGGCACCTGCAGGCGGGTCCGCGCTCCGACTGACGGTCGTGGCAGGGCTCGGTACGGGTTCGTCGCGGCGTCACGTGGGCCTCGTCGGGTCGTGCATGGTTGTATCCGGGCATGCGCCGAGTCCTGCTGCTCGTCATCGCGGGGGTCCTGACGGCCGCGACAGCCGGGGTGGGTGGCTACCTGGTCGGCCGGGCCGAGGTCTCCCAGTGCCAGCGTGAGCTCCGCGACACCACCGAGGCGCTCGAAGAGGTCGACCGGCACCGCGGTGCGGACTGGGTCATCGGCTTCCCGTCACCCGACGGTGGGTGCCTGGACTGACGGGGTCGGGGCCGTCCTGGGATCGGCGCGCTCACGGTCAGCGGCCGAAGCTGATGCGCACCAGCCGGCTCTCGGCCCAGTCCTCGAGCCGAGTCGGCCGGATGGTGCCGGGGTCGTGGGGCTGGTTGAGGTCAGCGACGATCTCCGCCAGCACGGCCCGGCGCTCAGTCGGATCGGTGACCGGCGTGGCCCGGGCAGGCAGGTCGGCCCGGACCCCGTGCTTGAGGTGGAAGGTGAAGGTGGGATCCGCGAGCAGGTTCGCGTGCCAGTCGGTGGCGGCCCCGCCGGCGCCGCTGCACAGGTAGGTGTTGCCCGCAGCGCGGTAGAAGAAGATCTCGATGCGGCGTGGCCGGCCGGTACGGCGCCCCCGTGTCGTGATGTCGATGATCCGTTCGCTGGTGCCTGCGGCAGGGGTGATCTCGATGGCTCGCCGGACGTCGTCGGGCAGGTGCGACGACGACGGGTCCCGTGCGGTCGTGCCCGGACCGCTCATGCGGCCTCGGTCCGGAGGGCGGGTCCGAGGAGGAGCCCACCGTCGATGACGTACTCCGACCCCGTGATGAACGACGCGTCCGACGACGTGAGGAACAGCAGGAGCCGGGTGACGTCGCTCGGCTCTCCGAGTCGGGGGACGGCGAACGGCTCGGGGGAGTAGAAGTCGGCGATCGCTGCGGTGGCGCCGGCTGCCGGCTCGCTGATGAAGGGGGTGGCGATCACGCCGGGGTGGATGGTGTTCACGCGGATGCGGTCCCGGCCGAGCTCGAGCGCTGCGGTCCGTGTGAGACCCCGCACGGCCCACTTGCTGGCGACGTACGGCGCGTAGTGCGCCGTGCCGCCCAGGCCCATCGTCGAGGCGATGTTGACAATAGCTCCGCCTGACGCGCGGCGCAGGGCGGGGGCGGCGACCTTGATGCCGAGGAAGGTCCCGGTGAGGTTGATGTCGAGGATGCGCGACCACGTGGCCTGGTCGGTCTCCTCGATCGGCGCTGGCGGGTTCTGCACACCCGCGTTGTTGACGAGCACGTCCAGGGCGCCGAAGGCGCTCTCGGTGGCCAGCACCGCGGCGGACCAGGAGGCCTCGTCGGTGACGTCGAGGTGGGCGAAGCGGGCGCGGGTGCCGAGCTCGTCGGCGAGCGCGACGCCGCGCTCGGCGTCGATGTCGCCGATCACCACGTTCGCCCCCTCCGCGTGGAAGGCGCGTACGTGGCTCGATCCCTGGCCACCGGTCCCACCGGTCACGAGCACGGTCTTGTCGTCGAAACGGCGCATCAGTCTTCCTCCAGCACGTGGGTGACTGACCGGGCCCACCAGTGGTGGGCAGCGGCCAGTGGTGAGCCGAGTGACTCACCACTACGAGACAGTAGGCCGGTGCTGATGGTGAGTCAAGCCACTCACCTCGTATGCTCGTGCCATGAGCAGGGTCGCGACGACGTACCACCAGCGCATCGCCCAGGAGAAGCGCGCGCTGATCGTGACGGCCGCGACCGCCCTGTTCCTCGAGCTGGGCTACGACCGGACGTCGCTGGCGCGGATCGCCGAGCGCTCGGGCGTCTCGCGAGCCACGCTGTTCAAGCAGTTCCCGACCAAGGCCGCCTTGTTCGACGCCATGGTCACCGAGTCCTGGTCGACCGCTGACGACGAGGACGCCCCGCCGGCAGGCGACATCGTCGAGGGGCTCAGCACCATCGGTCGCCGCTACGCCGAGCTGTTGGGCCGCGCCCAGATGACCGACCTGTTCCGCATCGTCATCGCCGAGCTGCCGCGGTTCCCCGAGCTCGCCAGTGCCCAGTTCTCGCAGGGGAAGATGCCCTACTTCGAGTCCGTGCGCGGCTACCTGCTGGCCGAGCACGAGGCGGGGACGGTGCGGGTCGACGACGTGGACCTCGCCGCCACCCAGTTCCTGGGCATGATCTCCAACTACGTGTTCTGGCCGACGCTCCTGGTGCCGGGCTGGGAGGTGAGCGCCGAACGCGTCGCCGAGGTGGTCGACGAGGCCGTCCGCACCACCACGGCGCGGTACGCCGCGTCCGGACCAGGTGCGTCGGCCCACGGCTGAGTCCACCGGCCCAGGACCGCGGCTTGGGAACGGGAGCGTCAGCCGGTCCCGGGGGAGCCCGTGAGGCTCGCGCGCACCCGGCCGGCGTGCCGGCTCAACGCGTCGAGGTCACGACTGTGCGGCGACGTGGCGGCGAACGCCTCCACCAGGTCGCGCACGTGGACGTCCAGCCGGCGGCGCACGTCCGGGTCGTCGCTGGCCTCGCCGACCTGGTCGACGAGCCGGAGGGTCCGCTGCAGGACCGTGGGGTGGGGCAGCGCGTAGACGCGCATGGCGTCCAGCACGTGGTCGAGGAGGTGCATCAGGGGGACGCCCGGCGCGATGACCCGCAGCCGTCCGTCCTCGTCGTACCGGTGCGGTGAGGGCATCGGGCGGCCGGCGAGGAGGACCAGGCCGGCGGCCAGGTCGTCGAGGGCGTTGATCGCGGTGTACGGATCGTTGGTGCCGGGCGACAGCGCGCGCACCGCCATCTCCTCCAGCAGCAGCGCGGGGAACTCGATGTCGCCCTCCGGGGTCCGCGCCCGCCCGACCCGCACGGCCCGCCTGACCGACGCGGACTGCTCCTCCTCGAGCCGGGTGGCCGGCCACGCGTGGGCGAGGGTGGCGCCGCTGGTCACGTGCTCCCCGGCGCGGACCTCCATCTCGAGGACCCAGTCCCGCTCACTGGCCAGCGCGACGAGGCGCTCGACGTCGACGCCGAGCACGTACCCGGTCTGCCGCGAGGTGATCGCCACCCCGTCGCTCGCGTGCGGGGGAGCGACCCCTGCCCCGACGGGGGCCGTCGCGTCGGCGTCCTGCGGGGGCTCCGCGGGGTAGAGCCGGTCCACGGTGCTGGTGAAGTCGCTGCGGACCTGCTCGGCAAGGGTCCACACCTGCACCGAGTCGCTGATGTGGTGGATGAAGTACACCAGCACGCCGATCGACGCGACGGCCAGCAGGACGGCCACGTTGACCGCCAGGTGGGGGACGAAGTAGTCCCCAGCGGTGTCGCTGACGACCCGGATCGAGCGCAGCACCAGCAGGCTGTAGAGGAACGTCGCCACGAAGACGCCGAGCACGAGCTGGTTGCCGCGGTCGGCCATGAAGTTGCGGACGAGCCGGGGCCCGTAGGTCGACGAGGACAGGGCCAGCACGGCGATGGTGATGGAGAACGTCGTGGAGGCGACCGCGAGCATCGAGCTCGCGATGGCGCCGAGCAGGTCCCTGCTGCCGGACTCACCCACCCTGGTGATCACCGCACCGAGCGGTCCCAGGCTCGACTCACCCAGGCGCTGGTCCACAGAGATCAGGCCCTCGGCGAGCAGCACCGCGGCCAGGCACAGCAGGGCCGGGATGAACCAGAAGCTCTGCTGGAGCCGCGACCACCGCGTCATGGCCGAGGCCCGGTGACCCCGAGCGGGGGAGGAGCCGGAACGCGAGTCGGACCGTGCGCGTCGTCGTGCCCACGACCGGACCCGCAGGCCAGGCGCGCCGGAGACCGCCCGTGGTCGCGCGCGCGAGCCCTGGCGTGCACCCGGCCGATCATGCCCACGGTGCCGTCGGCTGGAGGACCGCCTCGGTCAGGGCGCGGGTCCGCAGCTCGGTCACCGCCTGGTACTCCGGGTCGGCGACCATCGTGCTGAACGCCTCTCGTGACGGGTAGCGCACCAGCAGGACGGCGTCCCAGCTCTGCCCCGTCTCGGCGACCAGCGGCGTCGACCCGTCGCCGGCGTAGAGGACCTCGCCGCCGTAGCGCGGGAGGAACGTCGCCTCCAGGGCCCGGGCGTACTCGTCGTACAGCTCGCGACCACCCTCGGCGAAACGCAGCAGGTTCAGCATCACCACGGGTCCGCCGGGGTCCTCCTGGAGGTAGCGCTTGAGGTCGGCACCACGCGGGTCGATCGCCATGTCACGATCCTGGCACGGGGACCGCCCGCTGGTGGCGAGGCTCGGTCACGTCGACCCTCCTCCTTCGCGACGAGGTGGCTCGGCCGTCGCCTAGGGTCACCGCATGTCGTCGGTGGTGAACGTCTCGCTGTCCTCGGACGAGGGCGAGCTCAGCCCCCTCGTCCCCGGCCTGGAGGAGCTGCTGCTCACCGGCGCGGTCGCGCTGGTGGCGCTGGCCCTGCTGGTCCTGCTCGTCGTCGTGGTCGTGCGTCGCGTGCGGCGGGGCGGGGCGGCCCACGAGTCGTGACCGGCGTCCCTCGTGCCGACGCCCCGTGGGCCCGGGCGACCCTGCTGCTGCACTGCGGGTTGTTCGCCGTCCCGGCCGTCACGGCCTGGACGTCGACCCTCACCGCGACCGTGCTGCTGCCGGTCGTCGGCCTGGCCGCGACGCTCGTGGGCGGGTCGTCGCTCCTGGCCCTCCCCACGTGGCGGGCGACGGGTGCCCGGGTCGCCGCGGCGACCGTGCTCGCGGCTGCACTCGAGGCCACTGCCGCCATGGCACTGGTGCTGGCCTACTCGGTGCAGCACCCCGGCTGGCTCCTGCCCTAGCCGTCCTGCTGCTCAGGCGCCGAGGTCGTCCACGTGGCCGTGGTGCGGACGTCCGAGGCCCACCTGGTGAGACCGGGGGAGAAGTGCGGTTCTGCTGATACGGCGGCAGGTGGCGCGTAGCGTCGACGGGGACGGACGCATGGGCCCCCCGGCCTCCCCCCACATGCGGAGTCCCTCCGAAAGCAGAGCTGCATGCCCCCCTCTGACCTCAGCACGCCCCCGACCCCGCTCGCTCCCCACCGCACCCCCGCCCGCCACCGCCTCGTCGCCGGGTTCAGCGTCTCGGCCGCCGCGCTGCTCGTCGCCGGCGTCGCCTGGTCCGGTGCCTCCACGGCGTACGCCGCCGAGGCCACCGTGAACCTCGGCACGGCCGGGTCGTTCGCCGTCCTCGCCGGCAGCACCGTCACCAACACCGGTGTCTCCCACATCGCCGGCGACCTCGGGGTCAGCCCCGGCACGGCCGTCACCGGCTTCCCTCCCGGTCTGATCAGCAACGGCACCGAGCACCGCGCCGACGGCGTCGCGGACCGGGCCAAGAGAGACCTGAGGATCGCCTACACCAGCGCGGCAGGGCGACCCACCACCGACGACGTCACCGGCGTGGACCTCGGCGGGCGCACCCTGCTGCCCGGCGTGTACGCCGACTCCTCGAGCATGCAGCTCACCGGCACGCTCACCCTCGACGCCGGCGACGACCCCGACGCGGTGTTCATCTTCAAGGCCGGGTCGACCCTGACCACCGGCTCCAGCTCCCGCGTGGTGCTGCTCAACGGCGCCTCGCCCTGCAACGTCTTCTGGCAGGTCGGGAGCTCGGCCACGCTCGGCACCGAGACCGACTTCGCGGGCACGATCATGGCCCTCACGTCCGCGACCCTGGACAACGGGGCCGACGTCGTGGGCCGGGTGCTCGCCCGCAACGGCGCCGTCACCCTCGACACCAACGACATCACCGCACCCACCTGCGCCGCGGCTCCGCCGACGTCGTCGGCGCCCCCGTCCGCCTCCGCGACGGCGACCACCACCCCCAGCGGCGTCCCCACCAGCACGGTGACGGCCACCCCGACGGGTCCGTCCGGTCCGACCGGCGGGTCGAGCAGTCCTGCCCAGCCGTCCACGGGTGGTGGCAACCCCGGTGGCGGCACGCCGGTCGACGACACCACCGATGACGGCGGCGGGCCCTTCGCACCGAGCGGACCGGCCACACCGAGCGCACCGAGCACACCGAGCACACCGGGTGCGCCGGGCGGTCCGGTCGTGCCCGTCGGCAACCCGGCGACCGGCGCGGAGCCCGACGCCGGCGGCAGCGGCCCGCTCGTCCTGCTCGGGCTGGCGGGGCTGTCGGCTCTCGGCGCCCTGGTCGCACTCACCCGGGTCGTGCGCACGCCGCACACCCACTGAGCGCCGGCGGCCTCCGGGTGAGCAGGCACCGCGTGTCGTCGGGCAGCAGCCGCCCACGTGCTCGGCGGTGGGCGGTGGTCACCGCACTGCTGGTCGCGGTGGCCGCCGTCCTGGCGACCGTGGCGCTGCGGGCTCCTGCGCCGGGCGACCCCGCGACCCGGGTGGTGGACCCGGCCGCCGCGACCGGCGGTCCGACCGCTGCGGAACCCGCCGCCACGACACCGTCGCCCGCGGTGCGCCCTGCGGGGCGGCCCGCGGGGCCTCCGGCCGTCCCGAGCGACGCCCCGTCGCCGTCCCCTCCGCAGCACCTGAGCATCCCCTCGATCGGCGTCTCGACCGACCTCGTGCGGCTCGGCCTGAACGACGACCGGACCGTCGAGGTGCCCAGCGACGCCGCGAGGGCAGGGTGGTTCGAGCAGGGGCCGGTGCCGGGGCAGCCCGGCTCCTCGGTCGTGCTCGGGCACGTCGACTCCGTGGCCGGCCCTGCGGTGTTCTACCGCCTCTCGCAGCTGGGCCGCGGTGACCGGGTGGAGGTCCGTCTCGCCGACGGGACCCTGGCCCCGTTCGAGGTGCGCCGGGTCGCCACCTACGCCAACGAGGACTTCCCGGCCCAGCGGGTCTACGCCGGCAGCCCCCGGCGTGCCGCCCTCACCCTCGTCACCTGCGGTGGGGACTACGACGCCGCGCAGGGTGGCTACCAGAGCAACGTCGTCGTGTTCACCCGGGCCGTGCGCCCGGCATGATCCTCGTCACGGACGGGTCCGCCTCACCCTTCTGGGCTTGTGCGCACAGCCGACGGGTACTGGGTCCCCAGGCTTGGCCCGCACCCCAAACAGTCGAGGTGCGGGCCGGGTTGCCAGCGAACCTGCCAGCGCACCGGTCCTCGGCGTGACCTCACCGCCCTGACCTCGCCGCCCTGACCGGCCGGCCGGCCGGGTGGCGCCCGACCTGCACGACGTCGCCCGCCGAGCCCCGGGCGGGCGGCCGGGCGGGCGTCGATGGTCGCCATCGGGGTGAGGTGGGCCTGAGTCGATCCGGGTACCGACTCCCATGGAACCCATCCCGGCCACGCGGCGTGCCCTCGAGTCGTTCAGCGACTTCACCGAGAACGACCTCGCGCTCGGCGAGGAGTTCCGGGCCTCGCTGGAGGTGCTGCAGGTGCTGGTGCCCGACTGCCTCGGCGTCAGCATCGCCTACATGAACCACGGGGGAGTGACCTTCACCTTCCTGGCCTCCGGCACCGACGTGGCCGTGCTCGACGGCGTGCAGTACGTCGCGGGCGGCCCGTGCGTGGACGCCGCCAAGGCGGGCGACACCACGACGTTCAAGCGCACCGACGTGATCGACGAGGCCCGGTGGGCCACCTTCGCGCGCGCCGCGTCGTCGTACGGCGTGGCCAGCACGCTGACCCTGCCGGTCTTCGAGGGCGGCACGGTGCGGGGCAGCATCAACATGTACGCCTCGTCCATCAGCGCGTTCGACGGCCACCACGAGACCATCGCCGACCTGTTCGGGGCCTGGGCCGGGGGAGCGGTCGTCAACGCCGACCTGACCTTCGGCACCCTGGGTGCCGCCCAGGAGGCACCCGAGGTGCTGCGCGACGAGGCCCGGATCGCTGCCGCCGTGGGGGTGCTGGCCGCTGCGCTCGACATCGACGTGGAGGAGGCCCGGGCGCGGCTGCGCGACGCGTCGTTGCGCACCGGGGTCACGGAGGTCGAGATCGCGGAGGCCGTCCTCGAGGGGCGCGGCGGCTTCACCGCCGGGTGAGCTCTCGCCCCGGCGCCGCCACCGCGTGGTGACGGCGGCCGCGTCAGCGGTTCGCGGTGACCCGCTCGGCGAGCCGGACCGCGGCGTGGTGGGCCAGGTCGAACGTCTCGGGGTCGGCGACGGCCCGCTCGGGCACCAGCCCGCCCAGCAGCGCCGCCGGCCGGGTCAGCCACGCCCAGGCGCGCCACGGGTCGGTGCCGGCCGCCAGGAGCACCTCGACGACCGGGGCCAGGTCGGGCCGCGGCTCACCGGCCTCGGTCAGCTGGAAGGCCGGCACCACCGCCCCCGCGTCGGTGGTCACCACCAGCAGCCGGTGGGCGCTGGCGGCCTTGTGCACCTCGAAGCGGGTGGCGTTGACGCTCGCCCCCCGCAGCGCGGCGAGCGTCTCGTAGGTGTGGCTGGCGCTGGCCAGCAGGGCGACCCGCACCCGCGCCTGCTGCGCCACCTGCACCAGCGGCACCGGTACGGCGTGCCGCGGGTCGGATCCCTCGTGGTGCAGCAGCCGGTCGAGCTGCACGAGCTGGTCAGCGGTCAGCGGCGCGCCGGTGCCGGGATCGCTCCACACCGCGGCGCCCCCGGCGTCCCGCTCCAGGTGGGGGAGCCCGGCGGCAGCCAGGTGGTCGGCGAGACCCAGCCCCTCCAGCCACGTGGCGAGCCGCTCGCCCAGGTCGCGGTCGGCGCCCGTCGGGCCGTCGGTGGAGGTCATGGGTCCAGCCTGCCGCACCCGGCCTGACCAGGCGGGGGCGAGGTCGGCTGGCGCCCGGGCGGTCCGCGGGGCACGATGGCAGGGCGCGCCGCGCAGCCTTACGCCGTACGACCCCCGAGGAGTCCCCTGTGACCGCCGCCCTGGACCTCCCCACCGCCATGGAGCGCGCCGCGCTGGCGGTGCACGGGGCGCCCACGGTGGAGTCCACCCTGCAGGTGGTCGTCGAGGTCGCTGCGCTGTCGGTCCCCGATGTCGACCACGCCGGGGTGACCCTCGTGCACCGCGACGGCCGCCTCGAGACCTCCGCAGCCAGCGACGACCTGGTGCGCAGCCTCGACCGGCTGCAGTACGACGTCGGCGAGGGCCCGTGCCTCACCGCGCTCGAGCCCGACGCGGCGTCGGTGACCCTCGTCGAGCACGCCCGCCACGAGCCGCGCTGGCACCGCTACGTCCCGCAGGCGGTGGAGCTCGGGGTGCGGTCGATGCTGGGCGTGCGGATGTACGTCGGCGAGACGAGCATCGGCGCGCTGAATCTCTACTCCACGACCAGCGACACGATCGGCCCGGAGTCGCGCCAGCTGGCGCAGTACCTGGCCAGCCACGCCGCGCTCGCGCTGGGTCACCGCCGCGAGGTGGAGAACCTGCAGCAGGCCGTGGCGACCCGGCAGGTCATCGGCCAGGCCATCGGCATCGCCATGGAGCGCTACGGCCTCGACGCCGACCGCGCCTTCGACTACCTGGTGCGGGTCTCGGCGACCAGCCAGGTCAAGCTCCGCGC
This sequence comes from Nocardioides sp. FY1077, assembly GCF_058681775.1. NCBI lineage: Bacteria > Bacillati > Actinomycetota > Actinomycetes > Propionibacteriales > Nocardioidaceae > Nocardioides > Nocardioides sp. FY1077. Next base: position 346,774 of record NZ_JBZWDB010000004.1, on the reverse strand, counting down.
CGTGGCCGAGGAGCTGGTGCTGGCCCCGGGGCCCGCGACCTGACCGCGCGGCGCCGCCAGCGGGGGTCGGTCCTCAGGCGGCCCTCGTGCCGGGACGGCAGGATGGGGCCGTGACGACCTCCGCCGCCGGCTCCACGCACGGGCCCGCCTCGGCTCCCGCCCCGCTTCCCCGGGCCCTGCTGCTGGTCGAGCTGGTCGTGGTGCTGTCGCTGTCGCTGGGCCGATCCGGGGTCTACGCGCTGGTCAGCCTGCTCGAGTCGGCCACCGCACCCGGGGCGCTGCAGGACCAGAGCGCCACGATGAACGGCTCCTACGCCCCCGACCGGCCGTGGTTCGACCTCACCTACCAGCTGCTGGGCCTCGGGTTCTCCCTGGTGCCGGTCGCCCTGGCGGCGTACCTGCTGGTGCGCTCGGGTGACTCGGTGCGCGGGCTGTGGGCCCGCGGGGGCCGGTGGCTCACCGGGCTCGACCTCGTCCGGGGCGCCGTGGTGGCGGCCGCGGTGGGGTCGGTGGGCGTGGCGTTCTACCTGCTGTCCCACGCCCTCGGCCTGAGCCTCACCGTGGTGGCCGACGCGCTGCCCGATGTGTGGTGGCACGTGCCGGTGCTGGTCCTCTCGGCGCTGGAGAACGCGTTGCTCGAGGAGCTGCTGGTGCTCGGCTACGTGCTGGTGCGCCTGCGCCAGCTCGGCCTCGGCGACGTCGCTGCCATCGTCGTGGCCGCGGTGCTGCGGGGCAGCTACCACCTCTACCAGGGCCTCGGCGGGTTCGTCGGCAACCTGGTGATGGGCCTGCTGTTCGCCTGGCTCTACCGCCGGTGGGGCCGGCTGGCGCCGCTGGTCGTCGCCCACACCCTGCTCGACGTCGGTGCGTTCGTCGGGTACGCCGTGCTCGCGGGCTCGGTGTCGTGGCTGCCGACCTGAGCCGGGCCCCGACCGCTGCCGCGCGAGGCCCTCAGTCGCGCAGGTCGCCGACGGACTCGACGTGGGTCACCACGTCGGCCAGCGCGGCCCGGTGGGTGCGGTAGGACGCGGTGGGGTGCGCGGGGTCGGGGTGGCCGAAGGAGATGCCGCACACGACCCGGCGGTCCTCGGCCAGGCCCAGCGCGTCGTGCAGCAGGGGTGACTGCCCTGCCAGGGCGGCCTGCGCGCAGGCGCCGAGACCGAGGGCCTGCGCGGCCAGCAGGAACGTCTGCACGTAGAGCCCGCAGTCGACGGCCCCGTAGGTGCCGAGCTCGGCGGCCGTGGTGACCACCGCGACGTGCGGCGCACCGAACAGCTCGAAGTTGCGCAGCCCCTCGGCGAACGACGCCTCCCGGTCGCCCTTGGCGATGCCGACGGCGTCGTAGAGCTGCCAGCCGCTCTCGCGGCGTCGCTGCTGGCGCTCGGCGGTGTAGGTCTGCGGGAAGGGGAAGTCGCTCCCGGCGCGGTCGAACGAGGCCAGCATGCGGGCGCTCAGCTCACGGGCGGCCGCGCCGGAGACCAGGTGGACCTGCCAGGGCTGGGTGTTGCACCACGACGGGGTGCACTGCGCGGCGGTGAGCAGGCGCTCCACCACCGCGTCGGCGACGGGGTAGGGGAGGTAGCCGCGGCAGCTCCAGCGGTCGGCGAGCAGGCGTTCGAGGGCGTCGATGTCGCGCACGGCGTCGTCCATGGCCTCATCATGACAGCGTCGCTGTCACGGTGGGGTCGACGGGGCCCGGCGCCGCGTGCCTGAGCCGGCGGCCCCGCACCCGTTCCCACCACTGCCCCCGCGTCCGGTGCTCTGCGATGCTGGCCCGGTGGACACCGCCTCCCCGCCCGAGCGCACCCAGGTCACGCTCGGCGAGCTCGTCTTCGACGTCGCGCAGCACGGCCCCGCCGACGGCACGCCCGTCGTGCTGCTGCACGGCTTCCCCCAGTCCGCGCGCAGCTGGGAGGCGGTGGCGGCCCGCCTCGACGGCCACGGGCTGCGCCTGGTGGCCCCCGACCAGCGCGGCTACTCCCCGGGCGCCCGGCCGGGCGAGGTGGGCGACTACGCCGTCACCCACCTCGTCGACGACGTCCTGGGCGTCGCCGACGCGCTGGGCCACGACCGGTTCCACCTCGTCGGGCACGACTGGGGCGCCACCGTGGCGTGGGCCCTGGCCGCCGCCCACCCCGACCGGGTGCTGAGCCTCACCGCGCTGTCCATACCCCACCTCGCGGCCTTCGGCGCCGCCCTGGCCGACGACCCCGAGCAGCAGCGGCTCTCGGCGTACCTGCGGGTCTTCCGGCGTCCCGGCGAGGCCGAGGAGCTGCTGCTTGCCGACGACGCCCGCCGGCTGCGCGCGCTGTACGCCGGTCGCGTCGACCCTGCCGACGTGGCGGCCTACGTCGAGCTGATGCGCGACGGCGCGCTCACCCCGGCGCTGGGCTGGTACCGCGCGATGGGGCGGGAGCTGGCGGCGATGGCCCCGGTGAGCGTGCCGACGACGTTCGTGTGGGGTGACGACGACCAGGCCACCGCGCCGGCCGCGGCGCACGCCTGCGGTGACCACGTCATCGGCGACTACCGCTTCGTGCCCCTCCTCGGCGCCTCGCACTGGACCCCCGACGAGCGGCCCGACGACGTCGCGGCCGCGGTGCTCCACCGGGTGCGCGCCGGAGCGTGACGGCGTCCACCCCGGGGTCACCCCGAAGGACGGGATCCGGCGAGCCCCCTGGCGGGTGGGGCAGGAGGGGTGCTTACCTGGGCGCGCCCTGACGGCTCACTCCTGGCGGGTGACTCCTCACCCGGTTCCGGGTGGACCCAGGGCTGCCCGTTGCCCCTGAGCGTTCCCGCTCCCGGGGGGAGCAGGTGGCACGCCGCACCCCCCGGGGCCACGCCCCCGGGGGGTGTGAGCCCCCGCCGACGTCGGGGCGCGGCTCGGCCCGCCCATGGGTGAGACTGGGGCCATGCGCTTCACCGAGCACGAGATGACCGTGGCCGTCGACGCCGTGGCCCGACGGCTGTGGTCGACGACGCGTCCGCCGTGGTCCCGCGGTGACCTGGAGGGCGCCTGGTCTCGGCTGCCGCGGGAGAAGAGTTACCGCGCGAAGGTGGCGGCCGGTGACGTCGTGCTGCCGGTGCTGACGGCGCTGCCGGAGCGACCGACGGTGGGGTCGCGTCCCGAGTTCAGCGACGACGAGTACGCACGGGCCGCCGAGGGCGCGACCCGCAGCGTGATGGAGCACCGCCGTCCCGGCGCGTGGGACCGGCTGCCGCAGCGCCGTCGGGCGCGGCTGGTGGCGAGCGCCGTCCAGCTGACCAGGCTGGCGGTGGGGGCGATGCCGGTGCGGCAGGACCCCGACGCGCTGGTCGTGCCCGACCACCTCTGAGCCCGCCCTGCGGGCCGGCGTCAGTCGCCGGGGCGCTCCACGGCCATCTCGCCCAGCGCCGACCAGTCGGTGCCGGGCGCCTCGAGGCTGACGATGCGGGGAGTCGCGGCGAGGTAGGCCGGCAGGTCGGCCTGGGCCTGTCGGAAGTGATCGGAACCCACGTGGGCCCCACCGGCGTCGCCGTCGCGGAAGGCCTCCACCAGCACGTACTCGTCGGCGTCGTCCAGGCTGCGCGACCACTCGAACCACAGGCAGCCGTCCTCGGCGCGGGTGGCCTCGGTGAACGGCCGCGAGATCTCCGGCCAGGCGTCGGCGTGCTCGGGGAGCACCTGGAACTTCGCAGTGATGAAGATCAACGTGGCTCCTCGGGCAGGCGGGGTCGCTGTCAGGGGCGGGGTCGGCAGGTCAGGTCAGCGGGGCTTCGACTGCCGGCGCTCGGCCACCTTGGCCTGCACCTTGGCGGCGGCGGCCTTGACCTTCGCCTGGTTCTCCGGCTTGCGGGCCTCGGTGTAGACCATCTTCGCGACGCCGAGGCTGCCCATCTTCTTCATGATTCCCATGCACCCACGATAGCCGGGTCCGGTGGCGGCACCTACCGTGGCGGCGTGGGGGAGCCGGAGCACGTCGAGCTGGTGGCGGCCGGGCGTGCCGACGCGTGGGTCGTGCGGGTGGGTGGTCGCGACCAGTCGGCGGTCGACCTGGCCGACCCCACGCGCCTCGACTTCGACTACGTGCGCCGCATCGGTGACGTCGTCGACGGGTACGGCGAGCCGGGGGCCCCGCTGCGGGTGGTGCACGTGGGCGGCGCCGGGCTGACGCTGCCCCGCTACGTCGCGGCGACCCGCCCGCGCTCGAGCCAGGTGGTGCTCGAGCCCGACGAGGCGCTCACCGCGCTGGTGCGCGAGCGGCTGCCGCTGCCGCGCCGCAGCGGCATCAAGGTGCGCGCCGTCGACGGGCGCACCGGGCTGGGCGACCTGCGCGAGGGCGCCGCCGACCTGCTCGTGCTCGACGCGTACGCCGAGGGGACGGTGCCGCCCGACCTGGTGACCACCGAGGCGTTCGCGCTGGTGGCCCGCGCGCTCGCGCCCGACGGCCTGGCCCTGCTCAACCTCAGCGACGCCGCGCCCTTCGCCCACACCCGCGACGTGCTCGCCGGGCTGCGCCGGCACCTGCCCCACGCGGTCGTCAGTGCCGAGCCGCCGACGCTGCGCGGCCGGCGCCCCGGCAACCTCCTGGTGGTGGCCGGGCGGACGCCCGTGGACGACGCCGCGCTGCGCGAGCGGGCCACCCGTTCGGCCGCGCCGTACCAGGTGCTCGACCCCGTGCGGGTCGACAGCTCCTTCGGCGGCGGCACCCCCCTCACCGACCCCGAGGGCTAGCGTCGGGGCATGAGCGACTCACCGACCGTCAGCGTGCTCGGGACCGGGACGATGGGCGCGGCCATGGCACGCAACGTCGCCGCGGCCGGGCTGACCACCCACGTGTGGAACCGCACGCCCGAGCGGGCCCGGCCGCTCGCCGACGTCGCGCAGGTGCACGACAGCGTCGTCGACGCCGTGCGCGGGACCGACGTCGTGCTGACGATGCTCTACGACGCCGCCAGCGTGGAGCAGGTGCTGCGCGAGGCCGCGCCGGGGCTGCGCGAGGGCGCGGTGTGGCTGCAGCAGAGCACCGTCGGCGTGGAGGGGTCCGACCGGCTGGTGGCGGTCGCCGCCGAGCTGGGGGTGACCCTGGTCGACGCGCCGGTGCTCGGCACCCGCGGGCCTGCCGAGCAGGGCACCCTCGTCGTGCTGGCCTCCGGGCCCGACGGCGCGCAGGAGCGGGTGGCCCCGGTGCTGGACGCCGTCGGCAGCCGCACGCTGTGGCTGGGCGCGGCCGGTGCGGGGTCGCGGCTGAAGATGGCGGCCAACGCGTGGGTGCTCACGGTGCTGGAGGGGATCGCCGACTCCCTGGCCCTGACCCGCGAGCTGGGCCTCGACCCGGCCCTGTTCCTCGAGGCGGTCGCCGGCAGCGCCGTCGACGCGCCCTACGTGCAGGTCAAGGGGGCCGCGATGCTGGCCGGCTCCTTCGACCCGTCGTTCGCGCTGTCCGGTGCGCTCAAGGACGCCGACCTGGTGCTCGAGGCCGCCCGTGGCGCGGGCGTCGACCTGGCGCTGGTGCCCGGGGTGAGGGAGCACCTCGCGCGCGCCGTCGACGCCGGCCACGGCGAGCAGGACATGGCGGCGACGTACGCCGAGCACTGAGCCGAGCTGGGCAGCGCGGCGCTCAGCCGGCCCGCATGCACCCCACCGGCGCGTAGGACAGCCCCGGGAAGACGCTGCCCACCCCGGCGGAGGGGAAGCGGGTGGCGACGACCTCGCCGAGCACCTGGCGGTAGTCGGTGGTGACGAGCAGGTCGGCGTCGCTGGTGTTGCTGAGCCCCGGCCAGGTGCCGTAGTGACGCCCGCCGCGCACGCCGGCCCCGGCGACGAGCATGACGTTGCCGTAGCCGTGGTCGAGGCCGTGGTTGCTGTTCTCCACCACGCGCCGCCCGAACTCGCTGACGGTCACCAGCGTCACCTTGTCGGCGAAGCCGCCGAGGTCGTCGAAGAACGCCGCGACCGACCCGGCGAGGTCGGCGGCGTTGCGGCGCAGGTCGCCGTTCGCCAGCGTGCCGAGGTCGGTGTGCATGTCCCAGTCGCCCTGGTCGACGGTGACCACCTCCACCCCGACGTCGCCGCGCACGACCCGCGCGACGTCGGCCATCGCCCGGCCCAGGTCGGTGGCGGGGTAGCGAGCGGGCCGCGCGGCGGCCGCGCGCACGGGGGCGAAGCCGGCGACCGAGTCGAACGTGGCGCGCACACCGCGCCCGAGGGGGCCGGTGTCGCCGTCCCACAGCGTGCGCAGCGACCGCGGCCGCCCGCCGCCGGTGTCGTGCTCGTCGGCGCCGGGGATCTCCACCGCGTCGATGTCCTGCGCGGCGAAGACCGCGTGGGGGCCGTAGAGCGAGGTGGGCACGACGCCCTGGCCGACCTGCAGTCCCCGCAGCGGCGACGGGTCGGCGCCGGTGTCGACGAGGCGGTTGAGCCAGCCCACCCGGGTCGCGGAGCCCGGGTCGGCGTCCTCGACCTCCTCCATCGCCGCGAAGTGGGAGCGGTTGGCCACCGGCAGGCCGGTGGCGTGCACGGCGGCGAGGCGACCGGCGCTCCACAGCGGCACGAGGGGGGCCAGCTCGGGGTGCAGGCCGAACATCGCGTCGGGCACCAGCAGGCGCTCGGCGGGCACGGCGATGCGCGGGCGGGCCTGGTAGTAGACGGGGTCGCCGTGCGGCACGACCAGCGACATGCCGTCGGCGGCGCCGCGCAGCGACAGCACCACCAGCACGGCGTCGGCGCTCGCGGCGCGTGCGGGAGAGGCCGTGACGACGGCCGAGCCGACCATCGTGGTGGCCCCGGCCAGGGCCAGGCCGCGCAGCAGTCCGCGTCGGCTCAGGCCGGCGTACTCGTCGCAGCAGGCGGCACCGCTCACGGCGCCGGTGGGGGTCAGGGTGTTGCTCATGGGGGTCACCGTCACCGGGTCATGTGCGTGGGGGAGTCGAGGAAGGTGGTGAGCAGCCGCTGGAACGACCACTTCACGAGGCCGTGGTCGGCGTGGATGCGCTCGCCGGGCGTGCACCCGGTGGCCTCGCAGCAGGCCTGCAGGAGCGCGGAGGTGGAGCGGGTGCCGAGCAGCTGCTGGGCGAGGTGGTCGACCAGCTCGTCGAAGCGCAGGCGGCGGCGCGGCAGCCACTGGCGCGGGGTGCGGTAGCGCACGCCGTCGCGGGGCCACCACCGCCCGCTCATCGAGTAGTGCAGGCCGAAGGAGGCCACGACCCGCGACGGCGACGACCACGAGGCGTTGTCGAGCGGGGCGCCGTCGGGTCGCGGCCAGGAGTGGGGCGTGCTGCCGAGGTTGGCGCTCTGCCACAGCACGGCGTTGGCGCCCCACGAGTCCCCGGCCCCGCCCTGCGGCGGCTCGGCCAGGCGCACGCCCAGGGCGCGGTACGTCGCCACGACGTCCTCGCCGGGGTCGCGCACCTTGGCGCCGCGCGCCGCGGCGAACTCCGGCGACGCCACCAGCGCCTGCAGCACCGGGGTGATCGCGGTGCCGGCGTCGAGGTAGACCTGCGCCAGCTGCTCGACCAGGGCCGTGGACGGCTCGTCGCCGACGAACTTCACCGCGAGCTTGCGGGCCAGCCGCCGGGCGGTGGCGGGGTGGTGGGCGAGGTGGCGCAGGTAGGCGGTGGTCACCGCGCGCCCGTCGCGCTCGGCGTTGGGGTGGCTGAAGCCCATCACCGACACCGGCCCGGTGGCGTGGTGGCGGGTCTCGTAGGTGGCCGCCCAGGTGCGCCACATGTCGACCCACCAGCCGGTCAGGATGCGCGCGGAGTCCTTGACGTCGCCCTCGTCGAACGCGCCGCGGCCCACGGTGTGCAGCTCGAGCAGCTCGCGCCCGAGATTCTCGTTGGGGCGTACGGCGGTCGAGGTGGCGGCGTCGAGGTAGAGCAGCATGGCCGGGTGGGTCACCGCGGCCTGCAGCAGGTCCTCGAAGCGCCCCAGCGCGTGGCGGCGCAGGGTGTCGCCGTAGTCGACGCGCCAGGTGAACACGGCGTCGCCGTCGACGGGCACGTGGAGGTGGTTCTCCCAGAACTCCGTCATCACCTCGTGCAGCTGGCGCCGGGTGTGCATGCGGCGCACGAGCACCCACCGCTGGTAGTCGGCCATCACCTCCCAGCCGCCCTCGACCTCGGCGACGCTGCGCTGCCACAGGTCGAGCGGCGCGCGCTCCAGGCTGGGCCACCAGCCGCGGTAGGCGCCGGCCCCGTCGGGCACGGCGCCGGGGTCGAGCTGCTGGGCGAACCACGCCTGCGCGCCGCCGGCGTCACGCACCGCCCGGGCCAGCCCCGGTGTCACGCCGTAGGAGAAGCGAGAGACGAGGTGGCGCTGGGCGGCCGGGAGCAGCGGGGTGCCGCCGCGGAAGCGGGCCGGCTGGTAGGACGGCGCGGCGTGCGCGGCCGGGGCGGCCGCGGTGGTGGCGAGCGTCGCGGCGCCGGCAGCACCGGCGGTGGCGGCGCCGCGCAGCAGGGCGCGCCGGGACGCGGGAGGGGGGACGTCGGGCACGGGGGGTCGCTCCAGGGGTGGGCCGCGGGGGCGGCGGGGTGCGCGGGGGAGCGCAGGCGTTCAGGGGCGTTCAGGGGGGTGCAAGGGGGTGCAGGGGCGGGGTGGGGGGAGCCGGCGCGGGGGAGGCGCCGGAGCACGGTCGCGCCGCCCGGACGAGCCCCATGGCCCCGGGCGGCGCACCCGCAGCGTAGGTCGGCGACCGGGACGTCCGAGGCCCCCGCGCGTCTGCGGCGCCATGGCCCAGGTGGGCCACCCCGGCCCGCCGATCGGCGACGCGGCCCGTGGCGGGGTCTGCCGCTACACTCGCACTACTCCACCGGGCTCGGCCCGGGCTGCCCGTCACCTCGACCCGAAGGACACTGAGCGCCTCGATGGACGGCTCCAGAAGTCGCCCGCTCTCCCTCGCCCCACGACGCACCGCCGCCTGCCGCGGCCCCCGTCGTCCTCGCGACGGAGAGCGCCCGTGACCGCCCTGCTCCTGCTCCTGGCGGCGCTGCTGCTGGTGGCCGCCTGCGGGGTGTTCGTCGCCGCGGAGTTCGCGCTGGTGACGGTCGACCGCAACAAGATCGACCAGGCCGCCGCCGAGGGCGACGCCGGTGCGCGGGGCGTGCAGACGGCCCTGCGCTCGCTGTCGACCCACCTGTCGGGCGCCCAGGTCGGCATCACGCTGACCAACCTCGGCATCGGCTACCTCGCCGAGCCCGCGATCTCCGACCTCATCGAGGAGCCGCTGGGCGCCGCGGGCGTGCCGGACGGCGCGGTGAGCCCGCTGGCGCTCGCGCTCGGCCTGGTGATCAGCACGGTGCTGACGATGCTCTTCGGTGAGCTGGTGCCGAAGAACCTGGCGATCGCGCTGCCCGTCGAGACCGCGCGTGCCACCCAGCGCCTGATGCGCCTGTTCACCTCGGTCAACCGGGTCCCGATCCGCTTCCTCAACGGCTCCGCCAACGCGCTGGTGCGCCGCCTCGGCATCGAGCCGCAGGAGGAGCTCCGCTCGGCCCGCAGCTCCAACGAGCTGGCCTCGCTGATCCAGCGCTCGGCCACCGAGGGCACCCTCGACGCCGACACCGCCGAGCTCATGGAGCGGTCGGTGGAGTTCGGCACCCGCACCGCCGGCGAGATCATGACGCCGCGGGTGCGCACCCTGTCGCTGGAGGGCAACGACCGCGCCCACGCCGTCATCGACCTCACCCGCTCCTCGGGCCACTCCCGCTTCCCGGTGCTCGACGCCGACGACATGGTCGTCGGCACCGTGCACGTCAAGCACGCCGTGGCCCTGCCGGTGCACGAGCGGGCCACCACGAAGGTGAAGCACCTGATGGTGCGCCCGATCCTGGTGCCCGACTCCCTGCGCCTCGACCCGCTGCTGGCCCTGCTGCGCGAGGACGGCTTCCAGATGGCCGTCGTCCTCGACGAGTACGGCGGGCACGCCGGCATCGTGACGCTCGAGGACGTGATCGAGGAGATCGTCGGTGACATCGCCGACGAGCACGACCGCCTCGGCGCCCGCGGCCGGCTGCGGCGCGACGGCAGCTGGACGCTGTCGGGGCTGCTGCGCCCCGACGAGGTCGAGGACCTCACCGGCATCGCGCTGCCCGAGAACGAGGACTACGACACGATCGCGGGCCTGGTGCTGCGGGTCCTGGGCCGGGTGCCGCAGACCGGCGACATGGCCGAGGTGGCCGTGCCCGACGACAGCGACCCCGACGAGCCGCGCGAGCAGCTCGCGGTGCTCACCGTCGAGCACATGGACGGGCTGCGCATCGACCGGCTCTCTCTGCGGCTCCTCGGCGGCGACGACCAGGACCCGGCAGCGGGCGCCGCGTCCCCGGTGCCCGCCGAGCCGCGACGGCTCACCGGTGCGACCGCCGTGACCTCCGGCGCGACCGCGGGCCGGTCCGACGTACGCCCCGGCGCCCGTGCTGACGTGCGCACCGAGGGAGGCACCCGATGAGCGACCTCACCGCGCTGCTGGTGGCCGTCGCGCTGCTGGCCTTCAACGCGTTCTTCGTGGGTGCGGAGTTCGCCCTGGTCTCCGCGCGCCGCAGCCAGATCGAGCCCGCCGCCCTGGCCGGGTCGCGGGTGGCGAAGACCACCCTGCGGGCGATGGAGAACGTGTCGCTGATGATGGCCGGTGCCCAGCTCGGCATCACCATCTGCTCCGTCGGCCTCGGCGCGGTCGGCGAGCCGGCCGTCGCCCACCTGATCGAGCCGCTGTTCGAGGCCGCGGGCGTCTCGGAGGCGTTCCTGCACCCCGTGGCGTTCGTCGTCGCGCTGGCCGTCGTGGTGTTCCTCCACGTGGTGCTCGGCGAGATGGTGCCGAAGAACATCGCGATCGCCGGGCCCGACCGTGCCGCGCTGCTGCTCGGCCCGCCGATGCTCGGCGTCGTGACGGTGCTGCGCCCGGTGATCGTGCTGCTCAACGCGGCGGCCAACGGCACGCTGCGGCTGCTGCGGGTCGAGCCGAAGGACGAGATCAGCTCGGCGTACACCCGCGAGGAGGTCGCCGCCCTGGTGGAGGAGTCGCACGGCGAGGGCCTGATCGAGGCCGACGAGTACGACCGGCTCGCCGGCGCGCTGGGGTTCACCGAGAAGACGGTGGCCTCGGTGCTGATGGCGCCGGGCGGCCTGGCCACCGTGAGCCGCGGCTCCACCCCGGCCGACGTCGAGGCGCTGTGCGCGTCCACCGGCTACAGCCGCTTTCCCGTCGAGGACGACGGCGAGCTCGTCGGCTACCTGCACATCAAGGACGTGCTGGAGCCCGACGAGGAGCGTCGCGAGCGCCCCATCGACGACAAGTGGGTGCGCCCGTTCGCCCCGGTGACGCCCGACGACGCCCTGCACGACGCGCTCGAGCAGCTGCAGCGCCGCGGGGCCCACATGGCCCGCGTCGTCGACCGCGAGGGGGTGACCCTCGGCGTGGCCACCCTGGAGGACGTGATCGAGGAGCTGATCGGCGAGATCCGCGACGCGGCCCACCTCGACGCCCCGCACCTCGACCCGGCCGACACCGCCGCGGCAGGCGCCCCCGAGGCCTAGCCCGGTGCGGTTCCGGCCCGCAGGGACCCGGGGCCGTTAGGGTGGCTGCGCCAGCGGCCGGGGCGTGAGCCCCTCGCCGTCGCCGGCGGCTCGGGCCGCTGCTGGACGACCACCCGACCCGCAGACGAGAAGGCGAGCAGTGTCCGACGACCCGACGCCCCGCCACGTCGTGTGGACGGTGCCGAACCTGCTCAGCGCCGTACGGCTGGCCGGGGTCCCGGTGTTCCTGTGGCTGGTGCTCGGCCCGGAGGCCGACGGCTGGGCGCTGGCCCTGCTCATGGCCTCCGGCGTCACCGACTGGCTCGACGGCTGGCTCGCCCGCCGCTGGGGCCAGACCTCGGTGGTCGGGGAGGTCCTCGACCCTGTAGCCGACCGCCTCTACATCCTCGCGGTGGTGGTCGGGCTCGCCCTGCGCGACGTGATCCCGTGGTGGGTGGCGGTGTCACTGCCCCTGCGCGACGCGCTGATGTGGGGCCTGGTTCCGTTGCTGCGCACCCGCGGCTACAGCGCGCTGCCGGTGCACTTCCTCGGCAAGGCCGCCACGTTCAACCTGCTCTACGCCTTCCCGCTGCTGCTCCTCGGTGACGGCGAGGGCGTGGTGGCCACCTTGTCGCAGGTGTTCGGCTGGGCGTTCGCCCTCTGGGGCATCGGGCTCTACTGGTGGGCGGGCGTGCTCTACGCCTGGCAGGTGCGCACCCTGCTGGCCACCACCGAACGGCGGACCTCGGCACGTGCCTGAGCCCCGCGACGTCCCCCGCCCGACGCCGGCACCGGCACCGACGCCGGCGCAGCCGCTGCCCGGTCGGGTCACCATGCCGCTGCTCACCCTGATCACCCAGCAGTCGCTCGACGAGGACTACCTCCACGTCGCCGAGCGTCGTGCGATCGAGCGCCGTGAGCGCGAGGTGGCGGGGCAGCCGCACCCCGCGCCGGTCACCGTCCGCGAGCAGTGGCGCCGCCACCGGGTCGCCGCGGTGGTGCTGGTGCTGTTCGGCGTCCTGGTGACGACCGCGGCCCTGCAGACCTCCCGCAACGCCGCCGCCGACCGCGCCGGACGGGGCACGCTCGTGGAGCGGGTCGTCGACGCGCGGGCGGGGCTGGCCGCCCAGCAGGACCGCACCAGCGAGCTCGCCGCCGGCAACGCCGCCGACGACGAGCAGCTCGACGACCTGATCGCCCGCCGGGTGGCCGAGGAGTCGCGGCTGCGCCGGCTGCAGGTGCGCAACGGTTACGCCGCGGTGCGGGGCGAGGGGGTGCGGATCACCGTCTCCGACCCCGCCTCCGGCGCCACGATCGTGCAGGACGGCGACCTGCGGCTCCTGGTCAACGGGCTGTGGCTGGCCGGCGCCGAGGCGGTGGCGATCAACGGCAGGCGGCTGACGCCGCTGTCGTCGATCGCGCTGTCGGGCGACGTGATCCGCCTCAACGGCAACGACCTGCGCTCGCCGTTCGTGGTGTCGGCCATCGGCAGCGCGCGCACCCTCCAGGCAGACCTGGCCGACACGGCGTCGGGCGCCCTCTTCGCCCAGATCGCGGCACAGTACGGTTTCGGTCTGGAGCGGCAGGACGTCGACACGTTGACGCTGCCGGCCGCCACCCTGCGTGCCCTGCGCAGCGTGGAGCCCGTGGCGGGCTCGATGACAGGAGAGGTGACGCCCCCGTGATCGCAGCGCTCGGCCTCCTCCTGGGCATCGCGCTCGGCCTGGTCTTCCAGCCCGACGTGCCGCTCTCGCTCGAGCCCTACCTGCCGATCGCGGTGGTGGCGGCCCTCGACGCGGTCTTCGGCGGGCTGCGCGCCTACCTCGACGGCATCTTCGACGACAAGGTCTTCGTGGTGTCGTTCCTGTCGAACGTCGTCATCGCCGCCGCGATCGTCTACCTCGGCGACAAGCTGGGCGTCGGCGGGCAGCTCTCCACCGGCGTGATCGTCGTGCTCGGCATCCGGATCTTCTCCAACGTCGCGGCCATCCGCCGCCACCTGTTCCACGCCTGAGGCCGCGGTGACCGACTCCCCGCGCCCCGAGCCGCCGTCCGAGCCGCCGACCGCGCCGCCGACCGCGCCGCCGTCCGCGCTGCGCCCGGGTCGTCCCGACCCGGCGTCGGGCCGCGACCGGTTGCTGCGGGCGCTGCGCACGCCGGCGCGCAGCCAGGTGGTCGTGGCGGTGCTGCTGGCGGTGGTCGGCTTCGCCGCGGTGACCGAGGTGCGCAGCAACCAGGTCGACGACAGCCTCGCCGGCTACGGCGAGCAGGACCTCGTCGACGTGCTGAGCGGGCTGTCGGGCGCCACCCAGCGCGCCGCCTCCGAGGTGCAGCGCCTCGAGCGCACCCGCGCCCGCCTGGAGTCCGACACCTCCGCCGAGGCCGCCGCGCTGGCGCAGGCCCGCGCCGAGGCCGACACCCTCGCGGTGCTGACCGGCACGGTGCCGGTGACCGGGCCGGGTGTGCGCATCACCATCGCCGAGGTCAACGGCACCGTCGACGCCCAGACCCTGGTCGACCTGGTCCAGGAGCTGCGCACCGCCTCCGCGGAGGCCGTCCAGCTCAACGGGCAGGTGCGGGTGGTGGCGCAGAGCTCGTTCACCGACGCCGTCGGCGGCATGGTCGTCGACGGCACGCTGCTCGAGGCGCCGTACGTCGTCGACGCGATCGGCGACCCCGCCACCCTGGCCAACGCGGCGTCGTTCTTCGAGCGGCCGCGGGTGGCGGCCGAGGAGCCCACCGCCGACGTCGAGGTGACCGAGCTGGCCTCCCTCGACATCGAGAGCGTCCGCACCGCGTCGGAGCCGGGGTACGCCGCACCCGACGCCGCCCAGTAGCCTTCCCTGACCCCGACCGGAGGAGAACCCCCGCGTGTACCCCGACGACCTGCTCTACACCTCCGAGCACGAGTGGCTGCGCCGTCCCGGAGAGCACGACGGCTCCGTGCGCGTCGGCATCACCGACTTCGCCCAGGACGCCCTCGGCGACATCGTGTACGTCTCGCTGCCCGAGGTGGGCGACACCCTCGAGGCCGGCAGCACCTGTGGCGAGCTGGAGTCGACCAAGTCGGTCAGCGACATCTACGCCCCCGTCAGCGGCGAGGTCGTGGCGCGCAACGACAGCCTCGACGCCACTCCCGAGCTGGTCAACAACGACCCGTACTCCGGGGGCTGGCTGTTCGAGGTCGTGCCGAGCGACCCCACCCAGCTCGACGAGCTGATGGACGCCGTCGGATACACCGCCACCCTCGACTCCTGACCCAAGACCTGCCCAGGACCTGACCCGCCCGACCCGCGCCGCCCGGCGTCCGCCGGCTGGTAGGTTCGGGGCAACACTCACCCTCAGGGTCGCCTTGAGGGTTGGTCGACCCGGCGGACCGCCGACGACCTGACCGTGACAGCCGGAGGAGAAGAGATGCCGTTCTGCACCGCGTGTGGTCGGCAGAACCCCGACGACGCCAGGTTCTGCGCCCAGTGCGGCACCCGTCTGGTCTCGGCCGACGACCTCGCCGCTCCCGCCTCGTCGGAGCCCGTGGGGGAGTCGACGGCCACGATCCAGATCAGTGTCGGTGACGCTCGCGTCGAGACGTCCGACCGCCAGCTCAACCCGGTGGACGCCGCCGCCGTCGACGCGCTGCCCTCGGGCCACGCGCTGCTCGTCGTGCAGCGTGGTCCCGGCTCGGGCAGCCGCTTCCTGCTCGACAGCGACGTGGTCTACGCCGGTCGCCACCCCGAGAGCGAGATCTTCCTCGACGACGTGACGGTGTCGCGCCGCCACGCGGAGTTCAACCGCGAGGGCGCGTCGTTCACCGTCGGCGACGCCGGCAGCCTCAACGGCACCTACGTCAACCGCGACCGCATCGACCACGTGCTGCTCAAGGACGGTGACGAGGTCCAGATCGGCAAGTACCGCCTGGTGTTCTTCGCCGGTCACGAGGGCGGCTGAGCCGGTGGCCACCACCGCCGGGCCCGCCGCCTCCGGGGGCCCGCGGGCCCGGATGAACATCGGTGAGGTCCTCGACCACCTGCGCGAGGACTTCCCCGGCGTCACCATCCCCAAGATCCGGTTCCTGGAGGACAAGGGGCTGATCAAGCCCGAGCGGACGCCGGCCGGCTACCGCAAGTTCTCCCCCGGGGACCTGGAGCGGCTGCGCTACGTGCTGCGGATGCAGCGCGACCACTACTTGCCGCTCAAGGTGATCGGCGAGCACCTGGACGCCATCGACCGCGGCCTCGAGCCGCCGCCCATCGACGCCGTCGTGCCGACGGTGCCGCGGGTGGCCCTGGCCCCCGACGGCCTGCCCAGCCCCGAGTCGTTCCGCCGCCAGGACAACCTGCGGCTCTCGCGGCGCGAGCTGCTGAAGGTCGCCGAGATCTCCGAGGAGCTCCTCGGCCAGCTCGAGCAGTTCGGCCTCGTGGTGGCCCGCACCGGCACCGGTCTCTACGACACCGACGCCCTGGTGGTGGCCCGCACGGCTCGTGAGCTGGCCGACTTCGGCATCGAGCCGCGCCACCTGCGCGGCTTCCGGGCAGCCGCCGACCGCGAGGTGGGGCTCGTCGAGCAGGTCGTCTCCCCGATGCGACGCAGCCGCGACGCCGCCGCCTCCGCCCGCGCCGAGCACGCCGCGGCCGAGATCGCCGCCCTCTCCGTGCGGCTCCACGCCACCCTGGTCAAGGCCGGCCTCGCGCGCTGACCCGCCCGGTGCCGGCACCTGACCCCAGCGGGGTGTGCGCACCTCGCGTGGTCTCGACACACCTCGTCGCTGGCGCTCCTCGGCACTCGACCACCGATGGCGCGGGCCCCTCGGTCGAGCAGGGTGCCCCGCGGACGCCGTCCCTCGTTGGTCGAGCAGGGCGCGCCAGCGCTCGTATCGAGACCTCCGCAGCCTGTGCTGAGACCTGTGTGGGGGTCCCAGCGCACCGCGGAGGGTCTCGACACACCTCGTCGCTGGCGCTCCTCGGCACTCGACCACCGATGGCGCGGGGTAGCCGGGTGGCCGGGGGATGCCGTCGCCCTCGTCGGTCGAGCAGGGCGCGCCAGCGCTCGTGTCGAGACCTTCGCAGCCAGTGCTGAGACCTGACCCCGGGCGAGTCCGAGGGCACGTCGGGGGGCGGGAGTAGGGTCTGGGGTGTGCGCGAAGTCGATGTCATGGGAGTCCGGGTCGAGATGCCCTCGAACCAGCCGATCGTCCTGCTGCGCGAGGTGACGGGGGAGCGATACCTCCCGATCTGGATCGGAGCAGTGGAGGCGACGGCGATCGCCTTCGCCCAGCAGGGGGTGACCCCGCCACGCCCGCTGACCCACGACCTGCTCAAGGACGTGCTCACCGCAACCGGCAACGAGCTCACCGAGGTGCGCATCACCGAGGTCAAGGACGGCGTCTTCTACGCCACCCTGGTGCTCGGGTCCGGCACCGAGGTCAGTGCGCGCCCCTCCGACTCCATCGCGCTCGCCCTGCGCACCGGCTCGCGCATCGTCTGCGCCGAGGAGGTGCTCGACGAGGCCGGCCTGGCCGTGCCGGCCGAGCAGGAGGACGAGGTCGAGAAGTTCCGCGAGTTCCTCGACCACGTCACCCCCGAGGACTTCGAAGCCGGCCAGTAGCGCCCCAGCTTCACCCTCAGGTAGAGGTTGAGGGTTGCCGACACGCCGCCGGACGTCTTTGACGGGGGTGGGCGGCCGCCCTACCTTGAACTGTCTCCGTTGTAACTCCACCGGTGTCGTCGCCCTCGGGCATCCGACCTCGCCGGCTTCCCAGGGGTTGCCTGCACTCGGAGTAGACCCCGGAGGACCGTGTGAACGAGCACGAGAAGATCGACGGCACCGACGCCGCCCACGCGACCGAGATCGCCATGGGGGCTGCCGAGGAGCAGGGGCTGCTCTTCACCGACGACGTCTCGCCGCTGCCCAGCGACACCGGTTACCGGGGCCCGACGGCGTGCAACGCCGCCGGCATCACCTACCGCCAGCTCGACTACTGGGCCCGTACCGGCCTGGTCGAGCCCACCGTGCGCGGGGCCAAGGGGTCGGGCTCGCAGCGCCTCTACTCCTTCCGCGACATCCTGATCCTCAAGGTGATCAAGCGACTGCTCGACGCCGGCATCTCGCTGCAGCAGATCCGCACCGCCGTCCAGCACCTGCGCGAGCGCGGCACCGACGACCTGACCCGCGTGACGCTGATGAGCGACGGTGCCTCGGTCTACGAGTGCACCAGCAACGACGAGGTCATCGACCTGCTCCAGGGTGGCCAGGGCGTGTTCGGCATCGCGATCGGCGGCGTGTGGCGCGAGATCGAGGGCACGCTGGCCCAGCTGCCGAGCGAGCGCACCGCCGACGAGTCGGAGGCGCCCTCGGCCGCCGACGAGCTCGCCGCGCGCCGCGCGGCCCGCAAGATCGGCTGACGCGCCACCCCACCTGCTCGACGTACGACGCCCACGGCCCGCCACCCACCGGTGGCGGGCCGTTGTGCTGCCCGAGGGGCGACCCGCTAGATTGAGGACGCTGACTATCCCGCACGGGAGAGTCTCCGCGGCGCCCTCGAGGCGGCGCGGAGCGCCGAAGGGGCAATTCCTCCCCGGAACCTCTCAGGCGCCCGGACCGTGCGGATGAGGCAACTCTGGAGGTGCGACGACGCCCCGACAGAGGGGGAGGCGCCCGGACGACCACCGCCCCGAGGAGCCGCCACGTGTCAGACCACCCCCGCCTCACCGAGCTCGACGCCGCCCTGCCGTTCGTCGACCGGCACGTCGGGCTGCGTCCCGACGACGTCGCCACGATGCTCGACCGCCTCGGGTTCGCCTCCCTCGACGACCTGATGACCGCGGCCGTGCCCGGCGGGATCCGCAGCGCGGGCGAGCTCGACCTGCCCGCGCCGGTCAGCGAGGACGCCGCCGCGCGCGAGCTGCGCGAGCTGGCCGGGGCCAACCGGCCCGGGGAGTCGATGATCGGCCTGGGCTACCACGCCACGCTGACCCCGGCGGTGATCCGGCGCAACGTGCTGGAGGACCCCAGCTGGTACACCGCCTACACGCCGTACCAGCCCGAGATCTCGCAGGGCCGCCTCGAGGCGCTGATCAACTTCCAGACCGTGGTGGGCGACCTCACCGGCCTGCCCACCGCCAACGCCTCCCTGCTCGACGAGGGCACCGCCGCGGCCGAGGCGATGACGCTGGTGCGCCGCGGCAACCGCAAGGCGTCGGGACCGTTCGTCGTGGACGCCGACGCGCTGCCGCAGACCATCGACGTCGTGCGCACCCGCGCCGAGGCGATGGGCCTCGAGGTCGTCGTGGCCGACCTCGACGACGGGCTGCCCGGAGCCGACGAGCCGGTGAGCGGGGTGCTGGTGCAGTACCCCGGCGCGTCGGGCCGCGTGCGCGACCCGCGCCCCCTGATCGAGGCCGCCCACGCCCGCGGGGGCCTCGCCGTGGTCGCCGCCGACCTGCTGGCGCTGACGCTGCTGGAGTCGCCCGGCTCGATGGGCGCCGACGTGGTGGTCGGGTCGTCGCAGCGCTTCGGCGTCCCGCTGTTCTACGGCGGCCCGCACGCCGGCTACATGTCGGTGGCCAAGGGCCTCGAGCGCCACCTGCCCGGCCGCCTGGTGGGGGTCTCCGTCGACGCCGAGGGCCGCCCGGCCTACCGGCTGGCGCTGCAGACCCGCGAGCAGCACATCCGCCGCGACAAGGCCACGTCGAACATCTGCACCGCGCAGGTGCTGCTGGCCGTCGTGGCGTCCATGTACGCCGTCTACCACGGCCCCGAGGGGCTGCGCGCGATCGCCACCCGCACCCACCGCTACGCCGCCGTGCTGGCGCGCGGGCTGCGCGAGGGCGGGGTCGAGGTGGCCCACGAGGACTTCTTCGACACCCTGGCCGTCTCCGCGCCGGGCCGTGCGGCGCAGGTCGTGCACGACGCCCGCGTGCTCGGCCTGCAGCTGCGCCTGGTCGACGCCGACACCGTGGGGGTGTCCACCTCGGAGTGCACCACCCGCGCCACCGTCGACCGGGTGCTCGACGCGTTCGGGGTCTCCGCCGACCTCGACGCCCTCGACGCCGCGACCGACGACGCCCTGCCGGCGGCGCTGCGCCGCGAGACGCCGTACCTGACCCACGAGGTGTTCTCGGCCCACCGCAGCGAGACGCAGATGCTGCGCTACCTGCGCCGGCTCTCCGCGCGCGACTACGCCCTCGACCGGGGGATGATCCCGCTGGGCTCGTGCACGATGAAGCTCAACGCCACCACGGAGATGGAGCCGGTCTCGCTGCCCGGCTTCGCCGACCTGCACCCGTTCGCACCGGCCGAGGACGCCGTCGGCTACCGCCGTCTCGTCGACCAGCTCGAGGGCTGGCTGGCCGAGGTCACCGGCTACGACACCGTCTCGATCCAGCCGAACGCCGGGTCGCAGGGCGAGCTCGCGGGCCTGCTCGCGATCCGCGGCTACCACCACGCCAACGGCGACACCGGCCGCGACGTGTGCCTCATCCCGAGCTCGGCGCACGGCACGAACGCCGCCTCCGCGGTGATGGCCGGCATGCGCGTGGTCGTGGTGAAGGCCGCCGACGACGGTGGCGTGGACCTCGACGACCTGCGCGCGGCCTGTGCCGAGCACGCCGACGACCTCGCCGCGATCATGGTGACCTACCCCTCGACCCACGGCGCCTACGAGGAGAGCATCACCGAGCTGTGCGAGGTGGTGCACGCCCACGGCGGCCAGGTGTACGTCGACGGCGCCAACCTGAACGCCCTGCTCGGGTACGCCAAGCCCGGAGAGTTCGGCGGCGACGTGTCGCACCTGAACCTGCACAAGACCTTCTGCATCCCCCACGGCGGCGGCGGTCCCGGTGTCGGCCCGGTGGCGGTGCGCGCCCACCTCGCGCCGTACCTGCCCTCCCACGCGCTGCACCCCGAGGAGGCCAAGCGCTCCGGCATCGGCCCGATCAGCGCGGCGCCGTACGGCTCGGCCGGCATCCTGCCCATCTCCTGGGCCTACGTGCGGATGATGGGTGCCGAGGGCCTCACCCGCGCCACGGCGTCGGCGGTGCTGTCGGCCAACTACGTCGCCGCGCGCCTCGGCGAGCACTTCCCGGTGCTCTACCGCGGCCACAGCGACCTGGTGGCCCACGAGTGCATCCTCGACGTGCGCGGGCTGACCAAGGACACCGGCGTCACCGTGGACGACGTCGCCAAGCGGCTCGTCGACTACGGCTTCCACGCACCGACGATGTCGTTCCCGGTGGCCGGCACGCTGATGGTCGAGCCGACGGAGTCGGAGGACCTGGCCGAGATCGACCGGTTCTGCGACGCGATGATCGCCATCCGTGCCGAGATCGACCGGGTGGCGGCGGGGGAGTGGACCCCGGAGGAGTCACCGCTGCGCGGTGCCCCCCACACCTCGCGAGTGCTGGTCGGTGACTGGGACCGCCCGTACTCCCGCGAGCTGGCGGTGTTCCCCACCGGCGTCGACCCCGACAAGTACTGGCCGCCGGTGGGTCGCATCGACCAGGCGTACGGCGACCGCAACCTGCAGTGCTCGTGCCCGCCGCTGGAGGCCTTCGCCGAGTGAGCGGGACGCGACGAGGCCCGGCACCCCTTCGTGGGGTGCCGGGCCTCGTCGTCGGTGCGGGTGGCTCAGCCGAGTGCGGCCCACTGGCGGGCCGCCGGCGCGGGCATGGTGACCTCGGTGGCCACGCGGCCGGCGCGGTCGCCGCGGGGCAGGTCGATGCCCCGCACGGTGCCGTCGCCGACGTAGATGTTGCGGGACGGGGAGTAGGCGACCCAGTCGACGCGACGGGTGGTCACCGTCACCACGTCGGAGGTCCCGGCCTGCATCTTGGCGCGGCCGTCGGGGCCGCCCCTCTCGAAGCTGCCGTAGAAGGCCACGACCCGGAAGTCGTTGGGGTTGGTGAACTTGAGTCGGCCCGGGCGGTCGAGCTTGGTGACCTTGATCGGCTCGGGCTCGACCAGCGTGACGGTGACGGTGGCGGGGGTGAGGAACTCGTCGTTGCAGGCGTAGTAGGTGAACGACAGCTCGGAGACCGAGGAGTCGTCGCTCATGAAGAACCAGCTCTCCAGGTAGACGTCGCCGTCCTCGAACTGCACCTGGAAGCCCTCGGGGAGCGCGTCGGCCTTGACCTTGCACACGCTGAGCTCGGCGCCCTGCGGGTCGGAGTCGTTGGCCAGCACGTCCAGCCGCTTCGACTGGCCGTGGTACAGCGTGAACGCGTCGTCGACCGCGACGGGCGGGGAGGTCTCGCCGTCGGCGGCGGAGGCCGACCCGGTGGCGGGACCCAGGAGCGCCGCGCCCAGCAGTGCGGTGAGGGTGGCGGTCAGGGCGGCGCGTCGGCGGCCCGGGGTGGCGGTGGTCATCTGTCCCTTCCTCGCCGCTCCCGGTGAGCGGCAGGCTCAAGGTAAAGCGGGACGGGGGGCCCCGGGGTCCGACCGACCGGTCGTGACCCGATCGTCACCGGAGCGGTGCGGACGCCCCGCAGCGCCGGGCCGTGACGGGTCCGACTGGTCTGTACCACCCAGGGGTGACCCGCTCGGCGCGCTGCTGCGGTAGACCGGGGGGATGGCCACCCACCACGAGATCGAGCGCACCTACTCCCCGCCGCCGGACGCCGCGGTGCCGGACCTGACGGCCCTGGACGAGGTGGCCGAGGTCGGCCCGCCGGTGGTGACCGACCTCGACGCCGTGTACCTCGACACCGCCGACCTGCGCCTCGTGCGCGCCGGCATCTCGCTGCGCCGCCGTTCCGGGGGCAGCGACGAGGGCTGGCACCTCAAGGTGCCGGCCGGACGGGGCCGCGACGAGCTGCACCGTCCGCTGTCGGCCACCACCACGGCGCCCAAGCCCCTGCGCGACCTCGTGCTCGGTCACACCCGGGGCGCCTCGCTCGAGGTCGTCGCCACCGTGCTGACCCGGCGCACCACGCGACAGCTGCTCAGCGCCGACGGGGTGGTGCTGGCCGAGCTCGCCGACGACGAGGTGACCGGATCGCCGTCCGACGGCGGCCCCACGGTGACCTGGCGCGAGTGGGAGGTCGAGCTGGTGGACGCCGACCCCGCGCTGCTCGACGACGTCGACGACCTCCTCGCCGGCCTGGGCGTCGACCCCAGCGCGGTGGGACGCAAGATCGAGCGGGTGCTCGCCGACGCCCTGGCCGTGGTGGCCGCCTCCGCCGGTGCCGACCCCGTACGACGCGTCGGGCGCAAGCGGCCGGCCGGTCGCCTGCTGCAGCAGCGGCTCGCCGAGCAGGTGGGCGAGCTGCTGCGCCACGACGTCGAGGTGCGTCGCGCCCGCACCCGTGGTGTGCACCAGATGCGGGTGGTGTGCCGGCGGCTGCGCAGCCTGCTCGCGACGTACGGCCCGCTGCTCGACGGCGACGTCACCGACCCGGTGCGGGTGGAGCTGCAGTGGCTGGCCCGCTCGCTGAGCGACCTGCGCGACGCCGACGTGGTGCACGAGCTGCTGCGCGCCGAGCTGGCCGAGGAGCCGGGCGACCTGGTGGTCGGACCGGTGCGCCGACGGTTGCGCCCGGGACGTCGCGCGGAGGCCGTCGCGCAGGTCGAGGAGGCACTGGCCTCGGAGCGCTACCTGGCGCTGCTGACGACCCTGGAGACCCTGGTGGCCACCCCGCCGCTGCGCGAGCGCGCCCAGCAGCCCGCCCGCGAGGTGCTGCCGGCCCGGGTGGCCAAGGACCTGCGGCGCCTCGTCGAGGCCGTCGAGCTGCTCGACGCCGACGTCGCGTCGCGCGACCACGGCCCCGGGGGCAGTGGCCCGGCAGGACTGGTCGGCCCGGGTGCGGTGGTCGACGCCCGCTGGCACGACGCCCGCAAGGCGGCCAAGCGGCTGCGCTACGCCGCCGAGGTGCTCGAGCCGGCCTGGGGCCGGAAGGCGCGCCGGGTGGCCCGCGAGGCACGCGACCTCACGCGGGTGCTCGGCGAGCGCCAGGACACCGTGGTGGTGCGCGAGCACCTCGTGCGCCTGGCTGCCGAGGCCAGCGCCGCCGGCGAGAGCTCCTTCACCTACGGCCGCCTGCACGCCCGCGCCGAGGCGCGCGCCACCGCCGTCCAGGACGACGCCCGTCGCTCCTGGCCCCACCGCCACGGTCGGCTCGTCGACGCGGTCGACGCGCTGGGCTGAGCCTCCGTCGTCGTTGTGCCCGGGTCGTGTGCCTGGGGGCGCGCTGGGCCGCGTCGTGGGGCACACGACCCGGGCGGCGGACCCGCAGCGCCGCCGGTCCACGGGGGTCGTGTGCCTGAGCACGCGCTGGGCCGCGTCGTGGGGCACACGACCCGGTACGCGTGGGGCTCGACTGGCCCCAGTGGTGGCGGGTGGTGCCGGTCCACGGGGGTCGTGTGCCTGAGCACGCGGTGGGCCGCGTCGTGGGGCACACGACCCGGTACGCGTGGGGCTCGACCGACCCCAATGGTGGCGGGTGGTGCCGGGCCCCCGGGGTCGTGTGCCTGAGGGCGCGCCGGGCCGCGTCGTGGGGCACACGACCCGGGCGGCGGACCCGCAGCGCCGCCGGTCCACGGGGGTCGTGTGCCTGAGCACGCGGTGGGCCGCGTCGTGAGGCACACGACCCGGTACGCGTGGGGCTCGACTGGTCCCAGTGGTGGCGGGTGGTGCCGGAGCGCCGGGGTCGTGTGCCTGAGGACGCGCTCGACCGCGTCGTGGGGCACACGACCCCGGAGCGGCGCGAACGAGCGGAGTCGCGAGGCAGGCCGAGGAAGGCCGGGGCGGGCCGGGTCAGCCGTCGAAGAGGTCCAGGCGCAGGTCGCGGTTGAGGATCTCCTGCAGGCGCCGGCAGCGCGGCCGCACCGACGCGTCCTCAGCGGGCACCAGCGACCACAGTCGCCACTCCAGCCGGGAGCCACCGCCGAGGCCCTCGCCCTCGCCCTCGACGACCAGCTCGACGCGGTCGTGGGGGTGGGCCGTCCACAGCGAGCTCCAGACCACGCGCCGGGGCTCGTGCAGCAGCACGACCGGGGCGACCTCGCCGTCCTGCAGGTGGAGCCACGGCCGGCCGCGGTCGGGGTGGGCCAGCGCGTCGACGACCACGTGTGGAGGCGGGGCCTGACCTCGGCGACGGTGGCCGACCAGGGTCAGGTCGTCGAGCGGTCGGCCGGTCACAGCGCCTGGGAGACGCTCGACATGTTGAAGTCCGGCACCCGCAGCGCGGGGGTGGCGGTGCGGCTGAAGTAGTCGTCGCCCCACTCCCGGCTGAAGCTCGGCACGGTGGCGGAGGCGTGGGTGAACCGGTTGAGCAGGTCGACAGGGCTCTCGTTGAACCGGAAGTTGTTGACCACGCCGGTGACCTCGCCGTCCTCGACGAGGTAGACGCCGTCGCGGGTGAGCCCGGTGAGCAGCAGCGACTGCGGGTCGACCTCGCGGATGTACCACAGGCAGGTCAGCAGCAGCCCGCGCTCGGTGCCGGCGACCAGGTCGTCCACGGAGCCGGTGGCGCCGTCGACGCTCAGCACGAGGTTGTCCACGGCAGGGGTGACCGGCTGCCCGGTCATCGCCGCGGAGTGCCGCGTCTGCAGCAGTGCGGTGAGGTCGCCGTCGCGCACCCAGTCGGTGCGCTCCAGCGGCAGGCCGTTGTCGAAGACCGACGACTCGTTGCCCGACGACGTCGCCACCACGAACGGCGCGCACTCCAGCGCCGGGTGGGCGGGATCGGAGGACAGCCCCACCCCGCGGGCGGCGATGCGCTCGCCGATGCGGGTGCCGCCGCCGCGGCGGCTGTAGACCGACTGGCCCTCGTGGGCGACCCGGGCGCCGGCGTACCAGTAGGCGTCGATCATCAGGTCGGCCACCGCGCTGGGCGGCAGGATCGTGTCGTGGCGCCCGGCGGGCAGGTCGACGCGCCGGCGGCCCCAGCCCAGCCGCTGGGCGAGGGTGGCGTCCATGGCCAGGGCGTCGACGTCGGTGAAGTCGCGGGTCGCGCCGCCCACCCAGGCGCTCTGCGACAGGTCGGCGGGCTTGCCGGTGCAGCCGTAGTGGCCGGTGGGCTGCACGTGGCGCAGCCGCAGCCCGGTCGAGGAGCCCAGGTAGGTCGTGGCGAGCTCGTGGGAGACGAACCCGTAGAGCACCCGCTGCTCGGCGCCTGCGCGGGTGAAGGCCTCCCCCAGGGCGGGGGCGAAGGTGTCGAAGACGTGGATGTCGGTCGGCACCGGTGCGTCGCCCCAGTCGGGGCTGGTGCGCTCGGCCACCAGGTCGGCGGCGTCCTCGGCGGGGGAGCCCGCACGGGCCGCGGCGTCGGCGGCCGCCACCAGGGCGGTCACCTGCTCGCGGGTCGTGGCGCTGCCGGTGGCCGGGCTGGCGGCGGTGCCGGCCGCCCCGCGCACGAACGACACCACGGTGACCGAGAGCCGGTGCATCACGCCGTTGGTGGTCAGGGTGTTGCCGGCCCAGCGCAGGTTGGCCCCGGTGGTGTCGCGCACGACGACCACGCAGTCGTCGGCGGTCGAGGCGGCCAGGGCGTGCTCGACGAGGTCCTGGGGTGTGGTGGTCATCAGTGGCCCGCCTCGTCGGTGGTGTTGAGGATGCGTACGTCGCGGAAGAGCGCGGTCGGGCAGCCGTGGCTGACCGAGGCGACCTGGCCCGGCTGGGCCTTGCCGCAGTTGAAGGCGCCGCCCAGCACCCAGGTGTCCGGGCCGCCGACGGCCTCCATCGACCCCCAGAAGTCGGTAGTCGTGGCCTGGTACGCCGCGTCGCGCACCTGGCCCGCCAGCTCGCCGTCCACGATGCGGTGGAAGCGCTGGCCGGTGAACTGGAAGTTGAAGCGCTGCATGTCGATCGACCACGACTTGTCGCCGACGACGTACAGCCCGCGCTCCACCCGCCCGATCAGCTCCTCGGTGGTGGGCCCGTCGGGGTCGGGCTGCAGCGACACGTTGGCCATCCGCTGCACGGGGACGTGGCCGGGGGAGTCGGCGTACGCGCAGCCGTTGGAGCGCCCGCCGTTCAGCTCGGGGACCATCGGGCCCATCGAGCGGTCGAGCTGGTAGCCCACGAGCACCCCGTCGCGCACGATGTCCCACGACTGCGTCTCCACGCCCTCGTCGTCGTAGCCGACGGTGGCCAGGCCGTGCTCCACCGTGCGGTCGCCGGTCACCTGCATGGCCGACGAGCCGTAGCGCAGGGTGCCGAGCAGGTCGGGCGTGGCGAACGACGTGCCGGCGTAGTTGGCCTCGTAGCCCAGCGCCCGGTCGAGCTCGGTGGCGTGGCCGATCGACTCGTGGATGGTCAGCCACAGGTTGGAGGGGTGCACGACGAGGTCGTGGGTGCCGGCCTCGACGCTGGGCGCTGCGAGCTTCTCGCCGAGCAGGTCGGGCACCTCGGCGAGCTCGGCGTCCCAGTCCCAGCCGCCGTCGGCGGGGGCGGCCGTGCAGTACTCCCAGCCGCGGCCCACCGGCGGGGCGATGCTCGCCATCGAGTCGAACACCTCGCCGGCGGCGCCCATCGCCTCGAACCCGGGCATCAGCCGCACCCGCTGCTGGGTGGTGGTGGTGCCGCTGAGGTCGGCGTAGAACTTGTTCTCCTGCACCTGTGCGAGGAAGGCCGAGGCGTGGTCGACCGCGCTGCCCAGCCGCAGCCGCCGCGTCCAGTCCACCAGCAGCGCGGCCTTCTCGGCGACCGGCACCTCGAGCGGGTTGACGTCGTAGGCGGAGACCCAGGTGACGTCGTCGTGCACCGGCTCGGGGGCGAGCTCCACCGGTCTGGCCGTCATCGTGGCGGCCACCTCTGCCACGGCCACCGCTGTCTCCGCCACCCGCCGCGCCTCCTCCGGGGTGAGGACGACGCCGGAGGCGAAGCCCCAGGCCCCGCGGTGCACCACCCGCACGGCGAAGCCGAGGTCCTCGGTGTCGCTGGCGTCCTGCAGCACCTCGTCGCGCACCGACAGCGACTGGTAGCGCACCCGCTCCAGGCGGAAGTCGGCGTGGCTGACGCCCAGCGCGGCGGCCCGCTCGAGGGCGGTGCGGGCCAGGGCCCGGTGGGGCAGCGCGGCGAAGGTGGGGTCGAGCCGGGACTGGTCGGAGGCGCGTCCGGTCATGGTGGCGAACCTAGCCGATCCCGGCCCCGCTGCGGGCCCACCGACGTGGCCGCCGCGGCGCGAGGTGAGGCGGCCCGCTCAGTAGGGTGGCCGCCATGCAGCCGACGCCGCCCGCCCGCCCCGCCTCCCGCTGGCGTCCCTCCCGGTCGCGCCGGGAGCAGGCCCCCGGGCCCGCCTGGCTCGGCATCGGCGCCCAGCGCTCCGGCACCACCTGGTTCACCGACCTGCTCACCCAGCACCCCGAGGTGGGCCTCGGGACCAACGGCAAGAAGGAGCAGCAGCTCCTCAACCGGGTCGCCGACGGGCTCGTGCCGGCCCAGGAGTACGCCGACCTGTTCCCCGCCGACGGCCTGCGCCGCGGCGAGTTCACCCCGCAGTACCTGCGCCACGCCTCCCTCCCGGCGTACGCCGCCGCGGCGCTCCCGCCGGAGGTGCCGGTGCTGGTGCTGCTGCGCGACCCGGTGGAGCGGTTCCGCTCCGCGATGCGGTGGGCCGCCACCCGTGGCAAGTCGTGGCCCTACCCGCTGCCCATCACGGTGCAGACCTTCACCGGCTTCTACGCCGACCAGCTGGAGGCGTGGGCGGCCGCGCTGGGCCGCGAGCGGCTGGTCGTGCACGTCTACGAGACGATCCGCGACGACCCCCAGCCCGTGGTCGACGACGTGTGGCGGCGCCTCGGCGTCGATCCCGTGCCGCTGGGTGACCTCGCGCGGGAGTCGACGTCGTCGAGCCGCGAGGAGTGGGACTGGACGCCCGGGCTCGAGGAGTCGCTGCGGGTGATGTACCGCCCGCAGCTCGAGCGGCTCACCCGCGACTGGGGCCTCGACGTCAGCGGCTGGACGCGGATGCACTGACCGTCGTAGGAGCTGGTCGCTGGGGCCGGTCGCAGGCTGCTGCCCGCGGTGGTCGGCGTCAGCGACTGGTCTCAGCGGGTGACGGCGAGGCGTGAGCCGGCGCGGCCCTTGGTGACCAGCAGCTGGGTGGGGATGCGGTCGCGCATCTCGGCGACGTGGCTGACCACGCCGACCACCCGGCCGCCGTCGCGCAGCGAGTCGAGCACGTCCATCACGTCGTCGAGGGTGTCGGCGTCGAGGGACCCGAAGCCCTCGTCGACGAAGAGGGTGTCGAGGTCGGCGCCGCCGGCCTCCTGGGTGATCACGTCGGCCAGGCCGAGCGCCAGGGCGAGCGAGACCACGAACGTCTCCCCGCCCGACAGCGTGGCGGGGTCGCGCGCCTCGCCCGACCAGTCGTCGCGCACCAGCAGGCTCAGCCCGCCCCGGGTCTCCCCGGCGCCGCGCTGCCCGGAGTGCTCCAGGGTGTAGCGCTGGTCCGACATCCGCGCGAGCCGCTCGTTGGCCGCGGCGACGACCTGGGAGAGCCGGTAGGCCAGCACGTACGCCGACAGTCGCATCTGCAGCCGGTTGTCGGGCGACTTGCCCTCCACGAACGCCGACAGGCCCTGCGCGACCGCGAGCCGCCGTCGCACCGGCGCCCACGCCTCGAGCGCGCGCTCCAGCTCGACGACCAGCTCGGTGAGGCGCCCGCAGCGCGCGGTCCAGGTGGCGGCGGACCCGCGGCAGCGGTCGAGCTCGGTGACGGCGGCCTCGAGCGCGGCGCCCAGGGCGGCGAGGTGGGCGGCCGGGTCGGCGCCCGCCTCGTGGCCCGACTGGTCGCCCGGCTGGTCGTCGGAGCCCGGGTCCTGGGCCTCGGCCACGACCCGCTCGGCCTGGGCCAGCCTGCGGTCGTGCTCGGCCACCACCCGCTCCAGCACCGGCAGCTCACCCGGGGCGACCACGGCGGCGAGCGCCGCGTCGACGTCGGCGAAGCCCGCCTCGAGCGCGGCGGACCCCACGTGCTCCCGGGCCTCGGCGTCGGTGGCCGCAGCGCGCACCCAACCCGCCGCGGCCTCGCGGGCGTGCCGCCAGCGGCGCACGTCGGCGTCAGCGGCCGCGAGCAGCCGCTCGAGGCGGGTGGCCAGCCGGCTGTCGAGCGCCACGTCCAACCCAGTGCCGAGCCCGGTGCCGAGCCCGGTGTCGGGCTGCGTGTCGGTGTCGCCGTCCTCGGGGCCGAGCGCGGCGCCGACCTCGGCGGCGATGGCGTCGCGCTCGTCGGTCAGGGCGGACGCGAGCGCCTCGGACTGGGCGCACGCGGCGTGGTCGCGGCGCAGCCGGTCGGCGAGGTCGTCGCGCTCCCGCTCGTGGGTGCGCTCCTCTGCGACGAGCCGCTCCACCTCGCCTGCGGCCGCGCTGGCGTCGTCGTGGCTGCGGCACCGCTCGGCGAGGAGGTCGCGCAGCGCGTCGGCGGTGGCGTCGCCGGCCCGTTCGCGCGCGATCGTGCGGCGGGTCTGCAGGTCGCGGTGGTGGGTCTCGTGCAGGTGCTCGTCGGACTTGGCGTCGTCGAGGGCACGCTGGGCGGCCTTCTCGGCGGCGGCGTCGGGCGCCCCGGGCGCGGGCACGGCCTTGGCGGGGTGGTCGTCGGAGCCGCACACGGGGCAGCACCCGCCGACGGCGAGCCCGTGGGCGAGCTCGGCGGCCATCGACTCGATGCGCGCCTCGCGCACCGCGAGCACCTGCTCGTGGGCGCCCACCGTGGCCTCGCGGGCGGCGAGCCAGGTGGCGCGGGCGTCGGCGAGCTCGACGTCGAGGGCGGTGACCAGCTCGGCGGCCTCGAGCCGGGCCCGGAGGTCACGGGTCTCGGCCACGAGCGCGGCCAGTCCGGCGGCGCGGTCACGGGCGTCGGCGAGGCGGGTGCGGACGTCGGCGAGGCGGCTCGGCAGGGTGGCCAGGCGTTCCTCGACGGCGCCGGCGCGGGTCGTGGCGTCACGGCACGTCGCGCGGGCCCCGCTCAGCTGGGCCTCCACCTCGACGCCACGGCGCACCCGCGGCACCAGTGCCCGCAGCCGCGCTGCCTGGTCGGTGGCGGTGGCCTCGCCGTCGGCGAGCGCGGCGACGTGTCGCTCGTCGGGTGCTTCTGCGTACGGCGACGGGGCGGCGGACCCGAGGGCGCCCAGGCTCGCGCGTGCCTCGTGAGCGGCCGTGTCGTGGTCGCGCCGGGCGCGCACCGCGAGGCGGTGCAGCGCCGGCACGGGGGCGGCACGACGGGCGGCGGCCAGCCTGGCCACCCGCTCGTGGTGGGCGGGTGCCTCGGCGTGCAGCGCGTCGAGCTCGGCCTGGGCGGCCACCAGCCGACGGTGCCGCTCCGCGCGGGCCCGGCCCTCCTCGTGGGCGGTGCGGGCCGACGCCTCTGCGGCCGCGGAGGCGGCGACCGCCTCGGTGGCCGCGGCCAGCGACGCGGTGGCCTCGCTGCGCAGCCCGCGGGCCCAGGTGGTGAGGGTGTCGTCCTCGGCCAGCACCTCGAGGGAGGGGCCGTCGCCGCCTGGCGCGGTGGCGTCAGTGCCGGCGGCGGCAGGACCGCTGACGGGGTCGCCGGTCGCGGGAGCGGGGTCGTGGGCGGAGTCGGGGGTGAGGTCTCCGGGCAGCGCGGCGTCGGCGGCCTCGCTGACCCGGCTGACCAGGTCGGCGACGGCCTCGCGCCGCGACTCGGAGTCGCGGCGCAGGTCGGTGCGGTGGTCGCGCAGCCAGCGCTCGACGTCCTCGAACCGGCCGGTGCGGAACAGCTGCTGGAGCAGGCGGTGCCGCTCGTCGGAGCGCGCCCGCAGGAAGGCCTGGAAGCGGCCCTGCGGCAGCATCGCCACCTGGGTGAACTGGGCGACGTTCATGCCGAGCAGCCCGGCCACCAGGTGACCGGTCTCGTCGAGCCGCGACGACAGCGTCGTCCACTCGCCGCCCACGCGCTCGGAGATGGTGACACTGGCCTGCTGGGTGGTGGTGCCGGTGCCGCGGCGCTTGGGGCGCTCCCAGGCGGGGGAGCGCACGAGGCGGAACCGCCGGCCCGACAGCGTGGCCTCGAGCTCGACCCGCGGGGCCACCCCGGGCGCGGCCTGGTCGGAGCGCAGCCGGCGCGCGCCGTTGCGGTCGCCGGGCACGTCGCCGTAGAGGGCGAAGCAGACGGCGTCGAGCACGCTGGTCTTGCCCGCGCCGGTGGGGCCGGAGAGCAGGAACAGCCCGGCCTCCGACAGCTCGTCGAGGTCGACGGTGACGGTGTCGGCGAACGGGCCGAACGCGGTGACCTCGAGGTGGTGCAGGCGCATCAGAAGAGCCGCCCGTCGGCTGCGGCCGCCGCGGCGGCCACGGTGGTGGGCTCGGCCCCGGTGTCGGCGCCGACCAGCACGTCGAGGTCGGGGTCGTCGCAGCAGGCGTCGACCGCGCGCCGCAGCAGGGCCCGCTCGACGCCGCTGGGCTCGGCCCCTCGCATCGAGGCCATGAACTCCAGGGCGATGTCGTGGTCGCTGCGGCCCTGGGTGCGGCTCGACGGCGCGCCACCGAGGCGGGGCACGACGGAGTCGAAGCCGAGCACGAGGGTGTGGGGGAACCGGCGACGCAGCCGCTCCATCGCCTGCGCCGGCCGCCCGGCGTCGGTGAGGGTCACCTGCACCCAGGCGTCCTCGTGGCGGGCGAGGTCGGGGTCGGTGAGCAGCGTGTCGAGCTCGCCGCGCAGCCGGGCCAGGCGGCGCGGCACCGGCGCGTCGACGAACTCCGCGGTCACCGACCCGTCGGCGGCGAGGTCGACCAGCCACGATCCCTTGTGGTGGGTGGCCTCCGAGAACGAGTAGGCCAGCGGCGACCCGCTGTAGCGCACCGCGTCGGTGAGGACGTGCCGGCCGTGGAGGTGGCCGAGCGCGGTGTAGTCGATGCCGTCGAAGACCGACGTCGGGACCAGCGAGACGCCGCCCACGCTGATGTCGCGCTCGGAGTCGCTGGGCTCCGCGCCCGCCACGAAGGCGTGGGCGAGCACCACCGAGCGGGTGCCCCGGCGGGTGGCGAGGTCGGCACGCACCCGCGTCATCGCCTCGCTCAGCGCCGCCTGGTGGGAGCGCGAGCGCAGGCCCCACGGCTCCTTGACCGCGTCGGGGTCGAGGTAGGGCAGGCCGTAGACGGCCACCGGCCCGTGGGCGTCGTCGACCAGCACGGGCGTGCCGACGCCGGCCGCGGAGGTGCGGATGTGGACGCCGGCGGCGTCGATGAGCCGCGAGCTGAACCCGAGGCGCTGGGCGGAGTCGTGGTTGCCGCTGGTCACCACCACGCGGGCGCGGCCGGCGGCCAGGCGGGCGAGGGCCTCGTCGGCGAGCCGGACGGCGTCGACCTGCGGCAGGGCGCGGTCGTAGACGTCACCGGCGACCACCACGAGGTCGACCTGCTCGGCCTCGACCGTGGCGACGAGGTGGTCGACGTACGCCGCCTGGTGGGTGAGCATCCCCTCACGGTGGAACGACCGGCCGAGGTGCCAGTCGGAGGTGTGCAGGATGCGCATGCGACGACCCTAGGAGGGCCCGCCGACAGCGGTGCGACCCCACGCCGCTGCGCCGGCCGGGGGCGGGTCGGCGGGCGGGTCAGGACGTGGCGGGCAGCACGCCGAAGGCCCACTCCAGCACGGCGCGATAGGTCTCGCCGGGCTCGAGGCGCGCCGACGGCCAGTCGGGCCGGTTGGGGGAGTCGGGGAAGAGCTGGGGCTCCAGCGCGATGCCGTCGCCCTGCCGGTAGCGCCCGCCCGTGGTCGAGCGGCGGGTGCCATCGAGGAAGTTGCCGGTGTAGACCTGCAGCCCGGGCTGGTCGGTGCGCAGCTCGAGCCGGGTGCCGGTGCGCGGCGACGCCAGCACCGCCGCGACCCGCAGTCCTTCGCCGGCACCCTCGCTCAGCACGAGGTTGTGGTCGATGCCCACGGCGTCGACGAGCTGCGGGTGCTCCCGGCGCACGGCGTCGCCGAGAGGCGTGGGCTCGCGCAGGTCGAACGGGGTGTCGTCCACCGGCTCGTGCTCGCCCCGGGGGATGCCGGTGCCGTCGACGGGGGTGTAGGCGTCGGCGAGCACCTGCAGCAGGTGGTCGTCGATCGTGCCCGACCCCTCGCCGGAGAGGTTCAGGTAGGCGTGGTTGGTGAGGTTGACGACCGTGGGCGCGTCGGTGGTGGCCTCCATGACCACGCGCACGGTGTCGCCCTCCACGCGGTAGTGCACGCGCGCCTCGACCCTGCCGGGGAAGCCCTGGTCGCCGTCGGGGCTCACCAGCGCGAGCACCAGGTCGTGCGAGCCGTGCTCCAGGACGTCCCACGCTCGTTTGTCGAAGCCCTCGTGCCCGCCGTGCAGGCTGTGCCCGCGGTCCTGGGCGCCGACCACGACCTCGCGGCCGTCGAGCTCGAACCGGCCCCGGGCGATGCGGTTGGCGTAGCGCCCGATGGTGCCGCCCACGTAGTCGGTGCTGGCGAGCCGCTCCGCGGCGTCGGCGTGGCCGAGCACGACGTTGCGTCGCACGCCGTCGCCGCCGGCCACCTCGAGGCGGTGGACCGCGGCCCCCAGCGTCAGCACCTCGACCACCGGACCCGGCGCCGCACCGATGCCCAGGCACCGCACCTCGCGACCGTCGGGGAGGGTGTCGAAGAGCTGGTCACGTGCCGCGTCGGTCATGCCGCGGACGCTAGCAGCGGGACCGGACCGTTCTGGGGCCCCACGGGGGCGTGCCCGCCGAGGCGAGGACGGCGGAAGAGGGTGGCTCCCCGGGGTCGGTGGAGCCGGACGGGAGGACGGAGCCACGGTCGCTCTCGCCGCACCGCCCCGCACCGCGCCGCCGGCGCCGCCCCGCTAGCCTCCGGGCGTGCCCGCCACCTCCAGCCACGACCCCGCCGCCTTCGACGCCGGGCTGCGCGAGCAGCTGGAGCTGTTCGTCGACGACCACCGCACGGCGCTGCACGACTGCCTCGACGGCCTCGACGAGGAGGAGGCGCGCCGCCGGTTGGTGCCCTCGCAGACGACCCTGCTGGGGCTGGTGAAGCACGCGACCTTCGTGGAGCAGGTGTGGTTCGACGAGGCGGTGACCGGTCGGTCCCGGGAGGAGATCGGCTGTCCCGCGGGCCCCGACGAGTCGTTCGTGCTGGCGCCCACCGACACGGTGGCCTCCGTGCGCTCGGCCTACCGCGACGCTTGTGCGGCGTCGCGGGCGGCGGTCGCCGGGCTCGGTGTCGACGACCTCGTGAGCGGCAACCGGCGCGGGCCGCTGCCGCTGCGCTGGGTCTACCTCCACGTGATCCGGGAGCTCGCCCAGCACTGCGGGCACGCCGACGTCCTGCGCGAGCAGGTGCTGGCCGCCCGGCCCTGACCGGCCCTGACCGGCACGTCCCCCTGCCCACCCGGGTGTCGCGCCGCTAGCGTGGCGCCGTCGTGCCCTCGAGCCCCAGGAGCCCCTGATGGTCGTCACCGCTGTCGGCGTCGTGATCGCCGCGCTCGTCGTGGTCCTGCTCCTCCGGGCGAACCGAACGCCCCGCGGTTCCCGAGGAGGTGGTGGCGCGGACGGCTCGTCGGCCGGTCACACCGGGTCGTGGGGCGATGACAGCGGAGACCGCAGCGACGGCGGTGACAGCGGCGGCGGCGGTGACAGCGGCGGTGGCGGAGACGGGGGTGGCGGCGGCGGCGGTGGCGGCGACTGACCTGCCGCCGTACGCACGACGGCCCCGGACGCGAGGTCCGGGGCCGTGCGGGAGTGGCTCAGCGGCGGATCAGCCGTCGAGCGCGCCCATGTCGATGACGAAGCGGTAGCGCACGTCGCTGGCCACGACGCGCTCGTAGGCCTCGTCGACGACGGCGGGCTCGGGGGCGAGCACCTCCACCTCGGCGCCGATGCCGTGCTCGGCGCAGAAGTCGAGCATCTCCTGGGTCTCGCGGATGCCGCCGATCTTCGAGCCGGCCAGGCTGCGACGCATGCCGGCCAGCGAGAAGGCGTGGTAGGTGTCGGCCTCGGCCGGGATGCCGACGTTGACCATCGCGCCGTCGAGGCGCAGCAGCGACAGGTAGCGGTCGACGGGCAGCGTGGCGGCCACCGTGTTGACGATCAGGTCGAAGGTGCCGGCGAGCTGCTTGAACGTCGCGCGGTCGGCGGTCGCGTAGTAGTGGTCGGCGCCGAGGCGGCGGCCGTCCTCCTCCTTCTTCAGCGACTGGCTGAGCACGGTGACCTCGGCGCCCATCGCGGCGGCGATCTTCACACCGAGGTGGCCGAGGCCGCCCATGCCCACGATGGCGACCTTCTTGCCGGGGCCCGCGCCCCAGTGGCGCAGCGGGGAGTACGTCGTGATGCCGGCGCACAGCAGCGGCGCGGCGGCGTCGAGGTCGATGCCCTCGGGGATGCCGAGGGTGTAGTCCTCGTGGACGACGATCTGCTTGCTGTAGCCGCCGTAGGTCGGCTCCCCGTCGTAGTCCTTGCCGTTGTACGTCGGCACCTCCCCCTTGAGGCAGTACTGCTCCTCACCGGCCGCGCAGTTCTCGCAGTCGCCGCAGGAGTCGACGAAGCAGCCGACGCCGACGCGGTCGCCGACGGAGAAGCGGGAGACGCCGCTGCCGACCTCGGCGACGGTGCCGGCGACCTCGTGGCCCGGCACCATGGGGAAGATGCCCTCGGCCCACTCGTTGCGGGCCTGGTGGATGTCTGAGTGGCAGATGCCGCAGTAGGCGACGTCGATGAGCACGTCGTGCTCGCCGACTGCGCGCCGCTCCACCGTGCTGGTCTCGAACGGGGCGCTGGGGGTGGGGACGGTGAGGCTGGCGGTGGTGCTCATGGCGACTCCTGGTGTCTCGGTGGGCGGCGGCGTCGCGGCGCGGCACGCGGGTGCGCCGCAGCGGCGGCGACGGGCGCCGGGCGGGCCGCGGTGGCGGCCTCCACCACGGTAGGCGGACAGGGGGCCGCGTCGGCCCACCCGCTGGGGTCAGAGGTGGTGCGTCGCGACGCGGGTCACACGTAGCGCACGGCGCGCCGGGGCGAGGTGAACCCCCACAGCTCGAGCCCGCTCTCCTTGGCCAGGCGGGCCGACAGGCTGGTGGGCGCCCCCACGCTCACCAGGGCGCCGACGCCGGCGGTGACCGCCTTCTGCACCAGCTCGAAGCCGGCGCGACCGCTCACCACCAGGCACGCCTCGGCCGCGGGGTGTCCCGCCACGGTGCGGGCCCCGGTGACCTTGTCGACGGCGTTGTGGCGTCCGACGTCCTCACGCACCACCAGGGCCTGGCCGTCGGCGGTGAACAGCCCGGCGGCGTGGATGCCGCCGGTGCGGGCGAACACGGGCTGCTGCTCGCGCAGCAGGTCGGGAAGGGTGCGGACGACCTCGGCGGTGGGGCGCTCGCCGGGCCAGCGGGTGCCGGGGGCGATGTCGAGGACGGCGGCGACGCTGTCGGCGCCGCAGACCCCGCACGCCGAGGAGCCGGCCGACAGCGCGTCGTGGCGGTGGCCGGGCGCCCGCTCGGGCACCGAGGCCAGCGTCAGGGTGACCACGTTGAACTCCTGCTCCGGGGCGAGGTCGACGTCGGTGCAGTAGGCGATGCCCGCGATGCCCGCCGGACCCGGCAGGCCCTCGTGCACCGCCCAGCCGGCGGCGAGCTCGAAGTCGTGGCCGGGGGTGCGCATGGTGACCCAGGCGCGGTGGGCCGTGGTGCCGGGCCAGGCGAGCCGGATCTCCAGCGGCTCCTCGGTGACCAGCCGGTCCTCGTGGCGGCGCACCGCCCCGGGGGTGCCGGGCTCGGCGTCGGGGGCGGGCGCGAGGTGCTCCTCGACGCGGGTGCGCACGGTGGGTCCGGGACGCCGGGCGCGGCCCTCGGCGAGGCTCATGCCGGGAACGCCCGGGCCACCGCGACGCGGTGCTCGAGCTCGTCGGTGGCGTCGACGACCCGCCGACGCACGGTGGCGTCGAGGCCGGGGGTGGCGATCAGGGCGTGCAGCCGCTCCACCGTGGCGTCGTCGAGGGCGGTCATCGGGAAGAACGACGACGCCACGTCGCCGAGCACCCAGCCCCGGTGCACGTCGACCAGGCCGGGCAGCTCGGCGAGGTAGCGCTCGACGTAGGCGGCGGTGAGGTCCTCCTGGCCGGGCTGCCACATGCCGAGGCCGGCGGCCTCCAGCTCGTAGTTGGTCGCCGGCACCCGCCCGGTGAACCGGTCCCAGGCGAACTCCTTCGCCGCGGGGTCGGGCAGCGCGGCCACGGCGCGGGTGTGCTCCGTCCCGGCCTTGGTCGAGTGCTCGCGCGCGAGCTCGGCGTCGAGACCGGCACGGTCGGTGCCGCCGAGGGCGGCCTGGCGCACCAGCAGGCGCCAGCGCAGCTCGAGGTCGACCTCGACGCCGGCGGGCAGGTCGTCGCCGGCCAGCCACGTCGCGAGCCGGGGGAGCGCGGCGGTGCTGGCGGCGGCCTGGAACACCGCGAGCTGGTGGGTGGAGCCCGGCTCCGCGGCGTGGGCGGCGCTGGTGGCCACGTCGTGCACCCGTGCGGCCGCGACGGCAGGGTCACCGGCGCGGGGCAGCACCGCGGAGAGCACCCACGGCAGCGTGTAGGCGACCGCGGCGTCGTCGTGCTCGTCCGGCAGCCAGGCCACGACGAGGTCGACCACGTCGTCGGGGGCGATGCGGGCGTGGTGGTAGCCGCTGCGCACCGAGTTCCAGGCACCTGCGCGCAGCAGGCTGTCGGTGGTGCGGGGCAGGAGGTCGACCAGCGCCGCCGTCGTGGTGGCGTCGGGCTCGACCACGGCCCAGGTGTCCTCGTAGGGGTCGAGCAGCACGGCGTCGTCGCCGGCGTCGTACGGCGTGCGCTCGCCCGCCACCGTGGTGGGGGCCAGCGACCAGGTGCCGCCGGGGGCCGCGCGGGCCACCCGGAAGGCGTGGGTGCGCTCGGCCTCGCTGCCGGCCGGCGGGACGCGCACCAGCTCGCCCCGCTCCCGGTCGAGCACCAGCCGGTCGGGGCCGGCGGTGCTCAGCCAGTCGCGGGCGAAGCGCGACAGGTCGCCGGCGCCGGCGCGCTCCCAGCTCGCGAGGAGGTCGTGCATGGTGGCGTTGCCGTAGAAGTGGGTGTCGAAGTGGTCGACCACCCCGGCGAAGAAGACCTCGTCGCCCATGCCCGCGGCGAGCTGCTTGAGCAGGCTGGAGCCCTTCGAGTAGGAGATGCCGTCGAAGTTCTGCAGCGCGGCGGTGGCGTCCTGCTCGCCGTTGCCGGCGACCGGGTGGGTGCTGGGCCGCTGGTCGGCGAGCAGGCCCCACTGGCGCCGGGAGTAGGCGTGGTAGACCCAGGCGTCGTCGTACTCGGTGACGTCGGCGGTGACGCGGGTGCCGAGGTACTCCGCGAACGACTCGTTGAGCCACAGGTCGTCCCACCACAGCGGCGTGGTGATGTTGCCGAACCACTGGTGCGCCATCTCGTGGGCCACCGTGGTGGCGCGCTGGATGCGCAGGCCGCGGGTGACGCGGCTGGGGAACAGCAGCGGGTCGCGGAACGTGACGCAGCCGGGGTTCTCCATGGCGCCGGCGTTGAACTCCGGCACGAACGCCTGGTGGTAGCGGCCGAACGGGTAGCGGATGCCGAACAGCCGGTGCATCTCGTCGAAGCACTGACGGGTCATCGTGAACAGCTCGTCGGCGTCGGCCTCGAGGGCGCCGGCCAGGCTGGCCCGGGCGCTCAGCGACAGCGGGATGCCGTCGTGCTCGTCGTGCAGCAGGTGGTAGGGCCCGGCGACGAGGGTGACGAAGTAGGTGGACAGCGGCCGGCTGGTCTCCAGCTCCCACACGCCCGGCTCGGGGTTGCTCGCCGGGGCGTTGCCGACCACCGTCCAGTCCTCGGGGGCGCGCACGTGGAAGGTGTAGGGCGCCTTCAGGTCGGGCTGGTCGAAGCAGGCGAAGATGCTGGGAGCGGCGTCCATGAAGGACATGCCGTAGACGTAGTGGCGACCGTCGGCGGGGTCGACCGAGCGGTGCAGGCCCTCGCCGTCGGTGCGGAAGCGCATCACGGCGTCGACGACGAGCTCGTGGGCGCCCTCGGTGGTCTCCAGCGGGAGCCGGCCGCCACGCAGCAGGTCGACGTCGAGCCGACGGCCGTCGAGGCGCACCTCGCGCACCGAGACCGGCTTGAGGTCGAGGAACGTCGCCCCGCCGCGCGAGGTGAACCGGATCGTGGTGACCGAGGAGAAGGTGGCGTCGTCGGCGGCGAGGTCGAGGCGCACGTCGTAGTGCTCGACGTCGAGCAGCGCGGCGCGGGCCTGCGCCTCGCTGCGCAGGAGGCC
The DNA here is from genome assembly GCF_058681775.1 of Nocardioides sp. FY1077. Classification (NCBI taxonomy): domain Bacteria; kingdom Bacillati; phylum Actinomycetota; class Actinomycetes; order Propionibacteriales; family Nocardioidaceae; genus Nocardioides; species Nocardioides sp. FY1077. Next base: position 307,098 of record NZ_JBZWDB010000004.1, on the reverse strand, counting down.
GTGGGCGGCGCCGGCGACGGCGGTGACGGGGGAGTCGGTGGTGCTCACGTGGCGAGCCTATGTGCCTGCCCCGACGGTGCACCTGGGGCCACCGTCACGATCCAGCCACGCGACCTGGGGCGATCGGCAACCGAACGGGTCCGCAGTGCGTCAACCTGTGCGAGGGCCGCGCCGTGCGGCCCACGTCACAGGAGGAGGGACGCGATGTCGCGACCCAGCACCACCCGCCGGGGCCGAGCCCTGGCCGCCACCACCGCAGCCGGTCTGGTGCTCGGCGCCGCCGCGGTCACCACCGCACCGGCTCAGGCAGCGCCCGCCGAGGACTGCACGCCGACCTATCCCCAGGCCGACGTCACCGCGGACGCCGCCGTCACGGGGCTCACCGTCTCGGAGGGCACCACGCCGGAGGCGTTCACCGGGTCGGTCATCGGCGTGCTCGACGACGGCATCGCGCCCGGCGTCGACATGATCATGGCCGAGCTCTCCTCTCCCGCCATCGACGCCGCCGGCGGCATCTGGTCGGGCATGTCCGGCTCGCCGGTCTACATCGACGACCGGCTCGTCGGCGCGGTCGCCTACGGCCTCTCCTACGGCTCCTCGCCGGTCGCCGGCATCACGCCGTACGCCGAGATGGACGACTACCTCACCGACGGCGCCCGCCGGGTCGCCGTCGACGACCGCACCGCCCGCGCGATCGCCGCCTCCTCCGACGTCAGCGCCGCCCAGGCCGAGCAGGGCTTCGCCCAGCTGCGGATGCCCGTCGGGATCAGCGGCCTCAGCCAGAAGCGCCTCACCCAGGCGAGCAAGGCCGACAAGCCCTACCTCGACGCCCAGACCTACGCCGTGGGCGCGGTCGGCAGGGCCGCGGCCGAGGACGCCTCGGCCGACACCGTCGTCGCCGGCGGCAACCTCGCCACCACGCTGTCCTACGGCGACGTCACCGCTGGTGCGGTCGGCACGGCCACCTCCGTCTGCGACGGCGAGGTCGTCGGGTTCGGCCACCCCTTCGGCTTCTTCGGCGAGACCACCCTCGGTCTCAACCCGGCGACGGCGCTGTACGTGCAGCCCGACTCCCTCGGCGCCCCGTTCAAGGTCGCCAACATCGCCCCGGCCGTCGGCACCATCACCGACGACCGCACGACCGGCATCACCGGCACCTTCGCCGAGCTGCCCGACGCCACCACCATCACCTCCACCGTGAGCTTCGAGGGCCGCGAGCGCACCGGCAGCAGCGACGTGTACGTCGACGACTTCACCGCCGACACGGTCTTCGCCCAGCTGCTGGTCAACCACGACCGGGTGCTGGACTCCTACATCCCCGGCACCGAGAAGCAGAGCTGGACGATCACCGGCACCGACGAGGTCGGCGCCCCGTTCTCGCTGAGCGCCGCTGACACCTACCTCTCGGACTACGACATCTCCTTCGAGTCGGTCTTCGACCTCGCCGACCTCACCTACGCGCTGAGCCGCATCGACGGGGTCAGCATCGACTCCGTCACCGTCGACGGCGTCGTCGACGACTCCACCGACGTGCTCCGCCTCAGCGGCATCGAGCAGCGCAAGGGCGGCGAGTGGGTCACCGTCGGACGACGCGACTCGGTGCGGGCCGAGGCCGGCTCGACGATGAAGCTGCGCGCCCTGCTCGAGGCGCCCGACGGGTCGGTCACCCACGCCCCGCTCTCGGTGAAGATCCCGGCGCGCGCCCGCCGCTCGGCGTACCTGGTCGTGCAGGGCGGCGGCTCCGACTACACCAACACCTACCGGATCAAGTCGGTCGCCCAGGCCGTCGAGGCCTTCGCCGACCCCGTGCAGAACGACGAGATCTCCGTCGAGCTGCGCGCCCGCGGCAAGGGGCTGCCCCGCAGCATCGTGACCCAGAGCGGTCCCTACAGCGAGGTCGTCACCGGCAGCCGCTACCTCGGGATCCGCGTCCGCTGACACAGGCCCCACCGCAGCACCGCCCAGCAGCACAGCACCGCACCGCACCGACGGCGGGCCCGGACCAGGAGTCCGGGCCCGCCGTCGGCGCGTGGGGTCAGAGGCGCACGAGCATCTTGCCGGTGTTGGCCCCGCCGAGCACGCCGAGGAACGCCTCGACGGCGGTGTCGAGGCCGTCGGTGAAGGTCTCGCGGTGCGTCAGCTCGCCGGAGGCCACCCAGGCCCCCACGCGGCGGTGGAACTCCGAGGCCAGGTCGCGGTGGTCGCTGACGATGAAGCCGCGGATGGTCAGCCGCTTCTGCACCACCATCATCAGGTTGCGCGGCGCCGGCGTCGGCTCGGTGGCGTTGTACGACGCGATCATCCCGCAGGCGGCGACGCGGCCGAAGTCGTTGAGGTGGGTGATCGCGGCCTCGAGGTGCTCACCGCCCACGTTGTCGAAGTAGACGTCGACCGGGCCGTGCTCGCCGAGGCGGTCGCCCACCGGCCCGTCGTGGTAGTCGAACGCCGCGTCGAACCCGAGCTCGTCGGTGAGCCAGGCGACCTTCTCCGGCGACCCGGCGGAGCCGATGACCTTGCCCGCGCCGAGCAGGCGGGCCATCTGGCCGACCGAGGAGCCCACGGCCCCGGCGGCGCCGGAGACGAACACCGTCTCCCCCTCCTTCAGCTCGCCGATGCGGGTCAGCCCGACGTAGGCGGTGAGCCCGGTGGTGCCGAGCACCCCGAGGTACGCCGACGCGGCCACGTCACCGACGTCGAGGCGGCGCACCGCCGCGCCCGGCAGCACCGCGTGCTCGCGCCAGCCCGCGTTGTGCAGCACGACGTCGCCGGGGGAGAGGTCGGCGGCGCGCGACTCGACCACCTCGCCGACGGCCCCGCCCTCGAGCGGCTCACCGAGCCGGAACGGCGGCACGTACGACTCGGCGTCGTTCATCCGCCCGCGCATGTAGGGGTCGACCGACATCACGGTGCTGCGCACCAGCACCTCGCCGTCGGCGAGGTCGGGAAGCGTGGTGGTGACCATCGCGAAGTCGTCGGGCACGGGGGTGCCGGAGGGTCGTCGGGCCAGGTGGATCTCACGGGTCTGGGCGGTCATGACCCCGATGCTGCCAGTGCCCGCGGCGGCGGCGCGGGCCGGGCGAGAGGGGTGCGTGAGATCACAGGTCCGTCGGCGGGCGTTCCGGTGTAGCAGTCGCTACGCTGTAAGAGTCGTCGAACACGATGACCCATGACACCGCACCACCACGACCGAGCCCCCGGGAGGGGGCGAGAGGGATGAGAGCCACCATGCACTCGCAGCTGTACGTCGCCCACGGGATCGCCTCCGGCAGGATCCGCCCCGAGCGGGAGGCGACCGCGCAGCGCAACCTCGCGCTGGTGATGGCCCGCCGCCGGCGGGTGCGCCGCGGCCTGGAGCCCCAGGACTCCTGAGCCACCCCGGGCGCCGTGCGGGGCTGCCCCGCACGGCGGGTCACCGGACGGTGGCAGGCTGTCGCCCATGAGCGACCAGCAGCCCTCCCAGCCGTCCCCCGACCTCGACGTCGATCCCGCCTCGGCCGCCCCGGCGGGTGTGCCGGTCGGAGCCAGCGCCGACGCCGCACAGCCCGACGCCGACGTGAGCAGCCCCGTCGCGGCGCCGTCGTACCCCGACGGCTCGCACCGCGCGGTCGACATGGTGCGCATCGGGGAGCGTCGCTACAAGGCCACCAACGCCCGCGGCGGCGTGCTGCCCGTGGGCTCCGGCGACGACCCCGACTTCACCCCGGTCGAGCTGCTGCTCGCCGCCCTGGTCGGCTGCGGCGCGGTCGACCTCGACCACGTGACCGGCAAGCGGGCGCCGTTCGCGTCGTTCGCCGCCCGCGCCGAGGGCCACAAGGTGCGCGACGAGGACGGCAGCCACCTGGTGGGGCTCACCGTCACCTTCGACGTCAGCTTCCCCGAGGGCGACGACGGCGACCGCGCCCGCGAGGTCGTGCCGCGCACCGTGGAGATGATCCAGGACCGGCTGTGCACCGTCGGGCGCACCGTCACCCTGGGGGAGCCGGTGCGCTACACCACCGGCGACCTCGCCTGAGCCGCAGTCCGCGGCCCACGGCCCGGGTCAGCCGACGGTGACGCTCTCGATGTCCACGGGCGTGGCCGGGGCGCCGTCGCCGGCGCCGGTGTCGGTGCCCTCGTCCGCGACGTCCTCCAGCACCTGGAGGCCGGCGTCGTCGATGGTGCCGAAGACGGTGTAGTCGGCCGGCAGCGGCGAGTCCTCGTAGACCATGAAGAACTGCGAGCCGCCGGAGTCGGGGTACATCGTCTTGGCCATCGCCAGGGTGCCGGCGGGGTAGGTCTCGTCACCGGTGAGCTCGTCGGGGATCGTGTAGCCGGGTCCGCCGGTGCCGGTGGCCGTCGGGTCGCCGCACTGCAGCACGTAGATGCCCTCGGTGGTCAGGCGGTGGCAGGTGGTGCCGTCGAAGTAGCCCTGCTCGGCCAGGCTGACGAACGAGTTGACGGTGCACGGGGTCGCGTCGGCGTCGAGGGTCAGGCCGAGGTCGCCGGCGCTGGTGACCACGTCGACGCCGACCTCGCCGGAGACCGTGGGCGACTCCGCGGGCGGGTCGACCGGAGCGGCCGGCTCGCCGTCCTGCGGGTAGGCGCACGCCTCGCCGGGGGCTGCCGCCGGCTCCGACGCCGGGTCCGAGGCGGACTCCGAGGCCGACGGCGCGGGGTTGCTGGCCGCGTCGTCGTCGGAGCCGCAGGCGGCCGTCGTGGTGAGGCAGGCGAGCACGGCCGCGGCGGCGAGGGGGCGCGCCAGCGGACGACGGACGAGGGGTCGGGTGCGCATGGGCCCGATCGTAGGGGCCGCGGCCTAGAGGTTCCTGAGCGCCCCGTCAGCCGTTCTGGCCGCGCGCCGTCACCGCCCAGGGCCGCAGGCCGCCGGCCTCCTCCACCCACAGGTCGGAGGCGAGGTTGACCGCGGCGCACACGTGGTTGGGCACCACGTCGACGACCGTGCCGAGCGGGGGAAGCGCCTCGTCGCCCAGGTCGGCGACCGCGTGGTGCTCCGACAGCGCCACCAGGCGCGCGCCGGGGTGGTCGAGCAGGCGCCCGAAGCCGGAGGAGTACGGCGCCCGGTCGGCGCCCAGCGTCTTGCTGCCGGCGTCGAGGACCAGGCGCCCGTGGGCGTGGCTGACGACGGTGGCGCGGGCGGTGAGCGCGACGTCGGTCGGGTCGAGGGCCCCGAGCTCCCACTGCTGGGCGTCGCCGAACACGTAGACACCCGGGCGGAGCTCGTCGACGACGTCGCCCGCGCCCGGCACCAGGCTGGCGGTCAGCGTCGGCGTCGAGCCGCCGGAGACCACCTGCACGTCGATGCCCTCGGCGCGCACGGCGTCGCGGGCGGTGCGCAGCGCGGCGATCTCGTCGCGCACGGCGCCGGCCGCCGCTCCGGGGGCGTAGCCGTGGCCGGGGAACGTGAAGACCCCCCGCACCGTGAGCCCGGCGCGCCGCGCGGCCAGCGCGACCGCCCCGGCGCCCTCGGGCTCGACGCCGGTGCGGTGGTGGCCCGAGTCGACCTCCACCATCACCTCGATGCCCGAGCCGCCGAGGCGGCGTCCGGCGTTGGCCGCCCCGGCCACGGAGTCGACCCCGAACGCGATCCGGGCGATCTCGGAGAGGTCGCGCAGCCGCACCGCGCGCTCGTCGTCGAGCCACAGCGGGTAGGCGATGAACACGTCGGTGCAGCCGTGGCGGGCGAACACCTCGGCCTCGCCGACGGTGGCCACGGTGATGCCGACGGCCCCGGAGACGAGCTGCAGCCGCGCGATCTCCACCGACTTGTGGGTCTTCACGTGGGGACGCAGCGACACCTGGAGGGCGCCGGCCCGGTCGGCGGCCCGGCGGACGTTGCGGCGCAGCCGGTCGAGGTCGACCCGCAGGTGCGGCGTCGGTGGCGCCGACACCATCACATCTCCTCGTGGGTGTCGGGGTCGCCGTCGAAGAGCCGACCGTCGGGGCGCCCGAGCGCGGTGATCGCGGCGACCTCCTCGTCGTGCAGGGAGAAACCGAAGACGTCGAGGTTGGCGCGCTGCCGTTCGGGCGTGGCCGACTTCGGCACGGGCACCGAGCCCAGCTGCACCTGCCAGCGCAGGATCACCTGGGCGGGGGTCACCCCCAGCCGCTGCGCCGGACCGGTGACGGCCGGGTCGGTCAGCGGCGCGTTGCGCTTGCCCAGCGGGCTCCACGACTGGGTGCGCACGCCGAGGCGCTCGTGCACGGCCCGGGCCTGCTGCTGGGGGAAGTGCGGGTGCAGCTCCACCTGGTTGACCGCAGGGGTCACCCCGGTCTCGTCGAGGAGGCGGGAGAGGTGGGCCTCGGTGAAGTTCGAGACGCCGATCGAGCGGACCAGCCCCTCGCGCTGCAGGTCGACCAGCGCCCGCCACGCCTCGACGTAGCGACCGACCGACGGGTTGGGCCAGTGGACGAGGTGCAGGTCGATGCGGTCGAGGCCCAGCCGCTCGAGCGAGCCGCGCACGCTGGCGACGGCGTCGTCGTAGGCGTGGTCGCGACCCGGCAGCTTGGTGGCGACCACGACCTCGTCGCGCGGCACCCCGCTGCGTCGCAGGCCCTCGCCCACCGCCTCCTCGTTGCCGTAGTTGACGGCCGTGTCGAGGAGCCGGTAGCCGACCTGGAGCGCCGAGACCACCGCGTCGACGCAGGCGTCGTCACGCAGCGGGTAGGTCCCGAGGCCGATGGCCGGGATCGTGGTGCCGTCGTTCAGGTCGTACGTCGGGGTCGCGAGAGACATGGCGCCAACCTAGCGCCGGGCGGTGTCGGCGGCAGGCCCGTCGGCCCCGGGGGAGCGCGACGAACCCGCCGTGCCCACGCCTCAGGCGCCCTGCGGCCCGCGGTCGTCGGGGGTGGCCTCGTGGTGGCGACGGCCGCGGCTGCGCTCGTCCTCCTTCATCTCGGCCTCGAACAGGTGGCGCCGACCGCCCACGAGCTCGTCGCGGGCGGCCTGCTCCAGCTCGCGGAAGACCGACCAGTACGTGTCGTCGTACTCCTCCATGATCTGGAAGGTCCAGCGACCCTCGAGCACGTTGCGCCCGACGAGCTCGCGCTCGATGCGGTCGGCGAGCGCGCCGTGGCCGGCCTCCCGCAGCTTGGCGACGCCCTTCCCGAGGGTCAGGTCTGCGGTGCCGGAGAGACGGTGGAAGGTGTAGAGGTGACCGCGGGCCACCTCGACGGCCTCGAGGGCCTCGGAGATGTCGCCGAGGGCCTCCACGGTGAGGTCGTCGACGCCGTCGGGCCGTTGGTGCGAGGCCAGCGGGCCGTCGCCCTGCTGGGGGCTCACGACAGGACGTCGGCCGCGTGCACGGCGCCGTGCTGGCTCTCGATCGCGTCGGCCAGGCGCGCGACCTCGTCCTCCGACAGGTCCACCCCGACCTCACCGGCACCCTTGCGCAGCTCCTCGGCCACGGTGCCCTCGGTGGCGCCGTCCTGCCAGGAGGTGACGCGGTCGACGACGGCCTGGACCGCCTCCATCTTGTCGCTGTTCTGCTCGCTGCTCTGGGTCATGTCCCGAACGTAACCGCGCTCCCCGGGGCGTTCCCCACCCCTAGGGGCGGCGCGTCCGCTGCCTGGCCGGTGGTCGGTCGGGAGGTGTCGTTCGGCGAACGGGGGGTGGTCATCAGGGTGGGGGAGGATGGCCGGTCGGCTGATTTTCGGACGTTGCCGGGCGTCGGCCCGGCGCGCGACCTAGCATCAGCGGTGTCGCCGTACCGGCCCGTGGGGGGTGGTGCCCGGTGTCCGGCGACAGCGCATCTCGGGTGAGGACCGCACGGCGCACGACGCCGGGCGGCCCCGCGCTCCGTGGTGCGGCGAGACCCACCGCGACCCCGTCACCGACGCCCGATGGAAGACACGACCATGAGCTCCGCTGGAGACCAGTCCACGACCCCCCTGCCGTCCGCACGACGCGGTGCCCGAGACCGACGCCGCGCCGGCCGCGGGCTGGTGGTGCTCGCCTCCGTCGTGGGCCTGGCCCTCGGCGCCACGGTCGCGCCCAGCTCGTCGCAGCCCGGCGAGGCCGACGACCGGACCCGCGTCGCGGCCCGCGTGGTGACCGGGTCGCTCGAGGTCACGCCCCGCGCCTACGTCGGGGGCCAGCAGATGACCTTCACCGGCGCCACGGGCCGCACCGGCCGCCAGGACATCCACCTGCAGTACCACATGAACCGCCCCGGTGACCGGTGGACCGACGTGCAGAACTCCGCCGCCACCACCGACGAGGACGGCCGATTCCGGTTCACCTTCCCGGCGCCGGCGATGTTCAACATCAGCTACCGCGTGGTGTCCGGCCAGGCCGCGACGCCCGCCCACCTGTTCCACGCACGCTCCCAGGAGGTCGTGGCGCACGTCGCGCTCCAGCAGGGCGTGCCCGAGGGTGCCGCCGTCGCCGGGCGCACGTTCACGGTGGTCGCCGACACCACGCCGCTGGTGCGGGGCAAGCAGCCGCCGGCCTTCCCCGGCCGGCTCGTGGAGCTGCAGAAGCGGGTCGACGGCTCCTGGCAGACCGTGGCCACCGACGAGGCGGGCCCCGAGGGCACCGCCGTCTTCCAGGTCAGCGAGCCCACCGCCGGGCGCCCGGTCTACCGCGCCCGCCAGGACGACTGGTTCGTGGGCGGCGACCGCGTCGGCTGGTTCGCCTCCCACCCGTTCCCGGTCACCGTGCTGGCGCCCGGCGCCCCTGCCGCGGCCCGCGCGGCCGCCGCCCGCCCCGCCGTGGCCCCGGCCACCTCCAGCGGCGACCCGGTGCCCTTCGCCGCCAGCCCGCGTCGCGCGGGCGGTTCTCCCAACGCCAGCTCGAACTTCGGGTGGGGCCAGTCGTTGTTCGACTTCGCCTGGGAGTACGGCGAGTCGCTCACCTCCGCGCCGTTCCGCGGCAGCCGGCTGCAGGGCGGGTGGCTCGACACCTCCGACGGCTTCGGCCGCGCCGCCCACGTCAACGGCGGGTTGTTCCTCCAGAGCAGCCAGGGCCGCGGCGGGCGCGGTGACCGGGGCACCACCACCGCCACCCTCGACGGCAACAGCCAGCGCACCGGTCGCTGGGAGTTCCGCCTGCGGGCCGCCACCTACGAGACCAGTGCGGCGAACTACCAGGTGCGGGTCGAGCTGGTGCCCGTGGGCGCCGACGTGACGTCGTGCGGGCTCGACACCATCACGGTCGCCGACTTCACGATGCGCTCGCCGGGCATGCGCCTCGGCGTCCGCTCGCGGGGCGCCGACGCCGCCTGGACGATGACCCGTCCCGGCATCACCCTCACCGACATCCCCCGCAACGTCGCGGTGGAGGTGGCCGGCAACCACATCACCTGGTTCTACGACGGCCAGGTGGTCGGCACGGTCAAGGACGCCGCCGCCGTCTCCGGCAAGCTGCTGACCCCCCGCATCAGCCTGGTCGGCAAGAAGCGCCTCGAGATGGACAGCACCGTGCTGACCTCCGACTGGCAGCGCGCCTGGCCCATCGGCTCCGGCACCCAGGCCACCGGCGGCGCGGGGCTGACCAGGACTGCGCTCACCGACGGCTGCTGACCGCCGGCCGGCAACCGCTCGCCGCGGGTGGGCCGATGAGTCGCCGGCCCGGTGCCGGTCGGAGTGGGCATGACCCACGAGACCCGCGTCGCGGTCGACGGCGCCGAGCTGTGCGTCGAGCTGGTCGGGGACCCTGCGCACCCGTTGGTGGTCCTGGTCGCCGGTGCCGCGGCGAGCATGGACCTGTGGCCGCCGGCGTGGTGCTCCGCGCTCGTCGCCGGCGGCCGGCGCGTCGCGAGGTACGACCACCGCGACACGGGCCGCTCGACGACAGGCCCGCCCGGGGCGCCGACGTACGGCGGCGCGACGCTGGCCCGTGACACCGCGGCTCTCGTGGAGGCGCTGGCAGGACCCGGGGGCCGGGCCCACCTGGTGGGTCTCTCGATGGGCGGCGGCATCGCCCAGGCGGTGGCTCTGCGCCGCCCCGAGCTGGTGGCCTCGCTCACCCTGGTCGCCACCAGCGCGGTGGGCGGCGTCGACCACGACCTGCTGCCCGGGCCCGACCCGGCGGTGTCCGCTGCGTTCGCGGCGCCCCCGGCCGACCCCGACTGGGCCGACCGGGGGGCCTACGTCGCGTGGGCGGTGGCCGGCGAGCGCACGTTCGCGGGCCGGGCGACGTTCGACGAGGGCGCTGCCCTCGAGGCGGCCACCCTCACCTGGGAGCGCTCCCACGACGTCGCGGCCGCCGGCAACCACTGGCTGGCGGTCGAGGCCGACGACCCGGAGGGCCCCGACGGTCCCGACGGCCCGCTCGACGCCCGCCGGATCGCGGTGCCGACCCTGGTCGTGCACGGCGCCCTTGACCCGCTCTTCCCGCCGGCGCACGGTGAGGCGCTGGCCGCCGCCGTGCCCGGCGCGCAGCTCCTGCTCGTCGACGACATGGGCCACCAGGTGCCGCCACCCGCGTCGTGGCCCACGGTCGTGCCGGCGGTGCTGACCGTCACCTCCGACCCGACAGCCCCGACCGCCGCCGCCCGGAGCCGGTGAGCACCTGCGGGGTGCGTCACGGGATGACGCGGCGCTCCCGCAGGTCGGCGACGAGGTCGGCGAACATGGCGCGGGTGTCGACGTGCTCGGTGAAGCCCAGGCGGCGCGCCTTCGAGCCGTCGCTGAGGAAGTCGTGGTCCCAGGAGAAGACGGCGTCGCCGAAGGCCCACGACGACACGTCGGCCCACGGCGTCGGCGCGAGGTCGTGGGTGGCGACGAGCCGCTCCCACACCGGCTGCTTGTCGGCCATCACGTCGCTCAGCGACATCGGCAGCGGTGCGGCCACGTCGACGCCGAGGACGTCGGCGAGGTGGGGCCACATCTGGTTCCACCGGAACAGGTCGCCGTTGGTGATGTTGAACGCCTGGTTGGCGGCGGCCGGCTCCGTGGCCGCCCAGACCGTGGCCCGGGCGAGCAGTCCCGCGTCGGTCGTCTCCAGCAGCGTGTCGTAGGCGCCGGGCCGGCCGGGGAAGCGCATCGGCACCTGCAGCTCCTTGCACAGCGTCGCGTAGACGGCGAGCACGGACACCAGGTTCATCGGGTTGCCCAGGGCGGTGCCGCACACCACCGACGGCCGCAGGGCCGACCAGGTCCACGGCTGGCCGGCCTGCCGCTCCACCAGGTAGCGCTGCTGGTCGAGGTTGAACTCCGGCGGGAGGTGACCGGGGTCGTCCTCGCGGGCGGGGGTCTGGAACGGGCCCAGGTGGGCGCCGTACACCTTGTAGCCCTGCATCAGGCTGACGTGGCGCAGGTCGGTGGCGCTCGCGGTGACGGCCTCCACGGTGTGGACGAGCATCGCCAGGTTGGGCGCGACCAGCTCGGCCCAGGTCGGCCGGTCCTGGAACGCGGCGTAGTAGACGTGGGTGACCTCCGGCAGCCGCGACAGCGCCGCGCGGGTGGCCTCGGCGTCGAGCAGGTCGACGGCGACGTGGCGCACCGTCGCGGTGTCGGCGCCGCCGCGGCGGGAGATCCCGACGACGTCGACGTCGGGCAGCGAGGCCAGGTGGTCGAGCAGGGTGGAGCCGATGACGCCGTGGGCGCCGACGACGAGGGCGGTGCTGCGGGGCGGGTGCACGAGGTACCTCCAGGGACGGGTCGGTCCGCCGGTCGACGGGCCACGTCCACCGTGGGTGCCGTGGCCGGACCGCACCACGCCCGCCGCAGGGCAGGCACCCGGTGCCTATCCCTGGCAGGGTCACCCTCCGCGGCCCGGCCCCCGCGCGGGGTGGGTGAGACTGGGGGAGTGGAGGCCAACACCGACTTGGGGCAGTTCCTGCGGGTCCGACGCGCGCGTCTCGACCCGGCGGAGCTGGGCGTGGCGTCGTACGGACGGCGGCGCGTGCCCGGCCTGCGTCGCGAGGAGCTCGCGCAGCTGGCCGGGGTCAGCGCCACCTACTACACCCGCCTCGAGCAGGGCCAGGGCGCCGGTGCCTCCGACGGCGTCCTCGACGCCGTGGCGCGGGCGCTGCGGCTCGACGACGACGAGCGCGCCCACCTCCACCGGCTCGCGCGGCCTGCCCGCACGGCCCGCACGGCCCGCACCGCCCGCACCGACCCGGTCGACGCGCCGTCGGTGCCGGCCACCCTCGGCGCGGCCACGGCGCAGGTGGTGGCCGCGATCGGCGACGTGCCGGCGCTGGCGCTCGACCGGCGCAACGACGTGCTGGCCTGGAACCCCCTGGCCCACGCCCTCCTCGCCGGGCACCTGCCGCTCGACGCGCCCACCGATGACGGTGTGCGGCCCAACACGGTGCGGATGCTGTTCCTCGACCCGCACACCCGCGAGCTCCACGCCGACTGGGAGCAGGAGGCCGAGCGGGCCGTCGCGTCGCTGCGCCTGGTCGCGGGCCAGCACCCCCACGACCCCGGGCTGGCGTCCCTGGTCGGTGAGCTGTGCATGGGCAGCGACGACTTCGCGCGGCGGTGGGCGCAGCACCCCGTGGGGGCCTGCACCGAGGGCACGAAGCGCTACCGCCACCCCGTCGTGGGCGCCCTCGACCTGGCCTTCACGGTGACCACGGTCGCCGACGGCACCGGCCACCGGCTGATGCTGCTCAGCGCGGCCCCGCGATCGGCGTCCGACCACGCGCTGCGGCTGCTGGCGGGCGCAGTCGCCTAGCCGGCGGACGCGCTTCCGGCCGAGGCGGTGGCGCGGTCGTCACGCGTCTCCTCCTCGTCGCGGCCCGCGAAGCACGCCACCGACCCGAGCATGACGCAGACCAGCGCGGCCGCGCCGGCGCCCAACCCGTACCCCAGCTCGGCACGCCGGCACGCCTGCGACTCCGCACCGTCGTCGGAGCCGTCGCCGGCGGGTGGGGCGGTGGAGCCGCTCACGATGAGCCCGCCGCACCTCGCCTGCTCGGTGGTGGTGACCTGCTGGCCCTGCTGGCGCTCGGTGTGCTGGTAGGTCGCCGACGGCGCCGAGGCCAGCAGCACGGCGGCGACCACCCCGGCCAGCACAGCCAGCACCAGCACGACCGCACGCCCCGAGCGACTCATGACTGCACCGTAGACCCGGTGCCCGGTCCTGGGCTGCGTCCTGGGCCGGGCCGTGTCGCCTAGCGGGCGGAGACGACGCGCGTGGAGGCGGCCATGTCGCCGACGCGCTGGTTCTTCTTGCTCGCCAGCGCCACGAAGAAGCCGACCGCGTAGAAGAAGAGCCCGTCGACGACGCGCAGGAGGGTGCGCAGCAGCACCGCGCCGGCCCCCAGGTCACCGCGCTCGGAGACCACACGGATGCCGACCGCCTTCTTGCCCAGCGTCTGGCCGGTCGTCAGCTCGAGGACGAAGAAGTAGCCGAGCGCCACCAGCGCGGTGAGGAGGAACGGCAGCCCGGTGAGCGAGACGCTCGCCGAGCCGTCACCCGTCCGGCTCTCCCCGAAGAGGAGGGCCGAGACGACGAACAGCGGGATCAGCACCAGGCTGTCGAGGAGCAGCGCGCCCACCCGCTTCCCCAGCGACGCGTCGGCTCGCCCGTCGGGTGTGGAAGGGGCAGGACGGTTGTCAGTTGCGCTCATGGGCAGATTCCTACCGCAGACCGCACCGCCCCGTCCTGACATCGACCAGACCGGCCGTCGGCCGAGGTCGCGCCCCGCTACCGCACGCGACCGAGCCCGACCACGTGGTGGGTGAGGTCGAGGACGCCCGGCAGGTGGGCGGTACGGCGGGCGACGGTCAACGCGGCCTCGAGGAGCTCGGGGTCGGGCCCGGTCACCTGCTCCAGGGCGAGCCCGGCGACGCCCTCCACCGCGACCAGCTCGACGTCGAGCAGGCCGGCCGCGGCCAGCTCGTCACCGAGCTCGGCCGCGGTGTGGAAGTGACCGGCGGGGAACCTGCCGGCCGTCGGGGGCGTGCCGTGCTCCAGCAGCTCGACCCACTCGGCGGGGTAGGGGTGCGGCGCGGGTGCGGCCAGGGCCACGGCGAGGTGGCGCGACAGCCGGGGTATCGCGGCGGCCACCACGAGACCGCCGGAGGCCACGACGCGCACCGCCTCGCGCAGGCAGGCGAGCCGGTCGTCGCGGGAGCGCAGGTGGTAGAGCGGACCGAGCAGCAGGGCGGCGTCGAACGCGTCGTCGGCGAGCTCGAGACGGCGGGCGTCGCCGACCAGCGCGGTGAAGGTGCCGTGCCGGCGGGCCTGCAGGACCTGGGCCTCCACCGGGTCGACCAGCGTGACCCGGTGGCCCGCGGCGGCGAGGGCGGCGGCGTGCACGCCGGTGGCGCCGCCGACGTCGACGACGCGCGAGCCCGGCCCGAGGCGTGCACCGACCATCTCCTGGGTGCGCACCAGCTCGAGGACGCCTGCCAGCGAGCGCGTCGTCAGCCGCGACGACTCGTCGAACTGGTCGGCGTAGTAGGCCTGGATCGCCGCGTCGGTGGCCGCCTGGTCCATGCCGGGAGCCTAGGCCCGACCACGACCGAGCCGCGTCGTCCCGGCACGGCCTCGGGCCGTCACACCACGACCGTGTGGCGGGCCGGCTCCCGGTAGAGCGGGTACAGGGGACCGACGACCCGGTGGGCCGTCTCCCACGACCACCACGCCGGGCCGCCCAGCCGCGCCTGGGCCGCCTCGGTGAGGTGCACCTGCGCGGTGTGGCCGCCCGACGGGCGGTCCTGCACCCGCACCAGGTCGAGGTCGGCCTCGAGCGAGGCGCGGCACGCCGCCTCGCCGACGCGGCCGTGGGAGAGCACCTCGACCTCCATCCCGGTGACCAGCACCTTGGCGGCCACCACGCCGTCCTGGGTCGTGGTGGCCGCGAGCACGTCGTGCTCGGCCAGTGACGTCAGCAGCCCGGCCAGGACGTCGGCGGGCGCGCTCGACGTCCGGCCCGCGGGGGCGCCCGGCACGGTCGGCGCGGTCGGCGCGTGCAGGTCGGCGTACGCCACGGTGTGCTCGCGCACCGGCTCGACGAGGGCACGGAACCGGTCGGGCGGGAGGTCGTGCCAGGCCCGCATCGCCTCCGCCTCACGCCCGCCGGTGGGGGAGCGGTCGACGCGGTCGAGGTAGGCCGCGGGGGCGACGGCGCGGGCCAGCGCGGGGTCGCCGAAGCAGAACGCCTTGCGGGCGCGGGAGTTGGCGTACTCCAGCAGCGCCTTGGTCAGGCTGACCTCGGGGTCGGGGTGCGCCGCCTCGCCGCAGGCGCTGAGCACCACGGGCGTGCCGGGCTGCGGGTCGAGCCCCATGACGTACGTCGAGCACACGCCCAGCTCGGTGGCGGCGTGCTTCAGCACGGGCTCGATCCCCACGGCGCGCAGCCGCTCCACCAGGGCTGCCACACCGGGGGGCAGGCCTGCCGGGTCGAGAGCGGGGGAGAGCCGGTCGAGGGCGCGGAAGCGCAGGCCGTTGGTGTGGCGCTGGAGCACCTCGCCGATGCCGTGGGACACCGCCCGGGCGGTGTCCAGCCCGGCGCCGAGGCCGTTGGTCACGGGCGGCACCAGCGGCTCGGCCCCGGCGAGGTCGGCGGTGTCGCTGGCGACCCAGTCGAGCGGGGCCAGCACCGTCTCCCCGGTGCGCACCCGCTCCACCGGCACCCAGGTCAGGGGACGGTCGGGGGTCCAGTCGGCCCCCGCCGGAAGGCCGAGGAGCCGGGGGTCGACCACGCGGTCGACGCCCTCGCGGGCGACCAGCTCGCGCCACGAGCCGCGTTCCGCCTGGGCGCGCAGCCCGGTCAGCGCCGCGCCCATCAGCACGCCCTCCGCCAGCTCGCCGAGCCCGCCGAGGACCGCCGCGTCCGAGGTCGCGCCGTACCCGTTGCCGTGGTGGGTGAGCCGGTTGCCGACGAGCAGCGAGCAGCTGGTGACGGGCACGCCGGTGCGGTCGACCCCGCTGATGTCGAACTGCACGACCGTGCCGTGCCGGCCGAGCACGGCGGCGTACGCCTCGGCGGCCCCGTCGGACCGGTCGGCGCTGTCGGACCCGTCTGGCTCGCGGGCGGGGGTGGCCGTGGTGGCCGGGTCGTTCTTGGACATGGACGGTAGACCTTCCTCGATGACCCGTGACTCGCACGACCGCGACTTCTACGAGGCCGACGTCGCCACCGACGCTAGCCCGTCGCCCCTGCGCGAGGTGATCCTGGCGCAGGCCCTGGAGCCGGGGGGCGCGGCCGTGGTGCTGTTCACCAGCGCGACGCTGGCAGCGGGCGGCGGCGAGGTCGACGAGGCGGTGGCCGAGCGGGTGGCTGCGACGTCCACCGAGCTCGGCTCGGGCCCGGCAGCACCCGAGCTGTTCGGCCCGGAGGCCTACGTGCTGCAGTCGGCGCTCGGCTCCGACCTGCTGCCGGAGGGGGCGTGACCACGACGCCCGGCGGCGCGTGGACGCCCGGTCACAGCACCGCGCTGCTGCGCGCGCCGCTGCTGGCCTGCAACTACCACGACGTGCTGCCGGAGAACCGGGGCGCGGTGGAACGGCGGCTGCGGAGGCTCGTCGAGGTAGGGCCCTCGCTGGACCTCGAGACCGACGTGTCCGGGTCGCCGGACAGCGGCGCGCTGCCCGAGCCGCGGATCGTGGTGGGCTTCTACGACAGCTACCGGGAGGCAGGCCTGTTCGGTGCCGACCTGTGCCACCGCCTCGGCATCCGGGCGTACTTCTTCCCGCTGTTCGAGCCGTTCGACGAGCCCGGCACGGCGTCGCTGACCGACGCCGAGCTCGCCGACATCGCCACGGTGCACGAGCTCGGGTTCCACACCAGCAGCCACCGCTCGGCCGCGGAGGTCACCGAGGCCACGCTGCCGCACGAGGTCGCGGAGCCGTACGCCCGCATCGGCGAGCTGAGCGGCCGGGCCCCCCGCATCGGCGCCTGGCGCGGCGGCTCCCGGTTCGACGACGCGCTGCCGGGCAACCGGCTGCTGCGCGACCTCGGCCTGCGCTTCGTGATGTCGAACTGGTCGGTCGAGGCCGTCCCCGCGGCGCCCGTGTCGCCGGGCGGCGGCTAGTCCGGATCGGGCCGGCCGGGGCCGGCTCACCCCATGGTGCGCTGGCCGTCGATGCTCTCGCGCAGGATGTCGGCGTGCCCCGCGTGCTGGGCGATCTCGGCGACCAGGTGGGTGAAGACCCGCCGGGCCGACCAGGTGGCGCCCGGCTCGAACCACGGGGCGGCCGGGAGCGGTTGCGTCGCGGCCAGGTCGGTGGTGGCCAGCGAGGCGTCGGTGGCCGCCGCAGCGTCCCGGTAGTCGGCGACCACGCCCGACAGGGTCTCACCGGGCAGCAGCCGGAAGCCGTCCTGGTAGGCCTGCACCTCCGGCGGCGGGTCGGCCCAGTCGATGTTCTCCCAGTCGATGTCGGGGCCGTCGGCCGGCGGCCCCACGGCCACGAAGTCGACCCACTCCCGCTCGGTGGCGGCCACGTGCTTGACCAGCCCACCCAGGCACAGGGTCGACGCCGTCGGGGTGAGCCGGGCCTGGTCGTCGTCGAGGCCGTCGACGGTGCGGAGGAAGAGAGCCCGGTGCTTGGTGAGGGCCTCGAGCAGGTCGGCCCGCTCGGCGGCGTACGGATCGGTGGACGGCGCTGTCGTCATGACGTCGACGCTAGGGGTTCGCCGGTCCCGGGTCCACGTTCGAGCACCGCCTCACGCGCCGGTCCTGCCGTCGACACCCTCGCGGAGCAGGTCGGCGTGCCCGCAGTGCTGGGCGTACTCGGTGATCATCCGGAGCACCAGCCACCGCAGGTCGACGTCCTCCTGCCAGTCCAGCGGCCGCGCGACGTCGTCGAGGTCGTGAGCGGCCAGGATCTCGCGGGAGACCGCGCACTCCGCGCGCCAGGTCTGCAGGTCGGTGGCGAAGTCGGCGTCGGGGGGCGGGTCGAAGTCGAGGTCCGGTGCGCCGGGGGCGGAGAACAGCAGCGGCACGTCGCGGCGTTCGAAGTTCTGCTGGAACCACCAGCGCTCGACCGCGGCGAGGTGACGGACCAGGCCGTGGAGCGACATCGTGGACGGCGGCACCGAGCGGGCGCGCAGCTGTGCCGGGGTCAAGCCGCGGCACTTCATCTCGACGGTCGCCCGGTAGTGCTCCAGGTAGGACGCGAGTGCCTCGCGCTCACCGGCCACGCGCGGGATGCGCGGACGGTCGTCGTCCGCCCAGCCGGGCGAGAAGTCGGCCTCGGTCAGGCCGGACTCGGGACGAGCCGCGTCGTGCGAGGGGGAGCCACCCATGGGCAGCACCCTGGGTCATCGCCGATCGGCTGTCCAGGACCCCCGGACGACGAACGCCCCCGTGGCCCTCAGGGGGTCACGGGGGCGGTGCTGGACCGCGACCGCCGGCGGTCGCGGCCTGCGGCGTCAGAGGACGCGGTAGATGGTGATCTCCTCGAAGGCGCCGGTGTCCCCGATCTCCACCTCGGCGACCTGCACGCCCGGGTCGAGGTCGGCGGTGCTGCCCTCGTCCTCGAACTCGGACTCGTCCTCGTCGGACTCGTCCTCGAACGCGTCGGACTCCTCGATCTCGATCTCGGTGTCCTCGTCGACGACCGCCGTGAGGGCGTGACCCGCCACGGTGGTGATCGTCAGCGAACCGGTGGTGCTGTCGAAGGCAGCGATCGTGCCGAAGAGGTCGCCGTCGTCCTCGTCGGACTCCCCGTCGCCGTCGGCGTCACCGTCGCAGCGGTCCTCCAGGGCGTCGTCCTCGTCCTCGTTGGCCTCGCCGTCGTCGTCGGAGTCCTCGTCGCCGTCGAGGACGCCGTCGTCGTCCTCGTCGCTGTCACCGCGGGCCAGCCCCAGCTCGTTCTCGTCCTCGTCGTCGACGTCGTCGCGGTCGTTGTCGTCGTCGTCCTCGCGGCAGGACTCGCCGGCGTCGTCCTCGTCCTCGTTGTCGACCTCGTCGTCGTCGGAGTCCTCGTCGCCGTCCTTGACGCCGTCGTCGTCGGTGTCGGCGTCGTCGACGTCGGTGGTCCTGGTGCCGTCCTCGACCTCGTCGCCGTCGTCGTGGCCGTCGTTGTCGCTGTCCTCGTCACGCAGCGCGGTGCGCAGGCGGTACTCCGCGAGGTTGACCAGGGCGTCGCGGTCGAAGTCGGCCCTCGCGTCCGCCGCGCTGGAGGGGTTCATGCCGTGCGCCTTCTCCCAGCGATTGGGGATGCCGTCGCGGTCGGAGTCGCGCACCGCGGCGTGGGCCGAGACGCTTCCGAGGCCGGTGACGAGGAGGGCGGTGACCGCGGTGGCGGACAGCGCCTGGCTGATCTTCATGGGTGCTCCTGGGGGGAGAAGGGGGGAGAACGGGGGGAACCGCTCTCGCACCGTAGCCACCGTCGACTCCAGCATCGGCCGTTCTCCGAAGGCTTTGCCGAGCGACGGCTCGCCCCCGGCGCCCCGGCGCGACTCGACGCCCCGCGGCGTGGTGGCCGGACCCCGGGAGACGACGACCGGTCAGGGCCTCGGACGTCTGCGCTGCCTGCCGAGGGCCACTCGACGCAGGAAGCGAACGCGCCAGCCCCAGCCGGCGGCGGGTGCGACCTCGAGACCGAGGCTCCGGCTCGCCGTGTCCAGGCTGTCCTCGAGGACGGCGTCGTGGAGCGGCCGGTAGAACAGCGGCCACGTCACCCGGGCCGCCCCCGTCGTGTTCATGACCAGCGAGTGGCGCAGCACGGTGCCTCCGCCCGGGGCGGCAGCCGCGACGTACTCGTGGTAGCCGTCGAAGCCCGCAGGAGCCTCGAACCGGAACCGCACCCGCTCGCCCGGCGCGTGCTCCTCGACGTGGTAGCGGACCGGCCCGTGTCCTCCCCGAGCACCGACGCCGAGCGACCGGTCGAAGTGCATCGCGGGCCACTGCCGCACGGGCCACAGCCGGTCGGCGGGTGAGGACAGGCTGTCGATCAACCGGCCCACGACCTCCGGCGGAGCCGCCAGCACGCGTTCGTGGACGTTCTGGACCATGTGACCCCCGGAGCAGGCTCCCGCAGTCGTGCGGTGGACGACGTCTGCAGGAACGGTAGCCCCCGACGCGGGCAGCGGACGGCACGGGCGGCGGACGGCACGGGCCGTGCGCTCGACCGGCTGCGCCGCCCCGAGCCGGCCCTAGATGCTGCCCCGGCGCTCGACCACGAGGATCCGGGCCTCGGGGGCGGGGTGGGCGACGTGCTCGTCACCCGGCTCGGCCACGCAGACGAGCCCCGGCACCAGGCGCTCGACCCGCACCTCGTCGCCCTGCCGGTGGTGCATGTCGACGGCGCCGTCGAGCACGACGAAGACCTCGGTCCCGTCGTTGACGTGCCACACGTAGGGCTGGTCGGTCCAGTGCACCCGGACGGTCGCGTCGTCGATCGAGGCGAGGTCGACGGCGCCCCAGGGGCGGTCGGCGACGTAGGTGGTGGCGTCGAGGAAGCGCACGTCGTGCTCCGTTCAGGGGGTGGGGTCGGGGTCGTACTGGATGCCGCGGCGCACCTGCGCGGCGCGGTCCGGGCCGGCCAGGCGGGCGACCAGGTGCAGGGCCATGTCGATGCCTGCCGACACCCCGGCCGAGGTGATCACGTCGCCGTCGTCGACCCACCGGTCGTCGTCGCGGACCTGCACGGTCGGGTCGATGGCGCGCAGGTCGTCCAGCGAGTCCCAGTAGCTGGTGGCCGGACGGCCCCTGAGCAGGCCGGCGGCGGCGTACACCAGGGAGCCGGTGCACACGCTGGTCATCAGCGGCACCTCCCGGCGCTGCCGGCGCACCCACTCGAGGTGGCCCTCGTCGCGCACCAGTCGGCGTGTGCCGCACCCGCCCGGGTGCACCAGCACCTCCAGCGCCGGCGCCTGCGCCACCGAGACGTGGGCGCCGAGCACGAGGCCCTTGGCGCCGGTGACGGGCCGGCCGTCGGCGGAGAGGCAGAAGGCGGACCAGCCGTCCTCGGGGTGGGTCTGCGTCCAGTGCGCCAGCACCTCCCACGGCCCGGCGGCGTCGAGCTCCTCGACGCCGTCGAAGAGGAAGAGGCCGATCTGCCGCAGTCCGGCCTCGGTGGCGGGCAGGGCCGGGGGAGAGGTCATGCCACCAGCGTGTCGCCGCCGGCGGGCGACGGCCAGTGGCAGAAGAGGCGGGGTTCGCCAGGATCCTGCCATCATGGCCGCGTGCACCGCGTCGTCGCCCTCGCCCTGCCCGCCGTCGTCGCGTTCGACCTGGCGATCCCGGCCCAGGTCTTCGGCCACCACGACGAGCGCGGGCGGTACTCGTTCACGACCTGCTCCGTCACTCCGGGGCTGGTCGCCTCGACCACCGGGTACGCCGTGCAGGTGCCGTCGGGTCTCGAGGCGCTGGCCGGCGCCGACACCGTCGTGGTGCCCGGCTACGCCCCCCACGACGCACCGCCGCCGCCGGTGCTCGACGCGCTCCGGGCCGCCGCGGACAGGGGTGCCCGGGTGGTCTCGGTGTGCACCGGGGCCTTCGCGCTGGCGGCGGCGGGGCTGCTCGACGGCCGGCGTGCCACCACGCACTGGCAGGACGCCGCCGAGCTCGCCGAGCGCCACCCCGCGGTCGACGTCGACCCCGACGTGCTCTACGTCGACGCGGGGGAGGTGATGACCAGCGCGGGCGTGGCCGCCGGCATCGACCTGTGCCTCCACCTCGTGCGCGCCGACCACGGCGCCCGAGCCGCGGCCCGGACCGCTCGTCGCCTGGTGGTCGCACCCCACCGGGAGGGCGGGCAGGCGCAGTACGTGCAGCGGCCGGTGCCGCGCCCGAGCGCCAGCCTGGCCGCCACCTGCCAGTGGGCGCTCGAGCACCTCGGCGACCCCCTGACGGTGCGGGCGATGGCCGAGCACGCCGGGTGGGCGCCCCGCACCTTCGCGCGTCGTTTCGTGGAGGAGACCGGGACGACGCCGCTGCGGTGGCTCTCCGCGCAGCGGGTCCTCGAGGCGCGCCGGCTGCTGGAGGCCACCGACCTCTCGGTCGACCAGGTCGCGGCTCGTGCCGGTCTCGGCACGGCGGCCAACATGCGGCTGCACCTGGCTCGCGACGCCGGCACCACGCCGACGGCGTACCGCCGTGCCTTCCGGGGGCGGCCGGGCGTCTAGCCGGGGGAGTTGTCAACCTGGGTTGACGAATCGGTGCCGTCAACGTAAGTTGACAGACGTGTCCGACGTCCAGCCGTTGCCGAGTCCCGAGGAGCCGGAGGCGGCGTTCGCCTCGGTGGTGGCGCTGCGCCGACTCGCCGGCCAGCTCGAGGTGGCCGCGGCGGTCGAGGCGATCGCCCAGGGCTGGACGTGGGCCCAGGTGGGCGAGGCGCTGGGCATCAGCGCCCAGGCCGCCCACAAGAAGCTCGCACCCGAGGTCCGCGCACGTCGCGGCGCCCGCTGACCAGGAGGAACCGTCGATGGGACTCGTCAACGCCGTGCGCGACGTGCGCACGATCAAGCTGCTGCTCTCCCGGGCCGAGGTCGAGGCGCGCAACGCAGGGGAGGGGACCCCTGGACCGGAGCACCTCCTGCTGGCCGCCGTCGGGCTGCCCGACGGCACCGCGGCCCGCGCCCTGGAACGCGTCGGCGCGGACGCGCCGCGACTGCGGGCCGCCGTCGAGGCGTCCCACGCCAGCGCACTGACGGCGGTGGGCATCCAGGCCCTGCCTGCCACCGACCACCCGGTGGAGCTGCGCGGCGCGGCCGCCGGCGCGTTCCGCTCCACGCCCCAGGCGCAGCAGGTCTTCCAGGACGCCGTGACGCTGTCGAAGGCGACGAAGCCGTCGAGGCTGCTGGGCGCCCACGTCGTGGCGGCCGCCTGCGCGCTGCAGCACGGCACCGTGGCGCGTGCCCTCGCGACGCTGGGTGTGGATCGAGACCGCCTCCGCGAGGCGGCTCACGCAGCTGCGGGGGAGACCCCGTGAGGTCTCGCCGCACCCGTCGGGCCGTCGCTCACCGCTGCCCGTGGTCGTCGGGACCGTCGTCGCCCGGTCCCGTCACGTCGGCGAGCAGGTCAGTCAGGAGGCCGAGCTCGCCGTCCAGGCGCCGGCGCTCGGCGTGCAACCGATCCACCTCGTGCTGCAGCGCGGCCGCGAGGTAGGTCGTGCGCTCGGCTGGTGGGGTGTCGAGACAGGGCAGCAGCTGGGCGATCCGGCGGCTGCAGAGGCCGGCTGCGAAGAGGTGCTGGATCCGCACGACGCGGTCCACCGCCCCGTCGTCGTACCGGCGCCACCCGTTCTCGCACCGGGTGGGAGCAAGGAGCCCCTGCGCCTCGTAGTAGCGCAACGAGCGCGGGCTCACCCCGGTCGCTCGGGCGAGGTCACCGATCCTCACCGCGGCCTACCGCTCCTCAGTGGTCGATCGCACGCACTGCTGCGTGCGGTGTTCGAGCGAGGGTCGGCGCCTGCTCCCCGGCGCAAATGGGGGGATCGACGCTTCTCGCTCGCGGCTTAGGCCAGCCACGAGGCGTAGAAGATCCCGAGCCCGGCCGCGACGCAGACCCCTGCGACGATCCAGAAGCGGACCACCACGGTGACCTCGTCCCAGCCGAGGTGCTCGAAGTGGTGGTGGATGGGGGTGATCCGGAAGAGCCGACGCCCCGTGCCGGTGAGTCGCCGCGTGAGCTTGAAGTAGCTCATCTGGATGAGGACCGACATGGTCTCGAGGACGAACAGCCCAGCGATGACGGCCATCAGCAGCTCGGTGCGTGACAGGATCGCCAGGCCGGCCAGCGCCCCTCCAATGGCGAGGGAGCCGACGTCCCCCATGATGATCCGCGCCGGCTTGGCGTTCCACCAGAGGAAGCCGAGGCATGCTGCCGCGACGGCGGCGGAGAACACCGCGAGGTCGAGAGGATCGCGCACCTCGTAGCACTGTGACTCCACCACGGTGGGCCGGGGCGAGCCGCACAGCTGGTTGTTCTGCCAGACGTTCACCATGGCGTATGCGCCGAAGATCAACGTCGAGGCGCCAGCCAGCAGCCCGTCGGCGCCATCCGTGAGGTTGGCGGCGTTGGACGTCGCAGTCACGATGAACCAGATCAGGAGCAGCACCACGACCAGGGGAAGCTTGACCCCCCAGTCACGCGTGGTCGACAGGTACTGCGACGCCGGCATGACGCCGCGCCCATCAGCGAAGAAGCACGTGGCGAGGATGCCGAAGACCAGCGCGATCGCCGTCTGTCCAGCGATCTTGGCCCGACCGGACAGACCAGCGTTGTTCTGGGTGTAGACCTTGATGAAGTCGTCGAGGAAGCCCACGACCCCGCAGCCGAGGAACAGCAGCAGCACGAGCAGGCCGCTGGCGCTCGGCCGGCCGCCGGTCGAGATGGTGGCGACCAGGTAGGCCGCCGTGGCGCTCAGCAGGATCACCAGACCGCCCAAGGTCGGCGTGCCCCGCTTGACGTGGTGCGTCGTCGGCCCGTCGTCCCTGATCGGCTGGCCGAACCCGTGCCGGGTGAACCATCCGATGGCGAACCGGGTGCCCAGCAACGAGCAGACCACCGCCAACCCGCCGCTCAGAACTATCGCCCGCACAGAGTTCCCCGTCCCTCGGCCACCCGGATGGTCGATCCCTCCAGGGCAGGAGGGGAGTCGTCTCGACGCGATTGTCAGGTAAAGGAACGGTGCGGCGGCCGAGGCGCACCGGGCCGGGGCGAAGTCCTCGACGGGATCGCTGACTGAGCTGCAAGCGCTGGGTCCGTCGGGTGGCGGTGCGGGCGCCTCCGGTTCCAGAGCTGGGGGATGGGACGGCGCAGTGGCCCCCGATGAACCATCCGCGCCGTGCTGGTCTGTACGCCGAACCGACTCACGGAAGGCCTGACGCGATGCGGAAACTGACCTACAGCATGAACGCGAGCCTTGACGGCTACATCGCCGCGCCCGGCGACGACCTCGGCTGGAGCGTGCCTAGCGACGAGCTGTTCCAGTGGTGGTCCGACAGGGTGGGGGCGACGGACCTGGCGCTGTACGGACGCAGGCTCTGGGAGACGATGAGCTCCCACTGGCCCACCGCTGATCAACAGCCCGGCGTCACGCCGGCGCACGTCGAGTACTCCCGCCGCTGGCGGGACATGCCGAAGGTGGTGTTCTCCTCGACGACCACCGTGGTCGACTGGAACGCCCGTCTGGTCACCGGCGACGCCGTCACCGAGATCAGCAGGCTGAAGACCGAGGGCGACGGGCCGATGGACGTCGCCGGCGCCACCCTCGCCGCGGCGGCCATGCGGGCCGGGCTGATCGACGAGTACGTGATCGTCACCCACCCGGTCCTGGTGGGCGGCGGCACGCCGTTCTTCACGGTCCTGGACAGCTGGGTCGACCTGGACCTGGTGGAGACCCGCACCTTTCCCGACGGCGTGCTCCTGACGAGGTACCAGACCAGGCGCTGAGCACCCGGACCACGGGTGCCGGGGAGTGGACCCAAGCCCGGCAATCTCGCTCGTCCCGTGCGGCGCGAATGCGCAAGGTGACATAATCTAAGTTATCGGCACTGTTCGGAGTGGGCTGGAAGGGGCGTCCGGCCGGTTGCGCGTGTCCTGTGGGTGGTCCTGCTAGCGACCGTTCAGGTCCTGGCCTTGCAGCCACACGAGACCGCGGCCCCGGTGGTCGTCCACGACCAGGGCGATCGCACACGTGTTCCCGCCGGATGCCTGCGCGCGCGCCCAGTCGTGGACGTCGAGGAACTCGTGACCGGTGAAGTCGTAGGTGGCCGTGCTGGCTGACTCGTGTGGACCGACTGTCGTCTGGACGTAGACGCGAAAACGTGGATTGTCGTCCTCCCACGAGCTGTCGCGCTCGTCGACGGGAATGATCGATCTCGACCCGGGTCGCATCGCCCTAGCGTGCCATCAGGCGGACTGGCCGACCCGAACGAGGAAGGCCAGGGACCGTTCGGTGAGCAGCGCAGCCGCCGCCGCGTCGTACGACGGAAGGCTGCGGTCGACGAACAGGTGCTGGTCACCGGCATAGGTGAACAGCTCGGCGTGGTCCGGTCCGACCGACGTGACCAGCTCCTGGGCGGCCGGGAGGTCCTCCTGGAAGAACTCGTCGCCCTCGGCGCCGTGCACCTGCACCGGGACGCCGTGCGGCCACGGGCCGAAGGCGTCGTCACCGGTGATCGGGATGCAGGACTCGTAGAGCAACGCCCCGCGGGCACCCGGCCGGGTCTGGGCCAGCAGCTGGGCGCGTGGGACGCCCCACGAGAAGCCGGCGTAGACCAGCGCCGCCGGCAGGTCCGCGACGACCGCCTCGACGCGTTGTGCCACGGCTCCGTCGTCCAGCCCCCGCAGGTAGGCGAAGCCGTCGGGGATCGCGTCGAAGACGTGGCCGTCGAAGAGGTCGGGCGCGTGCACGGTGTGACCGGCCGATCGGAGGTCGTCGGCGAACGCCTGCATGCCTGCAGTGAGGCCCTGCACGTGATGGAAGAGCAGCACCTCTGCCATCGGACCTGCTCCCCTGGGTCGTGAACGTCCGCCTGGCGCACGACTCTAGGGCGCACTCGGCCGCCGGTCCACCGGTCCGGGCGGAACGGGGCTCAGCTCTTGCGCCACACCGACACGTGGCTCCCGCTGGTGGCCAGGAAGGGGCTCCCCGTCCAGTCGGCAGAGCGTGACTCGAGCTCCATGCCGGCGAGCTGCGCCATCAGGTCGCACTCCGCCGGCCAGGCGTACCGGAAGTGCCCGGACCCGTAGCGGATGCTCCCGTCGGCGTCGCGGTGGTAGTGGTGCGACGTGCACGCCTGGGTGACCAGGTCGTAGGTGTCGAACACCAGGTGCTCCGGGTCGACGCTCATCGGCACCGCGTCCCCGCCCGGTGACAGGCGGTGGATCGGGGGCACCCACAGCTCGACCACGAACCGACCGCCGGGTCGCAGGTGACGCGCCGCGTTCGCGAAGCACTGCACCTGCTCGGCCTGCGTCTGCAGGTTCGAGAGGGTGTTGAAGACCAGGAGCACGAGTGAGAAGGTCCCCGCGCCGGGCACCACCGTGGTGGCCATGTCGCCGACCACCACCGGGAGCCGTGCCTCGTCGACCTTGCCCCGGAGTCGGGCCACCATGGGCTCCGACAGCTCGATCCCCGTCACGGGTACGCCGCGGGCCGCCAGGGGGACGCCGATGCGGCCGGTGCCGATCGCCAGCTCCAGCACAGGGCCGTCGCCGGCCAGGCGCTCCAGGACGTCGACGGTCGGACCCACCACCTCGGGGGCGAAGTGCGACGCGGCGTCGGCGTCGTAGCTGGCGGCGGTCTCCTCGTCCCACACCTCGCTGCTCGTCACGACGCTCAGCGTTCCACGCGAGCCGAGGCGGTCGCCACACGTTTGCGGCGTCCCGTGCACTCGGCGCGACGGACGTGCTCGCGTGCGATGCTGCCCACCGACGAGCACGGAACGACCGCCGGGGAGGCGTGATGCGCATCGCAGTAGCCGGTGGCACCGGGTTGGTGGGCCGCCTGGTCGCCCACGAGGTGGCCGAGGCCGGCCACACCCCGGTGGTGCTGGCTCGGTCGCGCGGGACCGACCTGACCACGGGTGCGGGACTGCGGCAGGCGATGACGGACGTCGAGGTCGTCATCGACGTCAGCAACGTCGCGACCACCCGGCGCTCCGCCGCGGTGGCCTACTTCGAGACGTCGACGCGACACCTGCTCGCAGCGGGCGAGGACGTGGGTGTCCGCCACCACGTGGCGCTGTCCATCGTGGGGGTCGACCGGGTGCCGTTCGGGTACTACCAGGGCAAGCTGGCCCAGGAGCGGCTCGTGCTGGACGGACGGATCCCGGCGAGCGTGGTGCGGGCGACGCAGTTCCACGAGTTCGCCGGTCAGGTGCTCGACCGGGTGCGGGGACCGGTCGCCCTGGTGCCACGGCAGCTGATCCGACCGGTCGCCGCCGCCGAGGTCGCAGCGGTGCTGGTGACGCTGGCCCGAGGGCCTGCCACCGGGCTCGGGCCCGAGCTCGCCGGTCCGAAGGAGGAGCAGCTGGTCGACCTGGCTCGGCGCACCCTGGCGGCACGAGGCCGGCGGCGACCGGTGGTCGGCGTGCGTCTGCCCGGCGCGGCCGGGTCGGCCATGGTCTCCGGCGGCCTGCTCCCCCGCGGCGACAGTGCCCGGGTCGGCCGGCAGACGTTCGAGGAGTGGCTGGCCACGTCGGTCAGGTGATGACCGCGATTGACGCGAGGCGCGCCTGGTCAGCGGACCGCGGTCCTCGAGACGACCGGCGTTGCTCCCCCGGCCAGCTCCACCGCCGCGGCCGCGCGGTCCCGATGCACGTCGCCGGTGCTCAGCGGCACTGGACCACCGACGGTTGTCCGGTCGTCGAGTTGGGCGCGTGGCGCCGATCCCCTCGTTGGTCGAGCAGGGCGCGCCAGCGCCGATCCCCTCGTTGGTCGAGCAGGGCGCGCCAGCGCCGGTCCCCTCGTTGGTCGAGCAGGGCGCGCCAGCGCCGGTCCCCTCGTTGGTCGAGCAGGGCGCGCCAGCGCCGATCCCCTCGTTGGTCGAGTAGGGCGCGCTAGCGCTCGTATCGAGACCCCGCAACGTGCTCACGAACCGGTGGAGAACGACTGCACTCGAACACGTGTTCGAGTAGAATGAGGTCATGACCTCGACCGCCCTCCGCCCCCGCCGACAGGGGCCCGCAGCAGGCTCGCTGCTGGAGCGGGCGAGGTCGTACCGGCAGGCCGCAGACGTTGCCGAGGTGGGCCTGTTGACCACGGCGGTGGAGTGGGCTGCCGAGAACGAGCTGGAGCCCGGCGACCGAGACCTCGCCGCGGCCGTTCCCGGGACCGACCAGCAGCTCGCGGTCGCCGGCGAGGGCGCGCCACTGGTGTCGGAGTTCGCGGTGGTGGAGCTCGCCGCCGCTCTCGGGATGAGCAGCGACGCCGGGATGCGGTACGTCGGCCACGCCCTCGAGATCGCGCACCGCTTGCCGCGACTGTGGTCGCGGGTGACCGCTGGTGACGTGCAGGTGTGGCGGGCCCGCCGGGTGGCCGACCAGACCCTCGCGCTGAGCCCGGACGCCGCGGCGTTCGTGGACCGCCACGTGGCCCCGGTGGCGTCGAAGATCGGGTTCCGCGCCCTGGACCGGCTGGTCGACGAGGCGATCGTCCGTCACGACCCCGAGCAGGCGCGAGCACGGGCGAAGAAGGCCGCGGCCGACCGGTGTTTCGACGTGGACACCTCACAGGTGTCGGTGTTCGGCACGATGCACGTGCAGGGCGACCTCGACCTCGCCGACGCCTTGGACCTGGACGCCGCGGTCGCGCACTGCGCCGCTCAGCTGGCCGAGCTGGGATGCACCGAGTCGCTGGACGCCCGCCGCGCGATGGCGGTCGGTGAGATCGCCCGCGCCCAGACCGCCCTCGACCTGACCCGCGACGACACCGAGGCAGACCGGACGCCGCGTCGACGACCGGCCCGGCAGGTGGTGCTGCACGTCCACCTCAGCGACGCTGCCCTCCACGACGACGCCGACCTGCACCTTGCCCGGGTGGAGAAGACCCGCAGCCTCGTGACCGCCGAGCAAGTGAAGACCTGGTGCGCCAGCAGCGGTACCGCGGTGACCGTCCGCCCGGTCCTCGACCTGACCCAGCAGATCGCCACGGACGCCTACGAGGTCCCCGACCAGTTGCGGGAGCAGGTCGTCCTGCGTGACGGCACCTGCCGCTTCCCGCACTGCACCCGCCCCGCCCGGTCATCTGACGTCGACCACATCACCCCCTACCGGGCGCTGGCCGACGGCGGCCCACCCGGCCAGACGTCGACCGCCAACCTCGCGTGTCTGTGCAGGCGCCACCACCGGGCCAAGACCCACGACGGCTGGACCTACACCCGCACCGCGGCCGCGGCGTTCGAATGGGTCAGTCCCCACGGACACCGGTACGCCGTCGCCCCGACTGGCACCACCCACCTCACCTGACCGCGCCCTCCCCCGATCGTTGGTCGGCAGGGCGCGCTAGCGCCCGTGTCGAAACCCCCGCCGCCAGCGCCGGGACCTGCCCTGGGCAAGTCCCAGCGGACGGTTCGGTGGTCTCGATACACCTCGTCGCTGGCGTGGTTCCTGAGGAGCGAGCGCAGCGAGCGTCTCGAAGGGCTCCTCGGCACTCGACCAGCGAGGAGGGGCCAGTTCGTCGGTCGGCAGCGCGCCCCGCGCCCGGTCCCCCGTTTCGTTGGTCGGCAGGGCGCGCTGGCGCCCGTGTCGAAACCCCGCGGCCCGCGCCGGGACCTGCCCTGGGCGCGTCCCAGCGGACGGTTGCGGGGTCTCGATATACCTCGTCGCTGGCGCTCCTCGGCACTCGACCACCGAAGAGCGGCCCGTCCGATGGTCGAGCAGGGCGCGCAGCGCCCGTGTCGAAACCCCCGCAGCCCACGCGCTGGGACCTGCCCCGGGTCACGAAGGCCGTTGCCGGGGTCGACGGCGGTCAGTGGTGCTGACGGATCAGGTGATGATGGCGGCAGACCGGGCGTGCTGGAGCAGGTCGTCGCTGCGCAGCTCGCGGTTGACGACCTCGACGGCGATGTGGCTGAGCCGGCGGCTGTGGTCGCGGGCGTAGCCGCGCAGCACGTTGAAGGCCTCCTCCATCTCGAGGTGGCCGGCGTCGGCGACGACCCCCTTGGCCTGTTCCACCGCGATGCGACTGGTCAGGGCGTGCTGCAGCTGCGCGTGGATCGCGGCGCGGTCGGAGGCGGAGCGCTCGTTGACGATCGCGACGCCGGCCACGTGCACCAGCGCCTGGGCCAGCGCGACGTCCTCAGGGTCGAGGTCGCCGACATGCTCGCCGAAGAGGCCGAGGGCCCCCATCACGGTGTCGCGCAGCCGCATGGGCAGCGCGTGGACGGACACGAAACCGGCCCGACGCGCGCCCTCGGCGAAGCGTGGCCACCGCCCGGCCTCGGCCAGGTCGGGGACCAGCACGGCCTCACCACTGTGGAAGCAGTCGAGGCACGGGCCCTCGTTGCGCTGCAGCTGGAACAGCTCCAGGTGGCGGGTGCGCTCCGAGGACGCGGCGACGACGTGCAGCGTGCCCCCCGCGTCGCTCAGCAGCAGGCCCGCCGAGGCGACGTTGAGCAGCCGCGCGCAGCTCGTGGTGAGGTTGGAGAGCAGGTCCACCATGTCGTACTCGCCGACCAGCTCGTTGGACAGCTCGACGAACGCCCGCACGATGTCGCGCTCGCGGTGCTCGCCGGTGTCAGGAGTGTCGCTCATGGATACCTCCTCCCCTGCCGTGCTGGTCGTCGCGGTCCAGGAACAGCCGGCGCTCGAGGATGGCCCAGGCGACGTCGCTCGCGGTCTGCCCGGTGGCGATGGCGTGGGCGCGCAGGCGCACCAGCGCCTCGGGGGGGTCGACGTCGAGCTGCGAGATGAGCATGCCGGTAGCCTGGTAGACCTCGATCCGGTCCATGTCGGCGAGGAGACCCCAGGCGTCCTCCCCCTGCGCCATCAGCTGCGCGTCGAGGCCGCCGTCGGCGTCGAACGTGTCGCTGGCGAGCAGGTCGAGCAACGGCAGCGTGGCGAGCTCGGCGGCCAGCATCGCGCCGGTGAGCTGCTCGTCGGCCAGCGGCCCGGGGCCCTCACGGAACAGGTCCAGCGCGCCCACGCACACCGAGGTCATCATGATCGGGAGCGCGAACACTCCACGGATTCCGTCGCCGAGGACGGCCCCGGTGAACGCCGGCCACCGCCGCTCGTGCGGGGCGTCGAGGTCGGGCACCAGCACCGGCTCGC
Source organism: Nocardioides sp. FY1077 (assembly GCF_058681775.1). Classification (NCBI taxonomy): domain Bacteria; kingdom Bacillati; phylum Actinomycetota; class Actinomycetes; order Propionibacteriales; family Nocardioidaceae; genus Nocardioides; species Nocardioides sp. FY1077. The sequence goes on along the minus strand of NZ_JBZWDB010000004.1, from coordinate 275,524 downwards.
GTGAGGACACCGAGTCGAGGCAGGGCCCCTCGCCGAAGGTGAACTGGTACTCGTCGAGCCGCCGGCTCGATTCGCTGCTCGACCCGAAGGTGCCGCGCGAGGCCCCGTCGAAGATCATCGAGACCGCAGCGCCGTCCACCCCGAGCAGGGGCACGCACGCCGCGCACAGCTCGTTGGCCGCAGAGAGTCCGGGCGCAGCCCCGGTGACGGCGGCGTTGAGCGCTGACCGCATCGCGTCGACTGAGGGAGCCACCGCGCCCCCTCCCCTGTCGCCGGCCACGGGCCGAGCCCCGCTGTCAGCGGGAACGTTTCGTCGACACTAGCCGGTCGGGGCGATTTCCGCGTCACTCGAGGAGCAGACGTGTGGTGCTCGCTTCCACCGCCGGGAGGCGCTAACGTGGTCGTGGTCTGCCGAGTCAAGAAACGGCTCTGCCGCAGACCACGTCGAAGGGCCTCCCGTGGCCGTTCAAGCGCTCGAGCTGCTGACCCCCTCCCCACCGGTCCGCGTCCTGCTCCGCCTCCCCCTCCTGCTGCACGCCGGCTTCGTGCACGTGCTGGGCGACCGCTCGCACGAGGTCACCCTGCTCACCGACGACGACCCGGCGGTCGACGTCGTGGTCGTGGCGCAGGGTCATCCGCGTGCGGTGCTCGCCACGCTGCCGACGGGGCCGGTGGCGACGGTGGTCGTCCTCAGCGGGGAGCGACCCGCCGGGCCGGAGCAGGCCGGGGACCTGGGCGCGAGCGAGGTGGTCTCGATGCGTGCCGACGCCCACGACCTCGTGGCGACCCTGCGCCGGGCCCGCTCGCAGCCCCGGGTGCTGCGGTCGGCAGGCGGGGTGAGCAACGCGCCGGAGGACGGGCGGGCAGGCGCCCTGAGCGGGCGGGAGGCCGACGTGCTCGCCCTGGTGTGTCGAGGCCTGTCCAACGCCGAGATCGCCGCCGAGATGTCGCTCAGCCCCAGCACCGTCAAGACCTACCTGCGCTCGGGCTACCGCAAGCTGGGGATCACCCACCGCGCCCAGGCGGTGCTGTGGGGGCTCGGCGGCGGTGGGGGCGCCCCGACCCCCGCGCGGCCGGAGATGACCCTGCTCCCCGCCGTCGGTGAGCGGAGCGGCCCCACGGCGGTGACCACGTGATCCTCGGCGGGCTCCCCCCGGCCGGCCAGCGACCGACCACCGCCCCCGTCGGGTCACCAGGTCCGCACGTCGTCCGCGTGCTGGCCGGCCGCGTCGAGGTCCAGCAGCTCGACCTCCTGGTGACGGTGTGGTCCGACGGCCGCTGCGAGCTGCTGACCCGACTCGACGCCACTGCCCAGTGGGGCCCGCCCGTCGAGCTGCAGGCACGCCCCGTCGGGCGTGCCATCGGCCTCGACCTGCCACCGTGACGACCGGCTGACCCCCTGCCGTCGTCGGGTGACCGGGGGTGGCCTGGTGTCCCGTCGAACGGTCGGCGACACTGAGGTCGTGCCGACCAACATGGAACCGCTGTCGACCTGGCTCGCCACCGCGGCCCGCGACATGCAGGGCAAGGACGGCGCCCAGGCCACCCTCGACTCCGCGGCGCGGCTGGCGGTGTCGAACATCGACGGTGCCGAGTCGGTGGGCATCTCGATCGTGCGGGGCACCGAGGTGCACACCCCGGCCTGGGTGGGGCAGACGGCGCTGGACTGCGACCACCTGCAGTACGAGCTGTCCGAGGGGCCGTGCCTGAGCTCGATCGACGAGCACCAGCTCATCGTCAGCCCCAGCGTCGGCTACGACCCCCGCTGGCCCACGTGGGGACCACGCGTGGCCGAAGAGCACGACGTCCGCAGCGTGCTGGCCATCTGGCTGTTCACCGACGGTGACTCCCTGGGCGCGCTGAACATGTACTCCTCCGAGAAGGACGCGTTCAGCGAGCAGGACCAGGCCGAGGGCCTGGCCCTGGCCGCCCACGTGGCCATCGCGCTGGCGGCGGTGCGCCAGTCGGACAACCTCGCGGCGGGGCTGGACACCCGCAGCGTCATCGGTCAGGCCATGGGCATCGTGATGGAGCGCTTCGACCTCACCCCCGACGTGGCCTTCGCCCTGCTCACCCGGTTGTCCACGACCGAGCAGCTCAAGCTGCGCGAGCTGGCGCAGCAGATCGTGACCACCCGCCGGCTGCCGGGCGAGTAGCGAGCCCCACGAGCGTCGTCACCGCGGCCCGTCGGCGCCGCCCGCGGGTGAGGGATGCCGGCCGGCGGGGGTGCTCCAGCTCGACAGCAGCCGCAGCGCCGAGCGCGACGGGCTCCCGGGCTCGGTGGTGAAGAGGAAGACCGTCTGGTCGGGGTCGCCGGGCAGCAGCATGGTCTCGTAGCCGACGACGATCTCGCCGGCCACCGGGTGCCGCAGGTGCTTGCGCCCGTGGGTGCGCTGGTAGACACCGTGCTCGGCCCACCAGCCGGCGAACTCCGCGCTCTGCTCGAGCAGCAGCGCGACGAGGTCGCCGATGGCACGGTCGCCGGGATGCGTGCCGTGGGCCAGGCGAAGGGTCTCGACCGCCGTGCGCGCCTGGTCGGGCCAGTCGAGGAACAGGTCGCGGGCCTGCGGCGAGAGCAGGATCCACCGCGCGTAGTTGCGCTCCGCGGCCGGCAGGCGGTCGAAGTCGGTGAAGAGCGCCCGGGCCAGGCGGTTGCTCGCCAGCACCTCCGCACCTCGTCCGAGGATCAGGGCCGGCTGCTCCTCGAGGTCGTCGAGGAGCTGGTGGAGGCCGGGGCGCACCCGCTGCACCTGCGGCAGGCGTGCCCGGCGCACGTCGGACCCGCGCGCGCCCAGCAGGTGGCGCAGGTGGGCGGCACCGGCCTCGTCGAGCTCGAGGGCCCGGGCCACGGCGTCGACGACCTCGGGCGAGGGCGTGATCGGGCGGCCCTGCTCGAGCCGCGCGTAGTAGTCCGTCGAGACACCGGCCAGCAGCGCGACCTCCTCGCGTCGCAGGCCAGGCACCCGACGGGCGCGCCCGTCGGGCGGCAGCCCCGCCCGCGACGGGTCGACCCGTCCCCGGGCGCGACGCAGGAAGTCCGCGAGCTCGCTGTTGCGTACCGGCACCGGACCATCCTCCCGCGCCGGCCGGGGTGCGGCACGCCCGGACCGAGGACGCCGCGTCCTGGGCAGGGGCGTCCTGGTCCGCAGCGGCCCCGACGTGGCGGCCCACGGCGCCGCCGACCGGCCAAGACTGGACGAGCGGTCGACACCGGCCGCGCCACCCGGAGAAGAGGACCCATGCCCTACCCCACCGACACCCCCGCCACCTGGTTCGTCACCGGCGCGTCCCGCGGCCTCGGGCTCGAGCTGGTGCGCCAGCTGCTCGAGCGCGGCGACTACGTCACCGCGACGACCCGTTCCACCGAGCGGCTCCTGGAGGCCCTCGGTGACACCGACACCGACCGGCTCTTCGCCGTCGCCCTCGACCTCGCCGACGAGGGGGCCGTCGCCGCGGCGGTGCAGGCCACGGCGGAGCGGACCGGTCGTCTCGACGTCGTGGTCAACAACGCCGGGTACGGCTTCCTCGCCGCCGTCGAGGAGGTCAGCGACGCCGCGGCGCGCGAGATGTTCGACGTCCAGGTGTTCGGTGCCTGGAACGTCCTGCGAGCCGCGCTGCCGCTGATGCGCCGGCAGGCCAGCGGGCACGTGCTGAACATCTCCAGCATCCTCGGCCTCACCACCTTCCCGGGCTGGGGCCTCTACTGCGCGGGCAAGTTCGCGCTCGAGGCGCTCACCGAGGCGCTCGCCGCTGAGGTCGCCGACCACGGCGTCCGCGTCAACCTGGTCGAGCCCGGCTACACCCGCACCGACTTCCTCGACCCCGCCTCGCTGCGCTCGGCGACGGTGGTCGCCGACGGCTACGACGCCGTGCGCGAGATGGCCGAGGCCCACCGGGCGATGGCCGGCACCCAGCTCGGCGACCCCGTCGCGGTCGCGGCCGCGATCATCCAAGTCGCCGCCGGCGACGGTGCGCCGCTCCACCAGCTGCTCGGCTCCGACTCCCTCGACCTCGCCGCGAGCCGGGTGCGTGCGCTCCAGACGGACGTCGAGGCGAGCCGGCCGCTCGCGGTCACCACCGACTTCCCCGTCGGCTGAGGCCGGGCCCGCTCAGGCGAGCAGGTCGGCGACGGCGGCGTCCGACGCGGCGAGCGCCGCCCGGTCGTAGGTGGACCCGGTCACCAGCAGCTCGTCGGCGCCGGTGGCCTCGACCAGCTGCTCCACCCGGCGACGCACCGTGGCGGGGCTCCCCGCGGCGACAGCGGCGAGCCCCGCCTCGACCCGCCTCCGGTCCTGGTCCTCCCACCGGGAGCCGCGGATCTCCTCGACGGGCTCGAGCGGCCCGAAGGTGCCGGTGCGACGCGACCGCACCATCGCCCACACCTCGGGCAGGGCCAGCTCGCGCGCCTCGCGGTCGGTGTCGGCCACCAGCACGTCGAGGGAGATCGTCACCCGAGGGGGGTCCGGGTGGTGGGCGCGGACCTCGCGGCGGTACGCCGACAGCCGCTCGCCGACGTCGGGCTCGGACAGCACGGGCCCGCCCACCACCACCGGCAGGCCCAGGCGTGCGGCGACGTCGATCCCGCGCCCGGTGGCCAGCACGAACAGCGGCACCTCCTCGGCGAGGGCCGGACGCGCGGTCACCGGTGCGCTGCGCCGGAGGTAGCCGCGCAGCTCGGCGACGTCCTCGGCGAAGGTGTCGGGCCGGTCGTCGTCCTGGCGCAGCGCGCGGCGCACCGGGCCGGTGAACCCCGACGACCGGCCCACGCCGAGGTCGACGCGACCGGGGTGGAGCCCGGCGAGCACCAGGAACTGCTCGGCGACCACGAACGGCTGGTGGTTGGGCAGCATCACTCCCCCGGAGCCGAGGCGGATGCGGTCGGTGCGGGCGCCGATCGCCGCCAGGAGCACCGCGGGTGCACCCGAGGCGACGCCCGGGACGCCGTGGTGCTCGGCGACCCAGAACCGGTCGTACCCCAGCCGCTCCGCCGCCACGGCCCGCTCCACCGTGTGCGTCAGCGCCTCGCCCTCCCCGACGCCGGCGCGGGTGCGGGACCGGTCGAGCAGCGACAGCTTCACGACGGGACAACCACCCGCGCCGCCCATGCCTTCCCCGCGCCGGGATGCCCCCGAGCCCGCCGGGCGCCCGCTGTTCGGGCGCAGACTGCTCACCCCGCACCCGTCTCCGGCTGCGGGTCGGTGCTGCGCGCCTTGCGGCATCCGGCGTCGCGCCGCCCTGCGGGACTCGCGCCGGGCCGCGACCACCGAGACGGCGGTGAGGACAGCGATGCCGACGCCCGTCATCAGCGGCGACTCGTCGTCGGAGACCCGTAGGTAGACGACCGCGACCAGCGCCGCTCCGAGGACGACGCCGACGTAGGCCCACACGAGCTTCATCACCGTGCTCACCGCCACCGCACCCCCGTCACGTGGACAACGTCACGCCGAGCGCTGCGGCCCCTGCCGGCTACGCCGACCACGCCGACCACGCCGACCACGCCGATCGCCTCTAGGTGCTCCACGGCGTAGCGCACGGCCAGGTCGCAGCCCCAGGAGCGGCCGACGACGGTCCAGCGGGCGACGCCGACAGCACCCGGACGGCCTCCAGGTCGCTGATCGCCCGTTCCATGTCATGGGCTCCCCCGCCCGACCGACCGACGCCGCGCGGCTCGGGGTACCAGCAGCGATGGCCGGGGACCGCGAGCTCGTCGCGCTCCAGGTGGTGCACGCACCCCGGTCCACCCGAGAGCACGACGACGTCGGCGCCGCGACCAGTCACGCCCACGTGCAGCTCGACCCCGTCGACGTCGATCGTCCGCGGCTCCACAGCCGCGGACGCTAGCAGCCCGTCGTTGCGTCCCAACGCGTCGTCCGGGCCTGGGGACCGACGTCGGAGAGTGCTGGGCCTACCCGGGCCTCACCCCGCAGCCGGCGGCACTACCTCGCCGCGCGCGACCCGACGGTCGTAGCGACGCTGCATCTGCGCGGCGCGACGGCGCGCCCGGGCCTGGCCGCGGCGCCCGGCGCGGGTCTTGGAGAAGCGGCGTCGTCGGTCGGGCCACCACGACTCCTGCGCCAGCAGCACCCACCGCATCACCACTCGGACGACGGCGCCCGCGACGGGCCCCGGCTCACCGGTGCGGTGCACCTCGCGCACGCGGGGCGGCAGCAGGAGCAGCGCCTGGGTGCGGGCGAACCAGCGCATCGGCGGCGGGAAGAACCGCTCGGCGTACTGGCGCACCATGCCCTCCACCAGCTCGTGGCCCTCGGGGGTCGACGGCCAGTCGCGGGCCTCGAAGGCGGCGGCGAACGCACGGACGCCGGCCAGGTCGTCGGGGAAGCCGGTGACCGGTCCGTGCTCCCCGCGGAACAGCTCGGCGAGGTCGCGCAGGAAGTGGTGCCAGGCGACGTCGAGGGTGGGGCTCTGCGGCGGCAGCCCCAGCACCTCACGCATGCGCGGCAGGAAGTCGCCGACGGCGCAGAGCGTGTAGACGTACTCGTCGTTGTCGCCGAACGCGCCGGGGAACCGCTTCGCCAGGCCCAGGTGGTAGCGGTTGAGCCGCTCCACCGACGCCCGGGTGGCCTCGCTGCGCGCGCCCTGGGTGAACCACGTCATCAGGTACCCACTGCCGTCGTGGAAGCGCTCCTCCCCCCGGTGCAGCATCTTCCCGGTGCCGACCAGCGTCGCCGAGGCCGTCGGCGGCAGGGCGGTCTGCGCGGTGGTGACCAGCAGCGTGAGGTTGACGATCGGGTCGTTGAGCTGGTGCTCGGCGACCAGCCGCATGATCTCGTCGCTGTCGGTCTCGGGGTCGAGCGACTCGATGCGGGCCGCCAGCCACTTCCACGGTGCGCGGGTCATGCCGGGAGTCTGCCCCCGGCGTCCAGGATCCCCGGTGCTCGACCGGCCCGCAGGTCGGTCAGTCGGCGGTGAGGAACACCCGCAGCGCGGAGACGAAGGCCGTGGGCTGCTCGGAGTGCACCCAGTGGCCGGCGCCCTTGATCGTCACCAGCCGGGTGCGCGGGAACAGCCGTCGCATGGGGGCGCCGTGCTCCTCCCGCACGTACGGCGAGCGCTCCCCGGCCATCCACAGCACCGGGTGGTCGAAGGTCGCGTCGAGCGCGGGGAAGCCGCCGATGGTGGCGAGCTCGGCGCGCAGCAGCGCGAGGTCGGCCTGCCAGCGGAAGCCGGATCCGTGGGTGCGCAGGTTCTGCAGCAGGAAGCCCCGCACGCGCTCGTCGTCGACGTCGGCGGCCAGCAGCTCGTCGGCGTCGGCGCGGCGCTCGATCGCGTCGAGGTCAAGGCGGGCCAGGCTGTCCAGGAGGTGCTCGAACTCCCCCGTGCCGTCGGTGTCGACCGGCGAGATGTCGACGACGACCAGGCGGTCCACCAGCTCGGGGTGGCGCAGCGCCAGCGCCATGGCGACCTTGCCGCCCATCGAGTGGCCCACCACGTGCACCGGTCCGTCGGCGGCGAACCCGCCGCGCAGGTGCTCGGCCACCACGTCCGCGACGTCGAGGTAGTCGACCGAGCCGGTCCAGCCCGACCGGCCGTGGTTGGGCAGGTCGACCAGCAGCGAGCGCAGGTCGGGCTCGAGGGACTTCGCCACCTGGCTGAAGTTGCGGCCCTGGCCGAAGAGGCCGTGCAGGAACACCACCGGCTCACCGGCGGGTCCCCCCACCTCGGTGGAGTGCACCGCCGGCGACTGCTCGTTCGTCACCCGGCGCAGCCTAGGCGGTCGGTGTCGCTGACCCGCCCGCGGCCGGTCGGTACCTGGCACGATGCGTCGACATGGACGACTCGGACGACGCCGACGACCTGGACGTCGCGGACGACACGGTGGTGGTGCCTGCCGACGAGGCGTCGTGGGACGACCTCCGGGCGGTGCTCGGGACGCGCGGCCAGGGGGCGCGGTGCCAGTGCCAGCGGTACAGGCTGTCGCCGGGCGAGACGTTCGCCGCCGTCCCGGTCGAGGAGCGCGCCGCACGGCTGCGGGAGCAGGCGGGCTGCGACACGCCGGGCGCGCCGACCAGCGGCCTGGTGGCCTACCGCAGCGAGCAGCCCGTGGGCTGGTGCGCCGTCGAGCCCCGCAGCGCGTACGGCGGCCTGGTGCGGGCCTACCGGGTGCCGTGGGTGGGGCGCGACGAGGACCCCGCCGACGACGGCGTCTGGGCGGTGACCTGCCTCTTCACCCGCGCCGGTTCGCGGCGCCGCGGCGTCAGCCGGGCGCTGGCCCGGGCGGCGGTCGACCACGCCCGGGCGCGGGGTGCCCGTGCGGTCGAGGCCTACCCGCTGCTCACCGCCGGTGGCATCGCCGAGGAGCTGCACGTCGGCACCGTCGCCACCTTCGCCGCGGCCGGGCTGCACGAGGTCGCCCGCCCCACCGCCCGTCGCGTCGTGATGCGGCTCGACCTCGCTTGAGCGCGGCCCCACCGGGTGTCGCTCTTTACCTGCACGGGCCCGGCCCCCTAGCCTCGCGACGTCGTGCGGCGGGGGGTCGCACCGGACCGGGGGGTCGCGCATGGGGTGGAGCCTGCTCACCAGGGGTCGCCGTCGCTGCTCCCCCGCGCTGCTGGCGCTGGCCGCGCTGGTCGCGGCGCCGCTCGTGGCGCTGCCCGTGCCGCTGCCCGTGGCCGGGGCGCACGAGGGCGGGCACCCCGACGGGCACCCCGACGGACACCCAGGGGCGCACGCCGGGACCGCCGCGCCGTCCGGCGACCGGCGTTCGCCCGACCGCGCCGCGCGCCGCGCCGCCGTGGCCACCGGGGAGCCCGAGCTGCCCGACCGCTTCCACGACACCGTGGTGATGTCGCGCCTCGACGAGCCCACGGCGGTCGACTTCGCCGACGACGGCCGGGTGTTCGTCGCGTCGAAGTCGGGGGTGCTGCGGGTGCACGACTCCCTCGACGACCCCTCCGGCGAGGTGTTCGCCGACCTCAGCACCGCGGTCCACAACTACTGGGACCGCGGCATGCTCGGCATGACGCTGGCCCCCGACTTCCCCGCCGACCCGTCGGTCTACGTGCTCTACGCCTACGACCACGTGCCCTTCGACGACGCACCCGCCCCGGCGTGGGGCACCCCCGGCGTGCCGTACGACGCCTGCGAGGACCCGATGGGCGAGGGCTGCGTCGTCGGCGCGCGGCTGTCGCGCCTCACCGCCGAGGGCGACCGCATGGTGGGCGAGGAGGAGGTGCTGGTCGACGACGGCTGCCTGCAGTACCCCAGCCACGCCACCGGCTCGGTCGGCTTCGGTCCCGACGGGTACCTCTACGCCAGCATCGGCGAGGGCGCGAGCTTCGTCTTCGAGGACCACGGCCAGGCCGGCAACCCCTGCCGCGACCCGATCGCCACCGACGACGCCACCTGGAGCCAGGGCGGGTCGCTGCGCAGCCAGGACCTCCGCTCCCGCGACATCCCCGGCGACCCCGTCGGCATCGACGGCTCGGTCCTGCGCCTCGACCCCGCCACCGGGCTCGGCGCACCCGACAACCCGCTGGCCGGCGACCCCGACGCCAACGCGGCACGGATGGTGGCCCACGGCCTGCGCAACCCGTTCCGCTTCGCCTTCCGCCCCGGCACCGGCGAGCTGTGGGTGGGCGACGTCGGCGGGTCGCGCCGCGAGGAGGTCAACCGGATCGTCGACCCCACCGACGCCGTGGCCAACCTGGGCTGGCCCTGCTACGAGGGCGACCGGCGCAACCCGGCGTGGGACGTGCTCGACATGAAGATGTGCGAGCACCTCTACGACGACGCCGGCACCCCGCGCGGCGCGGTGGCGCCGTACTGGTCCTACGCCACGCGCGGCGGCACCGTGACGCCCGGGGAGGCCTGCCCCACCGGCTCGGCCTCGATCTCGGGGATGGCGTTCGTGACTGCCGCCGCGGGCTACCCGGGCCGCTACCGCGGGGCGCTGGTCTTCTCCGACTACTCCCGGGGGTGCATCTGGGCGATGCGGGCCGGCCGCGACGGCGTGCCCGACCCCGACCGGGTCGAGCCGCTGGTGGAGGGTGCGGCGAGCCCGATCGGCCTGGTCGAGGGCCCCGGCGGCGACCTGTACTACCTCGACCTGGGCGTCGACCCGATGGGCTACCCCACCGCCTCGGCAGGGGCGCTGCACCGGATCCGCTACACCCGCGGCAACCAGCCGCCGACGCCGCGGCTCGCGGCCGACCGCACCTGGGGCGACCTGCCGCTCACGGTCACCTTCGACGCCTCACGCTCCGGCGACCCCGACGGCGACCGCCTGGAGTACGCCTGGGACCTCGACGCCGACGGTGACTTCGACGACGCCACCGGCCCGCAGGTCGAGCAGACGTACGACGAGCCGCGCAACCGGGCGGTGGCGGTGCGGGTCTCCGACGGCCGCGCCGACGACCGCGCCGCGGTGCAGGTGTTCCCCGGCGACACCCCGCCCGCCGTCGACGTCCTCTCCCCCGGCGACGACCTGCGCTGGCAGGTCGGTCAGCGGATCCCGCTCGCGGCCACGGCCACCGACGCCGAGGACGGCGACCTGGGTGAGGACGCCTTCCGCTGGTCGCTGGCGATCCGGCACTGCCCGTCGATCTGCCACACCCACCCCGTCGAGGAGTGGCTCTACCGCTCGTCGGCCACGATGACCGCACCCGACCACGAGTACCCCTCGTCGCTCGCCCTCACCGTCTCGGCCACCGACTCCCGCGGCCTGACGACGACCGTCGAGCGCACCCTCGACCCCGAGCCGCAGGCGGTTCGCTTCGCCTCGACCCCGCGCGGTGCGGTGGTGTCGGTCGGTGGCAACCGGCTGCGGACCCCGGCCACCGCGACCTTCGTGACCGGCTCGCAGGTGACCGTGTCGGCGCCGCGGGTGCAGTGGGTGCGTGGTCGGCGGTGGGTGTTCCAGCGCTGGGCCGACGGCTCGCCCCGCACCCACAGCCTGGTCGCCCCCGACCTCGACGAGCGCCCCGGCCACCGGCGGGTGGTCTACCGCCGCGGCTGAGCCGGACGGGTCGCCGCGGACGGGTCGGCGCCGTCGGGTCAGCGCCGTCGGGTCAGCGCCGTCGGGTCAGCGCCGGCCCGCGGAGCCGTCGAGGTAGCGCAGTACCGCGGCGACCCGGCGGTCGGTGTCGTCGGCCGGGTCGAGGTCGAGCTTGGCGAAGATCGACCGGATGTGCTTGTGCACCGCCCCGTCGGTGACCACGAGCCGCGCCGCGATGGCGGTGTTGCCCCACCCCTCGGCCATCAGGGCGAGCACCTCGCGCTCCCGCGCGGTCAGCCGGGCCAGCCGGTCGTCACGCCGCGAGACGAGCTGCTGCACGACCTCGGGGTCGATGACGGTGCCGCCGCGCGCGATGCGGTGCAGGGCGTCGAGGAACACCTCCACGCGGCCCACCCGCTCCTTGAGCAGGTAGCCGAGCCCGGCACTGCCCTGGGCGAGCAGCTCGGTGGCGAAGCTCTGCTCGACGTACGCCGACAGCACGAGCACCGCGAGGTCGGGGCGCCGGGTGCGGGCCGCGACCGCGGCGCGGATGCCCTCGTCGGAGTGGGTCGGCGGCATCCGCACGTCGACCACCGCGAGGTCGGGCCGGTGCGTCTCCAGCGCGGCGTGCAGCCCCGCGGCGTCACCGGCCGTGGCGACGACGTCGAGGCCCTCGGCGGTCAGCAGCGCCGCGATCCCCTCACGCAGCAGCGGGTCGTCCTCGGCGATCACGATCCGCACGGCAGCTCCACCTCCAGGCGGGTCGGGCCCCCGACGGGGCTGTCCAGCGACCACCGGCCGTCCATCGCCTCGACCCGGGTGCGCACGCCCGCCAGCCCCGACCCGTGTCCCTCGGCCGCCCCGCCGTGGCCGTCGTCGGTGACGAGCGCGTGCAGGCGGCTGCGGGCCCGACGGACCTCGACGTGCGCGCGGCGGGCTCCGCTGTGGCGAGCGACGTTGGTGAGGGCCTCGGCGACGGTGAAGTAGACGGTGGCCTCGACCGCCGACGGGCACCGCTCGGCCACGTCGACCTCGACGGTGCACTCCACGGGCGAGGCGGCGGCCAGCCCCGCGACCGCACCGGCCAGGCCGCGGTCGGCCAGCACCGGCGGCAGGATCGAGCGGACGACGGCGCGCAGCTCGGCCAGGGCGAGCTCGGCGGCGTCCTGCGCCCGCCCCAGGGCCGGCTCCGCGCGCTCGCCGTGCCCGGTGGCGATGCTGCGGCGGGCGGCACCGATCAGCACGGTGGCGGCCACCAGCCGGTTCTGGGCGCCGTCGTGGAGGGCCCGCTCGATGCGACGCAGCTCGGTGGTGTGGGCGTCGAGGGCAGCGGCCCGGGTGGCGGTCAGCTCGGCCACCCGCAGGGTGAGGTCGCCGCGGTCGTGGTCGAGCAGGCGGCGCACCGTGCGCAGCTGGCGGCGGGCCAGCGGCGGCACGGCCAGCAGCGCGAGCCCCGCCCAGGCCGCCCCCAGCACGACCACCGCCGCGGCGCCGGCCCAGCCGGTCACGATCCAGAACCCCAGCGACGGCGAGGCGTACTCCGCCGGGATCGCCCACCACCACAGCGGGAAGGTGAGGTCGCGCACCGCGAGCAGCGGCAGCAGCGCGGCCACCAGGCCGGCGAGCAGGCCCAGCACGGCGTGGCGGGCCAGCCAGGCGCCCTCGCGCCGCGTGGATGCGTCGGCCAGCGCGGCGCGGACGCCGGCGCCGGCGTCGCGGGTGTCGGGGGCGCGCAGGTCCGGCCCCCAGCGGGCGAGCCGCTCGCGCTCGTGACCGGCCAGGGCGTGCAGCGCGCGGAGCGTGCCGGGGACGGCGAGCAGCCCGACGCCGACCAGGCAGGCCGCCGCCACCACGCACAGCCAGGCCAGCAGCCCCAGCGCCAGGACGGCGGTGCCGAGCCCGCCGAGCAGCTGCTCGGCGGAGCGCACGGCGTCGCGCAGGACGCGCCCGGACGTCGTCGTCCGAGCGCGCTGGCGGGTGGTGGCGTCCATCGTGGTGTGCCCTCGTCGTGCGTGCTCGTGGGTGTCCCCGGGTGCTGGCGGGCGCGGCGCGCCGCGGCGGACCGGGGCCGGTGCGGCCGGTCGTCACCCTAGTGGCGCCGCGGGGCCAGGAGGTCCCACGCGGGCGGATGGTGGTGCCTGCTGCACCATCGACCCGCCAGCCTGCCGGATCGAGGACCGGGCGTTGCTGCGCGAGCGTGGAGGTGTCCGGAAGACCCCCCGATCAGCAAGGAAACGATCCCGTGTCGCCTCTCCCCCGTGCTCGGCTCGCCGCCGTCACCGCAGCCCTCTCCCTGGCCTCCCTCGTCGCCGTCACCTCACCCGCCCCGGCGTCCACCCCCGCGTCCAGCCCGGCGTCCACCCCCTCCCCCGCAGCCCCCGTCGCCGCGGAGCCCACGCCCGGGTCGGGCGACGCGGTCGTGCAGCGCCGGCTCGACCGCCTGGTGGAGCGCTCCGGGTTCCCGGGCGTGATCGCCACGGTGCGGGGCTCCGACGGCGAGGTGCGCACCTACCGCGCCGGGGTCGCCGACCTCGACACCGGCGCCCCGGTGCCGCTCGACTCCCGCGTGCGGATCGCGAGCAACACCAAGATGTTCACCGCCACCGTCGTGCTGCAGCTGGTCGCGGAGGGCCGCGTCGACCTCGACGCCCCGGTGGAGCGGTACCTGCCCGGCGTCGTGCGCGGGCGCGGCAACGACGGTCGCGAGATCACCGTGCGCCAGCTGCTGCAGCAGACCAGCGGCCTGCCCGACTACGACGACCTCGTGGTCGAGGCCGGCGGCACCCTGCGCGCCGTCGCCCACACCTACGTCGAGCCGCACCAGCTCGTCGACGCCGCCCTCGACCGCCGGCGCCACTTCGTTCCCGGCTCGGAGTGGGAGTACAGCAACACCAACTACGTGCTGCTCGGGCTCCTGGCCCAGCAGGTGACGGGTCGTCCGATCGCCGAGGAGGTCGAGCGGCGCATCATCGACCGGCTCGGCCTGGAGGACACCTACTGGCCCGGTGTCGGGGAGCAGCGCATCCGCGGCAGCCACCCCCGCGGCTACCTCGCCGACGAGCCCGGCGGCGAGTGGCACGACCTCACGCGGATGGACCCCTCCCTCGGGTGGGCCGCGGGCCAGCTCGTGGCCACGCCCCACGACCTCGGCCGCTTCATGGAGGCACTGCTCGGCGGCGAGCTGCTCCCGCCCGAGCAGCTGGCGCAGATGCGGCGCTCCGTCGCGGCGCCCGGCTTCGACGCCGACCCGGGGTGGCGCTACGGGCTGGGCCTGGCCTCCCACCGGCTGTCGTGCGGCGTGCGGGGATGGGGTCACGGTGGCGACATCCAGGGCTTCGAGACCCGCAACCTGGTGACCGACGACGGTCGCTGGGCCGTGGTCACCGTGACCGCGCTGCCCACCAGCCTCGACATGGTGGCCGACGTCAGCCGCACCGTCGAGGCCGCGGTCTGCGCCTCCTGAGCGCCGCCCGGGGGCCGTGGTAGGACGGGCGGGTGCCCCTCACCCCGCTCGACCTCGGCTCCTGGCGCACGCCGGTCGAGCCCGCCCCCCGCCTGGCCACCGCGCTCGGCCTGCGCCCCGACGACCTGGTTGTCAAGCGCGACGACCTCGTGGGCCCCGGCGGAGGCGGCAACAAGGTGCGCAAGCTCGAGTGGACCTGCGCCGAGGCCCTGGCGGCGGGAGCCGACACGCTGGTGACCACCGGCGCCGCCCAGAGCAACCACGCCCGGCTCACCGCCGCGGCGGGGGCCCGCCTCGGGCTGCGGGTGGTGCTGGTGCTGGGCGGTCCCGCCGGGGCGCCAGCGCGGGGCAACCTGCTGCTCGACGCCCTGCTCGGCGCCCGGGTGGTGCGGGCCGGCGACGTCGACGCCGCAGGCCTCGCGGCCGCCGCCGCCCACGAGGTCGACCGGCTCCGCGCCGAGGGGGCCCGGCCCCACCTCGTGCCGTTCGGCGGCTCCAGCCCCACGAGCGTGCAGGGGTACGCCGCGGCCGGGCGCGAGCTGGTCGAGCAGGTGCCCGACCTGCGCCACGTGGTCGTGGCGCTGGGCTCGGGCGGCACCACGGCGGGGCTGGTCGCCGCGCTCGGCGCCGAGCGGGTCCTGGGCGTGCACTGCGGAGCGGTGGCCGACCCCCGCGCGGCCGTCGTGCGGCTCCTCGGCGGGTCCGGCGACGGACAGCCCGCGCTGCGCGTGCGCACCGACCAGGTGGGCGAGGGCTACGACCGGCTGGCCGCGCCCGCCTGGGACGCCGTCGTGCTGGCCGCGCGCACCACCGGCCTGGTGCTGGAGCCCACCTACACCGGCCGGGCGCTCGCCGGGCTCGCCGCGGCGGTGCGCGACGGCGACGTACGACCTGGCGAGCGGGTCGTGCTGGTGCACACCGGCGGGCTGCCCGGGCTGTTCGGCCACGACGCCGCGGTGGACCGGCTGGCGACCTCGCTGGGGTCGACCTCGGCGCTGGACGGCCCCGACCCGGGCTGATCAGCCGGGCCGCGTCACATCCGCTGCAACCGGGCCCGACGCACCTCGCCGAGGTCGCTGAGGTCGAGGCCCGCGTCGGCGGCGGAGCGGGGGGCGACGACGGCTCCGGCGCTCTCGCCGGCGGCGTCGGTGGGGAGGTCGCCGCCGGCAGCGGGCGGCGTGGTGCTGGTGGTCACGAGGCGCGAGCGTAGACCCCGTCGGGCTGCTGACCCGCACCGCCGTCGGGGCACCCGGCAGGATGGGTCCGTGATCCCCCACGTCGCCGGCCTCAGCACCCCCCAGCTCGTCGCGCTGGTCGTCGTGCTGCTGATCGCCCTGGCCGTGGTCTCCACCGTGGTGACCGGCTTCCTGGTGCGCCGCGGGCTGCGCACGCCGTTCGCCGTGCGGCAGGTCGCCCGCGGTCGCGACCGGGTGGTGGCGGCGGTGAAGCGGCCCATCACGATCATGGTGCTCGACGAGGTGGCCGACGTGATTCAGACCGGCCACTACACGAAGAACATGTCGGCGGCGCTGCGGGAGAACCACGACGAGCTCAAGTCGCTGGTCACCGACAAGGTGCGCCACGACCCCAACGTGCGGCTGCTCGGCCGGCTGCCGGGCTACGACATGGTCGTCGGGCAGGTCACCGAGACGACGCTGCGGGTGCTGATCGAGATGCTGGGCGACCCGCGGATGGACGAGCTGGTCTCCGACCTGCTGCGCAACAACATCGAGCAGATCAAGATCGCCGTGCGGGACCACCAGAACGAGGACGTGACCGCACCACCGCCGCCCCACCGGCTGCGTCGCCACCCCCGAGGAGACGCGCGGTGACACCGGTGCCCCCGGCGCCGGTGCTGCCCACCGACCTGCTGGGGCACTGGCGGGTGCAGCGTGAGATCGACGACCGGCACGACGCGGTGCACCGCCGCGTGACCGGCACCGCCGAGCTGAGCCTGGACGCCGACGGGCGGGTGCGCTGGCACGAGACCGGCACGATGACCTTCGACACCGGCCGCGGGCCGTTCTCCACCCCGGTCTTCCGCACGCTGCACGTCGAGCGGCGCGGGCCGGACTGGTGGGTGACCTTCGAGGACGGTCGCGACTTCCACCCCTGGGCACCCGGCGAGCAGGTCGTGCACCCGTGCGGCGCCGACACCTACCGCGGGCGCGTGGAGCCGGGCGTGCCGACCGGCGGGTGGCGCGTCACCTGGGAGGTCACCGGCCCGGCCAAGGACTACACGATGGTGGCCACCCACCGTCCGGCGTGACCGGGTCGCCTGGCCCGCCCGGGTCGGGCGCGGTCGGGCGCTCAGACCTCGACCGAGGCCACCTCGCGCCACACCGGCCGGTCGTGGTCGCCGGAGCGCACCTCGCCGGTCGACCAGGAGATCTCCAGCCCCCCGGGGCGCACGTCCAGGGTCGCCAGGAGGTTGGCGAACCAGGGCCCGTCGGTGACCTTCCAGTGCAGCGGCGAGCGCAGCACCCGCCGTCCGAGGAGCCAGCCGCGCGGGCGGGCCTGGCCCTTGACCCCGATGCTGAACGTCGCCTTCATGAACGCCGGCAGCGGGTTGCGGATCGGTGAGCAGACCGCCTGCACCACCCGGCTGCGCATCGCCACGCCGGACGCCGGATCGGCCCAGGCGCGGGCGAGGTAGCTGTGGTGCACGTCGCCGGAGAGGAAGGTGACGGTCTGCGGGGCGCGGCCGCGCTCGCCGGCGGCCACCTCGCGCACCATCAGGCCCACGGTGCGGAAGCCCGACTGGAACGCCGGCCAGTGCTCGACGTCCACGGCGCGGCGCACCTTCTCGGCCACCAGCGCCGGCAGCCGGCCCCACGCGCCCTCGGCCACCGACTCCACGAGCGCCTCGGTGTGGTGCAGCCCGGGCGCCATCAGGTAGGGCAGCGACGTGCCGATCAGCAGGTGGTCGACGTCGCCGCGCATCTGCGTGTCGAGCCAGGCCATCTCGTCGTCGTCGATGATCGAGCGCAGCTCGGGCTCGAGCACCCGCGCGGCCCGGGAGTCGACCACGACGAGGCGGGCCTGGGTGCCGATCTCGCGGGAGTGGCTCCACCGGTAGGTGTGCGGCTCGCGGTCGGCGAGGTCGGCCAGCTCGTCGAGCACCTGGGTGAGGTCGAGCTCGTCGGGCCCCTCGTGGGTGGCGATGCGCTGCCACACGCGGTCGGCGGCGCGCTCCTCGGCACCGAGGTTGCCGAGGTGCTGGTAGACCCAGTACGACGCCAGCCCGCCCACGATGCGGCCCTTCCACCACGTCGTCGCCGCCATGTCCTGGCGCCACTTCACGCTGGTGTTCCAGTCGTCGCGGATGTCGTGGTCGTCGAAGATCATCGCGCTCGGCACGGTGGACAGCAGCCACCGGTTGGCCGGGTCGCTCCACGCCAGCCGGTACAGCTCGGCGTACTCCTCGTAGTCCTGCAGCTCCCAGCCCGGGTCCTCGTCGGGGTCACGGCGCGCGGCGATGAAGTCGCGCATCGCCTCCGAGGTCTCGTCGGCGTAGACCTGGTCGCCGAGGAACAGGATCAGGTCGGGGCGGCGCTCGTCGGGGTGGCGCACCAGGTGCATGCCGAGGGTGCGCAGGGCGTCGACGCCGAAGCTCGCGTGGTGCTCCGCGTCGTGCGGCACCGAGACCCGGCAGGAGCCGAACACCATGTGCAGCGGCCGGCCCTCGAGCAGCGTCGAGACCGCCGAGTCGGCCTGGGCGGCGTCGGCGGGCGGCCACACGACGCCCTCGTCGAGGCGCACCTCGTAGCTGGTGGTGGAGCCCGGCCCGAGGCCGGTGAGCTCGACCAGGGCGTAGTGGTGGCCGTGCACGCGCCACGTGCGCGCCCCGGCGGTCGGGCCGGGGGCACCGCCCTCGGTGGTCGTCGTGACCTCCACGTGGGTCGACCCGGAGGTCTCCACCCACACGGTGGCCGACGTCTCGTCGACGTAGCGCAGCAGCGGTCCCAGCACGAGCTCGGTCATGCGTCCTCCCAGCCGACCCGTGCGGGCCGTTCCGCGGGAGACGCTACTCCCGGGGGGCCGGGGGCGTGGGCGGTCGCCCGGTCACGGCTCGAGCAGCACCTTGATCGCGCGGCGCTCGTCCATGGCGGCGTAGCCCTCGGCGGCCTGGTCCAGCGGCAGGGCGAGGTCGAAGACCAGCCCGGGGTCGATGCGCCCGGCGAGCACCAGGTCGAGCAGCTCGGGCAGGTAGCGGCGCACCGGCGCCATGCCGCCGGCGAGGCCGACGTTGCGCCCGAACATCCGGCGCACCGGCAGCTCGACGCCGTGCGGCACCCCCACGAACCCCACGGTCGACCCGGGGCGGGCCACGGTGAACGCCGTACGCATCGACTGGTCGGTGCCGACGCACTCGAGCACGGCGTCGGCGCCGACACCGCCGGTGATCTCCATGACCTCGGCCTCGCCCTCCTCGCCGCGGGTGGCCACGACGTGGGTGGCGCCG
Organism: Nocardioides sp. FY1077; assembly: GCF_058681775.1. NCBI lineage: Bacteria > Bacillati > Actinomycetota > Actinomycetes > Propionibacteriales > Nocardioidaceae > Nocardioides > Nocardioides sp. FY1077. The sequence continues at coordinate 256,642 of NZ_JBZWDB010000004.1, read as the reverse complement.
AAGGTGGTCGCGAGGCGCTGGCGCGACTCGTGGCGCGACATCACCACGACCTTCTCGGCCCCCATCACCGAGGCGGCCAGCACACCGCACAGCCCGACGGCGCCGTCGCCGACGACGACGGCGGTGCCGCCCTCGCGCACCCCGGCGGCCACCGCGGCGTGCCACCCGGTGGGCATCACGTCGGAGAGCGCCATCAACGAGGGCACCAGCGCCGGGTCGGGACGGCCGTCGCCGAGCACGCCGTCGACGCGCACCAGGCTGCCGTCGGCGTGCCCGACACGGGCGAGCTCGGCCTGGCCGCTGGTGGTCATCGACAGCTCCACGCAGGCCGACTGCACGCCGGCGAGGCAGTGGGCGCAGGTGCCGTCGCAGTGGTCGAACGGCACGACGACGAAGTCGCCGACCCGCACCCGCGAGACCTCGGGCCCGACCTCCTCCACGACGCCGATGCACTCGTGGCCGATGGTGGAGCCGGCCGTCACGGGGTTCTCCCCGCGGTAGGGCCACAGGTCGGAGCCGCAGATGCAGCCGGTGGTGACCCGCACGACCGCGTCGGTGGGACGTTGCAGGCGGGCGTCGGGGACCTCCTCGACGCGGATGTCACGGGGGGCGTGGATGGTGGTGGCGCGCATGCCACCGATCCTCGCAGCCCCCCGGTCGCCGCGGGGGCGGGAGCCGCAGACACGCGGGAGACGCGCGTTGCGTCCATATCTCACATGTGAGTTACCGTGGGGGCATGAGTGAGGGATACAAGGGCCGCATCGGCAACCTGATCCGCGACGCGCGCAAGCACCGCGGACTGACGCAGCACCAGCTGGCCGACCTGCTGTCCACCAGCCAGAGCGCCATCAACCGCATCGAGAAGGGTCACCAGAACCTCTCGCTGGAGATGCTGGCCCGCATCGGGGCCGCGCTCGACTCCGAGATCGTCGCCCTGGGCGCCGGGCCCACCCACCTGCGGGTGAGCGGGCCGACCACGCTGACCGGCAGCATCGAGGTGAAGACCTCGAAGAACGCCGGCGTCGCGCTGCTGTGCGCCACGCTGCTCAACCGGGGCCGCACCACCCTGCGCAAGGTCGCGCGCATCGAGGAGGTCAACCGGCTCCTCGAGGTGCTCGGCAGCCTCGGCGTGCAGACCCGGTGGCTCAACGCCGACAACGACCTCGAGATCATCCCGCCGCGCGAGCTGCGCCTCGACGCCGTCGACGAGACCGCGGCGCGTCGTACCCGCTCGGTCATCATGTTCCTCGGCCCGCTGCTGCACCGCGCGGAGACCTTCGAGCTGCCGTACGCCGGCGGCTGCAACCTCGGCACCCGCACCGTGGAGCCGCACATGTCGGCGCTGCGCCCCTTCGGCCTCGAGGTCACCGCCACCGACGGGATGTACCACGCCCGCGTCGACCGCTCCGTCGAGCCGGGTCGCCCGATCGTGCTCACCGAGCGCGGCGACACCGTCACCGAGAACGCGCTGATGGCCGCCGCGCTGCACCCCGGCACCACCGTCATCCGCAACGCCTCGTCGAACTACATGGTCCAGGACCTCTGCTTCTACCTGCAGCGCCTCGGCGTCACCGTCGAGGGCGTCGGCACGACCACCCTGACCGTGACCGGCTGCGAGGTCATCGACGTCGACGTCGACTACGCCCCGGCCGAGGACCCCATCGAGGCGATGTCGCTGCTCGCCGCGGCGATCGTCACGAAGTCGTCGATCACGATCCAGCGGGTGCCGATCGAGTTCCTCGAGATCGAGCTCGCCACGCTGGAGGAGATGGGCTTCCGCTACTCCCGCACCGAGGAGTACGTCGCCCGCAACGGCCACACCCGCCTCGTCGACGTCACCACCGAGGCCTCCGAGCTGCGCGCCCCGCTGGACAAGATCCACCCGATGCCGTTCCCGGGCCTCAACATCGACAACCTGCCGTTCTTCGCGGTCATCGCGGCGGTGGCCACCGGCCAGACGCTGCTGCACGACTGGGTCTACGAGAACCGGGCGATCTACCTCACCGAGCTCACCAAGCTCGGGGCGTCGGTCAAGCTGCTCGACCCCCACCGCGTGATGATCGAGGGGCCCACCCACTTCTCCGGCACCGAGATCGTCTGCCCGCCCGCGCTGCGTCCGGCCGTGGTGATCCTGCTGGCGATGCTGGCCTCGAAGGGCACCTCGGTGCTGCGCTCGACCTACGTCATCCACCGCGGCTACGAGGACCTCGCCGAGCGCCTGAACACCCTGGGCGCCTCGATCGAGACCTTCCGCGACATCTGAGCGTGACCCCGCCCGTCCCGCCCGCTGCTGCGGCGTCCCCGTTGGGGGCGCCGCAGCAGCTGCCGTTCACGGCCTTCGTGGCCGGCGTGCAGAAGGCCGGCACCAGCACCCTCTACGCGCTGCTGGCGCGCCACCGCCAGGTCGCGGCGTCCGGCACCAAGGAGTGGCACGTCTTCGACGACGACCGGCGCGACTGGACCGCGCCGGACCTGTCGGCCTACCACGTGGTGCCGCGGCAGCCGGCCGCCCGCCTCGCGGTCGACGCGACGCCGTCGTACTTCTTCTGGCCCGGTGCTCTCGACCGGCTGGCCGCCCACCGGCCCGACGCGCGGCTGGTGGTCAGCTTCCGCGACCCGGTGGAGCGCGCGTTCTCGCAGTGGACGATGACCTGGGAGCGCACTCCCCCGGCGCGCCGCCTCGGCTTCGGCGAGCTCGTCGAGCGCGGCCGCCACCTCGACCTGCTCACCGCCCGCCCCGCGGAGTGGCGCACCAGCCGGGTGCGTCAGCTCAGCATCGTGGCCCGCGGCCGGTACGGCGCCCAGCTGCGCCGCGCCCGGGGCCTGTTCGCCCCCGAGCAGCTGCTGCTCCTCGACTTCGCCGACGTGGTCGGTGACCAGCAGGCCACCGCCGCGCGCGTCGTCGACTTCCTCGGGCTGGCGCCCTACCGACGGCCGCCGGAGCCGGTCGTGGCCAACCGCTCGGCCACCGACCTCGACGCCGCGGCCCCCACCGCCGCCGACGTCGCGGTGCTGGCCGAGGCCTACGCCGACGACCTGCCCGACTTCGCCGCCCAGTCGGGCCTCGACGTGTCGGGCTGGACCACCAGCCGCCTGCTCGCCGGCGACCTCGACCCCGCCGACGTCGCCACCCGCCTGGCCCGCAAGGCGGGCCTGCGCGGCTGAGGCTCCGCTCGGCGCGGTCACTGCCCCAGCAGCGCAATCGCGCCGGTCGAGCAGCGCAGGGACCGGGCCGACCGTCCGACCCGCGCACACCGTCGGACCTCGGCGGCGTACCCCACGAGCGAACGGCACCGACGCGTCCCCGCAGCCCACCCAGCCCGCCCGGCCCGCCCAGTCACCTCGGCCCCACGGGTCACACCGGTCGGGGCATACCCTTGGTTGTCGACCGAGGCTTCGGCCGACAACCTAGGGTTTCACCGGACATCCGGTGAAACCCGCGCCACCCACCACCAGGCGAGCCCCGTCGCGGGCAGCGGCGGGCGACGGCATACTTCGGCCGTGAGCCGTCGCGTCCTGCCCCGCCCGGCGCCGTACCTGAGCGGGGGCGTGCCGGGGGGCGTGCTCGCCTTCGCCCACCGCGGCGGGGCGTTCCACCCGGAGCTCGAGGGCCTGGAGAACACGCTGGCGGCGTTCCGCCACGCCTACGCGCTGGGCTACCGCTACCTCGAGACCGACGTGCACGTCACCGCCGACGGCGCGCTGCTGGCCTTCCACGACCGCTCGCTCGACCGCGTCAGCGACGCGCGCGGCGAGATCGCCGCCATCACGCTGGCCGAGGTGCGCCGGGCGCGGGTGGGTGGGCGCGAGCAGGTGCCGCTGCTGGCGGAGCTGCTGGACGCGCTGCCGGGTGCCCGGTTCAACATCGACCTCAAGTCCGACGGTGCGGTCGAGGCCCTGGCCGCGTTCGTGGAGGAGCGCGGCGAGCACGACCGGGTGCTGGTGGGGTCGTTCTCCCCCTCGCGGCTGCGCCGGTTCCGGCGGCTCACCCACGGGCAGGTCGCCACGTCGGCCGACCCCTTGGAGACCGCGGTCTGGGCGCTGTGCCCGAGCGCGCGGCTCGCCGACCTGCTCACCGGTCGCCACGTCGCGGCCCTGCAGGTGCCGCACGAGCGCCGGCTGGGCCGGCTGCGGGTGCCGGTGGTGACCCGCGGGCTGGTGCGGCGCGCGCACGCCGCCGGCGTCCAGGTGCACGTCTGGGTCGTCGACGACCCCGCCGAGATGACCGAGCTGATCGACCTGGGTGTCGACGGGATCATGACCGACCGGACCGACCTGCTGCGCCAGCGGCTGGTCGAGGCCGGCCGCTGGAGGGAGCAGCAGTGAGCACCACCCCGCCGACCACCCCGCCGCCGGGCCCGGGCACGGGCCCGCCGCGCGGCGTCGCCGACCTGTCGCCGCTCGCCGCGGCCGACGACCGGCGCCGCCAGCAGCGGGCCTGGAGCTGGTACGACTGGGCCAACTCCGCGTTCTACACCTCGGTGCTGACCGTTCTGTTCGCGCCGTACATGATCACCGTGGCCGGGCGCGCCGCCGGCTGCACCGACCCCGACGAGACCTGCGACCGCACCGTCAGCGTGCTCGGGCTCGACCTCGCGGCCGGGTCGCTGCCGGCGTACCTGACCACCTTCGCCACCATCGCCAGCGCGTTCGTGCTGCCGCTGGTGGGCGCCTACGTCGACCGCTCGGCGCACAAGAAGCGCAACATGGCGTTCTTCGCGTGGGCCGGCGCGGCGTGCGGCGCGGCGCTGTTCTTCATGACCGGCGACAACTGGCAGGTCGGCGCCGTGGCGGTGGTGCTGGCCAGCATCTTCGGCGGCTGCTCGCTGGTGAGCTACTACGCGATCCTGGTCGACGTCTCGACCACCGAGGAGCGCGACCGGGTGTCGTCGCGCGCCTGGGCGTTCGGCTACCTCGGCGGCGGGCTGCTGCTCCTGCTCAACCTGGTGGTCGTGCTGGGCCACGACGCGTTCGGCATCAGCACCGAGCTGGCGGTGCGGCTGTCGATGCTCTCCGCGGCGCTGTGGTGGGCCGGGTTCACGATCATCCCCTACCTGCGGCTGCGCGACGTGGAGCCGCGGGTGCCCGACGGCGAGCGCCGCGAGGGCACGCTGGTGCAGCGCAGCTTCGGCCAGCTGTGGACCACGCTGCGCGAGATGCGCTCCTACCCGATGACGCTGACGTTCCTGGTGGCCTACCTGTTCTACAACGACGGCATCCAGACCGTGATCGCCAGCGCGTCGACGTACGGCGCCAAGGAGCTCGGGCTGGGCCAGTCGGTGCTGATCGCCACCATCTTGATGATCCAGTTCATCGCCTTCGGGGGCGCGCTGCTCTTCGGCCGCCTGGCCCAGACCCACGGCGCCTACCGCTGCCTGCTGTGGGGCACCGTGGGGTGGATGGCGATCGTGGTCGGCGCCTTCTTCCTGCCGGCCGAGAACGTCGTGCTCTTCGTGGTCGCCGGCGCGGCGATCGCGATCGTGATGGGCGGCACCCAGGCGCTGTCGCGCTCGTTCTTCAGCCTGCTCATCCCCCGCGGCCGCGAGGGCGAGTACTTCGCGCTCTACAACGCCGCCGAGCGCGGGACGTCGTGGTTCGGCACGCTGCTGTTCGGCGTGGTCTTCCAGCTCACCGGCTCCTACCGCCCGGCGCTCTTCGCCCTCATCGTGTTCTTCGTGCTGGGCGGGTTCTTCCTGCTGCGCCTCGATCCCCGCCGCGGGATCGAGGAGGCCGGCAACACGGTGCCGGGCGCGCTGCTTCGTGCTGGGCGGTCCTGAGCGGCCCGACCGGGTGGCGCGCCTGCCGGCGAGCCCACCGGTGACCACCGGTCGCCGGGTGGTCGCCGACGGTTTCCGGAATGTTGCACCCCTCGGTACCGTTGATCACTTCGAGGGTCCGGCATCGGAAGGCCGCTTGCGTTCCCGCGGCCCATGGCAGCACCGCCGTGCCGCTGGTCCCTCGTCGACAACCCGGGGACAAGGAACTGGAGGTGCCTCATGGCTGAGCGGACGTTGCGCGGAGCGCGACTCGGAGGACAGAGCTTCGAGGACGAGCGCGGCATCGAGTTCGCGGCTCGGCAGCAGGTGGGCTACCGCTGCCCGCAGGGCCACGGCTTCGAGATCACCATGTCGGTCGAGGCCGACATCCCGGCGGTGTGGGAGTGCCCCCGCTGCGGCGCCGAGGCGCTGAGCACCGCCGGCATCGAGAAGGAGGTCAAGGCCGAGAAGCCCGTCCGCACGCACTGGGACATGCTGCTCGAGCGCCGCTCCGAGAAGGAGCTCGAGGACATCCTCAAGGAGCGTCTCGAGCTGCTGCGCGGTGGCGAGATCGGCCCGGCCCACCTGCACCGCGCGAACGCCAAGAAGCGTCAGGCCAGCGCCTGAGCCGATCGGCTCGACCTGACCCGCCCGGCGACTACTCGTCGTCGACGACCTCGCCCCGGACCACCGGCCCCTGCCCCGGTCCGGGGCGTCGTGCGTCTCCAGGGGTCGCCCCGCCGGGCCCGAAACCGCCGGGACCGCCGGCAGCGGTGCCGAAGCGACCGGGCACCCCGAAGCCAAGACCGCCCAGCCCGCCGGGACCCGGAGCCGCGACCAGCCGCCGTCCGAGCGCGGTGGTGAGCATCCCGCGGAAGAACGGGCGGGTGAACGGCAGGATGAGCAGGATGCCGAGGGCGTCGGTGACGAACCCGGGGCTCAGCATCAGCGTGCCGCCCAGCACCACCAGGGCGCCGTCGGCGATCTCGCGCGCCGGCATCCGGCCGGCCTCCAGGGTCGTGCGCAGCGCCCGCCACGCCCGTGCCCCCTCGTGGCGGATCAGCCAGCCGCCCAGGATGCTGTCGAGCACGAGCAGCACCAGCGTCCAGCCGATGCCGATGACCTGGCCGACCTGGATGAGCACGTAGATCTCCGCGAGCGGCACGACCACGAACAGCACCACCAGCAGCAGCGCCACCGGACGGCGCCGCCGCGCCGGGACGGCACCGCCAGGGCCGCCGGGGCCGCCCACGGACTGGCTCACCGTGGTCCGCCGACCCGGGTGCCGCCCGGGGCGCTCGTCGTGGCGGTGGCGCGGCGTCGGCGCAGGGAGTCGCGCACCTGGCGCCGGCGCTCCTTGAGCCCCCACACGGTGACCAGGCGCAGCGACTCGGTGGCCACGGAGCCGCTCATCTTGGAGTCGCCACGCACCCGCTCGACGAACTCGATCGGCACCTCGCGCACCCGCAGCCCGGCCCGCAGCGTGCGCGAGGCCAGGTCGGTCTGGAAGACGTAGCCCGTCGACAGCACGGCGGCGAGGTCGATCTTCTCCAGCGTCGTGCGCCGGAAGAGGCGGAAGCCGGCGGTGGCGTCGCGCACCCCGATGCCGAGCAGCAGCCGCACGTAGAGGTTGCCGCCGCGCGAGAGCGCCTGGCGGTGCCAGGGCCAGTTGACCACGGAGCCGCCGGGCACCCAGCGCGAGCCGATCACCAGGTCGGCGTCGTGCAGCGCGTCGAGCAGCCGGTGCAGCTGCTCAGGCTGGTGGGAGCCGTCGGCGTCCATCTCGCCGATCACGTCGTAGCCGGCGTCGAGGGCCACCCGGAACCCGTGGAGGTAGGCCGCACCCAGGCCCTCCTTGGTGGTGCGGTGCACCACGGCGACCTGCGGGTCGGCGGCGGCCAGCGCGTCGGCGAGGTCACCGGTGCCGTCGGGCGAGCCGTCGTCGACGACCAGGACGTCGACGCCGGGCTGCGCCTGGCGCAGCCGCCCGACGATCCAGGTGAGGTTCTCGGCCTCGTTGTAGGTCGGGATGACCATGACGACACGGCCGAGTCCGGCGATGCTCATGCGTCCCTCATTCGCTCGTGGGTCCGACGAGCGCGGGCGCGCCCTCGGTGGGGGTGGTGCTGGTGGTGCGGTGCGTGAGTGTGGACCGACGACGGTACGGCAGGACGGCCGCCAGGAGACCGAGGAGCGTCGCGACGGTGCACAGCCGACCCACCCAGGGCCCGAGGCGCACGGCCGGGGTGACGGTGTCGGTGAGGCCCACCTCGGCCACCAGCACCGCGGTGGTGCGGGGGTCGACGGTCTCGACGACCTCCCCGGTGGGCGAGATCACCCCCGAGACACCGTTGGTGGACGCCACCGTGGTCCACCGGCCGGTCTCGACGGCGCGCAGCCGGCTGATCGCGAACTGCTGGTCGATCTGGTCGGTCTGGATGAACGTCGCGTTGGAGGTCTGCACCACCAGCATCTCCGCGCCGCGGGCGACCTGGGCGTGGATCCCGTCGTCGAAGGCGACGTCGAAGCAGATCGCGTCGGCCAGCTGCACGCCCGCCACGCTCAGCGGCTCCTCGCGGGAGCCGGGCAGCATGTCGCGCTGGATGCGGGCGAGGTCGCCGAAGTTGACGTCCAGCACGGAGCGGAACGGGATGTACTCGCCGTACGCCACCGGGTGCCACTTCGTGTAGCGCTCGCCCGGCCCGGTGTCGGGGTCCCACACGATGCCCTGGTTCAGCACGTGCTCCGGCCCGTCGTCGACGAGCGCGCCGACCAGCACCGGCACCCCGATCGCCTCGACCGCCCGCTCGATGCCGGCGTTGGTGGTGGCGTCGGTGAAGGGGTCGACGGCGGTGGAGTTCTCCGGCCACAGCACGAGGTCGGGGGCGGGCCGCTCCCCGGCCTCGACGGCCTCGGCGAGGTCGACGGTGGCCTGCACGTGGTTCTCGGTGACCTGGCGGAAGTCGTAGAGCACGTCGTTGCCCAGGGGACCCGGCACGTCGCCCTGCACCGCGGCGATCGTCGCGCTGTCCTCCGCGGTGGCGGGGTCCTCCGCGCCGGCGTCGTACGGCGCCAGGGCCGGCACGGCCGCCACGACGACCAGCGCGAGCAGCCCGCCCCCGGTCAGCAGCCGGGTGCGTCCGGTGGTCACCACGACCCCGGCCAGCAGCGCGGCGAGCAGCGCCAGCAGCAGGCTGACACCGACCATGCCGACGTACGGCAGCGCGGGGGCCACCGGGGTGTCCACCACGGCGAAGGCGAGCCGGCCCCACGGCAGGCCGCTGAACGGCGAGCCGCTGCGCAGCACCTCGACCGCCACCCACGTCGCCGCGGCCCACAGCGGCCAGGTGCCCCGCGTGCGGGGCGAGGTGGACAGCCGGGCCACGACCGCGCCCGCGACGCCCACGAACAGCGCCTCCAGCAGCGCGAGCCCGAGCCACGCCGGCACCGCCACGGCCCGCAGCCAGAACAGGTGGGCCACGAAGAACCCCAGCCCGAAGGCCAGCCCGACGACGGACCCGGCGCGGGCCGTGCGGCCGTGGGCCAGGGCGAAGAAGGCGGCGAGGGCGAACGGGAGCAGCACGGGGAGGGCCACCGGCTCGTGGGCCAGCGACAGCACGACGCCCGCCGCGACGGCGGCCACGCTCCGGATCAGCACACCCCAACGGTACGGGGCGGGGTCGGCCGGGACCCGGGGGCACGGCGACAGCGGGTCGGCAGAGGGACGGAAGGACCCCGGAACCCTTCGGTCCAACCCGGGAACGACCGGCTGCCGAAGCCGGGCTGTTGTCTAGGGGGGCCGGGGTCCTTCCGTGTCCGTTCCCGTGGAGCGGACCGACCTCCGCGAACAGTGTCGGACAGGTGGCTGGCGCCCCCACCCTCCGACACGGCCACTCGGACGTCGGTTCGCCGGCCACGACCTGCGCGAGCGGACGGCACACACTCACTCTCCCGCCCAGGGGGTGTCAACCGGGGGCTGACCTGCGCAGACGCGCGAAGCCGCAGGTCAGCGGGTCGCGTCCGGCGCGAGATTTCCCGCGCCTTTCCCTTCGCGGCCCGGCGTGTCGCCGACGACGCGCCGACGTCGTGTGGCAGGCACGCCGAGCAGGGCCAGGCCCATGTCGGCGTACTGCTCGGCGAGCTGCGCCAGCGGGGTCGGCCCGGCGGCGTCGTACCACCGCGCCACGCCGCTGCACATCTCCAGCAGCGCGCGTCGGGCGACGGCCGGCGAGGCCACGCCGAGCCGCCCCGAGGCGACTCCCTCGTCGATCGCGCGCGCCCACACCGCCTCGTAGCGGTCGCGCAGCGCGACCACCTCGGCACGGGCGGGCCCGGCGAGCGCACCGACCTCACCGTCGACGACCCGGGTCTCCAGCGGCCGCTCGCCGTGGCTGGTGACGTGCACCCGCACCAGGGTGACCAGGCGGGCCAGCGGGTCGGCGTGGGTGGCGGCCACCTGCTCGGCGTCGTCGACGAGACGGGTGAGGCTCTCGCGCATCAGCTCGACCAGCAGGTCCTCCTTCGAGCCCATGTGGTGGTAGAGCGAGGCCGACGACAGCCCGGCTCGCTCCGCGAGCTGGCGGATGCCGGTGCCGTGGTAGCCGCGCTCGGCGAACAGCTCGAGCGCAGCGCGTCGTACGCGCTGCCCGGTCGGCTCGACCGGCTCGCTCGGCTCGGGCACGGTGCCTCCCGGCTGGTAGCGTGCGACCCGATCGATCGATCGATCGATCGGCAACCGTGACGATAGCAGGAGGCCACGCCCGTGAGCGTCGACTACCACTACGACGGGGCGGTGGCGCAGGTGCACCTCGCGCGCCCCGAGCGGCTCAACGCCGTCGTACCCGCCCTCACCGACGCGCTGGTCGCCGCCCTGCGCCGCGCCGAGGACGACGGCGCCCGCGCGGTGGTGCTGGCGGGGCGCGGGCGCGCGTTCTGCGCCGGGCACGACCTGAAGGAGCCCGTGCCGCAGGAGACGGTGCTGCAGACCCGGGCCCGCCTCGAGGCCATCCAGGACGTCACCCGCCTGGTGCGCCGCTTCCCCGGCCCGGTGATCGGCGCCGTCCACGGCTACGCCCTCGGCGCAGGAGCGGAGTTCGCGCTGGCCTGCGACGTGGTGGTGGCGGCCGACGACGCGTCGTTCGGGTTCCCCGAGGTCGGGGTGGGGCTCAGCGTGACCGGCGGGGTGTCGCGGCTGCTGCCGCTGCTGGTCGGGTGGGCGCGCGCCAAGGAGCTGCTGCTGCTCGGCGAGCGGGTCTCCGGCGCGCAGGCCGCGGCCATGGGGCTGGTGGCGCGCGCGGTGCCGAGCGGCACCCACGAGGACGTCGCCCTCGACCTCGCCCGGCGCGTGGCCGAGCGCCCCCCGCTGTCGGTGAGCCTGGCCAAGCAGGTCATCGACCTCGGCCTCGACGCCACGCTGGAGGAGGCGATGGCCCGCGAGGTCGACCACGCGATCCTCACGTCCCTCTCCGGCGAGGGCGACGCCCCGCGCGAGGCGTTCGGCCGTGGCTGAGCCGTCACTGCCCGACCTCGTCGTCCGCGCCGCCGAGCGCTGGCCCGAGCGCCCCGCGTGGACCTTCGAGGACGCCGACGGCGCGGCCACCACGACGAGCTTCGCCGAGGTCGCCGACCGCACCGCCCGGTGGGCGCAGGTGCTGCGCGAGCGGGGGGTCGGCGCAGGCGACCGGGTCGCGGTGGTGCTCGACAACACCGCCGACTTCCCCACTGCCTGGCTGGCGCTGGGCCGGCTCGGGGCGGCGATCGTGCCGCTCAACGTGCGCTACCGCTCCGCCGACGCCGCCCACGTGCTCGCCGACGCCGGGGTGGCGCTGGCGCTGACCACCGCGCCGCACGACGCCGTGCTGCGCGGCCTCGACGCCCCGCCCGAGCTCCTCGACGTACGCGACCTCGACGCGGCCGCGGCCACGGCGGGGCCGTTCGCGCAGGGCGTCGTGCCGGCGTCGGCCACCGCCAACGTGCAGTACACCTCCGGCACCACCGGCCGGCCCAAGGGCTGCCTGCTCCCCCACGCCTACTGGACGACGCTGGCGGGCTCGATGACCGGCGAGTTCCCCCACCTAGACGCCGACGACGTGATGCTCACCGCGCAGCCGTTCCACTACGTCGACCCGCAGTGGAACGTCGCGACCGCGCTGCTGGCCGGCGCCCACCTCGTCGCGCTCGACGGCTTCCACCCCTCGACGTTCTGGTCGCGGGTGCGCGCCCACGGCGTCACCTACTTCTACTGCCTCGCCTCGATGCCGACCCTGCTGCTGCGGATGCCGCCCGACCCGCTGGACCGCGAGCACCGGGTGCGGGCGGTGCAGTGCTCGGCCATCCCGCCGACGCGCCACGCCGAGCTCGAGGAGCGCTGGGGCGTGGGCTGGTTCGAGGCGTTCGGGATGACCGAGACCGGCGCCGACATCCGGGTCGGGGCCGAGGAGCACGACGCGCTCGTCGGCACCGGCTGCCTGGGTCGACCGGCCGGCCACCGCGAGGTGCGCCTGGACGACGGCGGCCAGCTGTGGCTGCGCGGGCCGGGGATGCTGGACGGCTACCTCGGCCACCCCTCCCCCTTCGACGCCGACGGCTGGTTCCCCACGGGTGACCTCGCCCGCCTCGACGACGAGGGCCGGGTCTACCTCGCCGGGCGGATGAAGGACATGATCCGCCGCAGCGGCGAGAACATCGCCGCCCACGAGGTCGAGGAGGTGCTGATGGCCCACCCCGAGGTGCGCCTGGCCGCGGTGGTCGGGGTGCCCGACGAGGTGCGCGGCGAGGAGGTCAAGGCCTACGTCGTGGCGCCCGGTCTCGACGCGGCCACGCTGGGCGACGTCCTCGGTGCGTGGTGCGAGGAGCGGCTCGCCCGCTTCAAGGTCCCGCGGTGGTGGGAGCTGCGCACCGAGCTGCCGATGACCGCGTCGCAGCGGGTGGAGAAGTCGGCGCTGCGGGGGGCCACGCCGTGACCGCGGCACGGGGAGACCTGCAGGCCGACCTGCTGCTGCGCAACGCGCGGGTGCGCACGCTGGAGGGCCCGGGACGTTCCGAGGTGGTGCCGGCGCTGGCGGTGCTCGGCGGCCGGGTGGTGGCCCACCACGACGTGGCGGCGCGCGAGGTGGTGGACCTCGACGGCGCCGTCGTCGTGCCCGGCTTCCACGACGCCCACAACCACATGGCGTGGTTCGGCCTGAGCCTGGCCGAGGTCGACCTGCGGGTGCCCTCGCTCGACGCCCTCTACGCCGCCGTCGCCGCTCGCGCGGCGACGCTCGGCCCCGACGAGTGGGTGGTCGGGGCGGGGTACGACGAGAACAAGGTCGGCGCCCACCCCGAGCGCGACGCCCTCGACCGCGCCGCCGGCGGCCGGCGGGTCTGGCTGCGTCACACCTCGGGCCACATGTGCGTGGTGAGCTCGGCGGTGCTGGCCGACCTCGGCCTGGCCGAGGCGCCCACCGACGTGCCCGGGGGGCTCGTGGTCACCGACGCCGCGGGCCGCCCCACCGGGCTGCTGCAGGAGCAGGCCCAGCAGCTGCTCAACCGCCTGGTGCTCCCCTACCCCGTCGACACCCTCGTCGACGCGATCGAGCGCGCCGGGCAGGTGTTCCTCACCCAGGGCGTCACCAGCGTGGTGGAGGCCGGCGTCGGCGGTGGCTGGATCGGCAAGAGCCCGGTCGAGGTGGCGGCCTACCAGCGCGCCCGAGAGCAGGGCCGGCTGCCCGTGCGGGTGGAGCTGATGGTCGCCGCCGACGTGCTGCACCCCGTGGCCGCGCACGCCGACGACGACATCCCCGTCGGCCTCGACCTCGGCATCCGCACCGGCCTCGGCGACGACCGGCTGCGGCTCGGCCCGGTCAAGGTCTTCTCCGACGGCTCGCTGATCGGGCACACCGCCGCGATGTGCGACGACTTCGCCGACACCCCCGGCGAGCGGGGCTACCTCCAGGGCGACGCCGACGCCCTGCGGCGGCGGATCATCGATGCCCACCGCTCCGGGTGGCGGGTGGCGGCGCACGCGATCGGCGACGCCGCCATCGACCTGGTGCTCGACGCCTACGAGGAGGCCCAGCGGCGCTGGCCGCGCCCCGACGTACGCCATCGGGTGGAGCACTTCGGGGTGTCCCGGCCCGACCAGGTCGCCCGGGCCGCTGCGCTGGGGGTCGTGCCGGTCCCCCAGGGCCGCTTCGTCGGGGAGATCGGTGACGGCATGCTGCGCGCGCTCGGCCCCGAGCGGTCGGGATGGGCCTACCGCGGCCGCACCCTGCTCGACGCCGGCATCGTCCTGCCCGGGAGCTCCGACCGGCCCGTGGTCGACGGCGCGCCGCTCAAGGGCATGCACGACATGGTCAACCGGCTCACCGACGGCGGCCTCCCATGCGGGCCCGAGGAGGCCGTGACCGGCCTGGAGGCCCTGGTGGCCTGGACCCACGGCTCCGCGCACGCCTCCCACGCCGAGGCCACCCGCGGCACGCTGGGTCTCGGCAAGCTGGCCGACCTCGCCGTGCTCTCCGACGACCCCGCCACCGTCGACCCCGCGCGGCTGCGCGACGTCGAGGTGCTGGCGACCTACGTCGACGGCGAGCGGGTGTGGTCGGCGTGAGCCCGCTGGTGCCGCTGGACCGGCTCTCGGCCGCGGACGTCGACGCGGTGCGCGCGATCTACGACGGCGCCTTCCCCGACGACCTGCGCGCGCCGTTCGACGACCTGCTGGTCGACCGGATGCTGGTGCGCGTCGACGACGACGGGCCGGCCGGGCTGGCGCTGGTGCGCGACCTGGTCGACCCGGGCGCGGAGGTGGTGGACCCCGCTGCCGACACGGGGCTGACGTTCCTGCGCTACTACGCGGTGGGCCGGCGCGGCGCCGGCGTCGGGTCGGCGCTGTGGCGCGACCTCACCGCCCTGCTCGCCGCCGAGGGGCGCACCCGGCTGGTGTGGGACGTGGAGGACCCCGACGAGCCCGGCCTGCCCGACGACCTCGCCGAGGAGCACCAGCGGCGCATCGTGTTCTACCAGCGCCTCGGCGGGCGGCTGCTGCCGGTACGCGACTACCTCCCGCCCCACGACGACGGCCACGCGCCGCGGCTGCTGCTGATGCAGGCCCCGCTGGGGGCCGCAGCGCCCGACGTACCGCTGCGGTGGCTGGTGGAGTCGGTCTACCGGCTGCGCTACGGGCTGCCGACCGAGGCGTCCGCCGTACGACGCACGCTGGAGGCCAGCGGGCTCAGGTGACGAGGGGACGGAGATCTTGCGGCGCTTCGTTGGACTCGCCGCAAGATCTCCCGTTACGCTCCCACCATGAGCATCGAGACGTCCATCGCCTCCCTGGTCGAGGACACCACCGGGCAGCCCTACCCCTACCGCCGCGTCGAGCTGGTCGAGCCCGACTGGACCCGCTTCCCGGGCTGGCGCGACGTGACCGCGGAGCAGTGGGCGTCGGTGCAGTGGCAGCGGGCGCACTGCGTGAAGAACGTGCGCCAGCTGCGAGAGCTGCTGGGCGACCTGGTCGACGAGCGGTTCTACGCCGACCTGGAGCGCGACCAGGCCGAGCGGGCCACCATGTCGATGCTGGTGCCGCCGCAGATGATGAACACGATGGTGCCCCACGAGCCCGTGGCCGGCCCCGGCTCGCTGACCGACGCGTTCTACGCCGACCCGGTGCGCCACTACATGATCCCGGTGTTCTCCGACCGCCGCACCGACTGGGCCTCCCACCCCCACGCGACCCGCGACTCGCTGCACGAGCACGACATGTGGGCCACCGAGGGCCTCACCCACCGCTACCCCACCAAGGTGCTCGCCGAGCTGCTGCCGACGTGCCCGCAGTACTGCGGCCACTGCACCCGGATGGACCTGGTCGGCAACTCCACCCCGGTGATCGAGAAGCTGAAGTTCGGCGGCAAGCCCGCCGACCGCATCGGCGACATGCTCGACTACATCCGCCGTACCCCGTCGGTGCGCGACGTGGTGGTCTCCGGCGGCGACGTCGCCAACATGCCGTGGCCGCGCCTCGAGGCGTTCCTCATGTCGGTGCTCGAGGTGGAGAACGTCCGCGACATCCGCCTGGCCACCAAGGCGCTGGTGGGCCTCCCGCAGCACTGGCTGCAGGACGACGTGCGCACCGGCATGGAGCGCGTCGCGACCACCGCCCGTGCCCGCGGGGTGTCGCTGGCCATCCACACCCACGCCAACCACGCCAACTCGATCACCCCGCTGGTCGCGGAGGCCACGCGGGCGATGCTCGACGCCGGCGTGCGCGACGTGCGCAACCAGGGGGTGCTGCTCGACGGCGTCAACGCCGACCCGCACGCGCTGCTCGACCTGTGCTTCCGCCTCCTCGACGGCGCGCAGATCATGCCCTACTACTTCTACATGTGCGACATGATCCCGTTCTCGGAGCACTGGCGGGTCTCGGTCGCCGACGCCCAGAAGCTGCAGCACCACATCATGGGCTACCTCCCCGGCTTCGCCACCCCGCGCATCGTCTGCGACGTGCCCTACGTCGGCAAGCGCTGGGTCCACCAGCTCGCCGACTACGACACCGAGCGCGGCATCTCCTACTGGACCAAGAACTACCGCACCTCGATCGAGGCCACCGACCCCGAGGCCCTCACCCGCACCTTCGAGTACTACGACCCGATCCACACCCTCCCCGAGGCCGGCCGCGCGTGGTGGGCCGAGCACGGCGAGCTCGACACCTCCGCCCTCAAGGCCGCCGAGATGGCCGAGGCCTCCCGCCGTACCGCTGCCCTCCAGGCGTGGTGAAGGTGCTGCGGGTTTCACCGGATATCCGGTGAAACCCTTGGTTGTCAGCCGAAGCCTCGGCTGACAACCAAGGGTTTGGTTCGACAACCCGGTCGACGCCGGGGCCCTTGTCCACAGGGGCGAGATCGGACGGTTCGATGCGAGCCGCAACGGCCATGACTCAGGCATGTCCTGTCTGAGCACCCCACCCGCCGGGCCCGACGGTGTCTTCCTGACGTTCGAGGCCCTGGCCCACGGCCACGACGACCGGACCATCACGCAGATGGTGCGGTCGGGTGAGTGGCACCGCGTCCGTCACGGCGCGTACTGCACGGCCGAACTGTGGCGGGCGCTCGACGACCGCAGCCGGCGACTCGCGGTGTCCCGATCCGCCTACCGCGCGGCGCGGTCACACGTCCTGGGCTCGCACACCACCGCGGCCGAACGTCTCGGCGCGGACGTCTGGGACCTTCCGGACCTGGTGCACCTCACTCGCAGCGACGGGAGGGCCGGACGCCGCCAGGCCGGTGTCGTGCCGCACCGCGGCACCGTCGTGGCAGACGACGTCACGCGCCGCGACGGCATGTGGTTGACGAGCGGCACCCGAACAGGGCTCGACGTCACGACGGTGGCCGACGTCGAGCGGTCGTTGGTGGTGCTGAACTCCCTGGTGCACCGCGGGGAGACCACGGTGGCCGCCATGCGACGGCGGCTCGACGCGATGACGTACTGGCCGCGCACCCTGCACACCGACCTCGTCCTGCGGCTGGTGGACGGCCGGTGCGAGAGCGCTGGCGAGTCGCGCACCTTCCACCTCCTGTGGCGCCACGGCATCCCCGCCCCGGTGCCCCAGTGGGTCGTCCGCGACGGCCGGGGCGTCGTGGTGGCTCGGCTGGACTTCGCCTGGCCGGCACGTGGCGCCTTCCTGGAGTTCGACGGCCGGGTCAAGTACGGCGGCGGCCTGGGCCCGAGAGAGACGGCGACGGACGTCGTCCTGCGTGAGAAGCGACGCCAGGAGCTGGTCGAGGGCTTGACCGGGTGGCGGTGCGTCCGGGTGACCTGGGCCGACCTCAGCCAACCGGAGCGCACGGTGGCCCGCGTCCGCGCCGTGCTCGAGGGCCGCCACTGGGCCGCCTGACGCCAGAGCCCAGGGGTTGTCAGCCCAAACCCTTGGTTGTCGACCGAGGCTTCGGTCGACAACCAAGGGTTTCACCGGATATCCGGTGAAACCCGCACGCCTCAGCCGATCACCGGGCGGTTCTCGTAGTAGGTGGAGAGGACCATGGTGGTGCGGGTGGAGACGTTGGCGGCGTGGCGGATGCGGGCGAGGAGGTCCTCGAGGGCGGCGGGGGTGGCGGTGCGCACCTTGAGCACGTACGACTCCTCGCCGGCCACCGACCAGCACGACTCGATCTCGGGGAGGTGCTGCAGCCGGTCGGGGCAGTCGTCGGGCTGGGAGGGGTCGATGGGGCGGATCGAGATGAACGCCGTCAGCGGCAGGCCGATCTCGGCGTGGTCGATCGTGGCCCCGTAGCCCTGGATCAGCCCGCGGGCCTCGAGGCGCTTGACCCGCTGGTGCACCGCGGACGTCGACAGGCCGGTGGCCTTGCCGAGGTCGGTGTAGGACATCCGGCCGTCGGTGGCGAGCAGCTCCACGATCCGGCGGTCGGTGGGCTCGACCTCGGAGATCGTCACGTGCCACAGCGTAGGCCAGCGCGCGTGCGAGACTGCGCGACGTGACCAGCCCTCAGACCGGTGGCGGCACCGGACGCCTCATGCTCCTCGACACGGCCTCGCTGTACTTCCGGGCGTTCTTCGGCGTCCCGGAGATCACCGGCCCCGACGGCACCCCGGTCAACGCGGTGCGCGGCCTGCTCGACTTCATCTCCCGCCTCGTCGGGGACTACCGCCCCACCGACCTGGTCTGCTGCTGGGACGACGACTGGCGCCCGCAGTGGCGCGTCGACCTGCTGCCGTCCTACAAGGCCCACCGCGTGGTCGAGGAGGTCGCCCAGGACCCCGACGTGGAGGAGGTGCCCAACCCCCTGCAGGTGCAGGTGCCGATCATCCGCGAGGTGCTCGAGGCCTTCGGGCTGCGCGTGCTGGGCGCCCCGGGCTACGAGGCCGACGACGTCATCGGCACCCTGGCCACCGGCGCCGGCCAGCCCGTGGACGTCGTCACCGGCGACCGCGACCTGTTCCAGCTGGTCGACGACGACCTCGACGTGCGGGTGCTCTACATCGCCCGCGGCGTCGGCAACCACGAGCGGGTCACCAACGACTGGGTACGCGCCAAGTACGGCGTCGACGCGCGCCAGTACGCCGACTTCGCGACCCTGCGCGGCGACGCCTCCGACGGCCTGCCCGGCGTGCCCGGGGTGGGTGACAAGACCGCTGCGACGCTGCTGGGCCGCTTCGGCGACATCGCCGGCATCAGCGCCGCGCTCGACGACCCCGCCGCCGACCTCGCCCCCGGGCCCCGCGGCAAGGTGCGCGCCGCGGCCGACTACCTCGCGGTGGCGCCCCAGGTCGTGGCGGTCGCCCGCGACATCGACCTCGACCGCAGCCGCACCGCCCTGCCGTCCGCCCCGCCCGACCTCGAGCGGCTCGCCGCGCTCGCCCAGCGGTGGGGCCTGGAGTCGCCCGTGCAGCGCCTGGTCGCGGTACTCAGCCAGCCCTGAGCCGGCCCCGAGCCAGCCGCAGCGGCGCCTGATCAGCCCCGACGGAGCCCGGGGCCACGCTCCCCGCCGCTGGACGGACCCGCACGGGCCCGACGTACGTTGGGGACATGAGTCGAATCGCAGTCGTCGGGGGCCACGGCAAGGTGGCCCAGCACCTCCACACCGCACTGGTGGACGCCGGGCACGTGCCGGTCGCGCTGGTGCGCAAGGAGGAGTACCGCGCCGAGCTGGAGGCGCTGGGCGCCGAGGTGCGCCTGCTCGACATCGAGCAGCAGGACGTCGCCGGCTTCGCCGCGGCGTTCCAGGGCTGCGACGCGGTGGTCTTCGCCGCCGGCGGCGGCGCCGACGGGAACGTGGAGCGCAAGCGCACCGTCGACCTGGAGGGCTCGCTGAAGTCGGTGGAGGCCGCCGAGCACGCCGGGATCGACCGTTTCGTGCAGGTCTCGGCGATCGGGGTCGACACCCCGCTGGCCGACGACGCCGAGGAGGTGTGGAAGGTCTACGTGCACGCCAAGCGCGACGCCGACGCCGCCCTGCGGACCAGCACCCTGCGCTGGACCGTCGTGCGTCCGGGCGCCCTCATCGACGACGCCGCGACCGGCCGGGTCACCCTGGCCGAGCACGTCGAGCGCGGTGAGGTCACCCGCGCCGACGTCGCCGCCGTCGTGGCCGCGTGCCTCGACGACGACACCTCGGTGGGCCACCAGTGGGAGCTCGTCGGTGGCGACACCCCGGTCGCCGAGGCCGTGGCGCAGGCGGGCGCCTGACCGTCCGGGCCGACGAGCGGGCGGGGGCCTACTCCGCGAGACCGGAGTAGGCCACCACCCCGCGCTTCATGCGGGTGACCACGTCACGGGCGGTGCGCCGCAGCGGCGTGTCGCCGGCAGCGTCGGCGACCTGGCCGGCGAGGTCGAGCAGCTGCTTCATCCGGCGCACGAAGTCACCGGCCGACATGCCGGTGTCGGCCAGGACGTCGTCGAGGTCGTCGCCCTCGCACCACCGGTAGGCGATCCAGGCGAAGCCGAGGTCGGGCTGGCGCAGGTAGGCGAGCCCGTGGTCCTTCTCCAGCCGGTCGAGCTCCCCCCAGAGCCGCACGGTGCCCTCCATGGCCTCCCGGGACCCGCCGCCGGGCAGGCGGGGTGAGGCGGCGTCCTCGGCCCGGCGGGCCTCGAAGACCAGCGCGGAGAGCGCTGCGGCCAGCCCGGAGGGCGACAGGTCGTCCCAGAGGCCGGCGCGCATGGCCTCGGCGGCCAGCAGGTCCATGTCGGAGTACAGCCGCATCAGACGTCGTCCGCGCTCGGTCACCCGGGCGTCGGCGCCGCCGTCGCCGGCGGGGGCGAGGTAGCCCAGCGCGGTCAGCACGTCGCACACGCGGTCGAACTGTCGGGCGACGGTGTTGGTGCGGTTCTCGACGCGCCGCTCGAGGGTGGCGGCGTCGCGCTGCAGCTTGAACCAGCGCTCGGCCCAGCGGGAGTGGTCCTCGCGGTCGGGGCAGTCGTGGCAGGGGTGCGCCTTGAGGTCGGCGCGCAGCTCGAGCACCTCCTCGTCGGCACCGGAGCGGGCCATCGCCGAGCGCCGGGAGCCGCCGTCGCCGTCACGGGGCAGGTCGCGGGTGCGCGCGTGCAACGCCGAGGCGAGGTCGCGGCGCATCTGCGGGTTGCGCCCGTTGAAGCTCTTCGGCACCCGCAGCCGCGTCAGCGCGGTCACCGGCGTCGGGAAGTCGATCATCGCCAGGCGGCGGGCCTGCCGGTCGGCGGTCACCACGTAGGGTCGCGGGCCCTCCTCCGACCAGCCGGGGTCCACGACCACGGCCAGCCCGGCGAACTTGCCGGTCGGCACCTGGATCACGTCGCCCACCCGCAGGTGGCGCAGCGACTCGACGGCCTCGGCCCGGCGGTCGGCCCGCTTCGCGCGGCTGGCGTCCTTCTCCACGTCGCTGATGCGGCGGCGCAGCGTCGCGTACTCCATGAAGTCGCCACGCGAGCAGGCGGCGGCCTCGGCGTAGCCGTCGAGGGCGTCCTGGCTCTTGCGCAGCTGGCGGGCCAGCCCGACGACGGCCTTGTCGGCCTGGAACTGCGCGAACGACAGCTCCAGCGTGGCGCGCGCCCGCTCCCGGCCGAACTGGTGGACCAGGTTGACCGCCATGTTGTACGACGGGCGGAACGACGAGCGCAGGGGGTAGGTGCGGGTCGAGGCCAGGCCGGCCACCTCGCGGGGGTTGGTGCCCGACTGCCACAGCACGACGCCGTGGCCCTCGGTGTCGAGGCCACGGCGACCCGCCCGGCCGGTGAGCTGGGTGTACTCCCCCGGCGTGATGTCGGCGTGGGTCTCGCCGTTCCACTTCGACAGCTTCTCGATCACCACGGTGCGGGCGGGCATGTTGATGCCGAGGGCCAGGGTCTCGGTCGCGAAGACGACCTTGCACAGCCCACGGGTGTAGAGCTCCTCGACCACCTGCTTGAACGCCGGGAGCATGCCGGCGTGGTGGGCGGCGACGCCGCGGGTGAGCCCCTCGAGGAAGTCGTGGTAGCCCAGCACGTGCAGGTCGTCCTGGGGCAGGTGGCGCGTGCTCTCCTCGACGAAGGAGTGGATGGTGTCGCGCTCCTCCGACGTGGTCAGCCGGATACCGGCGTTCAGGCACTGCGCCACGGCGGCGTCGCAGCCGACCCGGCTGAAGATGAAGACGATCGCCGGCAGCAGCCGCTCGCGCTCGAGGCGGTCGATGACGTCGTAGCGGCTGGGGGTCTGCACCCGGCGGTTGTTGCCGATCTGGCGGGGACCACCCTTGCCGCGCGCGCCCCGCGGGGTGCGCCGGTCCTTGATGCGGGTGGCGGCCCAGTCGTCGCGGGCCACCTTCATCAGCTCCTCGTTGACCGGGGCGCCCTCCTTGACGAACCCGGCGGCGGCGTCGACGTCGGAGGAGGCGAACAGGTCGAGCAGGCGGCGTCCGACCATCACGTGCTGGTATAGCGGCACCGGCCGCTTCTCCTCCACGATCGTGGTGGTGTCGCCGCGCACGGTCTC
The DNA here is from genome assembly GCF_058681775.1 of Nocardioides sp. FY1077. Classification (NCBI taxonomy): domain Bacteria; kingdom Bacillati; phylum Actinomycetota; class Actinomycetes; order Propionibacteriales; family Nocardioidaceae; genus Nocardioides; species Nocardioides sp. FY1077. The sequence goes on along the minus strand of NZ_JBZWDB010000004.1, from coordinate 234,450 downwards.
GAGCCACTCGCCGAACTCCTCGGCGTTCGACACCGTGGCCGACAGCGAGACCACCGACACCGACTCGGGCAGGTGGATGATGACCTCCTCCCACACCGCCCCGCGGGAGCGGTCGGCGAGGTAGTGCACCTCGTCCATGACCACGTAGCCCAGGCCGTTCAGCGTGCGCGAGCCGGAGTAGAGCATGTTCCGCAGCACCTCGGTCGTCATCACGACCACGGGCGCCTCGCCGTTCACGGTGTTGTCACCGGTGAGGAGCCCGACCTGGTCGGCGCCGTAGCGGGCCACCAGGTCCTGGTACTTCTGGTTCGACAGCGCCTTGATCGGCGTGGTGTAGAACGCCTTGCGGCCGGTCTGCAGCGCCAGGTGGATCGCGAACTCGCCCACGATCGTCTTGCCCGACCCGGTCGGCGCCGCCACCAGCACGCCGCGCCCGTCCTCGATCTCACGGCACGCGCGCAGCTGGAAGTCGTCGAGCGCGAAGTCGTACATCGCCTCGAAGTCGCGGACGACGGGGTGGTTGCGGTGCTGCCGGTAGGAGGCGTAGCGCTCGGCCGGGGTCATCTCGTCAGCCGTGCTCATGGCTCCAACCTACGGGGGCGCGCCACGCCCCGGCGTCACCGGCGTGGCTCGACGCCGAGGCGCAGCCGGGCGGTGTAGCGCTCCGGGGACGCCCCGACGGCCTTGGCCAGCCGGCCGAGCGCGTCGAGGACGAGGTCGGCGGTGAAGCTGCGCCCCGGTACGGCGAGGGTGAGCCGCCCGCGCGCGGCGCCGGTGGTCGGCGCGACGAGCAGCACCTGTCCGTGGCGCCACGCGAGGTGCGCGGCCGAGCGCACGGTGTCGGTGGCGACCGGCGCCGGGTGGGCGTCGTCCACGGCCAGCAGGTCGCACGGCAGGTCGCCGGACGGGACGCCGGGTGGACCGCCGTCGAGCCGCCCGGTGACGAGGTGTCCGCTGAGCACGCCGGACGCCGCGGTCCAGGTGACCTCGTCCTCCCCGAGCCACGCGGGCAGGTCGAAGGGGTCGACGTCGTCGAGGGCGACCGAGCGCGCAGCGTGGGAGGGGCCCGGGGTCACAGGGCGGAGATCTCGTCGGGCGAGAGCCCGGCGTTGATGCCGCGGGCCGCGCGGCGCCTGTCGTTGTAGCGCGCGATGATCTCGGAGATGAAGAACAGCACCACCATCGGCACGGCCATGAAGGTCATCGTGAACGGGTCGGTGGACGGCGTGGCGACGGCGGCGAAGAGGAACACGCCGATCACGATCCACGGACGGTGCGCACCCAGCGCCTTGCCGGAGACGACCCCGGCCAGGTTGAGCATCACCACGAACAGCGGGATCTCGAAGGCCACGCCGAAGACCAGCAGCGTGCGGCTGAAGAACTGGAGGTAGTCGTTGAACTCGATGAGGCTGGTGAGGTCGGCCGGGGTGAACCCGATCAGCACCTCGAGGCCCTTGGGCAGCGTGAGGTAGCCCAGGACGACGCCGGCGAGGAACAGCGGCCCGGCGATCGCGCTGAAGACCCGGGTCCACTTCCGCTCGTGGGGGTGCAGGCCCGGGAGGATGAACGCCCAGATCTGGTAGAGCCAGAACGGGCTGGTGAGCACCAGCGACGACAGGCCGCAGATCTTGAGGTAGAGCAGGAAGCCGCCGCCCGCACCCCCCACCGTGCCGAGGGTGGCGCCCTCGGGCAGGGTGTCCTGCGCCTTGCGGTAGGGGTCGTTGATCAGCTCGAACAGCTGCTCGTAGAAGAACAGCGAGATGACGAACCCGCCGACGGTGAACAGGACGACCTTCAGCAGCCGCGCGCGCAGCTCCCGGAGGTGGTCGGAGAGGGCCATGCGGCCGTCGGACCCGATGGGGTGGACGGGCTTGCCGACGAACAGCTTGGCGACACCGGTGATCGACACGAGCGGACGGGGGTGCCTGCGCTCAGCTGCGGTGCTGGTCGGTGGTGTGCTCGGTGACCGTCAGGTCCTCGACCGGCGTGGCGGTGGGGGCCGGCGACGGGGGCGGCAGCTCGGCGGTGACGGGCTTGGTCTCGCCCTGCGCGTCCTTGTCGTCGTCGTCCTTGAGGCCCTTGGTCTCGGCCTTGAAGATGCGCAGCGCCTGACCGGTGCCGCGGGCGAGGTCGGGCAGCTTGGCCGCACCGAAGACCAGGATGACGATCGCGAGGATGACGAGCCACTCCGCGCCCTGGGGCATGCCGATCATGGGGAGGAACATCAGGACCTTCTCTGTTGGGGGTGGTGCCGAGGTGTCGCCGGGAGGTGCCCGTGGGCACCCGGTGGGACGAGGCCAACTGTACGCCCCGTCACGTGTACAGACCCAGCGTCGCCTGTGCGGCGGCGGTGTACGAGTCGGTGAACTCTGAGTGGGCGCCGGGGTGGTCGCCGCCGGTCGCGACGACGCGCGCGTGGGGGGCCAGGCGCAGCAGCAGCCGGGTGAGCCAGCGCGGGTCGGCCACCAGCAGGTCGACCTCGAGGCTGCCGTCATCGTGGGTGCGCACGGCCTCGACCGGGTAGTACTCCACGACCCAGCGGGCGGCGGGGTCGAGGTGGAGCGTGACCGGCGTGGTCTCGGTGGAGCGCGTGAAGAGGCCGTCGGCCAGGTCACGGGGTGGTTCGGGCGCGCTCACGACAGGGTGTTCGGAGACCTCGGCCTCGCGGATGCGGTCGAGGCGGAACAACCGGGGCGCCTCGGCGGTGTGGCACCACGCATCGAGGTAGGCGAACCCCCCGGTCGACACCACCCCACGGGGGTCGACGGTGCGCTCCGACTCCTCGTCACGGGTCGGCACGTAGTAGGTCAGCCGCACCTGCCGGCCGCGGTCGGCGGCGTCCTGCAGGCGGGTGGCCAGCAGGGCCGTGTCGGTGTCGGCGCCGCCGGCCCCGGGGTCGATGCGGGGGGCAGCGCTGCCGGCGGCCGCGGCGGCCTCGAGCTTGGCCAGCGCGCGGTCGACGACCTCCCGGGTGTCGGGGCGCGCGCCGTTGCGCAGCGCCCGCAGCGCCACGATCACCGCCGTGGCCTCGGTGGGGGTCAGTCGCAGCGGGCGGGCGAGGTAGTCGGCATTGCTGACCCGCACGACGCCGTCGCCGTCGGGGTCCTCGAGGGCGTCGAGGTCGACGTCGATCAGGTCGTCGGGGAAGCCGCCGGGCAGGCCGCACATCAGCAGGACCTTGAGGTCCTTCAGCAGCTGGCGCGGCGCCACGCCGAGCGCCGCCGCGGCCTGGTCGAGGCGCACCTCGCCGTGCGCGTGCAGGTACGGCACCAGCGTCAGCAGGCGCGCGACCTGGTCCTTGGCCCCGGGGGCCGGGGTGCCGCTCACGGTGCCTCCTCCCCCGCGCCGGCGGTCGCGGGCTCCAGCGCGGCCCGCAGCCGCTCGATGACGGTGGCACGCAGCGCCAGCGGGGACTCCACGTAGACGTCGGCGCCGTGGCCGAGCACCTCGTCGGCCAGGCCGAGGGTGTCGCGGCGCAGCAGCAGCCGGTCCCACACGGTGGCGTCGTCGGGCCCGACGACGGCGGTCTCGATGGTGGCGGCGCTGCGGCGCAGCGGGTGCCCGGTGCCCCGGCGCACCAGCAGCACGGCGTCCTGCTCGACCGGCGCCGGCGCCAGGCGGCGGGCCACCGCGCTCACGTCGGTGCCGGGCGGCACCTCGTAGGACCCGGGCTCGCCGGCGGGCCGGGCGTCGCCCTCCACGCGCGAGAGCCGGAAGACCCGCTCCTCACCGCGGTCGGTGTCGAGACCGACGACGTACCAGCGACCGGAGTATCGGGTGACGCCCCACGGCTGCAGGTGGCGGGTGGTGACGGTGTCCTGGCCCGGGCGGCGGTAGTCGAAGACGACGGGGGTGCGCTCGGCGGTGGCCTCCCAGAACGCGTCGAACGACGGCTCGTCGGCGCTGAGCCGCGGCTCCACGATGTCGAGGGCGGCGACGTCGACGGGCACGCCCAGCGCGGTGAGCTTGCGCACCGCCTCGGTGGTGGCCTCCGCGAGCTTGGCGTGCTGCCAGACCCGGGTGGCCAGGCCCACCACCGACGCCTCGTCGGGGGTGAGGTCGATGTCGGGCAGCGCGAACTCGTCGGGGCGGATGCGGTAGCCCGGCTCGTCGTCGAAGTAGGCGTCGATGTTGCCGACCTCGATCGGGACGCCGAGGCTGCGCAGCTCGTCCTTGTCGCGCTCGAACATCTTCTCGAAGGCCTCGAGGGTGGAGCCGGGGTAGAGGATCGAGCGGATCCGCTCCTTGCTGACGAACTGGCGCTGGACCAGCAGCATGATCAGCAGGTTGAGCAGGCGCTCGCTCTTGCGGACGCTCACCCTGCTCCGACGACGTCGATGAGGAAGTAGATGGTGTCGGTGCCCTCGATGCCGGCGTCGGGGCTGCCCTTCGCGCCGTAGCCGAGCTCGGGCGGGATCGCCAGCACGACCCGCGAGCCGACCGGCACGCCCTCCAGGCCCTGGCTCCAGCCCTCCACCAGGCCGGCCAGCGGGCTGGTGAGGTAGGCCGCGTCGCCGTAGTTGCCGTCGAACGGCTTGGCCTTGGCGTAGACCTGGCCGAGGTACTTGGCCTGGATGGTGTCGTCGGCGGCCAGCTCGGGCCCGGTGCCCTCCTCGAGCACGTAGGTGCGCAGCTCGCCGGTGGGCCGCGGGGTGCCCTTGAACCGCATCGCGGTGGGCGTGCCCTCGCCGTCGAGCTCCAGGTCGGGGGTCCAGGCCGGGCCGTCCTCGGCGTACGGCGCGGTGACCTCGTAGGGCCCGACGATGTCGAAGACCATGACCACGGAGTCCTGGTTGCCGATGCCGAGGCTGGGCTGTCCCCCGCCCTCGAAGGGGCCCTCGGCGTTGAACGCCACCGCGACGCGGGAGCCGACGGTCTGGCCCACGAGCGGCTCGGTGAAGACCGGCACGGTGTCGGTGGCGCCGAGGTCGAGCTCCTGCGGCGTGCCGCCCTCCTCGTAGGTGGAGTAGGTCTGCGACGACGAGAAGCCGTTGCCGACCCAGAAGTTGACCAGCGCGGTGTCGTCGGCGGTGAGCTCGGGGCCGTCGCCCTCCACGAGGGTCTCCACCTGGAGGTCGGCCTCGGGGTCGATGCTGAGCTCGTCGGTCCACTCGACCTCGGGGGCGGTGCCGACGTCGCCGGTGATGCTCACCGCCTCGAGCCCGGTCGAGGCGCCCTCACCGGAGTCGTCGCCGCAGGCCACGAGGGCGGGGGCGACGAGGAGCGGGAGCAGCAGGGCCAGCGGCCTGCGGAGGCGTCGGGACACCGGGACTTCCTTCACGTGACGACCGTCGGGCCCGGTGGTGACCGGTGACCCCTGAGCGACCTGCATCCTACGAGGCCCGACCCCGGCCCTCGCCGCTGCCCGCGCCGGGCCGGCGCTGTTGTCGTGCCGGGGTGGCTCACATGCCGTCGACGAGGCGCTGCACGCGCTCGTCGTGGGCACGGAACGGGTCCTTGCACAGCACGGTGCGCTGCGCCTGGTCGTTGAGCTTGAGGTGCACCCAGTCGACGGTGAAGTCGCGGCGGTGCTCCTGCGCGGCGCGGATGAACTCCCCGCGCAGTCGGGCGCGGGTGGTCTGCGGCGGCACCGACTTGGCCTCGAAGATCTTCAGGTCGGTGCTGACCCGGGCCACCGCCCCCCGCTTCTCCAGCAGGTAGTAGAGCCCGCGGCCGCGGTGGATGTCGTGGTAGGCGAGGTCGAGCTGGGCGACGCGCGGGTGGCTCAGTGCCAGGCCGTGCTTGGCGCGGTAGCGGTCGATGAGCTTCCACTTGATCACCCAGTCGAGCTCCCGGTCGACCAGGCCGAGGTCGTCGGACTCCACGGCCTTGAGGCCGCGCTCCCACAGGTCGAGCGCCCGCTCGATCAGCGGGGTGCTGATCTCACGGCGGTCCACGAAGTCGCGGGCCTTGGCGAGGTACTCCCCCTGGATCTCCAGCGCGCTGGCCTCGCGGCCGTTGGCCAGGCGCACCTTGCGGCGTCCGGTCATGTCGTGGGAGATCTCCCGGATGGCGCGGATGGGGTTCTCCATCGTGAGGTCGCGCATCACCACGCCCTCCTCGATCATCCGCAGCACCAGGTCGCAGGAGGCCACCTTGAGCATCGTGGTGGTCTCGCTCATGTTGGAGTCGCCCACGATCACGTGCAGGCGGCGGTACTTCTCGGCGTCGGCGTGCGGCTCGTCGCGGGTGTTGATGATGGGGCGGCTGCGGGTGGTGGCGCTGCTCACGCCCTCCCAGATGTGCTCGGCGCGCTGGGAGACCGAGTACGACGCCCCGCGCGGGGTCTGGGTGACCTTGCCGGCGCCCACCACGATCTGGCGGGTGACCAGGAACGGGATCAGGATGTCGGCGAGCCGGGAGAACTCACCGGCGCGGCCGACGAGGTAGTTCTCGTGGCAGCCGTAGGAGTTGCCGGCGGAGTCGGTGTTGTTCTTGAACAGGTAGATCTCGCCGGCGATGCCCTCGTCGTGCAGGCGCTGCTCGGCGTCGAGCAGCAGCCCCTCGAGGACCCGCTCGCCGGCCTTGTCGTGGGTGACCAGCTCGGCGATGTCGTCGCACTCGGGCGTGGCGTACTCGGGGTGGCTGCCGACGTCGAGGTAGAGCCGGGCGCCGTTGCGCAGGAACACGTTGCTGCTGCGGCCCCAGCTGACCACCTTGCGGAACAGGTAGCGCGCCACCTCGTCGGGGCTGAGCCGGCGTTGCCCCTTGAACGTGCACGTGACGCCGTACTCGTTCTCGATCCCGAAGATGCGCCGGTCCATGTCCGCACACTACGTCGGCCCCTGACGGATCGGGGTCGAACCGCCGGGGGCCGAGGGGTGCCGGGTCGCGCACGGCGACGCGCGATCGCCGCAGCGGGTGCGCTCAGGGCGCGATCGGCGGCTCCCCGGCCGAGCCCAGGACGTCGGGGCTGGTGCTCTCCCCCGCGCCCGGCGACGGCTCGGCCGAGGCGCGCTCGCCCAGCAGCGTCTCGAGGCGGGCCGGGCTGAGCCGCACGAACTTGCGCTGCTGCGCACGGGTGCGGTCGAGGACGGCCACCTCCAGGTCGCGGGTGGCGATCACGCGGTCGGCGGTGTCACCCGCGTCGCCGGCGGTGCTGCCGCCCGCCGACCCCGCGGCGTCGGGGGTGTGGCCCAGCGCCGCCACGGCCACCCCGAGCGCGGTGGCGAGGTCGGCGCCCTCGGTGTAGCGCTCCTTGAGGTAGCCCGCCACCACGTCGGCCGCGCCGCCCATCACGGCGTACCCGTGCTCGTCGGCGACCTGGCCGTCGTAGGTGAGCCGGTAGAGCTGGTCGGCGGCCGGCTGGTCGCCGATCTCGGCGACGAACAGCTCCACCTCGTAGGGCTTCTCCGCGCCGCTGGAGAAGATCGTGCCGAGGGTCTGGGCGTAGGCGTTGGCCAGCGCACGGCCGGCGACGTCACGGCGGTCGTAGGCGTAGCCGCGCATGTCGGCCAGGCGGACGCCGGCGATGCGCAGGTTCTCGAACTCGTTGTAGCGGCCGACCGCGGCGAAGGCGATGCGGTCGTAAATCTCCGAGACCTTGTGCAGGGCCTGCGAGGGGTTCTCCGAGACGAACAGCACGCCGTCGGCGTACTGCACGGCCACCACGGAGCGGCCGCGGGCGATGCCCTTGCGCGCGAAGTCGGCCCGGTCCTTCATCTGCTGCTCGGGCGAGACGTAGAACGGCATGCTCATCGCAGACCCCCTCCGGTCAGCGGGGCGGTGGGCCCGTCGGGCTGCGACATGCGCCCGGCGATGACGCGGTCGGCCACGGCCGCCACGTCGTCCTCGGCCACCCGGCGCCCGCCCTCGGCGGTGATCAGGTGGACGATCGGGAAGATGCGGCGCGCGACGTCGGGCCCACCGGTGGCGGAGTCGTCGTCGGCGGCGTCGTACAGGGCCTGCACGGCGAGCACCACGACCTCCTCCTCCGACAGGTCGGGGCGGTAGAGCTTCTTCAGCGAGCCGCGGGCGAACATCGAGCCCGAGCCGACCGCGGTGAACCCGGTCTCCTCGTAGCGCCCGCCGGTCACGTCGTAGCTGAAGATGCGGCCGCGGGCGTCGCCCAGGTCGAAGCCGGCGAACAGCGGCACGACGGCCAGGCCCTGCATGGCCATGCCCAGGTTGGCGCGGATCAGCGCGGACAGCCGGTTGGCCTTGCCGTCGAGGGACAGCGTGGTGCCCTCGATCTTCTCGTAGTGCTCCAGCTCGGTCTGGAACAGCCGGATCATCTCGATGGCCAGGCCCGCGGTGCCGGCGATGCCGGCGGCGGAGTACTCGTCGGTGGCGAAGACCTTCTCGATGTCGCGCTGGGCGATGACGTTGCCCATGGTGGCGCGGCGGTCACCGGCCAGCAGCACACCGCCGGGGAAGGTGGCCGCGACGATGGTGGTGCCGTGGGGGGCCAGGTCGCCGGCTGCGCCCTGCGGCAGCGCCCGCCGTCCGGGCAGGAGGTCGGGGGCCTGCTCGGCCAGGAAGTCGCTGAACGACGACGCCCCCGGCTGCAGGTAGGCCGCGGGCAGGCGGGGGGAGGTCACTGGCCGCCCTTCTGGATGAACGACTTCACGAAGTCCTCGGCGTTGGTCTCGAGGACGTCGTCGATCTCGTCGAGGATGTCGTCGATGTCGGCGTCGAGGGCCTCCTTGCGCTCGGCGACGTCGGTCTCCGGCGCGGTCTCGACGCTCTCCTCGGTCTCCGAGGACTTGCGCGGCTGCTTCTGCTCCTGGGCCATGGTGGGACCCTAGCCGAGCGAGCGAGCGAGCAGCGGCGGCGAGGGACGAGCCGACGCGTGGGGAGCGAAGGTCGAGCAAGCCCCGCGACCGAGGAACGAGGTCGCGACGGGCGGGTCGAGACCACCGCAGCCGGCGCCGGGACCGGGCCGAGGGCAGGAACGCCGCGTGCGGGGGTGGTTTCGAGACGCTCGCTGGCGCTCGCTCCCGACCACCGGGGGCGCGGCGCTCGCTCCCGACCACCGAGCGAGGGTCAGCCCCGGGTGAGGGCGGTGAACAGGGCCTCGGCGGTGTCGCAGCGGTCGAGCAGCTCGCCGACGTGGGCGCGGCTGCCGCGCAGCGGGTCGATGGTCGGCACCCGCTGCAGCGAGTCGCGCCCGGGGAGGTCGAAGATCACCGAGTCCCAGGAGGCGGCGGCGACGTGCTCGGCGTACTTCTCCAGGCAGCGGCCGCGGAAGTAGGCCCGGGTGTCGACGGGCGGGTCGTGCATCGCGTCGTCGACGGAGGGCTGGTCGAGCAGACGCTCGATGCGCCCGGCGGCCAGCAACCGCTGGTAGAGCCCCTTCTCGGGGCGGATGTCGGAGTACTGCAGGTCGATCAGGGCCAGCTTGGCGTCGTCCCAATCGAGGCCGTCGCGTGAGCGGTACTGCTCGAGCAGCTTCAGCTTGGCCACCCAGTCGAGCTCGCCGGCGCACAGCATGGGGTCGCGCTCGAGGCGGTCGAGCACCGACTCCCACCGGGCGAGGACGTCGACGGTCTGCGGGTCGGCGTCGGCGCCCCAGCGGTCCTCGACGTACTTGCGGGCGAGGTCGAGGTACTCCAGCTGCAGCTGCACCGCGGTGAGGGTGCGCCCGTCGCGCAGGGTGACGAGGTGACGCAGCGTGGGGTCGTGGGAGACGGCCCGCAGCGCGGCCACCGGCCCGTCGACGGCGAGGTCGCGGTCGATGAACCGGTCCTCGATCATGGCCAGCACCAGCGAGGTGGTGCCGATCTTGAGGTAGGTGGAGACCTCGGCGAGGTTGGCGTCGCCGATGATGACGTGGAGCCGGCGGTACTTCTCGGGGTCGGCGTGGGGCTCGTCGCGGGTGTTGATGATGGGGCGCTTCAGCGTGGTCTCGAGGCCCACCTCGACCTCGAAGAAGTCGGCGCGCTGGCTGACCTGGAAGCCGTGACGGCGCCCGTCCTGGCCGATCCCGACGCGGCCGGCGCCGGTGACGACCTGGCGGCTGACGAAGAACGGCGTGAGGTGCTTGACGATCTCGGCGAACGGCGTGGAGCGGCGCATCAGGTAGTTCTCGTGGGCGCCGTAGGAGGCGCCCTTGCCGTCGGTGTTGTTCTTGTAGAGCAGGATCGGCGACCCGCCGGGCAGCTGGGCGGCGCGACGCTGGGCGTCGAGCATCACCTGCTCGCCGGCCTTGTCCCAGCGCACGATGTCGAGCGGGGTGGTGACCTCGGGGGTGGAGTACTCCGGGTGGGCGTGGTCGACGTACAGCCGGGCGCCGTTGGTGAGGATGATGTTGGCCAGGCCGAGGTCCTCGTCGGTGAGCTGCGAGGCGTCGGCCACCTGGCGCGACATGTCGAAGCCGCGGGCGTCGCGCAGGGGCGACTCCTCCTCGAAGTCCCACCGGGCGCGGCGCGCCCGCACCGTGGCCGAGGCGTAGGCGTTCACCACCTGCGACGACGCCACCATCGGGTTGGCGTGGGGCTGGCCGGTCACCGCGATGCCGTACTCGACCTCGGTGCCCATGACCCGTCGCACGCTCATGCTCCGAGCCTACGGCCCCCCACCCCCGCCGGCACCGCCTCACGGCGCCGGACGACCCGCCGGTGGGGTGGCGGGAGCGGGCGGTTTCCCCGGCCGGCCGGGGAAACCGGAACATGGCGGCGGAAATTTCAGCCGCCGAGTGGCAGTTTCCGCCGCCATGTCACCGCTGCGTGACCGCCGGGCTCCCACCCGGGAACGTCGGGCCGTGTCCGCGAGCCTGGAACCGGTCGAGGGGTGGGTGCCAGGTGGGAGCGGGCGGTTTCCCCGGCCGGCCGGGGAAACCGGAACATGGCAGCGGAAACTTCAGCCACCGTGTGGCAACTCTCGGCCAAGTCGCGCCCGACGACCCGGCGGGGGACGTCGGGCGGGGGCGCCACAGGGGTCTGGGCACGCGGGTCACGGCCTCGCAGGCTCAGCCGTGCCGCTCACTCGACGACCACCCACACCTGTGCCGCTGGCGCGTCACAGGGGTCTCTACACGCGGGTCACGGCCTCGCAGGCTCAGCCGTGCCGCTCGCTCGACCACCCGCACCTGTGCCGCTGGCGCGTCACAGGTACTGCCCGGTGTTGGCGACGGTGTCGATGGAGCGACCCGGCTCGGTGCCCTGCTTGCCGGTGATCAGGGTGCGGATGAACACGATCCGCTCGCCCTTCTTGCCGGAGATGCGCGCCCAGTCGTCGGGGTTGGTGGTGTTGGGGAGGTCCTCGTTCTCCTTGAACTCGTCGACGCACGCCTGGAGCATGTGCGAGACCCGCAGGCCGCGCTGGTCGTGGTCGAGCAGGTCCTTGATCGCCATCTTCTTGGCGCGGTCGACGATGTTCTGGATCATCGCGCCGGAGTTGAAGTCCTTGAAGTACAGGACCTCCTTGTCACCGTTGGCGTAGGTGACCTCGAGGAAGCGGTTCTCCTCGGTCTCGGTGTACATCCGCTCCACGGTGGCCCGGATCATGCCGGCCACGCAGGCGTCGCGGTCACCGCCGAACTCGGCGAGGTCGTCGGCGTGCAGCGGCAGCGAGGTCTTGAGGTACTTGCTGAAGATGTCGCGCGCCGACTCGGCGTCGGGACGCTCGATCTTGATCTTCACGTCGAGGCGGCCGGGACGCAGGATCGCGGGGTCGATCATGTCCTCGCGGTTCGAGGCCCCGATGACCAGGACGTTCTCCAGCAGCTCGACGCCGTCGATCTCGCTGAGCAGCTGCGGGACGATGGTGTTCTCGACGTCGGAGGAGACGCCGGAGCCGCGGGTGCGGAACAGCGAGTCCATCTCGTCGAAGAACACGATGACCGGCGTGCCGGTGCTGGCCTTCTCCCGGGCCCGCTGGAACACCAGGCGGATGTGGCGCTCGGTCTCGCCGACGTACTTGTTGAGCAGCTCGGGGCCCTTGATGTTGAGGAAGTACGACTTCCCCTCCTGGCCCGTGCGGGCCGCGACCTTCTTGGCCAGGCTGTTGGCGACCGCCTTGGCGATCAGCGTCTTGCCGCAGCCGGGCGGGCCGTAGAGCAGCACGCCCTTGGGCGGCTTGAGCTCGTGCTCCTTGAACAGCTCGGGGTGGAGGTAGGGCAGCTCGACGGCGTCCTGGATCATCTCGATCTGACCGCCGAGGCCGCCGATCGACTCGTAGGCGATGTCGGGCACCTCCTCGAGGACGAGCTCCTCGACCTCCGACTTCGGCACCTTCTCGTAGACGTGGCCGGCGCGGGAGTCGAGCAGCAGCGAGTCGCCGGCGCGGATGGTGTCGCGCAGCAGCGGCTCGGCGAGGCGCACGACGCGCTCCTCGTCGGCGTTGGCGATGACCAGCGCGCGCTCGCCGTCGGCGAGCAGCTCTTTGAACATCACGACCTCGCCGACGTCCTCGAAGTCGAGGGCGGCCACCACGTTGAGGGCCTCGTTGAGCATGACCTCCTGGCCGCGGCGCAGCTCGTCGAGGTCGACGTCGGGGCTCACGGTCACCCGCAGCTTGCGCCCTCCGGTGAACACGTCGATCGAGTCGTCGTCGTTGCGGGAGAGGAACGTGCCGAAGCCGGCCGGCGGCTGCGCGAGCCGGTCGACCTCCTCCTTGAGCTTGAGGATCTGGTCGCGGGCCTCGCGCAGCGTCTGGGCGAGGCGCTCGTTCTGCGACGTCACCGCGGCCAGGGAGCGCTGGGTGTCGGCGAGGCGCAGGTCGAGCCCGCGGGCGCTGCCGGGGCTGTCGGTGAGCCGGCGGCGCAGGTCGGCGACCTCGCGCTCCAAGGAGCGCACCTGGCCCACGAGCTCCTCGGGGCTCGCGCCACCCGTGCCGTACGGACTCGAACTCGACTGGTGATCGGACGTCATCAGCGCACCTCCATCTGGTGGCGACACTACCCGCGGCGGCGCGTCAGGGAAGGGCGGATCCCACGGTGTCGGTCACGATTCGGTCGCGGGTGCGTCGGCCTCCGGCGGAGCGAGGTAGGTGTCGTCGGCGAGCACGTCGGGCGGGCGCGGACCGGCGTAGTCGGGGCCGTAGGCGCCGGGCGCCGGACGGCGGGTCTTGCGTGGCGGGCGCTCGCCGGGGGCCATCCGGCGTGCGGTCACCAGGAACGCGGTGTGCCCGATCATCTTGTGGCCCGGGCGCACGGCGAGCCCCTCGACGTGCCAGTCGCGCACCAGGGACTCCCACGCCTGCGGCTCGGTGAACCCGCCGTGGGCCCGCAGCGTCTCGACGAAGCGGGAGAGCTGCGTGGTGGTGGCGACGTAGGCGCACACGATGCCGCCGGGCACGAGCGCGGAGGCGGAGGCCTCGACGCACTCCCAGGGGGCGAGCATGTCGAGGATGACGCGGTCGACGCGCTCCCCCGAGGCCGGCAACGCCTCGGCGAGGTCGCCCAGCGTGAGCTCCCACGCCGGGTGGGTGGCGCCGTCGGGGGCGCCGAAGAACTGGCCCACGTTGCGCCTGGCCACCTCGGCGAACTCCTCGCGCCGCTCGAACGACAGCACCCGGCCGTAGGGGCCCACCGCACGCAGCAGCGAGCAGGTCAGCGCCCCGGAGCCGACGCCGGCCTCCACGACGCGCGCGCCCGGGAAGATGTCGGCCAGCGCCACGATCTGCGCGGCGTCCTTGGGGTAGACCACCGCGGCGCCGCGGGGCATGGACACCACGAACTCGGCCAGCAACGGACGGAACACCAGGTACTCCCCACCGGCCGAGGAGGCGAGGGTGAACCCCTCCTCCCGACCGATCAGGTCGTCGTGCTCGAGGTGGCCGCGGTTGGAGAAGAACCGCTTGCCCGGCACCAGCTCGAAGTTGTGCCGGCGGCCCTTGGTGTCGGTGAGGCGGACCCACTCCCCCGCACGCAGCGGACCGCGGTGCACGCCCGACCACGCCTCGGGCGGCACGTCGGGGTAGTCGATGTGCTGGCCGGTCGCCTGGGCCGGCTGCTGGGCCGGCTGCTCGGCCGGCTGCTCGGCCGGGACGCGCTCGTCGGTCGCGGGGGCGGGCTGGTCGGCGGGCTGGTCGGGCACGGCCGCGACCCTAGGCCATCACCGCCGCCGGGGCGGCTTCGTCACCGGGGCGGGGCCCGCGCCGGGGCGCACTCACGCGGTGGCGCGGAACGCCGCCTCGAGGTCGACGGTCGCCAGCACGCCCCAGAGCGCCCCGTCGGCGGTGACCACGACGTACTCCGAGGCCGGACGCCGGCCGATCGCGTCGAGCAGGCCCTCGCCGCGCAGGTCGGTGGGCAGGCGCAGACCGGTGTCGAGGGAGCGGGTGACGCTGGAGGTCGGCACCCACGGGCGGCGGTCCTCCGGGGTGGCCAGCAGGGCGGCCTCGTTGACCACGCCGACCGGGTCGCCGCCAGCGCCGGTGGTGACGATGCTGCCGGCCTGGGCCTCCTGGGCACGGCGCACCGCCTCCGAGAGCGGCAGGTCGGCCGGCACGGTCAGCGCGCGTCGGGCGAGGTCGCCGGCCACCAGGGCGGGCAGCCGTCGGCGCAGCCGGGCGTGGGCGATGGCGGCGCTCGACCCGCCCCAGAGGAAGGCCGCGACGACGAAGGCGAGCACCCAGTCGATGACATCGGGCGGCACCTCGGTCCAGCGCTCCTGGGCCAGCGGCCAGAACATGACGAGGACGGCGGTCACCCGCCCGCCCCAGCCGGCGACGATGGTGCCGCGGTGCTGGTTGCCGGTCAGGCCCCACACGGCGGCCTTCAGCACACGTCCGCCGTCGAGCGGGAGGCCCGGCACCAGGTTGAGGACGCCGACGACGAGGTTGGCCGCGGCGAGGGTCGCCACGGCCAGGCGCAGCAGCCCGTCGGGCATCACCAGCCAGAGCGCACCGGCGGCGACCCCCACCGCCAGGGACGTCAGGGGCCCGACCACCGCGATCCAGAACTCCTCGCGGGGGCGTCGCGACTCCTTGTCGATGGCGGTCATCCCGCCCAGGAAGTGCAGCGTGATCGAGGTGACCCGGTACCCGAAGCGCTGGGCCACCACGGCGTGGGAGGCCTCGTGCAGCAGCACCGAGCCGTAGAGCACCACGGCGAAGACCAGGCCCGCGACGTACTTCAGCGTGCCGAGCCCGGGCTGCACCCGCTCCACCGAGGGGGCCATGACCACCGCGATCAGGGCGGCGACCAGGAACCACGACGACGACACGAGGACGTCGCTGCCGGCCACGGTGCCGATCTTGAAGGTGCCGGCGGGCCGGGCGCGCGCGGGCGCGGGTCGGCCCGGATCGGGGTCGGGCCGCGGGCCGCTGTCGGACACACCCCGAGGCTATCCGACGGCGCCGACTGTCCCCGCCGTCTCCTAGGGTGCAGCGCATGAGCCCCACCGTCCCGCCGGCCGCGCCCGCGACCGTCTTCGCCGACGCCTCCCCGGCGGAGCGGGTGTCCACGCCGGTGGACGGCGTCGACGTGCTCGGGGCGCTCTCGCCGAGCCGGGCCGGCGACTTCCTCACCTGCCCCCTGCTCTACCGCTTCCGCACCATCGACAAGCTGCCCGAGCCGCCCAGCCTCGACGCCCTGCGCGGCACGCTCGTGCACAAGGTGCTGGAGGACCTCTTCGACCTGCCGGCCCCCACCCGCACCCCCGAGCGGGCCGGTGACCTGCTGGCACCGACCTGGGAGGCGCTGCAGGAGGCCGACCCAGCCCTGGGCGGGCTGTTCGACGACGAGGAGGGCCCGCAGGCGGCCGCGTGGCTGGCCTCGTGCCGCACGGTGCTGGAGCGCTGGTTCACCCTGGAGGACCCCACCCGCCTGGAGCCGGCCGAGCGCGAGCTCTACGTGGAGACCGTCCTCGACTCGCGGCTGCTGCTGCGCGGGTTCGTCGACCGTGTCGACGTGGCCCCCGACGGGGCGCTGCGGGTGGTCGACTACAAGACCGGCCGGGCCCCGGGCGTGGGGTTCGAGGCCCGGGCCCTGTTCCAGATGAGGTTCTACGCCCTGGTGCTGTGGCGCACCCGCGGGATCGTGCCGCGGGTGCTCCAGCTGGTCTACCTCGGCAGCGGCGAGATCGTGCGCTACGAGCCCGACGAGGACGACCTGCTGGCCACCCAGCGCAAGGTGGAGGCCGTGTGGGCCGCGATCCGGACCGCCCAGGAGACGCGGGATTGGCAGCCCAACCGCGGCCGGCCGTGCGACTGGTGCGCCCACAAGGCGTTGTGCCCCGCGTGGGGCGGCACACCCCCGCCGCTGCCCGAGCCCGCGTCGGCGCCGCAGGCCTGACCGCTCAGGAACGCACGGCGCCGTCGGCGGCGCGGGCCTCGTCGGCGAGCCCGGCGAGGTCGCGCGGTCCGAGCCCGACGAGGCTGTCGCGGAAGACCAGCCGCTCCCCCGGCGCCACCGGCACGTGGTGGGGCACCACCAGCACGGTGCAGCCGGCCGCCTGGGCCGAGGTGGCGCCCGGGCCGGAGTCCTCCACCGCCACGCAGTCGCGCGGGTCGAGCCCCAGCCGCCGCGCGGCGACCAGGTACGGCTCGGGGTGGGGCTTGCCGTGGGTCACCTGGTCGCCGGTGACGACCGTGCCGAACGTGTCGGCCGGCAGGTGCTCGAGGATCGGGTCGACGAAGCGCGTCCACGACATCGTGACCAGCGCCGTCGGCACCCCGGCCGCCCGGGTCGCGGCGAGCAGCTCGCGTGCTCCGGGACGCCACGGCACGTGCTCGCGCACCCGCTCCACCACGCCGTCGAGCAGGTACTCCACGACGTCCTCGGCGCTCATCGTGAGGCCCATGCGGCGGCGGATGTAGTGCCCGGAGTCGATCAGGGCGTTGCCGACCAGCGCCATCGCGTCGTCGTGGGTCCAGGTGGCGCCGTGCTCGTCGGCCAGGGCGTGCTCGGTGGCGATCCAGTACGGCTCGGTGTCGACCAGGGTGCCGTCCATGTCGAACAGCACCCCCGCCGGCAGCGCGACCCCGTCGCGGGGCGGGCGGGTGGCGTGCGGCTCAGTCATCGGGGTCGTAGCCCAGGTTGGGCGAGAGCCAGCGCTCGGCCTCGGCGAGGCTCCAGCCCTTGCGCTCGGCGTAGTCGACGACCTGGTCGCGCCCGAGCCGGCCCACGACGAAGTACTGCGACTGCGGGTGGCTGAAGTACCAGCCCGACACCGAGGCGCCCGGCCACATGGCCATCGACTCGGTGAGGGTGATGCCGGTGGTCTTCTCGACGTCCAGCAGCTCCCAGAGGGTGAGCTTCTCGGTGTGGTCGGGGCAGGCGGGGTAGCCCGGCGCCGGCCGGATGCCGCGGTACTTCTCCGCGATCAGGTCGTCGTTGCTGAGCTGCTCGTCGGGCACGTGGCCCCACAGCTCGGTGCGCACGCGCTGGTGCAGCCGCTCGGCGAACGCCTCGGCCAGCCGGTCGGCCAGCGACTCGATGAGGATCGCGTTGTAGTCGTCGTGGGCGGCCTTGTAGGCCTCCACCCGCTCGGGCAGGCCGATCCCGGCGGTCACCGCGAACCCGCCGACGTGGTCGGCGAGCCCGCTGCCGACCGGCGCGACGTAGTCGGCCAGCGACCGGTTCGGCACGCCGTCGCGGTGCTCGCCCTGCTGGCGCAGGTGGTGGAGCACCGCGCGCACCTCGGTGCGCTCCTCGTCGGCGTAGACCAGGGTGTCGTCGCCGTCACCGGCGGCCGGGAGGAACCCGAGGACGCCGGTGGCGGTCAGCCACTTCTCGGCGACGATGCGGTCGAGCATCTCCTGGGCGTCGTCGTAGAGCCGGCGTGCGGTCTCCCCGGTGGTGGGGCTGTTGAGGATGTCGGGGAACTTCCCCTTCATCTCCCACGCGTTGAAGAACGGCTGCCAGTCGATGTACTCGCGCAGCTCGGCGATGTCGTAGTCCTCGAGCACGTGCACGCCCGGGGCCCGCGGTACCGGGACGTCGTAGCCCGCCCAGTCGACGGCGGTCGCCCGGGCCCGCGCCTCGGCGTACGGCAGCAGCTTGCGCTGGGTCTTGCCGGCGTGCCGGGCGCGCAGGGCGTCGTAGTCGTCGCGGACGTCGGCGAGCAGCTTCTCGCGCCGGGTGTCGTGCAGCAGCGCCGAGGCGGTCGGCACGGAGCGCGAGGCGTCCTTCACCCACACCACGGGGCCGTCGTAGCGGGGGTCGACCTTGACCGCGGTGTGCGCGCGGGACGTCGTGGCGCCGCCGATGAGCAGCGGGATGGTCAGGCCCTGGCGCTGCATCTCGCTGGCCAGGGTGACCATCTCGTCGAGCGACGGCGTGATCAGGCCGGAGAGCCCGATGATGTCGGCGTCGACCTCGCGGGCGGTGTCGAGGATCTTCTGCGCGGGCACCATCACGCCGAGGTCGATCACCTCGTAGTTGTTGCACTGGAGCACCACGCCGACGATGTTCTTGCCGATGTCGTGGACGTCGCCCTTGACGGTGGCCATCACGATCGTGCCGTTGGTCTCCTTGGCGGTGGCCAGCGACGGGTTGTCCAGCTTCTCCTGCTCGATGTAGGGGATCAGGTAGGCCACGGCCTTCTTCATCACCCGCGCCGACTTCACCACCTGCGGCAGGAACATCTTGCCGGCGCCGAACAGGTCGCCCACGACGTCCATGCCGGACATCAGGGGCCCCTCGATGACCTCGATGGGACGACCACCGCGCGCGGCGATCTCCTGGCGCAGCTCCTCGGTGTCGGCCTCGACGTGGGCGTCCATGCCCTTCACCAGGGCGTGGGTGATCCGCTCGCCGACGGGCAGCGTGCGCCACTCCTCGGTGACCGCCTCGGCCACCTCGCCGACGCGGTTGTGGGCCTCAGCGACCTCCAGCAGCCGCTCGGCGGCGTCGGGACGGCGGTCGAGCACGACGTCCTCGATGCGCTCGCGCAGCTCGGGCTCGACCTGGTCGTAGACCACCAGGGCGCCGGCGTTGACGATGCCCATGTCGAGGCCGGCCCTGATGGCGTGGAACAGGAAGACCGCGTGGATGGCCTCGCGCACCGGGTTGTTGCCGCGGAAGGAGAAGCTGACGTTGGAGATGCCGCCCGAGACCTTCGCGCCGGGCAGGTTCTCCTTGATCCAGCGGGTGGCCTCGATGAAGTCGCGGCCGTAGGAGGCGTGCTCCTCGATGCCGGTCGCCACGGCGAAGACGTTGGGGTCGAAGATGATGTCCTCGGGCGGGAAGTCGACCTCGTCGACCAGGATCCGGTAGGCCCGCTCGCAGATGGCCTTGCGCCGCTCCAGGTCGTCGGCCTGGCCGTCCTCGTCGAAGGCCATGACCACGGCGGCGGCGCCGTACTTGCGGCACAGGCGTGCCTGGGCGCGGAACGCGTCCTCGCCCTCCTTCATCGAGATCGAGTTGACGATCGGCTTGCCCTGCACGTTCTTCAGCCCGGCCTCGATGACCTCCCACTTGGAGGAGTCGACCATCACCGGCACCCGGCTGATGTCGGGCTCGCTGGCGATCAGCTTGGTGAAGCGGTCCATCGCCGCGACCCCGTCGATCATGCCCTCGTCCATGTTGACGTCGATGACCTGCGCGCCGTTCTTCACCTGCTGCACCGCGACCGACAGCGCGGTGTCGTAGTCGCCGGCCTTGATCAGGTTGCGGAACTTCGCGGAGCCGGTGATGTTGGTGCGCTCGCCGACGTTGACGAACAGGCTGGCGTTGTCCACGGCGAACGGCTCCAGGCCGGCCAGGCGCAGCGCCGAGGGCCGCGTCGGCACCTCGCGGCGCGGGTGGCCCGCCACGGCGCGGGCGATCGCGGCGACGTGGTCGGGGGTGGTGCCGCAGCAGCCGCCGACCAGGTTGACGAAGCCGGCCTCGGCGAACTCCGCGACCACCGCGGCGGTCTCCTCGGGCGACTCGTCGTACTCGCCGAAGGCGTTGGGCAGCCCGGCGTTGGGGTAGCAGGAGACGAAGGTGTCGGCCACCCGGGAGATCTCGGCGATGTAGGGCCGCATCTCCCGCGCGCCCAGCGCGCAGTTGAGCCCGACGGCGATCGGTCGGGCGTGGCGCACGGAGTCCCAGAACGCCTCGGTGACCTGGCCCGACAGGGTGCGGCCCGAGGCGTCGGTGATGGTGCCGGAGATGATCACCGGCCAGCGGCGCCCGGTCTGCTCGAAGAGCGTCTCGAGGGCGAAGACCGCGGCCTTGGCGTTGAGGGTGTCGAAGACCGTCTCGACGAAGAGCAGGTCACTGCCGCCGTCGACCAGGCCCCGGGCCGCCTCGAGGTAGGCCTCGACGAGCTGGTCGAAGGAGACGTTGCGGGCTCCGGGGTCGTTGACGTCGGGGCTGATCGAGGCGGTGCGGGTGGTCGGACCGAGCGCGCCGGCGACGTAGCGCGGACGCTCCGGGGTCGACACCTCGTCGGCGACCCGCCGGGCCAGGCGCGCGGCCTCCACGTTCAGCTCGTAGGCCAGGTCGGCCATGCCGTAGTCGGCGAGCGAGACCGCGTTGGCGTTGAAGGTGTTGGTCTCCACCACGTCGGCACCGGCCACGAGGTACTCGCGGTGGATGCCCGCGATGATGTCGGGCTGGGTGAGGGTCAGCAGGTCGTTGTTGCCCTGCAGGTCGCTGGGCCAGTCGGCGAAGCGCTCCCCGCGGTAGCCGGCCTCGTCGGGGCGGTCGCGCTGGATCGCGGTGCCCATGGCGCCGTCGAGCACCAGGATGCGCTCCTGGAAGGCTCGGGTCAGCGCCTGCGTGGCGTCGGGCCGCCACGCGGTGGACGGGACTGTCGACTGCGTCAACGCATCTCCTTCTCGGGGCACCTGCTCGCGCCGCCTGCCGGTGGCCGGTGGCGCCGGCTCCGGCGCCCATCGGCGGCGCCTGCAGCAACACTGGTGCAAGCGTCCGGAGGCCGGACAGGATTCCCAGATCGTGGCACCGGTCCGCGGAGCGGACGAAATCCTGGGGCGTCTCCTACGCTGGGGAGATGATCGAGATCCAGGACGGCTCCGAGCTGGTGGACCCCATCGTGATCGCGGCCTTCGAGGGCTGGAACGACGCCGCCGACGCCGCCTCCTCGGTGGTCGACCACCTGATCACCGTCTGGAACGCCCGGGTCGTGGGGGCCATCGACCCGGAGGACTTCTACGACTTCCAGGTCAACCGCCCCCTGGTCGGCGTCGACGACCACGGCCACCGCCGGCTCACCTGGCCCACCACCCAGATCGCGGTGGCCTCGCCGCCCGACCTCGACCGCGACGTCATCCTGGTGCGCGGCATCGAGCCCAACATGCGCTGGCGCCAGTTCTGCGCCGAGCTGCTGGCGGCCTGCGACGAGCTGGGCGGCAACCTCGTGGTCACCCTGGGGGCGCTGCTCGCCGACACCCCGCACACCCGGCCCATCCCGGTCACCGGCACCGCCACCGAGCCCGAGCTGGTCGACCGGCTCAAGCTGGAGCAGTCGACGTACGAGGGGCCCACCGGCATCGTCGGGGTGTTCCAGGACGCGTGCGTGCGTGTCGACATGCCGTCGGTCTCCTACTGGGCGGCGGTGCCGCACTACGTCGCCCAGCCGCCGTGCCCCAAGGCCACGCTGGCCCTGATCGGCCAGCTCGAGGACCTGCTCGAGGTCTCGATCCCGCTGGGCGACCTGCCCGAGGACGCCCGCGCCTGGGAGCGCGGCGTCGACGAGCTCGCCGAGGACGACGAGGACGTCGCCGACTACGTGCGCTCGCTCGAGGAGACCCGCGACACCACCGACCTGCCGGAGGCCTCCGGCGAGGCCATCGCGCGCGAGTTCGAGCGCTACCTCAAGCGGCGCACCGACGGCGACTGAGACCCACCCGGGCCGCGCAGGGGACCCGAGCGGCCCCTGCCCGGCTCAGACGGCCAGGCCGAGGGCCGCGTCGAGCAGCCCGTGCACGGTGAGGGCGGCGTCGGGGTCGGAGGTGTCGGCCAGGCCGTGGGTGCCGAGCGTGGCGTCGACCCACGCGTCGACCGCAGCGAGGGCCCGCGGGGCGTCGAGGTCGTCGGCCAGCGCGGCCAGCACCTCGGTGACCAGCGGCGCCGAGGGTGCGCCGGAGCCGAGCGACAGCGCCTTGCGCCACTCGGCGAGCCGGTCGACGCCGTCGAACAGCTCGGCGTCGGTCCACTCCCAGTCGCTGCGGTAGTGGTGGCGCATCAGCGTGAGCCGGATGGCCATCGGGTCGACCTCGCTGTTGCGCAGCGCCGAGACGAAGACCAGGTTGCCGCGTGACTTCGACATCTTCTCGCCGTCGTAGCCGACCATGCCGGCGTGGGCGTAGACCTGCGCGAACCGGGCGCCGGGGTCGGCGACCTGGGCGTGCCCCGCGCACATCTCGTGGTGGGGGAAGACCAGGTCGCTGCCGCCGGCCTGCACGTCGAAGTCGCCGCCGAGGTGGTGCCTCGCGATCGCGGTGCACTCGACGTGCCACCCGGGCCGGCCGGGGCCGAACGGGCTGGGCCAGGCCGGCTCCCCCGCGCGCTCGCCGCGCCACACGACGCAGTCGAGCGGATCGCGCTTGCCGGGGCGCGCGGGGTCGCCGCCGCGCTCGGGGAACAGCCGCAGCATGGCCTCGCGGTCGAGGCCCGACTCGGCGCCGAACGCCGGGTCGGCGGTGACGGAGAAGTAGAGGTCGTCCTCCACGCGGTAGACCGCGCCGAGGCCCTGGAGCCGCTCGACCAGCTCGACCACCAGCGGGATCGACTCGACCGCGCCGACGTAGTGGTCGGGCGGGAGCACCCGCAGCGCCGTCATGTCCTGGCGGAACAGCTCGGTCTCGCGCTCGGCCAGCGCGGTCCAGTCGATCCCGACCTTGGTGGCCCGCTCGAGCAGCGGGTCGTCGACGTCGGTGACGTTCTGCACGTAGGTGACCTGGTGGCCCGCGCCGCGCCAGGCGCGGTGGAGCAGGTCGAAGGCGACGTACGTCGCGGCGTGGCCCATGTGGGTGGCGTCGTACGGGGTGATGCCGCAGACGTAGAGCCGGGCGTGCCCGTCGGGCGAGGTGACGACCCGGCGGCCGGTCGCGGTGTCGTGGAGCGCCACCTCGGGTCCGACGGCGGGGTGGGTCGGGACTTCCGGGGCAGGCCAGGCACGCATGGCGCTGACTCTAGCCAGTCGCCTCGGGCGTCCACCTCAGAAGGGCGGCCAGGGGATCGCCGGGTGCTCGCCCCGCGGCGCCGGGAGCCGGCCGCGGTGCAGCAGGCGGTCGCAGCGGCGCGCGACGCAGTCGATCTCGAGGTCGTCGAGCAGGGGCGCCAGCGCGGCCCCGAGGTCGCCGCCGAGCTGCTCGCGCACGCTGCGGACCGCTGCGGCCTCCTCCGCGCTCAGCGGCTCGCCGAGCCAGCCCCACAGCACCGTGCGCAGCTTGTGCTCGTGGTGGAAGGCGATGCCGTGGTCGACGCCGTAGCGGTGGCCGTCGGTCATCTCCAGCACGTGGCCGCCCTTGCGGTCGGCGTTGTTGACCACCACGTCGAAGACGGCCATCCGCCGCAGCGCGGCGGTGTCCTCGTGCACCAGCGAGATCGGCCGGTCACCCGCGTCGAGGCCGTCGACGACGTGGAGGTAGCCCTCGGGCACCTCGTCCTCGGGCACGAGGGTGACCGCCTCCTGCGAAGGGTCGGGCTCCTGCCACTCCTGCACCATGCCGGTGCCGTGCGGGCCGCCGCGCAGCCAGGTGCGGGGCACCACCGACCAGCCGAAGGCCTCCGAGACCAGGTACGCCGCCACCTCGCGGTGGGCCAGCGTGGCGCCGGGGAAGTCCCACAGCGGCTTCTCGCCGGCGATCGGCTTGTACACCACCCGGGTGGAGCCCACCGTGGCCAGGAACGTCGCGTTCGAGGCCGGCATGATGCGGCCCTCCAGGACCAGCTCGGCCTGCTCGAGCACCTCGGCCGGGTCGGGGTCCTGCGCGCGGGTCACCACCGGGTCAGGGGTCGCGCCGCTTGAAGCCGTTGGCCCGCACGCACAGGTGGCCGTCGGGGTCCATCGGGCCGCCGCAGAACGGGCAGCTGGGCCGGCCGGCCTCCAGCACCTGCTCGGTGCGCTGCACGAACGCCCGGGCCGGGCCGGCAGCGAGGCGCACCAGCAGCACCTCGTCGGGCTCCGGCTCCTCGAAGTCCTGGTCGACCTGGTCGGGGCTGACCACCGCCGCCTCCATGAACGGGAAGACCTCGATGACCACCCGCTCGTCGTCGGGGTCCCACGACAGCGTCATCGTGCCGGCGCGGAACTCCTCGTCGATGGGCTGCTCCAGCGGCGCGGTGTCCTCGAGGCCCATCGGCGCCACGGCCGGCACCAGCGCCTCGCTGAGGTCGCTGGCCATCACGTCGTCGAGCAGCTCGTCGATGCGCTCGGCGAGGGCCGCGACCTGCTGCTTCTCCAGCGCCACGCTGACGACGCGGGAGCCGCTGCGGGCCTGGAGGAAGAAGGTGCGGGCCCCGGGAGGGCCGACGGTGCCGGTGACGAACCGCTCGGGCGGGTCGAATCCGTGGACGACAGGCATGGCACCACCCTAGGGGCGGGGAGCAACGGCCTCGGGGCCTGCTCCCCCGCCGACCGCGGCGTCCGCCGTACGACGCCCGCGGCGGCCGGTGCGCGGGGGCGCCAGCCACCCCAGGTCACCGGCGTGCGTGTTGGTCGCGAGCACGTAGGGGCGGGTCTCGGAGTAGCGCACGATCGAGAGGGACGCGGGGTCGACGGTGATGCGCTGGAAGAGGTCGAGGTGCATGCCGAGGGCGTCGGCGAGCACCGACTTGATGATGTCGCCGTGGCTGACGGCCACCCACACCGCGCCGGGGCCGTGCTCGGCCTCCACGGCGGCGTCGTGGCGGCGCACCGCGGCCACCGAGCGGGCCTGCATCGTGGCCATCGACTCCCCGCCCGGGAACGCGACGGCCGACGGCTGGGCCTGCACCACCTTCCACAGCTTCTCCTTGGCCAGGTCCTTCAGCGCCCGGCCCTGCCACTCGCCGTAGTCGCACTCGCTGAGGCCCTTCTCGGTCGCCACCGGCACCGGCTCGGTCCGCGCGTCGACCAGCGCCCTGGCGGTCTGGCGACAGCGCTCCAGCGGGCTGCTCACCACCGCCGCCAGCGGCACCGGCGCCAGGCGCTCACCGGCCCGCGCCGCCTGGGCCCGCCCGGTCTCGTCGAGCTTCACACCGGGGGTGCGCCCGGCCAGGACGCCCGAGGCGTTGGCCGTCGTACGACCGTGCCGGACCAGGATCACCGTTGCCATGGGCCCGAGCCTAGGCACCACCGCCACGCCGGGGGCCCGCCGTCCGCGCACCACGCACGCCGCGGGGCGGCTGCTGCTGGCTACGGTGTGCCGGTGATCGTCGACAGCGCGCTCTACCGCCGCGGCAGCCGGGTGCCGGTGGACTGCCGCCCGCAGGACCTGCGCGCGATGCGCGAGCAGCCCTCGCAGCCCGGCGACTTCCTCTGGGTCGGCCTGCACCAGCCCTCCACCGCCGAGCTGAGCGAGGTGGCCGACACCTTCGGCCTCCACCCGCTGGCCGTCGAGGACGCCGTGAAGGCCCACCAGCGTCCCAAGCTCGAGCGCTACGGCGACAGCCACTTCCTGGTGCTCAAGTCGCTCTGGTACGTCGACGCCGAGGACGCCGTGGAGACCGGCGAGATCAGCCTCTTCGTCGGCCCCGACTTCATCGTGACGGTGCGCCACGGCGAGGGCTCCGAGCTGCAGTCGGCGCGGGGCCACCTCGAGTCGGAGGAGTCGGTGCTGACCCACGGGCCGTGGGCGGTGGTCTACGCGGTGTGCGACCGCGTGGTCGACGCCTACATCGACGTCGTCGACTCCCTGCAGGAGGACGTCGACGAGGTCGAGGCCTCGGTCTTCGCGCCGGTGCGCACCAACGACTCGGCGCGCATCTACACGCTCAAGCGCGAGATCGCCGAGGTGCGCCGCGCGGTGATGCCGCTGCGCGAGCCGATGCGGCGCTTCTCCACCCGCCACGTGGAGGGCCTGCCCGAGGAGGCAGCGCCGTACTTCCGCGACGTCGACGACCACCTGGTGCGGGCCGCGGAGGCGGTGGACACCCTCGACGGGCTGCTCTCGACGGCGTTCGACGCCCACGTCGCGCAGATCTCGGTGCAGCAGAACGACGACATGCGCCGCATCTCCGCCGGCGTCGGGCTCATCGCCGCGCCGACCCTGGTGGCCGGCATCTACGGGATGAACTTCGACCACATGCCCGAGCTGCACTGGATGTTCGGCTACCCGATGGCGCTGCTGTTCATGGTGCTGTCGTCGACCGCGGTCTACGCCCTGTTCAAGCGCTCCGGCTGGCTGTGACCCCGGCGACCTGAGGGGCTCGGAGGGGCTCGGAGGGCTCAGGCGGCGAGGACGCCGGTGCCGACCAGCACCAGCACCAGCGTGCCGAGGACCACGCGGTAGACCACGAACGGCGTGTAGGACCGGGTGGAGACGTAGCGCAGCAGCCACGCGATCGCGGCGTACCCGACGACGAACGAGACCACGGTGGCCACCAGCGTCGGGGCCCAGCCGTAGGGGTTGTCGCCGCCGGGGATCTCCTTGAGCTCGAAGAGCCCCGCCCCGACCACCGCGGGGATGGCCAGCAGGAAGGCGTAGCGGGTGGCGGCCTCGCGGTCGTAGCCGAGCAGCCGGCCCATCGACAGGGTCGCCCCCGAGCGGGAGACCCCCGGCACGAGCGCGCAGGCCTGGGCCAGGCCCATCAGCACCGCGTGGCGCAGGGTCATCTGCTCGATGCGGCGGTCGGTGCGCCCCAGGCGGTCGGCCAGCCCCAGCACGACCCCGAGCACGATCAGCGTCGTCCCGATGACCCACAGGCTGCGGAAGTCCCGCTCGATCAGGTCCTTCAGCGCGATGCCGAGCAGCACGATCGGCAGCGAGCCGATGATGATGAACCACCCCATGCGGGCATCGAGGTGGTCGCGCAGCTGGGGGCGCACCAGCGAGCGCAGCCAGGTGGAGGCGATGCGCCAGATGTCGTGGCGGAAGTAGATCAGCACGGCCAGCTCGGTGCCGATCTGGATGACCGCGGTGAACGCGGCGCCCGGGTCACCCCAGCCGAACAGCTCGGGGAAGATGCGCAGATGGGCGCTGCTGGAGATCGGCAGGAACTCGGTCAGTCCCTGGATCGTGCCGAGCACGACGGCCTGGAGGAGGTCCCACACGGGGGAGCACTCTAGGGCGCCCCCCGCCGGCCGGGGTGGCACCCCGCCGACGGCGCGCGCAGTCGCTACGGTGACGCGCATGCAGCAGCGCACCGTGGGACGCACCGGCCTCCTGGTCTCCCGGCTCGGCCTGGGCACGATGACCTGGGGCCGCGACACCGACGAGCACGAGGCGCGCGACCAGCTCGTCGCGTTCACCGAGGCCGGCGGCACCCTCCTCGACACCGCCCCCGTCTACACCGGCGGACGGGCCGAGCAGCTGCTCGGCTCCCTGCTCGGCGACGTCGTCGCGCGCGACGACGTCGTCCTGGCCACCAAGGGCGGGCTCGAGGCGCGCGGCGGCGAGGTGCGGGTCAGCACGTCGCGCGGGGCCCTGCTGACCGGGCTCGACGCGTCGCTGCGCCGCCTCGGCGTCGACCACGTCGACCTGTGGCAGGTGCACACCTGGCACGACGGCACCCCGCTGGAGGAGACGCTGCACGCCCTCGACCTCGCGGTCACCTCCGGGCGCGCGTCGTACGTCGGCATCAGCAACTACTCCGGCTGGCAGACCGCCCGCGCCGCCACCTGGCAGGAGACCGGGCCCGGCCGCGTGCCGCTGGCCTCCACCCAGGTCGAGTACTCGCTGCTCCACCGCGACGTCGAGGACGAGGTGCTGCCGGCGGCGGCCGCGCTCGGCCTCGGCGTGCTGCCGTGGTCGCCGCTGGCGCGCGGCGTGCTGACCGGCAAGTACCGCACCGGGATCCCGGCCGACTCCCGTGCCGCGGTGGAGGAGTACGCCGCGTTCATGGACCCCTACCTCGACGACCGGGCCGCCCGTGTCGTCGAGGCGGTCTCCAAGGCCGCCGACGGCCTCGGCTGGACGCCGCTGCAGGTCGCCCTGGTGTGGGTGCGCGACCGGCCCGGGGTCACCTCGCCTATCGTGGGAGCACGTACGGCGGCGCAGCTGCGCGGAGCCCTCAGCGTCGAGGAGCTCGCCCTGCCCGTCGAGATCGCCGAGGCCCTCGACGACGTGTCGGCCGACTGAGCACCACGTCGCACGGGCCGGTCCGGCGTCAGAGAAGGACCGCAGGCACCGCAGCACCGCAGCACCGTCGAGCCGGGGAGGCACCGTGAGCCGTCCGCAGTCCCGTGCGACCTGGTCGCCGGTCGAGTGGGAGTTCGACAAGGTCACCTTCGACCGGCACTTCTCCCGCAACGTGGTCACCAAGCTGCTCGTCGAGCGCGCCGAGCACGGCGGCTGGGAGCTCGACCGCGTGCGGATCGGCGCCGACGGCACCCGCCGCGTCGTGCTGCGCCGCAAGATCATCAAGGCCGTCCGTACCGCCTGACCCCCGTCGCTGGGCGCGGCGCCGCCGGGCGGTTTCCCCGGCCGGCCGGGGAAACTGGCACTGGGTGGCTGAAATTTCCCCCACCCAGAGGCAGTTTCCCCGCTCGAGCGGGGAAACTGCCCGCCCGGCTCAGACGTCGTCGAGGAACCGGTCGAAGACCCGGGCGCCGAACTCCAGCGCGTCGACCGGCACGCGCTCGTCGACGCCGTGGAAGAGCGCGGTGAAGTCGAGGTCGTCGGGCAGCCGCAGCGGGGCGAAGCCGTAGGAGCGCATGCCGAGGCGGCGGAAGTGCTTCGCGTCGGTGCCGCCGCTCATCAGGTAGGGCGCGACGATCGCGTCGGGGTCCTCGGCCAGCAGCGAGCGGGTCATCGCGTCCACCAGGTCGCCGTCGTACGGCGTCTCCCAGGGCTGCTGGTGCGACAGCATCTCCACCTCGACGCCCTCGCCGGTCAGCTCGGCCAGGGTGGCGAAGAACTCGTCCTCGAAGCCCGGCAGGAAGCGGCCGTCGACGTGGGCGGTGGCCTCGGTCGGGATGACGTTGACCTTGTAGCCGCCCGAGAGCATCGTCGGGTTGGTGGTGTGGGAGATCACCGCGCCGAGCATCCGGGCGGCCCCGCCGAACTCCTCGATCAGGGCGGGGGCGTTCTCCGGGGTGGCCTCGGTGCCGGCGAGGTCGGCCACCGCGGCGAGCAGCACCTGCATGGTGGGGGTGAGCCGCACGGGCCACTGGTGGGCGCCGATGCGGGCCACCGCCGCCGAGAGGCGGGTGACGGCGTTGTCGGGGTTGAGCATCGAGCCGTGGCCCGCGCGGCCGCGGGCGGTCAGCCGCATCCAGGCCATGCCCTTCTCGGCTGCCTCGATGAGGTAGACCCGGCGCCCGCGCACGGTGGTGGAGAACCCGCCGACCTCGCCGACCGCCTCGGTGACGCCCTCGAGCTCGTCGGCGTGGTCGCGCACGATGACCTCGGCGCCCTTGTGGCCGCCGGCCTCCTCGTCGGCGGTGAAGCACAGCACCACCGGGCGCTCGGGCACGTGTCCGGCGCGGGCCCGGGCGCGCACCACGCTGAGCAGCATCGCGTCGAAGTCCTTCATGTCGACCGCGCCGCGGCCCCAGACGTAGCCGTCCTGCACCTCGCCGGAGAACGGGTGCACCTGCCAGTCCTCCGCCGCGGCCGGCACGACGTCGAGGTGGCCGTGCAGCAGCAGCGCGTCGCCCTGCGAGCCGCCCCACCGGGCGACCACGCTCGTGCGACCGGGCTCGGACTCGATCATCCGGCTCTCGATGCCGACCTCGTCGAGCAGTGTCGCGACGTGCTCGGCGGCCTTGCGCTCCCCCGGGCCCTCGGCGTCGCCGTAGTTGGAGGTGTCGATGCGGATCAGGTCGCGGCACAGCTCGACCACCTCGCCGGCGGGGTCGTACGTCGGGCGCGCGCCGCTCGGCTGGGAGGGGCCCGACGGCGAGGAGGTGGTGTCAGCCATGGCGCCAGCATGGCACCGGGCGACGACGATTCCGACCCCTCCCCGGGGCGGGGCCCGATGCGGAGGTTCCGGCGTCGTGTTGCTAGTGTTCCGTCCGCACTCGTCCGGGTGGCGGAATTGGCAGACGCGCTAGCTTGAGGTGCTAGTGCCCGTATTAGGGCGTGGGGGTTCAAGTCCCCCCTCGGACACTCAGAAGGCCCCGGCTCCACGGGGCCTTCTGTCATTTCCGGCCCCTCGCGCCGGCCGGTCGACGGAGCCTGGTGGC
This sequence comes from Nocardioides sp. FY1077, assembly GCF_058681775.1. Lineage (NCBI taxonomy): Bacteria > Bacillati > Actinomycetota > Actinomycetes > Propionibacteriales > Nocardioidaceae > Nocardioides > Nocardioides sp. FY1077. Next base: position 204,340 of record NZ_JBZWDB010000004.1, on the reverse strand, counting down.
CCGCTCGACGTCCCGACGGGCACCACCCGCGACGGGCCCGGCGGAACCTTGTCTTGAATTGTTCAAGAAAAGGGGGCAGGGTTCGGTGGGTGACCACCGCACCCGACGTCGAGACCCTCCTGCGGTCGGCCTCGCTGCGCGTGACCCGCCCGCGGGTCGCCGTGCTGACCGCTGTGTTCGACCACCCGCACGCCGACACCGACACCGTGACCGGCGCGGTGCGCGACGACCTCGGCGAGGTGTCGCACCAGGCCGTCTACGACGCGCTGCGCGTGCTGACCGCCGCCGGGCTGGTGCGCCGCATCCAGCCCTCGGGGTCGGTGGCGCGCTACGAGTCCCGCGTGGGCGACAACCACCACCACGCGGTGTGCCGCACCTGCGGCGCGATCGCCGACGTCGACTGCGCCGTCGGTCACACCCCTTGTCTCACCGCCTCCGACGACCACGGCTTCGTGGTCGAGGAGGCGGAGGTCGTGTACTGGGGCACCTGCCCCTCGTGCGCGGCCGCCCACACCCCTCAGTGACCCGCCACCTCGGAAGGAACCAGATGAGCGACAGCCACGACCCGAACGCCCCCGTGAGCCCCCAGGGGGTCGACCGGAAGGCCGAGGCAGGGTGCCCGGTCATGCACGACTCCGCCGCCGCCAGCGGCAGCGAGAGCGAGAACCCGGCCATCGACTCCCCCACGCCGAAGACGGGAGGCCGCCCGCACTCGCTGAAGGACTGGTGGCCCAACTCCCTCGACCTCTCGGTCCTCCACGCCCACTCCTCCAAGGGCAACCCCCTCGGTGAGGACTTCGACTACGCCCAGGCCTTCCGCCAGCTCGACGTGGACGCCCTCAAGCGCGACGTCACCGAGGTGCTCACCACCTCCCAGGACTGGTGGCCCGCCGACTTCGGCCACTACGGCGGCCTGATGATCCGCCTGAGCTGGCACGCCGCCGGCACCTACCGCATCTACGACGGTCGCGGCGGCGCCGGCGACGGGGGCCAGCGCTTCGCGCCCCTGAACAGCTGGCCCGACAACGCCAACCTCGACAAGGCCCGCCGCCTGCTGTGGCCGGTCAAGCAGAAGTACGGCCAGCAGGTCTCCTGGGCCGACCTGCTCGTGCTGGCCGGCAACGTCTCGCTGGAGTCGATGGGCCTGCCGACCTTCGGCTTCGGCTTCGGCCGCGTGGACGTGTGGGAGCCCGAGGAGATCTTCTGGGGTCCCGAGGACACCTGGCTCGGCGACGAGCGCTACTCCGGCGAGCGCGAGCTCCACGAGTCGCTCGGCTCGGTGCAGATGGGCCTGATCTACGTCAACCCCGAGGGCCCGAACGGCAACCCCGACCCGCTGGCCTCGGCCCGCGACATCCGCCAGACCTTCGCCCGCATGGCGATGGACGACGAGGAGACCGTCGCGCTGATCGCCGGTGGCCACACCTTCGGCAAGACCCACGGCGCCGGCGACGCCGACCTGATCGGCCCCGAGCCCGAGGGCGCCCCGCTCGAGGAGCAGGGTCTCGGCTGGCGCAGCGGCTTCGGCTCCGGCAAGGGCGTCGACGCCATCACCTCCGGCCTCGAGGTCACCTGGACCCGCACCCCGGTGCAGTGGAGCAACGACTACTTCGAGTTCCTCTTCGGCTACGAGTGGGAGCTCGAGAAGAGCCCCGCCGGTGCCCACCAGTGGGTGGCCAAGGACGCCGAGGCCGTGGTGCCCGGTCCGACGCCCGACGCGCCGAAGCGTCGTCCCACGATGCTGACCAGCGACCTCGCCCTGCGCGTCGACCCGACCTACGAGAAGATCTCGCGGCGCTTCCTGGAGAACCCCGACGAGTTCGCGCTGGCCTTCGCCAAGGCCTGGTACAAGCTGCTGCACCGCGACATGGGCCCGGTCAGCCGCTTCCTGGGCCCCGAGGTCGCCGAGCCGCAGCTGTGGCAGGACCCCGTGCCGGCCGTGCAGGGCGAGCTGGTGGGCGACGCCGACGTCGCCGCGCTCAAGGCCGCGGTGCTGGCCTCGGGCCTCACCGTCTCCGAGCTGGTCTCCACCGCGTGGGCCTCGGCCGCGAGCTTCCGCTCCACCGACAAGCGCGGCGGCGCCAACGGCGCCCGCATCCGCCTCGAGCCCCAGCGCAGCTGGGCGGTCAACCAGCCCGAGCAGCTGGAGCGCGTCCTCGGCGTGCTCGAGGGCGTGCAGCAGGAGTTCAACGCCGCCGGCGGTGCCCAGGTGTCGCTGGCCGACCTGATCGTGCTGGCCGGCTCCGCCGCGGTGGAGAAGGCCGCCGCCGACGGCGGGGTCGAGGTCACCGTCCCCTTCCGGGCCGGTCGCACCGACGCCAGCCTCGAGGAGACCGACGTCGACTCGTTCAAGGTGCTCGAGCCGCGGGCCGACGGGTTCCGCAACTACCTGCGCGAGGGCGAGAAGACCCAGCCCGAGGTGCTCCTCGTCGACCGCGCCTACATGCTCGACCTCTCCGCGCCGGAGATGACCGTGCTGGTCGGCGGGCTGCGCGCGCTCGGCGGCAACATCGGTGGGTCGACCCACGGGGTGCTCACCGAGCGCCCGGGCGTGCTGAGCAACGACTTCTTCGGCAACCTGCTCTCCCCCGGCACCCGGTGGAAGGCCTCGGAGACCGAGGAGCACGTCTACGAGATCCGCGACGTCGCCACCGACGAGGTGCGCTACACCGCCACGGCGGTCGACCTGATCTTCGGCTCCAACTCCCAGCTGCGCGCCCTCGCCGAGGTCTACGCCAGCGCCGACGCCCGGGAGAAGTTCGTCAAGGACTTCGTCGCCGCCTGGACGAAGGTCATGGAGCTCGACCGCTTCGACCTGGCCTGACCCGCCGGCAGCACCACCGCACGACAAGCAGCACCTGTGCGACCCCGACGCCCGGGTCGGCCCTCGTGGCCGGCCCGGGCGTCGGGCATGCTCGGACCCACCACCGGGACCGCCGGTGCGGACCCCGGAGGACACCCGCCATGAAGATCGGCATCGACAGCTTCGTCTCGGTCGTCACCGACCCCCACACCGGCCGCCAGGTCGGACCCGAGGAGCGGGTGGCCCACCTGCTCGAGGAGGTCGAGCGCGCCGACCAGGTGGGGCTCGACAGCTACGGCATCGGCGAGCACCACCGCAGCGAGTACCTCGACTCGGCGCCTGCCGTCCTGCTGGCCGCGGCGGCCGCCCGCACCCGCACGATCCGGCTCAACAGCGCGGTCACCGTGCTGAGCGCCGCCGACCCGGTGCGGGTGTTCCAGGAGTTCGCGACCCTCGACCTGGTCTCCGGCGGGCGCATCGACCTCGTCGTGGGCCGCGGGAGCTTCGTGGAGTCGTTCCCGTTGTTCGGGCTCGACCTCGACGACTACGACTCGCTGTTCGCCGAGAAGCTCGACCTGCTGCTGCGCCTGCGCGAGCAGCCCGAGATCACCTGGTCGGGCCGCCACCGCGCCCCGCTGACCGGCCAGGGCGTCTACCCCCGGCCCGTGCAGGACCCGCTGCCGATCTGGGTGGGCGTCGGCGGCACCCCGCAGTCGTTCGTGCGGGCCGGCGCCCTGGGGCTGCCTCTCATGGTGGCCATCATCGGCGGCGAGCCGGCCCGGTTCGCCCCGCTGGTCGAGCTCTACCGCGAGGCCGGGCGCCGCGCCGGCCACGACCCGGCCACGCTCAAGGTCGGCCTGCACTGCTTCGGGTTCGTCGGCGACACCGACCAGCAGGCCGCCGACGACTTCTACCCCGGGTGGCAGGAGATGTTCACCAAGATCGGCCGCGAGCGCGGCTTCGCCGCCCCCGGCCGCGCGCAGTACGACGCCACCATCGCCCCCGGCGGGGCGTTCCTCATCGGCTCCCCCACCACCGTGGCCGACAAGATGGTCCGCCTCCACGAGGACCTCGGCGGCGTCGACCGGGTCGCCCTGCAGATGACCAACGTGCGCCTGGCCCACGACGACCTGCTGCACGGCATCGAGCTGCTCGGCACCCAGGTCGCCCCGCGGGTGCGCGAGGTGCTGCCGGGCTGAGCCCGGCCCTGGGGCAGGATGTCCCCCGTTCGACGGCCCCTCTCTCGCCCCCTCTTCTCGCTCCCGACTCGCCGACACCGGAGGTCTCCTGTGCCCGTCACCCGTGGCTTCACCGGCCGTGCCCGTCGCGGCCGGCCCGACCGGCTCCCGCCGGGGCAGTACGACACCGGTCGTGACTGGCCCGTGCTCACCGCCGAGGTGGCGCCCCACCTCGCCCCCGAGCAGTGGTCGGTCACCGTCGACGGCGCCGTCGACCGACCGACCACCTGGTCGTGGGACAACGTGCAGGCGCTGCCGCGCTCGACCTACGACGGCGACATCCACTGCGTCACGACCTGGTCGATGCTCGACACCTCCTTCACCGGCGTGAGCGTCGACGTGCTGCTCGACGCCGCCGGACCGCGCCCGGAGGCGGCCTACGTCGTCGCCCACGCCAGCACCGGCTACACCACCAACCTGCCCCTCGCCGACCTCGTCGGCGGCAAGGCCTGGCTGGTCTGGGAGCACGAGGGGCGACCGCTCCCGCAGGAGCACGGCGGCCCCGTGCGGCTGCTGGTCCCGCACCTGTACTTCTGGAAGTCGGCGAAGTGGGTGAGTCGGCTCGAGGTCCTCGAGCAGGACCGCCCCGGTTTCTGGGAGACCAACGGCTACCACGACCGGGGCGACCCGTGGCTGGAGCAGCGCTACCAGGGCGACCCGTGAGCGCCGCCCCGGTCGGGCGCTGGACCACCGGCCGGGTCGCGCAGGTCGACCGGCTCGGCACCCGTCTCGTGCGGCTGCGCCTCGACGTCGCCGACCGGGTCGACCACCTGCCCGGCCAGCACTACGTCGTGCGGCTGCGCGCCGACGACGGCTACACCGCCCAGCGCTCCTACTCGGTGGCCTCCGACCCCGGCGACCCCCTGCTGGAGCTGATGGTGGAGGCGCTGCCCGGTGGCGAGGTGTCGGGGTTCCTGCACGAGGTGGTGGAGCCCGACGACGAGCTCGAGCTGCGCGGCCCCATCGGTGGCTGGTTCACCTGGGGCGCCCCCGACGACCTGGTGCCCGCGGTGTGCGTGGTGGGCGGCACCGGTGTGGTGCCGGCCGTGGCGATGCTGCGCCACGGCGCCCGGCTCGGCGTGCCCGAGCTGCTGCAGGTCGTCGCGGTCGGGCGCACCCTCGCGGAGCTGCCCTACGCGACGGAGCTGACCGAGGCCGGCGCGATGGTGGCGCTGACCCGGGAGAACACCCCCCTGGCCGACGGCACGAGCCGCGTGGCGGCGCCCCCGTACGTCGAGGAGCTGCGCGACGTGCTCGCCGCGCTGCCCGGCGCGCCCGACGTCGGTCGCGCCTACGTCTGCGGCTCGGTGGGGTTCGCGTCGTTCGCGACCCGGCTGCTCGGCGAGGCCGGGGTGCGCAGCGACGTGGTGCGCGTCGAGCAGTTCGGCGCCACCGGTCACCGCGAGGCCGCCTCGTGAGCAGCGAGCGCCCGGCGGGCGCCACGGCGTTCCGCGTGGGCTTCGTGACCGGGGCCACCCCCGACAAGTGGGCCGACACCTGGCGGCGCCGCTCGCGGGTGCCGCTGGAGCTGGTGCCCGTCGAGGAGCACGAGCAGGAGGCCGGCCTGCGCGACGGCAGCCTCGCCATGGCGCTGGTGCGCCTCCCGGTCGACCGCGAGGGGCTGCACTGCATCCCGCTCTACGACGAGGCCGCCGTGGTGGTGGTGGGTGCCGAGCACGTGGTGTCGGCCGTCGACGAGGTCGAGCTGGCCGACCTCGCCGACGAGCAGCTCGTGCGCCCCCACGCCAGCGGGTGGACCCCCACCGCCCCGCAGCTCGACTGGCCCCCGATGGGGCTGCGCGACGCCGCCGAGGTGGTGGCCTCGGGCACCGGTGTGCTGCTGGTCCCCATGTCGGTGGCCCGCCTCGTGCGCCGTCGCGACACGACGTTCCGTCCGGTCGTGGACCTCCCGCCGACCCGGGTCGGCCTGGCCTGGCGCACCGAGGACGACGACCCGCGGGTGCAGGAGTTCATCGGCGTCGTGCGCGGGCGCACCGAGCGCAGCTCGCGCGGCTGAGCCACACGCGCGACCCGCGCACACCACCCGTCCGGAGGTGTGGGAGTTGTGGTCGGCCTCGGTGCGGTGACATGGTCGCCTTCACCCGGCCCCGCGGCTCCCACCGACGAAGGAGGCGGCGCGACGCGCCGACACCAGTGACCACACAGCAGGATCGCCCCCAGCCCGACAGCCAGCCCACGTCCCCGCCCGGTGCGCAGCCCGGCTCGCAACCGCCGTCCCGCGGCGCCCGCGGACGGGTGCGCCAGGCGATGGCCTCCCCCGTGGACGACGTGATCCCGCACCCGGCGCTCGACCGCGCCGTCGACGGCGGCGGCCCGGGCCGACGGGGCATGGACTGGTGGGTGTTCGGCGTGCCCGCCGCGCTCGCGGTGGTCTTCCTGGTCTGGGGGTTCGTCAGCACCGACTCGCTGGCCCGGGTCTCCGGCGACGCGCTCGCCTGGGTGCTGGAGAGCGCGGGATGGCTGTTCGTGCTCACCTCCAGCGGCTTCGTGGTGTTCGTGCTGTGGCTCGCGCTGGGCCGCTTCGGGCGGATCCCGCTGGGTCGCGACGACGAGGAGCCGGAGTTCCGGACCGTCTCGTGGGTCGCGATGATGTTCAGCGCCGGCATGGGCATCGGCCTGATGTTCTACGGCGTCAGTGAGCCGCTCACCTTCTTCACCACGCCCCCGCCGGGCACCGGCGAGGCCGGCACCCCGCAGGCCGCGGAGACCGCGATGGCCACGACGCTGTTCCACTGGACGCTGCACCCCTGGGCGATCTACGCGGTCGTGGGCCTCTCGATCGCCTACGGCGTCTACCGCAAGGGCCGCGTGCAGCTCATCTCCGCCGCCTTCGAGCCGCTGCTGGGCCGCCACGCCCACGGCGCCGGCGGCAAGGTGATCGACATGCTGGCCATCTTCGCCACGCTGTTCGGCTCCGCCGCCTCGCTGGGCCTCGGCGCCCTGCAGATCCAGAGTGGCCTCGAGATCGTCGGCGGTCTCGGCGACCTCGGCAACGGCGTGCTGGTCGCGATCATCGCCGTCCTCACCGTCGCCTTCGTGCTCTCGGCGGTCTCCGGGGTGGCCAAGGGCATCCAGTGGCTGTCCAACATCAACATGGTGCTCGCCGTGGGCCTGGCCCTGTTCCTGTTCGTCGTGGGCCCGACGATCTTCATCCTCAACCTGGTGCCGACCTCGATCGGCAGCTACGTCGGCGACCTGCCGATGATGGCGGCCCGCACCGGCGCCGAGGGCGAGGCCACCAGCGAGTGGCTGGGCAGCTGGACGATCTTCTACTGGGCCTGGTGGCTCTCGTGGACGCCCTTCGTGGGCATGTTCATCGCCCGCATCTCCCGCGGCCGCACCATCCGCCAGTTCGTCACCGGCGTGCTGCTGGTGCCGAGCGCGGTCAGCCTGGTCTGGTTCGCCATCTTCGGCGGCACCGCCATCGACCTCCAGATGAGCGGCGTCGACATCGCCGGGGCCGGCGGCGGCGCCGCCGAGTCGCAGCTGTTCGGCATGCTCGAGCAGTTCCCGCTGGCCACCGTGGCCAGCGTCGTGGTGATGGTGCTGATCGCGATCTTCTTCGTCTCCGGCGCCGACGCCGCCTCGATCGTGATGGGCACGCTGTCGGAGCGCGGCACCACCGAGCCGCGTCGCCTCACCGTCGTCTTCTGGGGCGTCACCACCGGCGCGGTGGCCGCGGTCATGCTGCTGGTGGGCGGCGCCGACGCCCTGAGCGGGCTGCAGACCATCACGATCGTGGCCGCGCTGCCCTTCGTGGTGGTGATGGTGGGCCTGGCCGTCTCGCTGGTGAAGGACCTCAACCAGGACCCGCTCGTGGTGCGCCGCAAGTACGCCCGCGAGGCGGTGGAGAACGCCGTGGTCACCGGCGTCACCGAGCACGGCGACGACTTCGTGCTGAGCGTGGAGAAGGACCCCACGACGGGGTCCACCCCGACCGTGCGCTGAGCCGGACGGCTCCCACGCCGGCCGCCGAGGGGCGCCCGCAGGTCACCAGCTGGTGGCCAGCGGGCGCCCCTCGTGGTAGCCGGCCGCCGACTGCACACCCACGACGGCCCGCTCGTGCAGCTCCTCCAGCGACGACGCGCCGGCGTACGTCGCGGCGGAGCGCACCCCCGAGCAGATCTGGTCGATCAGGTCCTCCACGCCGGGGCGGGCGGGGTCGAGGTACATCCGCGACGACGAGATGCCCTCCTCGTAGAGGCCCTTGCGGGCGCGGTCGAAGGCCGACTCGGTGGCGGTGCGGCGCGCCACCGCGCGCGCGGACGCCATGCCGAACGAGATCTTGTAGGAGCGGCCGTCGGCGTCGGTGACCAGGTCGCCGGGCGACTCGTGGGTGCCGGCGAACCACGAGCCCACCATCACGCTCGCGGCCCCGGCGGCCAGGGCCAGCGCGACGTCGCGCGGGTGGCGCACCCCGCCGTCGGCCCACACGTGAGCGCCCAGGGCGCGGGCGGCCTCGGCGCACTCCAGGACGGCGCTGAACTGCGGGCGCCCCACGCCGGTCATCATCCGCGTGGTGCACATCGCACCCGGGCCGACCCCCACCTTCACGATGTCGGCGCCGGCCTCCACCAGCGCACGGGTGCCCTCGGCGGAGACCACGTTGCCCGCCGCCACCGGCACCTGCGGGGAGAGCGCCCGCACCGCGCGCAGCGCCTCGAGCATCCGGTCCTGGTGGCCGTGGGCGGTGTCGACGACCAGGCAGTCGACGCCGGCGGCCAGCAGCTCGGCCGCCTTGCCGGCGACGTCGCCGTTGACCCCGACCGCCGCCGCCACCCGCAGCCCGCCGGAGGCGTCGACGGCGGGGGTGTAGACGCTCGCGCGCAGCGCGCCGGTGCGGGTCAGCACGCCGGCGAGCGTGCCGTCGGGGTGCACCGCCACCGCGAGGGCGGCGTGGGCGCGGTCGACGGCCTCGAAGGCAGCGCGCGGCTCGGTGTCGGCGGTGATCGTCACCAGCGCGGTGGTCATCACCTGGCCGACCTGGGCGAACCGGTCGACGTCGGTGCAGTCGTCGACCGACACGACGCCGACGGGACGGCCGTCCTCGACGACCACGGCGGCGCGGTGGGCCCGCTTGGGGATCAGCGAGAGCGCCTCGGCCACGGTCTGGTGGGGGGTCAGCTCGATGGGGGTGTCGAAGACCAGGTGGCGGCTCTTGACGTGGCGCACCACGTCGGCCACCACCGGGATCGGGATGTCCTGCGGGATCACCACGAGCCCCCCGCGCCGGGCGACGGTCTCGGCCATCCGCTTCCCGGCCACGGCGGTCATGTTGGCCACCACGAGCGGCAGGGTAGCCCCGGTGCCGTCGCTGGTGGCGAGGTCGACGTCGTAGCGGCTGGCGACCGCAGAGGACCGCGGCACCATGAAGACGTCGTCGTAGGTCAGGTCGTGCGGCGCGCTGGCGCCGTGGAGGAAACGCACGAGGAGCGATGCTACGCACCGACGCACGCGGTCGCCCGCCACGGGCCGCGGGGCGTCACCCTCCTAGGGTGGGGTGCATGCCGTTCCTCGAGCCGGGTGCCCCCGCCGACCTCGCCGCCGCCCTCGCCACGGCCTTCGAGGAGCGCTACGGCGCCGCCCCGGCCGTGGTCGGGCGCGCCCCGGGCCGGGTCAACCTGATCGGGGAGCACACCGACTACAACGCCGGGCTGGTGCTGCCCGTGGCGCTGCCCCACGCCACCTACGCCGCGGTGCGCCCCCGCGACGACGACCGGGTGCGGGTGGGGAGCCGGCAGGTCGACACCGAGTGGGAGGGCGGCCTCGACGACACCGGCCCCGGCACCGACGCCGGCTGGGCGGCGTACGCCGTGGGTGTGCTGTGGGCGCTGGGCCGCGACGGCCTCTCCCCCACCGGCGTCGACGTCCTGGTCGACTCCACCGTGCCGCTGGGAGCCGGGCTGTCGAGCTCCGCGGCGCTGGAGTGCTCGGTGGGCGTGGCGCTGGGTGCCCTGCTGGGGCTGCCCGACGACGAGGCGGGCCGGCGCCGGCTGGTGGCGGCGGCGATCAGCGCCGAGAACGACGTGGTCGGGGCGCCGACCGGCGGGATGGACCAGACGGTCTCGGTGCTGGCCACCGCCGACCGGGCCCTGCTCGTCGACTTCGCCGACGGCTCGTCGCGCGCGGTCGACCTCGACCTCGACGCCGCCGGGCTGGTGCTGCTGGTCACCGACACCCGCGTCAGCCACGCCCTGGTCGACGGGGGCTACGCCGCGCGCCGCGACGACTGCGAGGAGGCCGCGCGCCGCCTCGGCGTGGCCAGCCTGCGCGAGGCCGAGCCGGGCCAGGTCGAGGGGCTGGCCGACGAGCGGCTGCGGCGCCGGGCGCGCCACATCGTCAGCGAGATCGCCCGGGTCACCGACGTGGTCGACGCCCTCGGCCGCGGCGACTGGCCCCAGGTGGGCCGGTCGTTCCTGGCCTCCCACGTCTCGATGCGCGACGACTTCGAGATCTCCTGCCCCGAGCTCGACGCCGCGGTGGAGACCGCGGTGGAGGCCGGGGCGCTGGCCGCGCGGATGACCGGCGGCGGCTTCGGCGGCTCCAGCGTGGCGCTGGTGCCGCAGGAGCGGGTGGCCGCGGTCGTGCGCGCGATCGACGCCCGCTTCGTGCTGGAGGGCTTCACCGCACCGGCCCACCTGGTCGCCACGCCGTCGGCCGGAGCCGGCGTCGTCGGCTGACGGCACAGCCGGGCCGCGCCTGTCGGGCTCGGCCGACCGGGCGGTCTCAGGTCGACGACACCCCGATGCGGCCCTCGCGGAAGGCGCCCACGAACAGCGCGTGGTCGGCGCGCACGCGCTCGGCGTACGACAGGCCGAAGTCGGCGACCCAGGTGGTGAACTCGCGGCGGCGACCCTCCACCGAGGCAGCGATCGCCTTCTCGACCTGGAAGGTCACCAGGTCCTGGTCGCTGTCCTCGTCGGAGGCGCAGTGGATCTTCGCGGTCGCGCGGCCGAGGAGGTCGACCACGGCGGCGATGTCGGCGGGCTCGGTGAGGTCGCCCCAGTCGAGGTCCACCTCGTAGGGCGACACCTCGGCCACGACGTAGCCGGTGCCGTCGATCTCGGTGTGACCCAGCAGCGGGTCGGTGTGCACCTGCAGGGCCCGCTGGCTGACCACGGTGCGGTGGCCCTCGTGCAGGAAGTACTGCTCCACCCGCGAGGTGTCGACGAAGCGGCTGATGGCCGGGATGTTGGCCTGCTTCATCGACAGCACCACGTCGTTGTCCAGGGCCTGGCTGTGGCCCTCGATCAGCAGGTTGTACGCCGGCAGCCCGGCGCTGCCGATGCCGAAGCCGGACTTGCCCACGACGTCGCGCAGGTCGTAGAACAGCTCGCGGTCGGAGCGGCGGTCCTCGGGGATCGACTCCAGGTAGGCGGCGTAGGCCTTCTCCACCTTGCGCCGCTCGGTCTTGCCGAGGCGGCGCACCGAGCGGTCGTCGAGGAACTCGCGGCTGCCGTCGACGCGGTGGGTGTTGGCGTCGAGCAGCTCGGCGCGGCGGCGCTGGCGCGCGTCGACCAGCGCCGCGTGCACCGGGCCCTCGGTGTTGTCGAGGTGCAGCGCGAAGTCGTCGTCGGTCTCGCTGGCGCAGTACTCGTCGACCTGGCTGAGGTAGCCGCGCAGGTAGCGCCCGACCAGGCGGCGCACGTCGTCCTCGGGCAGGGCCTTCTGCCAGCCGACCAGCGCCAGCGACGCCGCGAAGCGCTGGAGGTCCCAGGTGAAACGGCCCAGGTAGGCCTCGTCGAAGTCGTTGACGTCGAAGACCAGGCGGCCGTCGGAGTTGAGGTAGGTGCCGAAGTTCTCGACGTGCAGGTCGCCGTGCACCCAGATGGCGCCGCTGCGCTCGTCGCTGTAGGGGTCTCCCCCGTGCTCGCCGTCCCCCGTGACGTCGGCGTAGAACAGGCAGGCCGTGCCGCGGTAGAACGCGTGGGGGTCGGAGGCCATCTTGCGGTACTTGCCCCGGAACGCCGTGGGGTCGGCCTCCATCAGCGGCGCGAACGCATCACCCAGGGTCGAGACGATGAGGTCGGTGCGGTCCGGGGTACCGGGGGACTTCGAGGCGGCCATGCCAGCAGTGTGCCCCGGTGCACCCCGGTCAGTCGCCTCGGACGTGGGACACGACGTGGGAAGTACCACACCGTGGTGTCCTCCACGTGGTCGCGGGCCCCAGCGGCCCGTCCACGTGCTTTGCTGGAATCCGACTACCGATAGCCCAACGGACGCCTGGCGTCCACAGGAGGACACGACGTGGCCCGCAAGAACCCGATCGGCAAGATCCGCAGCATCGCAGGCGGGGCGGCCCGGCTGCCCCTGGACGTCGCCGGCAAGGCGACGCACCTCGCCGGGAGGGCCGCCGGCGGCGCCGCCGGCACCGTGACCGCGCTGGTGCCGGGTGGCAAGGGCTCGGCCGGTGCCCCGGCTCCGACCGACGCCCCCGAGCCCGCACCGGCGCCCTCCTCGGAGGAGTCGGGCAAGGTCGCCGGCGACCCGGTCGCCCCGGTGAAGAAGGCGCCTGCGGCGAAGAAGGCCCCCGCCAAGAAGGCACCGGCGGCGAAGGCACCCGCCGAGAAGGCACCCGTCGAGAAGCCGGCGAAGAAGGTGCCCGCGGCCAAGAAGGCCCCGGCGGCGACGCCGACGCCCGACCCCGCAGCGCCCGCCCCCGCGAAGGCCGCTCCCGCCAAGGCCGCGCAGCCCACCAAGGCCGCGCAGCCCACCAAGGCCGCGCAGCCCACCAAGGCCGCGCAGCCCACCAAGGCCGCGCAGCCCACCAAGGCCGTGGGCACCGACGCCGCACCTGCGCCGGCCGCTCCCGAGGCCCCGGCCGCCAAGAAGGCCCCGGCGGCCAAGAAGGCTCCGGCGGCGAAGAAGGCCCCGGCCAAGAAGAGCGCGGCCCCCGTCGAGAACGCCATCGACTCGGCGATCGACAACTCGATCGACGCCTCGGCCGACGTCTCCGCCGTCAGCGTCACCCCCGCCGACCTCGCGCGCGCCGCGGCCAGCAAGCCGCCGGCCGCGGCCACGACGATCAGCACCGACGGCGACGACGCCCCGGCCGCCTCGGACGCCGGCTCGCCGACGCCGGGCTCGACCCCGGGCGACAAGCTGCCCACCCCGAAGGCGCCCGCGGGCGACTGAGCACCGCTGCGACGCACGAACGCCGCGGCCCGGTCGACGAGATGTCGACCGGGCCGCGGCGTTCCGTCGTCCGCGGGCCGGCGGCGGGCCCGCGGGGCCGCTACTTCAGCTGGGCGCTGCTGAGGCCCAGCACCCGGCGCGCGACGATCAGCTGCTGGATCTGCTGGGTGCCCTCGAAGATGTCGAGGATCTTCGAGTCGCGCGACCACTTCTCCAACAGCTCGGTCTCGCTGTAGCCCACCGAGCCCGCCAGCTCGACGCAGCTCAGCGTGATGTCGGAGCCGACCCGGCCGGCCTTCGCCTTGGCCATCGACGCCTCCAGGCTGTTGGGACGCCGGTTGTCGGCCAGCCACGCCGCCTGCAGGGTGAGCAGCCGTGCGCCCTCCCAGTCGGCCTCCATCTGCAGGAACTTCGCCGCCGCGGCCGACTGCGCCAGCGCCGGGCGGTCGTAGTCGATGACCACGCCGGCCTGCTCGAGCAGGTCGCGGGTGAGGTCGAGAGCGGCCTTGGCGCACCCGATGGCCATGGCGGCCACCAGCGGGCGGGTGTTGTCGAAGGTCGCCATCGCACCGGCGAAGCCCTGCTTGACGTCGACGTCGGGTGAGCCGAGGAGGTTCTCCTTCGGCACCCGGCAGTCCTCGAGGATGATCGTGGCGGTGTCGGAGGCCCGGATGCCGAGCTTGTGCTCGAGGCGGTCGACCCGCATGCCCGGGGTGCCCTTGGGCACCACGAAGGACTTGATGGCCGCCCGGCCCAGGTCGCGGTCGAGGGTCGCCCACACCACGACGTGGTCGGCACGGCCGCCAGCGGTGACGTAGATCTTCTCGCCGTTCAGCACGTACTCGTCGCCGTCGAGGACCGCGGTGGTGCGGATGTTGGCGGAGTCGGAGCCGGTGCCGGGCTCGGTGATGGCCATGCCGGCCCACACGCCCCCGAAGCGCTCGAGCTGCTCGTCGTCGGCCACGCTGGCGATGGCGGAGTTGCCCAGGCCCTGGCGCGGCATCGACAGCAGCAGCCCGACGTCGCCCCAACACATCTCCTGGATCGACATCACCGAGGCGAGGTTGGTGCCGTTCCTGACCCCGGTGTCCTCCTCGCTCTCGTCGCGACGCACGCCGGAGGCGCCGGCGCCCGAGCTGGCGCCGGACTCCGAGAGCCCGTCGATCATCGAGGCCAGCATGTCGAGCTCGGTGGGGTACTCGTGCTCGGCGCGGTCGTACTTGCGCGAGATGGGGCGCAGCATGTTCATCGCGACCTGGTGGGCCTGGCCCGCGAGCGGTCGGAACTTCTTCGGGTCGTCGAGGTTGATCATCGGGTCCTCCTGGTCGAGGGGGCGGGGCGCACGGCGGTGGCGGCGGGGCGCAGGGCGGTGGCGGCGGTGACCACGTGCGGCGGCGCGCTCACACCAGCACGCTGCCTTCCATCACGCCGACCGCACGCAGGTCGCGGTACCACCGCTCGACCGGGTGCTCCTTGACGAAGCCGTGACCGCCGAGCAGCTGCACGCCGTCGAGGCCGATCCGCATGCCGTGGTCGGTGCACGAGCGCCGGGCCAGGGCGACCTCGCGGGAGAAGTCCTTGCCGGCGGCGGCGCGCGCGGCGGCCTTGTAGGTGAGCAGGCGCATCGCCTGCAGCTCGATGGCGATGTCGGCGACCATGAACGCCACCGACTGACGGTGGGCGATCGGCTCGCCGAACGCCTCGCGCTCCTTGACGTAGGGCGTCACGTAGTCGAGCACGGCCTGGCCGGTGCCGACGGCGAGAGCACACCACGCGAGCCGCGAGAGCCGCACGCACTCGGTGTAGGTGGTGCCGTCGGCGGCACCCAGCAAGGCGCCCTCGGGCACCGCGACGCTGTCGAGGCGCAGCGTGGTGAGCGAGGCGGCGCGCACCCCCATGGAGGGGTCGGCCTCCACGGTGAGCCCCGCGGTCGAGGACTCCACCAGGAACAGCGCGGGCGAGCCGTCGAGGTCGGCACCGACGACGAACAGCTCGGCCTCGGCGCCGCGCACGACGGCGCTCTTGACGCCGTCGAGCACGAAGCCGTCGGCGATGCGCCGGACGGTGGTGGCCGGGCTCAGCACGTCGAAGAGCACGGTGGGCTCGGTGAGGGCGAGCGCCGCAGCCGGCACGTCGTCGCCGGCGAACGCGGGCAGGTAGGTCTGCTGCTGCTCCTCGGTGCCCCAGAGCCCGAGGGCGGTGGCCACGGCGCCGGGCGCCAGGGCCGCGACGGCCAGGCCCATGTCGCCGTGGGCGAGCGCCTCGGCCACCAGCGTGCCGGCCATCGCCGAGCGCTCCTCGGAGATCCCGCCGAGCGACTCGGGCACGCCCAGGATGGGCAGCCCGATCTCGAGGCTGGCCTTCAGCACCGGCTCCGGGGCGGCGCACAGGTCGTCGGCCTCGGTGGCGGCGGGACGCAGCACGTCGGCGGCGTACTCGGTCACCACGTCGACCAGCATCTGCTCGTCGTCGGTGGGGGTCAGGTCGAAGACGCCCCGCGGCGCGGCGGTCGGCACCCGCACCCCGGTGGTGCGGCGCGAGCCCGCCCGGGAGAAGGTGCGGCCGGCCGCGGTGGCGGTCTTGAAGCCGCTGCGGGTGGCGGTGAACACCGCCTGCTCGGCCGGCTTGCGCAGGCCGAAGCGGTCGATGATCTCGCTCTGGGCGAGCTTGTTGAGGGCGGCCACGGCGAGGCCGATGGGGTCGCGGGTCTCCTGCGAGGAGACACCGTGCTTCCCACCGGGGCGCAGGCTCTTCGTGAGGTCCATGGCGGAACTGTAACTGTCAGTTACAACCGCGGCTACAGCTCGTGCCGAGGGTCCGGTCACACGCCTCGGCTGCGGCCCGTGGCCGGGTGGCTCCTAGGATCGTCGCCATGTCCGAGACCACGTCCCCCGCGTCGCCCGAGCAGCCGTCACCGCCGCAGCACCTGCCCCACGGCCCGCTGCCGACCGGCGGCACGGTGCGCCCGGTGACCCGCTGGGGCACCCCGGTGATGCACCGCCCGCAGCGAGCGGTGACGGCCTACGACGACGACCTGCGGGCGCTGGTCGCCGACATGGTCGCCACCATGTACGCCGCCGACGGCGTGGGCCTGGCGGCGTGCCAGGTCGGCGAGGACGTCGCGGTGTTCGTCTTCGACTGCCCCGACGCCAGCGGCGAGCGCACCGCCGGGGTGGTCTGCAACCCGCAGGTCGTGCTCCCCGAGGGCCGGGAGCGCCGCCTCGACGACTCCGACGAGGGGTGCCTGTCGTTCCCGGGCGCCTTCGAGGAGTGCCCCCGCCCCGACCAGGCCACGGTCGTCGGCACCGGGCTCGACGGCGAGCCGGTGACCTTCAGCGGCGACGGCCTGCTCGCGCGCTGCCTGCAGCACGAGACCGACCACACCCACGGCACCGTCTTCGGCGACCGGCTGCCCACCAAGGCCCGCAAGCGGCTGCAGAAGGAGCACGACCGGGCCGCCGAGGACTTCCCGCTGGACTGGCCCGCGGGCTCGTAGCGACCCGCGGAGCCGCCTCGTCGGCGAGACTGGCCCGGTGACCACCGACGACCGGCCAGCCCTCCCCCACGTGCGCCTCGTGCAGCTCGACCCCGCCACCATCGCGGCGCTCGCCGACGGCGACCTCCCGCGCGCCCAGGCCACCTCGCCGGTGCCGCTCAGCGCGTGGCTGGTCTCCGACGCGGCGCGGAGCACGTGGCGCTTCCGCACCGTGCAGGCCGTCGAGTCGCCCCAGGACCTGCCCTGGATCACCGGCGCGGTGTGGGACGTCGACCGCGGCCTGTGCGTGGGCCAGGGCGGGTTCCACGCCGCCCCCGACGCCGACGGCATGGTCGAGGTCGGCTACGGCATCGAGCCGGCCCACCGGCGGCGCGGGTACGCCCGCGCGGTGCTCGCGACGCTGGTGGAGCGGGCCCGCCGCGAGCCCGACGTCCGCACGGTGCGTGCCTCGATCTCCCCCGACAACGCCGCCAGCCTGGCGCTGATCCGCGACCACCCGTTCGTGCACGTGGGCGAGCAGTGGGACGACGAGGACGGCCTCGAGCTGCTCTGGGAGCTCCCGGTGGGCCCGCCGGCCTGAGGCCGGGTGCTCACGGCTCCAGGAAGAGCGCGACCGCGGTGACGTCGTCGCCGAGGGCGCGGCCGTCGGCGAGGGCGTCGACGGCGAGCACGACCTCCTCGGCGCTGCGGTGGGCGCCCAGCAGGGCGGCCACCGCGGGCTCCCAGTCGGTCGGGTCGCCGGACGGGTCGCCGGACGGGTCGAGCAGGTCGAGGAGCCCGTCGGAGAACACCAGCAGGCGCCCGCCCGGGGGCACGGTGGTGCGGTGGGTGCGCCAGCGGTCGGCCGGGAACACCCCGAACGGCGGTTCGCCGGCCTGCAGCGTCGTGCGGGTGCCGTCGGGGGCGAGCAGGAGGCAGTAGCCCATCCCGGCGTCCACCCAGCACACGTCGCCGGTCGCGAGGTCGACGCTCAGGCGGAACAGGGTGACCAGGGAGCGGGCGCGCTCCAGGTCGGGCAGCAGGTCCTGGGCGACGCGGGTGGTGGCGGTGCCGAGGTCGTCGCCGACGGCGGCGTACGTGCTGCGCACGGCGGCGCGCACCCCGGCGCCGAGCAGGGCGGCCCCGGTGCCCTTGCCCATCACGTCGCCGACCACGACGTCGAGCACCGTGCCGTCGCTGCGGTAGTCGAAGAAGTCACCGCCCACCGCGAGCGCGGGCGTGCAGCTGCCGGCCACGCTCCAGCCGCCCACGGCCACCGGCCCCACCGGCAGCAGCGAGGCCTGCACGCGCCGGGCACCGAGCAGCTCGCTGAGCTCGGAGACCTCGTGCTCGGCCCACAGCGCGAGGTCGGTGAGCAGCTGCAGCTCGCCGCCGTCGAGCGTGCGGGGCTCGGGGGCGTAGACGCAGAACGTGCCGACCACGTTGCCGCCGCGGTCGCGCAGCGGCACACCGGCGTAGAAGCGCACCATCCCCGCGCGCACGACGGCCAGCTCGCTGACCCGCGGGTCGAGCGGGGCGTCGGAGATGACGACGGCGTCGTCGAGGCGGTGCACCCACTGGCAGAAGGTCTCCTCGGCGGGGTTGGCCAGCATGCCGGTGCCCTGCTCGCTGACGAAGTAGTCGACCCCGCCGCTGGCCACGGCGATCGTCGACATCGACACGCCGAAGGCGGCGCAGGCCAGCCGGGTCAGGCTGTCGAGCCGGTCCTGGTGGGCCTCGACCTGGCTCGCCGACGCGGCGGCGCGGTCGGCGGGCACGCCGGCGGCGCTCATCGCCGCGGGGCGACGGTCGACGGGGTGCTCACCTCCCCATCCTCCCCCACCGCCGGGGCGCCGCGGGCCAGGACGTGGCAGGCAGCGCGATCCGCGACCCGACCACCACCAGCCGCACCGCCCACCCGTCCGGCGCGATCGCGCCAGCTGAGCAACCACCGACCGGCGGATCGGTCAGGACCGGCGGGCGGTGACGTAGCACGCCACCGCGCTGGCCGCGGCGACGTTGAGCGAGTCGATGCCGGCGCGCATCGGGATCACCGCACGGCGGTCGGCGGTGCGCTCCCAGCGGGTCGAGAGCCCGTGGCCCTCGGAGCCGAGCACGAGGGCCACCCGGTCGAGGCCGGCCACGGCGTCCTCCACGTCGACGGCGTCGTCGGCCAGCGTGAGCGCGACGGTGGTGTAGCCCCGTGCCGACAGGTCGGGCAGGGCGTCGGCCCAGTCGGGCAGCCGGGTCCAGGGCAGGGTGAACACCGCGCCCATGGCCACCTTGATCGCGCGGCGGTAGAGCGGGTCGGCGCAGCGGGGCGCGAGCAGCACGGCGTCGAAGCCCATCGCGGCCCCCGAGCGGAACACCGCCCCGACGTTGGCGTGGTCGACGAGGTCCTCGAGCACGAGCACCGAGCGCGCGCCGTCGAGCACCTCGTCGAGAGAGGGCAGCGGGCGCCGCTCGAGGGAGGCCAGCGCCCCGCGGTGCACGTGGAACCCGGTGACCTGCTCGGCCTGGGCCTCGGGCAGCACGTAGCAGGGTGCGTCGGTGGCGGCGAGCACGTCGGCGAGCCCGTCGAGCCAGCGCGGTGCCATCAGGAACGAGCGCGGCGTGCAGCCGCCCTCCACGGCACGACGCACCACCTTCTCGCCCTCGGCGAGGAACAGCCCGTGCTCGGCCTCCAGGGTCTTGCGCAGCTCGACGTCGCGCAGGTCGCGGTAGTCGCCGAGGCGGGGGTCGTCGGGACCGACCTCCACCACGGTGGCCATCAGACGAGCCCGTCGCCGCGGGGCGCGACCGTGTGGGCGTCGGGGCGGTCGAGGCTGAGCGGCACGTCGGGGTAGGTCTCGGGGAACGCCACCGCGACCACGGGGCCGACCACGATGATGGCGGGGGGCTTGACGCCGCGGGCGGCGAGGTCGTCGCCCAGGGTGCCGAGCCGGCTGAGCACGGTCTGCTCCCCCGGCATGGTCCCGTCGCAGACCACCGCGACCGGCGTGCCGGGGTGGCGCCCGCCGGCCACCAGCGCGGCCGCGATCGCCCCGGCGTTCTGCACGGCCATCAGCGCCACGATCGTGCCGTGCAGGCGCGCCAGCGCGCTCCAGTCGGTGAGCGACTCGGGGTGGCCCGGCGGCAGGTGGCCCGAGACCACCGCGAACTCGTGGGCCACCCCGCGGTGGGTGACCGGGATGCCGGCGACGGCGGGCACCGAGATCGAGCTGCTCAGCCCGGGGATCACGGTGACCGGCACCCCGGCCTCGCGGCAGGCGATGACCTCCTCGTAGCCGCGGCCGAACACGAAGTTGTCGCCGCCCTTGAAGCGCGCCACGCGCTGCCCGGCCAGGGCACGCTCCACGATGACCCGGTTGATCTCGTCCTGCGCCGCGGAGCGGCCACGGGGCAGCTTGGTGACGTCGATGATCTCGACGTCGGGCGGCAGGTCGCCCAGCAGCTCGCGGGGGGCCAGCCGGTCGGCCACCACGACGTCGGCGCTCATCAGCGCCTTGCGGCCCGCCACCGACACCAGGTCGGGGTCGCCGGGGCCGCCGCCGACCAGGACGACGCCCGGGGTGCGGTCGCGCACCTGGTCGGCACCGATGGTGCCGTCCTGCAGGGCCTCCACGATCTCGTCGCGCACGGCCGCCGAGCGGCGCGGCTGGCGCTGGCCGAGCACGGCCACGGTCACCCCGTCGTGGCGCCCGACGGCGGGCGTCCACGCCGTGGCACGGGTGGCGTCGTCGGCGCGCACGCAGAACACCCGGCGCTCCTCGGCGGCCGCCGAGACCGCCTCGTTGACCGCCGGGTCGTCGGTGGCGGCGACGGCGTACCACGCGTCGTCGAGGTCGGCGGCCCGGAAGCCGCGGGCGTGCCACTCCACCTCGCCGCCCCCCGCCAGTCCCTCCACCGCCGGCGTCACCTCGGGCGAGACCACGACGACGCGGGCGCCGACCGCGATGAGCAGGGGGATCCGGCGCTGGGCGACGTGGCCGCCACCCACGACGACGACGCGGCGGCCCTGCAGGCGCAGCGCGGAGAGGTAGGTCGGGAAGTCGTCCACCGGCCCATCATCCCCGCTCCCCCCTCCGGGGCGGTGACCTGGGCTCGGGGGCCGGACTACGTTCGGCGAGGACCACCTGCGACCACCCCTACGAACAGGAGCCCCATGTCCCTCGACCGACCGGTGACCCCCGATCCCTACGAGCTGCTGCCGGCCGTGCCGGCGTTCGTCGTCACCAGCGACGACCTCAGCGACGGCGCACCCCTGAAGGACGCCCAGGTCGCCGCCGCCGGCGACACCTCGCCCCACCTGTCCTGGGAGCGCGTGCCGGAGGGCACCAAGAGCTTCACCGTCACCTGCTTCGACCCCGACGCCCCCACCCCGAGCGGCTTCTGGCACTGGGTGCTCGTCGACCTGCCGGCCGACTGCACCGAGCTGCCGACGGGCCTCGGCCGCGAGGGCGCCGACCTGCCGGGCGGGGCGTTCATGTGTCGCAACGACGTCGGCACCAAGGCCTTCACCGGGGCCGCCCCGCCGCCCGGCGACCAGGTGCACCGCTACATGTTCGTGGTGCACGCCGTCACCGAGGAGGCCCTCGGGGTCGACTCCGACGCCACCCCGGCCGTGGTGTCGTTCAACCTGGCGTTCAAGACCGCGGGCCGGGCGATCGTGACCGGCACCTACCAGCACTGACGCCAGGCCCGTCGGGCCGGTGGAGCCGGTCGGCGGCCCCGGGGTCAGTCCCGGGGCAGCTGGCCGGCCGCGCGCAGCCGCTCGGCGAACGGCGTGGGGTCGGCCAGCTCGTCGCGCCCCGCGTCGGTCACCAGCCGCAGGCCACGGCGTCCGCCCACGAGGTCGGCGAGCTCACCGCCGGCACGCTCCACCCGTTCCTGCAGGCCCGGCTGCCCGAAGTCCTCGCTGGCCGCGAACACCCCGGTCGGCACGACCACGGCGCGCAGGTAGGAGAACAGCGGACGCAGCGCGTGGTCGAGCACCAACGAGTGGCGCGCGGTGCCGGCGGTGGCCGCGACGAGCACCGGGGTGCCGGTCAGCAGCCCCGGCTCGAGCACGTCGACGAACGTCTTGAACAGCCCCGAGTACGACGCCGAGAAGACCGGTGTCACCACGACCAGGCCGTCGGCGCGGGCCACGGTGTCGACCGCGTCGGCCAGGTCGCCGGAGGGGAACCCGGTCAGCAGGTGGTCGGCCAGCGCGTGGGCCAGCGGGCGCAGCTCGACGACGTCCAGCTGCACCGGCCCGCCCGTGCCGCCGGTCTCGAGCGCCGAGACGGCGGCAGCCCCGAGCCGGTCGGCCAGCAGCCGGGTCGACGACGGCGTGGAGAGCCCGGCGCTCACCACGGCGAGGCGGGTCACGCCGACACCTCGGCCGGGTGGTCGGCCGTCGCGGTGGTGCCGTCAGCAGCCGCGGCGTCGCGGGCCGCGACCAGCGAGGCGTGGGTGGGCGCGTCGGGGACGTCGGTGCCGCGCATCGAGGCGAAGCCGGCGCGCAGGTCGGGCAGGATCTCGCCGAGCAGGTCGAGCTGCTCCAGCACCGTCGCCAGCGGCAGGCCGGCGTGGTCGAGCAGGAACAGCTGGCGCTGGTAGTCGCCGACGTACTCGCGGAAGCCGAGGGTGCGCTCCAGCACCTGCTGCGGGGAGCCGACGGTGAGCGGGGTCTGGCTGGTGAAGTCCTCCATCGACGGGCCGTGGCCGTAGACCGGCGCGTTGTCGAAGTACGGCCGGAACTGCGTCACGGCGTCCTGGCTGCGACGCGCCATGAAGGCCTGCCCGCCGAGCCCGACGACGGCCTGGTCGGCGCGGCCGTGACCGTAGTGCTCGAAGCGACGGCGGTAGAGCGCGACCATCTGGCGGGTGTGGGAGGCGGGCCAGAAGATGTGGTTGTGGAAGAAGCCGTCGCCGTAGTAGGCCGCCTGCTCGGCGATCTCCGGGCTGCGGATCGAGCCGTGCCACACGAACGGCGCGACGCCGTCCAGCGGGCGCGGGGTGGCGGTGAAGCCCTGCAGCGGGGTGCGGAAGCGGCCCTGCCAGTCGACGACGTCCTCGCGCCACAGCCGGTGCAGCAGCGCGTAGTTCTCGACCGCGAGGTCGATGCCCTGGCGGATGTCCTTGCCGAACCACGGGTAGACCGGGCCCGTGTTGCCGCGGCCGAGCATCAGGTCCATCCGACCGTCGGAGAGGTGCTGCAGCGTGGCGTAGTCCTCCGCGATGCGCACCGGGTCGGTGGTGGTGATCAGGGTCGTGGACGTCGACAGGATGATCCGCTCGGTCTGCGCCGCGATGTAGGCCATGGTGGTCGTCGGCGACGACGCCACGAACGGCGGGTTGTGGTGCTGGCCGACGGCGACCACGTCGAGGCCGATCTCCTCGGCCTTGCGGGCGATCGTCACCTGGGCCTTGATGCGCTCGTGCTCGCTGGGCGTGCGACCGGTGGTGGGGTCGGTGGTGACGTCACCGACGCTGAAGATGCCGAGCTGGACCTGCGGCGCCCTGCGGTCCGCGGACGTCACGG
The DNA here is from genome assembly GCF_058681775.1 of Nocardioides sp. FY1077. Classification (NCBI taxonomy): domain Bacteria; kingdom Bacillati; phylum Actinomycetota; class Actinomycetes; order Propionibacteriales; family Nocardioidaceae; genus Nocardioides; species Nocardioides sp. FY1077. The sequence goes on along the minus strand of NZ_JBZWDB010000004.1, from coordinate 181,139 downwards.
ATGCCTCCATGGTGATCGAGCTCCTCACACGTAGTTGAAAGTCGAACTGCTTCGTCCAACCCGTGGGTCACCCGCGCTATTCCGGCCGGGCCACGACGACGACGTTCGCGAGGTACCGCGTGCCGTCCCAGTCCTCGCACGTCAGCAGCACCAGCCGACCGCCCACCTCCTGGCTGAACAGCCGGGCCGACTCCCGCGCCAGCCGGCCCTTGTCGAAGACCTCGACGGAGACGACGCGGTAGCCCACCGCGCCGCGATCGGTGCGTACGCGCACCAGGTCGCCGCCACGCAGCGTCTCGAGGTCGTCGAGGGCGCCGCCGCCGGTGCTCACCGTGTGGCCCGCCACCAGTGCGCTGCCCCGGGAGGCACCGGGCTCGGCGCCACCGGCCCACCACCCGAGACGCTGCGGGTCCGCCGGCGGCACGAGGGTCCCGCCGGGAGCCCGCACCGGGTCCACCGGGGCCGACACGCCGAGCGCGGGCACCCGGAGCACCAGGGGCGCGCCGGGACGCGAGGGTGCGGGGACGGCCTCGCGGAGCGCCGCGCCCGCCCCGGTGCCGTCCGCCGGCCCGGCACCGTTCGTGGTGGGTCCCGCCGAGGACCCGGGTGCGTCCGCGACGCTCGCAGTCGGCCGTGCCTCCGGGGGCGTCGTCAGCCACGCGGCCGTCCCACCGACGACCAGCGCCGCGCCTGCCAGGGCCAGCAAGGGCCCCAGCAGGCGCGGCGAGCGACGTCGGTCAGCCCCGGGCACGCGTGCGTCGCGCAGCCACGACGCCGGCGGCGGCCAGCAGCGCCCCGAGCCCGATCACCAGCAACGGCAGGGGCGAGCGGACCCAGTCGACGGCGGAGGCCAGGGGCCCCTGGGCTCCGGCGTCGACCGCGGTCGGGACGGCGGCGTCGGTCCCGGCGCCGACGGAGGCCTCGGTGTCGACCGTGGTGCCGTCCGCGGCGTCCTGCGCCACGTCCGCCTCACCCGCGTCGCCCGCGCTGAGGCTGCCGCTGAGCACGCCGGCGTCGGTGTCGGCCTCGGCGGTGGTGCCGCCGACCGCGGCCTCGTCGTCCTCGTCGTCCTCGCCGGGCGCGACGCCGCTCTCGCAGTCCTCGACCCAGAACACCTTGGTCTTGGTGTCGTTGCCCAGGGAGTCGGGCGTCGCCACGGTGAGCTTGACGTGGTAGCCCTGCTTCGGGTGCGGCTCACCGTCGAAGGACAGCGTGTACTCCTGCGAGCCGTCGAGGCCCGTCTCGGTGCCGGCGCCGCTGGCGGGGTCGCCGCCGACGAACACGGTGGGGTCGCCCTCGACGGTGAGGCCGACGTCGGACGTCGGGGCCTGCATGGCGAAGGAGACCGTCGAGATGATGTCCGCGCCCTCGTCGAAGCCGTACCACTCGACCTGGAACGTGCAGCCGGGGTGCGGCGAGTTCTGCGGGATGCCGTCCAGCTCGCCCAGCGGGGCGATCTTCACCGTGCCGTTGTTGCCGGCGGGGTCCTCGCCGCCACCGCCGGTGCCGGGCTCCTCGCCGGTGCCGGGGTCCTCGCCGGTGCCGGGGTCCTGGACGGGGCCGGTACCGGTGCCCGCACCGTTGCCCTGGCCGCCGCGCTGGCCCTCACCGGGGACGTTGTCCCGACCGCCGCCCACACCCTGGCCGACGCCCTGGCCACCGTTGGCGTTCTCGCCACCGTTGCCCTGACCGGCGTTGCCGGGGTTGCTCGGCTTGCCGGGATTGCTCGGCTTGCCGGGGCTCGGCTTGCCGGGGTTGCCCGGCTTCCCGGGGCTCGGCTTGCCGGCGTTGCTCGGCTTGCCAGGGTTGCCGGGCTTGCCGGGCTTCGGCTTGGCGGCCTGGGTGGACGCGGCGCGCTCGCGGCCGGAGTCCTGGTTCGAGGCGGCCTCGGCGGCGCCGGCAGGCGCGAGCGCCACCGAGGTCGAGGCGAGGGCCGTCGCGGCGGCGAGCGCCAGGCGCCGGTGGACGGGTCGGGTAACGGCGTGGTGGGACATGAGACTCTCCTGGTGCGGGACAGCACCGCCACGGGCGGTGTCGGAGGGAGCGGACGACGCCCCGCCCGATCGGACCGTCGGGCCACGGTTGCCACGGAGTGCCCACGTGAAACGTCAATTCTTGGCGGTCTAGACCAGCAGCGGTGCCCGGACCCGGACCTGCGCCCCACGTGGCGTGACGACACACCCCGACGGGCGAGAGCGGGTCAGCCGGTCGCGGCGTCGCGGCGGTCGAGGACGAGCACGGCGCGGTCGTCGTCGCCGCGCTCGACGCGGCGCAGCACGCGGCGCGCCGCGCCCTCGAACCCGCCGGCCACAGCCTCGCCGGCCACACGCTGCAGCCACGCGATGCCCTCGTCGAGCCCGACGTCGCGCGACTCCACGACGCCGTCGGTGTAGAACATCAGCGCATCGCGCGGTCCCAGCGTCCCCGTGCTGGCCTCGAGGTAGGGGCTGCGGTCGATGCCGAGGGCCATGCCCCGGGCGTTGTCGACGACCCAGGCGTGCTCCGCGGCGAGCCAGTGCAGCGCCGGCGGGTGGCCGGCGCTGAGCACGCTGTAGTCGCCGGTGACCAGGTCGACGCGCACGTGCACGGCGGTCGCGAACGTCTCGTCGGAGCCCTGGCGCAGCAGGAAGTCGTTGGCGGCGCCGAGCATGGCCTGCGGGGGCAACGCGCCGATGAGCCCGCCCAGCGCCCCGGCGAACTGCAGCGCGGCCGTGCCGGCCGCGACACCCTTGCCGCACACGTCGACGAGCACCATCTCGAGGTGGCGCTCGTCCTCGCTGAGGTCGGCCACCATGAAGTCGCCGGCGTAGCCGACGCCGTGGGCCGCGACCATCGCGGTCTGGCAGCGCCAGCCGGCAGGCAGGGGCGGCACCGTGCCCTGGGCCTGCAAGCGGTCGCGCAGGTCGGCCAGCATGGCCTCGCCCAGGGGTCCCGGCAGGCCGCTGCGCTGCTGGCTCGACTGGTAGAGCACCAGGGCCGAGGCCAGCACCAGCGCCAGGCAGCCGGAGGCCCGCACGGTGTCGAACCCGCCGTCGAGCAGGACCGCGAGCACGGCCGCCGCGACCGTGGCGCCGGTGAGCACCACGAGCGGCCGGAAGCGCAGCAGCAGCATGCCGAGCAGCAGCCACACGAAGTAGGTGCTCAGCGGCATCAGCACGTAGGCCGTGGTCGAGACCGCGAACGACACGACCACCAGGCCCAGCAGCACGCCGAGCACCAGCACCTGGCTGCGTCCGGTGCCCGAGCGCCAGCTGCTCACCAGGTCGCGGACGTCGGGCACGGCACCACCGTAGGGGACCCCGGCTCCCGTCGGCGCGGATCGCGGACGTCGCCGCACCGCGGGTCGCCGACCGACCGGGACCTGCGGGCTGGGACGCTGGCGGGGTGAGGTCACGGGAGCCGGTGCTGGTCAGCGCCCACCGCTGCGGCGCCGGGGGCGACACCGACCTGGAGAACACCCGTCCCGCCCTGGAGCGGGCGCTGGCCTCCGACGTCGACTTCGTGGAGTTCGACGTGCAGCGCTGCGCCGACGGGACACTGGTGCTGTTCCACGACGACTGGCTGTGGGTGGACGGCCGGCGCCGCTGGGTCGGTGAGCTCACCTTCGACGAGTTCGCCGCCCGCGCCCCCCACTTCCTGCGCTACGACGAGGTGCTGGCCTCGCTGGTGGGCCGTGCGCGGGCCCACATCGACCTCAAGTTCACCTCGCCGTCGGCGGCGTACGCCCACCCGTCGGCGACCTACGAGGTGGCCGCCACCCGCCAGGCCGTCGAGGTGCTCGGCGCCGACCGCCTGATCGTCACCACCCTCGACGACACGGCGGTGCGGGCGGTGCGCGACTGGGCCGACGAGGCCGGCCACGACCTGCTGGTGGGCCTGTCCCTCGGGCGACGGGTGGCCGGCCTGCCCCTGGGACGCCAGCTGCGGATCCGGCTCTCCGAGCTGCGCCCCCGCTCGCGCTACCTGTCGTCGCGGGCCAACCTGGTCGTGGCCAAGCACACCATCGCGCGCTTCGGCGCCGCGGCGTACGCCCGGCGGCGGGGCCTGCCGCTGCTGGTGTGGACCGTCGACACCGAGGAGTCGCTGCACTACTGGATGCGTCCCGGGCGGGCGTGGCTGGTCACCAGCAACGTGCCCGAGCTGGCGCTGGCCGTGCGGTCGGCCTATCCACGCCGGCGGGCGGCCAGGTCGCGGGTCCTCCTGCGCGAGCGCGTCCGCCGCCCCTAGGCTGGGCCGCCGCGTGACGGCACCCGCCTCCTCCTCGGCCCGGCTCAGCCCAGCCCGGCCCCCGCCAAGCCCCGAGATCGGACCCGCCTCGTGACCCGTGCCCTGCCCGCCCTGCTCGCCGCGTCCGCGGCCTCCGCCGCCATGGTGGCGGCGCTGCTGCCGCCCACCGCCTCGGCCGAGGCCTGGACGGCGGGCGACCCGGTCGACGACGTCGAGGGGGCGACCTGGACGTGGACCTCCTTCCCGGAGTGCGCCACGTCGACCCCGGTCGACGCCGCCGCCGAGACCGGGGTCGACCTCACCCGGCTCACGGTGCGCCACACCCGGGAGCGCGTGGTGCTCACCGCCGGCCTGGCCGACCTCACCGACACCACGGGCAGGCGCGCACCGGCGGTGACCTTCCACCTCGCGACCTCGCGGGGCGACTGGGCCGTCGACGTGGACGACTTCCGCCGGGGCGGGCAGTTGGAGACGTCGGTCTACCGCGAGCCCGACTGGGACGCCCTGGTGCAGGAGGCCGAGGACGCCGGCGAGTGCGGCTTCTGGATCGCCTACCCCTCCCACAGCTGCGGCACGGCGCGGATGTCGACCGAGGACGACCTGGTGCGCGTGTCGCTGCCGCGGCGCTGCCTGCGCACGCCGCAGTGGGTGCGGGCCGGCGTCGAGACCTGGCGCGGCCGGAACGACGGCGCCTACTTCTCCGACGCGTGGGGTGCCGCCCGCACCGACGGGTCGCTCGCGCCGGTGGTCGGTCCCCGTCACGTGGCCCCCGGCCCCGCGGAGGAGCCGGCCGAGCCGGTGGAGGTGACGGGCGAGGTGGTCGACGTACCGCAGCCCGCCCCGGTGCGCACCGACCGCGTGCGGGCGGTGCCCGTCGGGTCGACGTACGTCCTGCAGCGCGGCTGAGGGCGGGCGGCCGGTCGCTCAGCCGAGCAGCAGCACGGTGAGCGCCGTGAGGCCGACCACCACGACGACGCTGCGCAGCACCCACGACGGCAGCCGGCGGCCCACCCGGGCGCCGAGCACGCCGCCGACGGTCGAGCCCACCGCGAGGAGGGCCACGATGCGCCAGTCGACGTCCGCGGCGACCACGAAGACCAGGCCGGCCACGGCGTTGACCAGGGCGGCCAGCACGTTCTTCAGGCCGTTGAGCCGCTGCAGGTCGTCGTCGACCCCGGTGCCGAGGACGCCGAGCAGCAGCACGCCCTGGGCGGCGCCGAAGTAGCCGCCGTACACCCCGGTGCCGAGCACGGCCGGCCACACCCACCACGCCCGGGCGGGGCGCTCGGTGCCGGCGCGGGCGTGGTGGGCGGCGACGCGCCGGGTGAGGGCGGGCTGCACCACGACCAGCACCACCCCGAGCAGGATCAGCACCGGCACCACGGCCGAGAAGGCGTCCTCGGGAAGCAGCAGCAGCGCGACCGCACCGACCACGCCGCCCACCAGCGACGCCGAGCCCAGGCGCACCGCCCGCCCGGCCTGGCCCCGCAGCTCGCGGCGGTAGCCGATGGCGCCCGAGACCGAGCCGGGAACCAGCCCGATGTTGTTGGAGACGTTCGCGGTGACCGGCGGGACGCCGAGGGCCAGCAGGGTGGGGAAGGTGACGAGCGTGCCCGACCCGACCACCGCGTTGATGGCGCCGGCCGCGACCCCCGCCAGGAGGATCGCGGCCGCCTCGAGCAGCATCACGTGTGCGTCACGAGACCGGCGGGGCCTCCGGCGAGGCCGGACGGTCGGTCGGCGTCACCGGCGCCTGGTCCACCACCGGGGCGGGCGACGGGTCGGCCGCCTTGGCGACGCGCGCCGAGCGCGGGGCCGCGGCCTCGGCGGCGGCCGCGATCGCGGCCTGCACGTCGGCGTTGGCGCTGGCGGCCTGGCTGTCGACACTGGCACCGGCCGCCGGCACCTGGGGCTCGCGGGGACCCATGTCGACGCGGGTGACGGGGCCGTCGACCTCCTGCGGGATGCCGCGCAGCTCGTTCATCGTCGAGCCCAGGCCCTCCAGGGCCTTGCCGATCTCGCTCGGGACGATCCACACCTTGTTGGCGTCGCCCTCGGCGATCTTCGGCATCATCTGCAGGTACTGGTAGGCCAGCAGGGACTGGTCGGGGCGACCGTCGTGGATGGCCTGGAACACCGTCTGGATCGCCTGGCCCTCACCCTGGGCGCGCAGGATCGCGGCCTCCCGGTCGGCCTGGGCGCGAAGGATCTGCGACTCGCGGTCACCCTCGGCCGAGAGGATCGCCGACTGCTTCTGGCCCTCCGCGGTCAGGATCGACGCCTGGCGCTGGCCCTCGGCGGTGAGGATCGCGGCGCGCTTGTCACGGTCGGCGCGCATCTGCTTCTCCATCGTGTCCTTGATGGAGGCCGGCGGGTCGATGCTCTTGATCTCGACGCGACCCACCCGGATGCCCCACTTGCCGGTGGCCTCGTCGAGCACCCCGCGCAGCCCGGAGTTGATCGAGTCGCGGCTGGTGAGCGTCTGCTCGAGGTCCATGCCGCCGACGATGTTGCGCAGCGTCGTCTGGGTGATCTGCTCGACGGCCTGGATGTAGTTGGCGATCTCGTACGTCGCCGCGACCGGGTCGATGACCTGGAAGTAGATGACGGTGTCGATGTCGACGGTCAGGTTGTCCTCGGTGATCACCGACGACGGCGGGAAGCTCACGACCTGCTCGCGCATGTCGATGAGGTAGCGCACCTTGTCGATGAACGGCATCACGATGTTGAGGCCGGCCGGCAGCGTCTGCTTGTACTTGCCGAAGCGCTCGACGATGCCGGCGCGCGCCTGCGGCACGATCCGCACCGTCTTGGCGAGCGTCACGACGACGAAGAGCAGCACCAGCGCGAGCAGCACCAGGATGGCGACTCCCATGGGGTCTCCTTCAGAGGGGTGGGGCGGGGTCAGGGGTCGAGGGCCGGCACGGGGTGCACGTAGGCGGTCGCACCGCGGATCTCCAGCACCTCGACGGTCTCGCCGGGCTCGATCACCAGCGTCTCGTCGTACGGAGCGGCCGACCACACGTCGCCGCCGAGCTTGACCCGGCCGTGGTCGAGGGCGCTGACCTTCTCGGTCACCCGGCCCTGGCTGCCCACGAGCCGGGTGTGGCTGAGCGCGAGGTCGGGGCCGGCGTGCAGCCGCTTGACCAGCGGGGGTCGCACGAGGGTGAGGGTGGCCAGGGCGGCACCTGCCGCCACCAGCACCTGCAGCACCACGGGTGCGTCGAGGGCGGCGGTCGCCCCACCGGCGAGCGCCCCGACGGCGAGCATCAGGAAGATCAGGTCGAGGCTGGCCAGCTCGGCCACGCCGAGGAGGGCGGCGACACCCAGCCAGGCCGCCCATGCGTGGTCACCCAACCAGTCCATGCGCCGACCCTAGCGGGTGGTCGGCACCGGTCGGGGCTCAGTGGGCGCGGGTGCGTCGCCGCGCCGCCCAACGGCCGTCGGGGCTGCTGGTGACGGTGAGCGGCATGCCGAACGCCGCCGAGAGGTGCTCCTCGGTCAGCACGTGCTCGAGCAGGCCGCTGACCACGACCCGACCGCCGCGCAGCAGCAGCGCGTGGGTGAAGCCCGGCGGGATCTCCTCCACGTGGTGCGAGACCAGCACCGTGGCCGGGGAGTCGGGGTCGTGGGCCAGCACCGACAGCGTCGACACCAGGTCCTCGCGCCCACCGAGGTCGAGGCCGGCCGCGGGCTCGTCGAGCAGGAGCAGCTCGGGGTCGGTCATCAGGGCCCGGGCGATCTGCACCCGCTTGCGCTCGCCCTCGCTGAGGGTGCCGAAGGTGCGCTCGGCGAGGTGGGCCGCGCCCAGCTCGGTCAGCAGGTCGGCCGCCCGGCCGTGGTCGAGCTCGTCGTACACCTCGCGCCAGCGCCCGAGGACGCCGTAGGACGCCGAGACCACGACGTCGCGCACCAGCTCGCCGCGCGGGATGCGCTCGGCGAGGGCGGCGCTGGTCAGCCCGATGCGGGGGCGCAGCTCGAAGACGTCGACGGTGCCGAGCACCTCCTCGAGGATGCCGGCGACCCCGGCGGTGGGGTGCATCTGGGCCGAGGCGACCTGCAGCAGCGTGGTCTTGCCCGCGCCGTTGGGTCCGAGCACCACCCAGCGCTCGTCCTCCTCGACGGTCCAGCTGACCTCGTCGAGCAGGGTGGCCCGGCCGCGGGTGACGGTCACGTCGGCGAACTCCAGCACTGCAGCCATGGCGCCACCCTAGCGAGCCCACCGCCCGGGCCGGCGGGCGCGGCGGCGTAGCCTCGCCCGACGTGGACGACTACCTTCCCGCCGCCGTGCGGCTCGCGTGGTGGGGCACCGCCTGGCTGCGCGGCCGCGTCGTCACCGACCTCGTGCTCGACGCCGTGATCGGCGGCGAGGCCACCCACGCCGTCTCGGGACTGGCCGACCTCGGTCTGGGCGGCGACGCCCCCACCGAGACGCTGCTCGGCGGCCTGGCGCGGCTGCGGGCGGAGGGCGCGACGTCGTTCGGTGCGGCGTTCCCGGTGGAGGGCGACCTGGTCGGCCTGGGTGGACCGGCTCCGTTCAACACCGAGGCCGTCGAGGCCGGGCAGGCCGTGGTGGTGGCCGGCGCCGACGTCGGGCTGGTGCCGGTGAGCGTCGGCGCCGCCACGACCTGGGTGGCCCACCGCGCGGCCCGCCGCCAGCTGCCCGACGTGGGCGAGGCCGACCGCGCGCTGCGCCACGAGCTGCTCGCCGCCGCCGAGGCGCTGGCGCGCCTCGACGTGGCCCGCTGGCGCCCCGAGGTGGCCGACACCCTGATGAACCTGCGCCACCGCCGCTCCCCCGCCGCTCCCGACGGCGTGCCGGCGCGCTGTGTCGACCTGGCCGCCCGCGGGCAGCAGGCCGTGTCGCTGGTGCGGGTGGCGCTCGAGGACGACGGCGGCGCCCTGAGCCTGCACGACGTGCAGGCCCGCCGTGCCGCGCTCACCCCGCTCGAGCGCGCCGGACGCCGGGCGCTGGTGGCGGCGTGCTCCCCCGAGGTCTGGCCCCCGGAGGGCTAGCCCCCGCCTGAGTGGGCGGGAGGCCGGCCGCTCGCGGCGCGGTGGGCCGGCGGCGCGACGGCCACCTCGTCGGTCCACACCTCCACCAGCTCGCGCACCCGTGCGTCGTCGTCGAGGGTGGCGAACGACGCGACGTGGTAGGTCGCGTCGGCGTCGCCCACGCGGGCGTGCAGCACCGCCCGCCGGCCGCTGGCCACGACGTCCTCGCACACCACCCGCGGCGCGCCGGGGTAGTCGCGGTTGACCGCGACGAAGCCGGCCTTGTCGAACGTCTCGCCGGTGTGCACGTAGCGCGCCACCAGGTCGTCGGCCAGCAGGTCGGCGAGCGCGGCCCAGTCGCGCTCGTCGAGCACGGTCGCGAGGCGCCGCACCACCGCGCCGGCGTCGGGGGCGGGGACGGCGTCCGGGGTGTCGGGGGTCACGGGCACCAGCATGGACGCCGCCACCGACAGCCCCGCCCACGGCGATAGCCTCGACCCGCCATGACCCCGCCGCGCCCCGAGACCCTGCTCCTCACGCTCACCGGCCTCGACCGCCCGGGGGTCACCTCGGCGATCTTCGACACGCTGGCCCGCGCCGGGGTGGAGGTCGTCGACGTGGAGCAGATCGTGCTGCGCCACCGCCTCGTCCTGGGCGTGCTGGTGACCGTGCCGCGCGACGCCCGCCGGCTGCGCGAGGCCGTGGCCCGCACCGCCGCCGAGCTGGGCATGACGGTGGAGCTCGAGGAGGGCACCGGCGACAACCCGTCGCGCGGCGCCGGGCGCGTGCACGTCACCCTCATCGGCGCGCCGCTGACGGCCACCGCGATGGCCGCGGTCGCCGGGCGCATCGCCGCCTCGGGCGCCAACATCGACCGCATCGTGCGAATGGCGCGCTACCCCGTCACCGCTCTCGAGCTGCACGTCTCCGGGGCCGACCCGCGCGAGCTGCGCCGTGAGCTCGCCACCGAGGCGGCGACCCAGGGCGTCGACGTCGCCGTGCAACCGGCCGACCTGCTGCGCCACGGCATGCGCCTGATCGTGATGGACGTCGACTCCACGCTGATCCAGGGCGAGGTGATCGAGATGGTGGCCGCGCACGCCGGCTGCGAGGCCGAGGTCCGGGAGGTCACCGAGCGCGCGATGCGCGGCGAGCTCGACTTCGAGGAGTCGCTGCGCACCCGGGTCGCCCTGCTCGAGGGGGTGCCGGAGACGGCGCTGGCCGAGGTGTACGACGCCGTCGAGCTGGCCCCCGGCGCCCGCACCATGGTGCGCACCCTGCGCCGGCTGGGCTACCGGTTCGCGATCGTGTCGGGCGGGTTCACCCACGTCACCGACCGGCTCGCGGCCGACCTCGGCATCCACTTCGCGCGCGCCAACGAGCTCGAGGTCGTCGACGGCCGCCTCACCGGGCGCATCGTCGGCGAGGTCGTCGACCGCGCCGGCAAGGCCCGCGCACTGCGGGAGTTCGCGGCCGAGGTCGGCGTCGACGTCGCGGCCACGATCGCCATCGGCGACGGCGCCAACGACCTCGACATGCTGGCCGCGGCCGGGCTCGGCATCGCCTACAACGCCAAGCCCCTGGTGCGCGACGCCGCCGACACCGCGGTGAGCGTGCCCTACCTCGACGCGATCATGTACCTGCTCGGCATCAGCCGCGAGGAGGTCGAGGCGGCCGACGCCGCCGCCGGCATCGTCACCCCCGCCCCGCCCGTCTGAGGCCGCCGCGGCGCGGCCGGCCGCGTCGTACCGGTACGGGCGTCAGGCACGGGCGACGTGGAAGGCCACGAGGCGCGCCGACTGCTCGTCGAGCTCGCGCCACGACCCGTCGAGGTCGAAGACCGCGAGCGCGCACGGCGGGTAGCCGCCGGCGAGCTCGTTGCTGGCCTCGTCGTCGCCCTCGCCGTCGTCCAGCATCTGCGCCACGGTCGCCACGGTGGGGTTGTGCCCGACCACGACGAGGGTGACCGCGTCGGCGGGCGTCTCGCGCACCAGGTCGAGCGCGGTCTCCGGGCCGGCGAGGTAGAGGCCCTCGTCGTACGTCGCGTCGCCGCTCCAGCCGGCGCTCTCCGCGGCGGCCTCCCACGTCTCGCGGGTGCGCAGGGCCGCGGAGACCAGCACGTGGTCGGGCTCGACGCCGAGCCCCGCGAGCCAGCGACCGGCCGCACGGGCATCCTCGAGCCCCCGGGGCGCGAGGCGCCGCTCGACGTCGGAGGGGCCGGTCGGCTCGGCCTCGGCGTGCCGCATCACGACGATGCGGCGGCGCGCGGGGCTCGTCTCGGTGCTGCTGTCTGCCACGCCGCCAGCCTGACAGGCGCGGCAACCGGGCTCAACTGCGGATGGCCTAGCGTTGCGCCCATGCCCCGTGGACCCCTGATGATCATCGGCGGAGCCGAGGACAAGCTGCGCCGACGCACCATCCTGCGGGAGTTCGTCGCCGCCGCCGGCGGTCCCCAGGCGCGGATCGCGGTGATCCCGACGGCGTCGTCGCTGGGCCCGGAGGTCGTCGAGGTCTACGACGCGCTGTTCCGCCGCGAGGGCGCCGCCGAGGTGGTGACGGTGCGCCCGGAGTCGCGCGAGGAGGCCCAGGACCCCGACCTCGTCGAGGCGCTCGGCAAGGCCACCGGCATCTTCATGACCGGGGGCAACCAGCTCAAGCTGTCGTCGATGGTCTGCGGGACGCCGGTCGGCGACGCCATCGTGGCGGCCCACCTCGCCGGGACCGTGGTGGCCGGCACGTCGGCCGGCGCCAGCATCCAGTCGAGCCACATGGTGGCGTTCGGCGTCGGCGGCACCACCCCGAAGCAGCGGATGACGCAGGTCGCGGCGGGCCTGGGCCTGCTGCAGTCGGTGGTGATCGACCAGCACTTCGAGCAGCGCAGCCGCTACGGCCGGCTGCTGATGATCGTGGCCCAGTCGCCGCAGCTGCTCGGCATCGGCGTGGACGAGGACACCGCGGCCGTCGTGGAGCACCAGCTGGACGAGGCCACAGGCACCGACCGCGAGGTGCTGCGGGTGCTCGGGCGGGGCGCGGTGACCGTGATGGACGGCTCTCGCATCGTCACCAACGCCTACGAGGCCAAGCGCTCGGCGCCGCTGCTGGCCAGCGGCGTCGTGCTGCACGTCCTGCCCGCCGGCACCGCCTTCGACATCACCACCCGCGAGCTCGTGCCGCACGTCGCCGCCGTCGACCCCACCGAGGAGGCCGAGCTGGTGGAGGCCGGCCAGGACCTGCGCCGCCTCGCGCGCGACATCGCGGCGGGCGACGCCTCGCCGTCCACGCTCAAGCGCCGCCAGGCCCGCGAGGCCGCCCGCTCACGTCGCCCCGCCGACGCCGACCTCCCCACCAGCGCGCCCGACCAGGACGGAGACCCCGCATGACCGAACGCCCCACCCCCGACCTCACCACCACCGAGACCCGGGTCTACCGCGGGGCGAACATCTGGTCCTACGACAAGGCGATCCACCTCGTGGTCGACCTCGGCGTGCTGGAGAAGTTCCCCACCAACACCCTGCCCGGCTTCACCGACACCCTGCTGCAGATGCTGCCCGGGCTGCGCGAGCACTCCTGCTCGCGGGGCCGGCGCGGCGGCTTCGTCGAGCGCCTCACCGAGGGCACCTGGCTGGGCCACGTCGCCGAGCACTGCGCGCTCGCGCTGCAGCAGGTCGTCGGCCACGACGTACGACGGGGCAAGACCCGCCAGGTGAAGGGGTCCACGGGCCTCTACAACGTGGTCTTCGGCTACATCGACGAGCAGGTCGGCCTGGCCGCCGGCCGGCTGGCCGTCCGCCTGGTCAACCACCTCGTCGAGGCCGACCCGGAGTTCGACTGGGACGCCGAGCTGGAGGAGTTCATCCGCCGCGCCCAGCGCACGGCGTTCGGGCCCTCGACGCAGGCCATCATCGACGAGGCGGTCTCCCGCGACATCCCGTGGATCCGGCTCAACCAGCACTCCCTGGTGCAGCTGGGCCAGGGCGTCCACGCCAAGCGCATCCGCGCCACGATGACCTCGGCCACCTCCGCGATCGCCGTCGACATCGCCTCCGACAAGGACCTCACCACCACGCTGCTGGGCGCCGCGGGGCTGCCGGTGCCGAAGCAGGAGTCGGTGCGCACGGTGGAGCAGTGCGTGCGCGCCGCGGAGCGCATCGGCTATCCCGTGGTGGTCAAGCCGCTCGACGGCAACCACGGCCGCGGGGTGTGCCTCGACCTGCAGGACGAGCAGGACGTGCGCGCGGCGTACGACGTGGCGCGCGCGGAGTCGCGGCGCGGCGTGATCATCGTGGAGTCGCAGATCACCGGCAAGGACTACCGCTGCCTGATCATCGACGGCCGGGTCGCCGCGATCGCCGAGCGGGTGCCGGCGTCGGTCACCGGCGACGGCGCGGCCACCGTCGAGCAGCTGGTCGACACCGCGAACGCCGACCCCCGCCGCGGCGTGGGCCACGAGAAGGTGCTCACCCGCATCCGCGTCGACGACGCCGCGGTGGCGCTCGTGCGCGAGCAGGGCTTCGAGATGACCGACGTCCCGCCCGACGGCACGGTGGTCAAGCTGGCGCTCACCGGCAACATGTCGACCGGCGGCATCTCGATCGACCGCACCTTCGAGGCCCACCCCGAGAACGTCGAGATCGCCGAGGAGGCCGCCCAGATGGTGGGCCTCGACATCGCCGGCATCGACTTCATCTGCCCCGACATCACCGAGCCGGTGCGCGAGACCGGCGGCGCGATCTGCGAGGTCAACGCCGCGCCGGGGTTCCGGATGCACACTCACCCCACGATCGGCGAGCCGCAGTTCATCGCGAAGCCGGTCGTCGACATGCTGTTCCCGCCCGGCAGCCAGGCGCGCATCCCGATCGTGGCCGTGACCGGCACCAACGGCAAGACCACCACCGCCCGGATGATCAGCCACATCTTCAAGGGCATGGGCCGCAAGGTCGGCATGACCTCCACCGACGGCGTCGTCATCGACGAGCGGCTGCTGATCCGCTCCGACGCCTCCGGGCCGCGCTCGGCGCGGATGGTGCTGCAGAACCCGCGCGTCGACCTCGCGGTGTTCGAGGTGGCCCGCGGCGGCATCCTGCGCGAGGGCCTGGGCTACGAGCGCAACGACGTCGCGGTGGTGCTGAACGTGCAACCCGACCACCTCGGGCTGCGCGGGATCGACACCGTGGAGCAGCTCGCCGAGGTGAAGGCGGTGCTCGTCGAGGCCGTCCCGCGCGACGGGCACGCCGTCCTCAACGCCGACGACCCGCTGGTGCGCGAGATGCGCCGGCGCTGCTCGGGCCAGGTCGTGTGGATCTCCATGGACGAGCCGGGCAGCGAGGTGCGCGAGATGATCGACGCCCACTGCCGCCGGGGCGGCAAGGCGCTGGTGCTCAACCCCTCGGAGCGCGGGGAGATGATCGTGGTGAAGCACGGCCCCCGCGAGATGCAGCTCGCCTGGACCCACCTGCTGCCCGCCACGTTCAACGGCCGGGCCCGGATGAACGTGCAGAACGCGCTGGGGGCCGCCGCGGCGGCGTTCGCCACCGGAGCCCCGCTGCACGACATCCGTCAGGGGCTGCGCACGTTCTCCACCAACTACTACCTCTCCCCCGGCCGGCTCAACGAGGTCGAGGTCAACGGCGTCAACGTCATCGTCGACTACTGCCACAACGCCCCCGGCATGCGCGCCCTCGGCGACTTCGTCGACCGCGTCGGCGACTCGATGGCCGGCACCCACGAGCTGGCCCGGTCCTCGCGCATCGGCGTCATCGCCACCGCCGGCGACCGTCGTGACCAGGACATGCGCGAGCTCGGCGAGATCGCCGCGCAGCACTTCGACGTCGTCATCGTGCGCGAGGACACCCAGCTGCGCGGACGTGCGCGCGGCGACGTGTCCGCGCTGGTCATCGAGGGGGTCCGCTCGGCGATGGCCGACGGCGCGCGCTGCAAGCAGGTCGAGGAGGTGCTCGACGAGATCGAGGCCGTGCGCCACGCGATGAGCCGCGCCAACCGGGGCGACCTCGTCGTCATCTGCGTCGACACCCACGGCGCGGTGATGACCGAGCTCGAGAACTGGGCCCCCCAGGCCCAGGCCGGATCCGGCGTCACCTCCGATGCCCCCGCCGCCGACCCCGACTACGTGCCCGCCGACGCCTGACCCCGGGCGCGGTGCGCTCCTGTCGAGACCGACCAGGGGAGCTCGTCGGTCGGGCAGGACGCGCAGCGCCCGTCCTCTCCGTCGCTCACGCGGGGCGCGCCAGCGACCGCCCCTCGTTGGTCGAGCAGAGCGCGCCAGCGCTCGTGTCTAGACCCCGCAGCCGCTCGTACCTGCCCCGGCCGGTCCCGGCGGACAGCCGGGTGGTCTCGACGCACCTCGTCGCCGGTGTGGTTCTCGAGGAGCGACCGCGGCGAGCATCTCGAAGGGCGTCTCCGCATTCGACCACCGACGGCGGACGCGTTCGTTTGTCGAGCCGGGCACGCAGCGGCCGTCCTCTCCGTTGGTCCCGCAGGGCGCGCCAGCGCCGATCCCCTTGCCGGTCGAGCAGGGCGCGCCAGCGACCGCCCCTCGTTGGTCGAGCAGGGCGCGCTAGCGACCGCCCCTCGTTGGTCGAGGAGGGCGCGCCAGCGCCGGTCCCCTCGTTGGTCGAGTAGGGCGCGCTAGCGCTCGTATCGAGACCCCGCAACGTGCTGGCGCACCAGTGGAGAACTGCTGCACCCGAACACGTGTTCGACTAGAATGAGGTCATGACCTCGACCGCCCTCCGCCCCCGCCGCCAGGGGCCCGCAGCAGGCTCGCTGCTGGAGCGCGCGAGGTGCTACCGGCAGGCTGCGGACGCCGCCGAGGTGGGTCTGCTGACCACGGCGGTGGAGTGGGCTGCGGCCAATGAGCTGGAGACCGACGACCGAGACCTCGCCGCGGCCGTTCCCGGGACCGATCAGCAGCCCGCGGTCGCCGGTGACGGTGCGCCACTGGTCTCGGAGTTCGCGGTCGTCGAGCTCGCCGCCGCTCTCGGGATGAGCAGCGACGCCGGCATGCGGTACGTCGGTCACGCCCTCGAGATCGCCCACCGGTTGCCGCGCCTGTGGTCCCGGGTGGCCGCGGGCGATGTGCAGGTGTGGCGGGCGCGTCGGGTGGCCGAGGAGACGCTGGCGCTGTCTCCGGACGCTGCGGCGTTCGTGGACCGCCACGTGGCCCCGGTGGCGTCGAAGATCGGCTTCCGCGCGCTGGACCGGCTGATGGATGAGGCCATCGTCCGTCACGACCCGCAGCAGGCCCGGGCACGGGCGGCGAAGGCGGCCGACGACCGTTGTTTCGACGTCGACACCTCCCAGGTGTCGGTGTTCGGAACCATGCACGTGCAGGGCGAGCTCGACCTCGCCGACGCGTTGGACCTCGACGCCGCGGTGGCGCACTGCGCCGCTCAGCTGGCCGAGCTGGGATGTCAGGAGTCGCTCGACGCGCGCCGCGCGATGGCGGTCGGGGAGATCGCCCGCGCCCAGGCCGCTCTCTACCTGACTCGCGACGACACCGAGGCAGACCGGACGCCGCGTCGACGACCGGCCCGGCAGGTCGTGCTGCACGTCCACCTCAGCGACGCTGCCCTTCACGACGACACCGACCTGCACCTGGCCCGGGTAGAGAAGACCCGCGGCTTTGTGACCGCCGAGCAGGTGAAGACCTGGTGCGCCAGCAGCGGTACCGCGGTGACCGTCCGCCCGGTCCTCGACCTGACCCAGCAGATCGCCACTGACGCCTACGAGGTGCCGGACCGGTTGCGCGAGCAGGTCGTCCTGCGTGACGGCACCTGCCGCTTCCCGCACTGCACCCGCCCCGCCAGGACGGCCGACGTGGACCACATCAAGCCGTACCGGGCACTCGCCGACGGCGGCCCGCCAGGCCAGACGTCGACCGACAACCTGGCGTGCCTGTGCAGACGCCACCACCGGGCGAAGACCCACGACGGCTGGACCTACACCCGCACCGCGGCCGCGGCGTACGAGTGGACCAGTCCCCACGGACACCGGTACGCCGTCGACCCGAGCGGCACCACCCACCTCACCTGACCGCGCCCGTCTCCCGTTTCGTTGGTCGAGCAGGGCGCGCTAGCGCCCGTGTCGAAACCCCCGCAACCAGCGCCGGGACCTGCCCGGGCAAGTCCCAGCGGACGGTTCCGTGGTCTCGATACACCTCGTCGCTGGCGCTCCTCGGCACTCGACCACCGAGGCTGGCGACGGTTCGGTGGTCGGCAGGGCGCGCTAGCGCCCGTGTCGAAATCCCCGCAGCCCGCGCCGGGACCTGCCCGGGCAAGTCCCAGCGGACGGTTCCGTGGTCTCGATACACCTCGTCGCTGGCGCTCCTCGGCACTCGACCACCGAGGCTGGCGACGGTTCGGTGGTCGGCAGGGCGCGCAGCGCCCGTGTCGAAACCCTCGCAACCCGCCGCCGGGACCTGCCCGGGCAAGTCCCAGCGGACGGTTCCATGGTCTCGATACACCTCGTCGCTGGCGCTCCTCGGCACTCGACCACCGAGAAGAAGTCCGACTCGTGGTCGGCAGGGCGCGCAGCGCGCGTGTCGACACCGCCGCCAGCGCGGGGTACCTGTACTCGACCACCGGGTCGGGCAGGGCTACGGGGTCGCGGCGCGGACCTTGGCCGCCAGCACTTCGGGGCCGTCGGGGGTGCCGCCGGCGGCGGCGAGCCAGGCGTAGACCTCGGCGCGCTCGGCGTGGCACATGAGGCCCACGACGTCACCCGGCAGCGCCTGGCCGACCAGGGCCGAGAGGCACGCCACCTCGGTCGGGTACGCCGGCACGTGGGCGACTCCGACCCGGGCCGCACCCTCCCGCATCAGCGCGTCGAGCTCGTCGGGGGTGCGCCCGCGCAGGTAGTGCTCCTTGTGGCCGATGGCCACCACGTCGCTGTCGCGGGCCGCGACCTCGCCGAGGGTGGTGATGAGGTCGTCCTGGCGGTCGCCCACGACGCCCAGGCCGAGCAGCAGCCGCGCACCCGGGCGGCGCAGGCCGCCCATGACCTCCAGCAGCGCCTCCAGGCCCGCCTCGTTGTGGGCGAGGTCGACGACCACCGTGACGTCGGCGACCGTGAAGCAGTTCATCCGGCCCGGGTTGTGCTCGGCGTCGGGGCGGAACGAGCGCAGCCCCTCCACCACCACGTCACGCGGCACCCCGACGGCGAGGGCCGCCGACGCCGCGGCCAGCGCGTTCTCGACGTTGAACCGCGACAGCCCGGCCAGCGTCATCGGCACGTCGACCAGCTCGACCAGCGGGTCGGGGTCGGAGCGGGGGGTGAGCACGCACAGCCAGCCGTCGATCACGGTGGTGGCCCGCCCGCGGGCTCCCAGCACCTCCCGGATCGCCGGGGCGTCGGGGTCGCGGGAGAACACCCACGGCCGGGCCCGCAGGTCGTGGCGCATCGCCAGCACCCGCGGGTCGTCGCCGTTCAGCACCGCCCAGCCGCTGCGGCGGGTGATCCGGGGGACGACCCCCTTGACCTCCGCCAGCTGGTCGAGGGTGTCGATGCCCTGGAGCCCGAGGTGGTCGGCGGAGACGTTGGTGACCACGGAGACGTCGTTGCGGGTGATCCCGATGCCCTTGAGCAGGATGCCGCCGCGCGCCGTCTCGGTCACCGCGAGCTCCACCCCCTCGTGGGCCAGCACCCGCCCGGCGCCGCTGGGCCCGGAGTAGTCACCGGGCTCCACCAGCACGCCGTCGACGTACACGCCGTCGGTGCTCGACCAGCCGACCCGCCAGCCGTGGGTGCGCCCGATGTGGGCGACCATCCGCGAGGTCGTGGTCTTGCCGTTCGTGCCGGTCACGGCCACCACCGGCACCTGCGGCACGATCGTGTGGGGCGCCGCCCCGGGCTCGCTCGCCGCCACCCGCCGGGCCGCGGCGCTCACGGCCTCCTCGAGGTCGACCGTCGAGTCGGCGCCCGGCAGGGCGTCCAGCACGTCGGCCACCGCCCGGCCCATCTCCTGGGCCCGCTCGCGGTGGGCCCACGGGTAGGCCACCACCACCTGGTGGGGGTCGTTGGTCGGGCGCACCCGCACGGCGAGGCGCGACGTACCGCCCTCGACCGCGACGGCGCGCAACAAGCGGCCCACCGCCCGCAGCGCGAAGCGCTGGCGGAATCCTGTGCCGGGCGCGCCGGGGCGCGCCTCGCGCAGGCCGATGCGACGGGCGAACCGCGCCGCGGTCGCCTCCGGTGCGGCCGACAGCGCGCCGACGTCCAGGGTCAGCTTCACCGCCGCGCGGGGGAAGTAGAGGTTCGGCCCCTCCAGGACCCGGAGCTCGACGAGGGAGGTCACCGGCGCGACGCTACCGGCTGCGCCCGGTCAGGCGCCCATCGCGTGGAGGCCGCCGTCGACGTGCACGATCTCGCCGGTGGTGGCACCGAAGAAGTCGGAGAGCAGGGCCACCACGGCGCGCGCGGTGGGGTCCTGGTCGGTGTTGTCCCAGCCCAGCGGTGCACGGGTCGACCACATCTGCTCCAGCTCCTCGAAGCCGGGGATGGCCTTGGCCGCGAGCGTCTTGAGCGGCCCCGCCGAGACCAGGTTGACCCGGATGCCCTCGGGACCCAGCTCGCGAGCCAGGTAGCGCGAGCACGACTCCAGCGCCGCCTTGGCCACGCCCATCCAGTCGTACGCCGGCCACGCCACGGTCGCGTCGAAGGTCAGGCCGACCACCGACCCTCCGGGCGACATCATCGGCCGGCAGGCCTGCGTCAGCGACATCAGCGAGTACGCCGACACCTGCACCGCCTGCGCCACGTCGTCCCACGGCCCGGTCATGAACTTGCCACCGAGCAGGGTCGCCGGGTTGCCGTAGGCGATCGAGTGGACGACCCCGTCGAGGCCGTCGACGTGCTCGCCGACCAGCTCGGGCAACCGGGCGAGGTGGTCGGGGTCGGTGACGTCGAGCTCGAGCACGGGCGGCTCGGTGGGGAGCCGCTTCGCGATGCGCTTGGTGATGTTCAGCGCCCGGCCGAAGTTGGAGATCAGCACCGTGGCGCCCTGCTCCTGGGCGACCTTGGCCGTGGCGAAGCCGATGGAGCTGTCCATCGTCACCCCGGCCACCAGGATCCGCTTGCCGTCGAGAATGCCCATCGTGTGCTCCTTGGGTGCTGGGTGGGGCGCAGGGGTGCGCGGGTGGTGCGTGCGTGGGGTGGGCTCAGTGGCCCATGCCGAGACCGCCGTCGACGGGGATGACCGCGCCGGTGACGTAGGCGGCCCCCGGGCCGGCGAGCCAGGTGACGGTGGCCGCAACCTCCTCGGCGGCGCCGAGACGGCCCAGCGGGATGCGCGAGCGGTACTCCGCCTGCTGCTCCTCGGGCAGTCCCGCGGTCATGTCGGTCTCGATGAACCCCGGCGCCACGACGTTGGTGGTGATCGAGCGCGAGCCCAGCTCGCGGGCCAGCGAGCGGGCGAGGCCGACGAGGCCGGCCTTGGAGGCGGCGTAGTTGGCCTGGCCGGGCGACCCGAGCAGCCCGACCACCGAGGAGACCAGGATGATCCGCCCGCGCCGCATCCGAAGCATGCCCTTCGCGGCCCGCTTCACCAGGCGGAACGAGCCGGTGAGGTTGGTGTCGACCACCGAGGACCAGTCGTCCTCCGACATGCGCAGCAGCAGCGTGTCGGCGGTGATGCCGGCGTTGGCGACCAGGACCTCCACGGGACCGTGGGCGGCCTCCACCTGCGCGAACGCGGCGTCGACGGCAGCGGTGTCGGTGACGTCGCAGCGCACGTCCAGGGCGCCCTCGGGCGCTCCCCCGTTGCGGGTGGTCACCGCGACCTTGTCGCCCTGGGCGAGGAACGCCTCGGCGATGGCGCGGCCGATTCCGCGGTTGCCACCGGTGACGAGGACGGAACGGGGCGCGGGGGTGTCGGTGTCGCTCACCCCCGCGACGCTAGCGATTACCGGGAGGTAGCCCCAAGCCGCGCCGTCCCGGTCACTCGTCCTCGAGGCGGAAGCCCACCTTCATGCCCACCTGGAAGTGCTCGACCTGGCCGTCCTTGACCTGGCCGCGCACCTGGGTCACCTCGAACCAGTCGAGGTGGCGCAGGGTCTTGCCGGCGCGCTCGACGCCGTTGCGGATGGCCTCGTCGATGCCGTTCGGCGAGGTGCCGACGATCTCGGTGACGCGGTAGGTGCGGTTGGTCATGGGAGGCCTCCGTGGCTCGGCGGGACGGTCGGCGGCGGGCTGGCTGCGCCACGCCGTGGGCCGATGCTAGGGCCTGCGCACCGCCCCGGGCGCCTACCCCCGCCCCCGTAGAATGGAGACATGGCCAGGGACCGCACGCGCACCGAGGACGTCGTCCGCATCACCACGGCAGCCGAGAGCCGCGACGCCGACATCGCGCTGCGCCAGAAGCGCTACCTGCTGTCGATGAGCCTGCGCTCGCTGTGCTTCGTCGGCGCCGTGGTCGCCGGTCTCGCCGGCATCGACTGGCTGTGGCCGTTCCTGATCGCCGGCGCGCTGATCCTTCCCTACCTCGCGGTCGTGCTGGCCAACGCCAGCGGCATCCGCTCCGACGGCTTCGAGCTGCGCGGGACGGCGTTCGGCGCCCCCGAGCTCGAGTCCGGCAGCCACCGCCAGCTGTGAGCGAGCCCGACACCTGCTCGGCCAAGGGCTGCCGCACCCCGGCGGCGTGGGCGCTGCTCTGGAACAACCCGCGCCTGCACACCCCCGAGCGTCGCAAGACCTGGCTGGCCTGCGACGAGCACCGCACCTCGCTGTCGGACTTCCTCGGCGCGCGCGGCTTCCTGCGCGACGTCGAGCCGCACCAGTCGGTCTGACCAGCGGTCCGGCTCAGCCGCCGATGGCCGACATCGGCCGGTCGGGCTGCAGGAACGTGGTGTCGTCGATGCCGTGGCCGGCCAGCTTGCCGAACATCGCGACCACCCAGCGGTCCGCGAGTTCGCGGTCGCTCGCGCCGCTGCGCAGGGCCAGGCGCAGGTCCGACTCCTCGCGCGCGAACAGGCAGTTGCGCACCTGGCCGTCGGCGGTGAGCCGCACCCGGTCGCAGTCGCCGCAGAACGGGCGGGTGACCGAGGCGATGACGCCCACGGTGCCGGGGCCGCCGTCGACGGTCCACAGCTCGGCGGGGGCGCTGCCACGGGGCTCGCTGGCCGGGGTCAGCGTGAACGACGCCTCCAGCATGGCCAGGATCTCGTCGGCGGTGATCATCGCGTCGCGCGTCCAGTTGTGCTGGGCGTCGAGGGGCATCTGCTCGATGAACCGCAGCTCGTACCCGCGCTCCAGGCACCACGCCAGCAGCTCGGCCGCCTGGTCGTCGTTCTCCCCGCGCAGCAGCACGGCGTTGACCTTGACCGGGCCCAGCCCCGCACGCTGCGCGGCCTCGAGGCCGGCCACCACGTCGTGGAACCGGTCGCGCCGGGTGATCCGGGCGAAGGTGTCGGCGCGCGCGGTGTCGAGGCTGACGTTGACCCGGTCGAGACCGGCGGCGGCCAGCGCCTCGGCGTTGCGGGCCAGGCCCAGCGCGTTGGTGGTGATCGAGAGCCCGAGGGCCGGCCCCACTTCGCGGGTGCGGCGCACGATGTCGACGAGCCCACGGCGCACCAGCGGCTCGCCACCGGTGAACCGGACCTCCTTCACACCGAGGTGCTCCACCGCGATGCGCACCAGGCGCACGATCTCGTCGTCGGTGAGCAGCTTGTCGTTGGCGAGCCAGTCGAGGCCCTCCTCCGGCATGCAGTAGGTGCACCGCAGGTTGCACTTGTCGGTCAACGACACCCGCAGGTCCGTGGCCACCCTGCCGTACCTGTCAGCGAGCGGCATGATTCCCATGACCCCACTCTACGTGGGGCCCGTCACCCGCGCCCGGTGACGACGTCGGCGGGAGGCGTGCGGGCTGGCCGTGCCCGATAGCCTCGGAGCGTGCGCTCGTTCGGGTTCCTCCTCAGCCGGCGGTGGCTGCTCTTCGCCCTCGCCGTCGTGACGGTCGCCGTGGCCACGTGGTGGCTGGGGCAGTGGCAGTTCCACCGCCTCGAGGACCGCAAGGAGAGCAACGCGGTCGTGCGGGCCAACGAGGACCAGGCACCGGCCCCGGTGGCCGACGTGCTGGCCCCCGACCAGGAGGTCGGCGCCGACGACGAGTGGCGGGTCGTCACCGCCACCGGCACCTACGACACCGACGACACCGTGCTGGTGCGCTACCGCACCCGCGACGGCGCCTCCGGCCTCGACGTCGTCGTGCCGCTGGTCACCGCCGACGGCACCTCGCTGCTGGTCGACCGCGGGTGGATGCCGTCGGACAACCGCGGCGTCGACACCGCCGACGTGCCGGCTCCCCCGGCGGGCGAGGTCACCGTCACCGGCTACGTGCGCGCCGACGGCACCGGCGAAAGCACCCAGGTGGTGGACAACGCCACCCGCGCGGTCTCCGCCGAGGCCATCGGCGAGGCCCAGCAGCGCGAGGTGTACGACGGGTTCGTCGAGCTGCGCAGCGAGGACCCCGAGCCGGCCACCGCGCTGGAGCCCGTCGAGCTGCCCGAGCTCGACAACGGGCCGCACTTCTTCTACGGCCTGCAGTGGTGGTTCTTCGGCGCGCTGGCGCTCTTCGGGTTCTTCTACCTCGTCTACGACGAGTGGCGGGGTGCTGGTCGCGGCGGGCCCCGGGTGCCCTCGGCCCCGCGGCCCCCGCGCGAGAAGAAGGTGCGCCAGACCAACCACCCCTACGCCCGCATGCGCGCCGAGGCGGAGGCCCGCGAGGCGGCCGAGCGCGAGCGGGCCCACGAGGACGCCTGACGCGGCTGCCGCTGCGGGCGGGTCTCGATACGCCTCGTCGCTGGAGCTCCTCGGCTACTCGACCAACGAACAGTCGCCTCGTCGCTGACGCTCCTCGGCTGCTCGACCAACGAACCAGTCGCCTCCGTCAGGCGAGGGCCTCGCGGTGGCCCTCGGCGGCGAACTGGGTGCGGTAGAGGTCGGCGTAGAGGCCGCCCTGCGCCAGCAGCTCCTCGTGGGTGCCGGAGGCGACGATGCGGCCGTCGTCGAGCACCAGGATGAGGTCGGCCTGGCGGATGGTGGAGAGCCGGTGGGCGATCACCAGCGAGGTGCGGCCCTCGAGCGCGGCGTCGAGCGCGCGGTGCACGGCAGCCTCCGACTCGCTGTCGAGGTGGGCGGTGGCCTCGTCGAGCACCACCACCGACGGTGCCTTCAGCAGCAGCCGGGCGATCGCGAGGCGCTGTCGCTCGCCTCCGGAGAGGCGGTAGCCGCGGTCGCCGACCACGGTGTCGAGCCCGTCGGGCAGTCGCCGCACCAGGCCGGCGATCTGCGCGGCCTCCAGGGAGGCCCAGATCTCGTCGTCGTCGGCCCCGGGGCGGGCGTAGACCATGTTGGCCCGGATGGTCTCGTGGAAGAGGTGGGCGTCCTGGGTGACGTAGCCGACGACGTCCTCGAGCGACTGCAGGGTCACGTCGCGCACGTCGCGCCCGTCGACGCGCACCACGCCGGAGTCGACGTCGTAGAGGCGGGCCACCAGGTGGGTCACCGTGGTCTTGCCGGCCCCCGACGGGCCGACCAGGGCGACCATGCGTCCGGCTTCGGCGGTGAAGGTCAGGTCGTGGAGCACCTGCACCGGCTCATGCTGCTCAACGCGGGAGACCGCCTCGAGCGAGCGCAGCGAGACCGTGTCACCGCCGGGGTAGGTGAAGTCGACGTGGTCGAACTCCACCCGCGACGCCGACGGCGCCAGCGCGTGGGCCCCGGGCTTCTCGACGATCAGCGACGGGAGGTCGAGCACCTCGAAGACGCGCTCGAAGCTGACCAGCGCGGTCATCACGTCGATGCGGACGTTGGACAGCCCCTGCAGCGGTCCGAGCAGGCGCAGCAGCAGGGTGGCGAGGGCGAGCAGCGTGCCGACGCTCAGCGTGCCGGAGATCGCCAGCTGTCCCCCGACGCCGTAGACCAGCGCGGTGGCCAGCGCCGGCACCAGCATCATGGTGGCGCCGAAGACCCGGGTGACCAGCGTGATGCGGACGCCGAGGTCGCGCACCACCGCCGCCTTCTCGGCGAACAGCACATCCTCCTCGCGGCGCCGGCCGAACAGCTTCAGCAGCATCGCGCCGCTGACGTTGAACCGCTCGGTCATCACGTTGCCGAGGCTGGCGTTGCCGTCCATCTGCTGGCGGGTCATCCCGGCGAGCCGGCCGCTGACCCACCGCGACGCGGCGTACAGCAGCGGGAACAGGGTCAGGCACAGCAGCGTGACCTGCCAGCTCAGGGCCAGCATGGTGATGCCGACGACGAGCACGGCGATGGTGTTGGACACGGTGCTCGACAGGGTGGAGGTGAACGCCCGCTGCGCACCGATCACGTCGTTGTTGAGCCGAGAGACCAGCGCACCGGTCTGGGTGCGGGTGAAGAACGCCATCGACTGGCGCTGCACGTGGGCGAACACCTGGGTGCGGAGGTCGAAGATCAGCCCCTCGCCGATTCGCGAGGAGAACCACGCGCTCAGCACGCTCAGCACGGCGCTGAACACCGCGAAGCCGCCCATCGCCAGGGCGAGCACGGTCACCAGCGACCGGTCACCGGCCAGGATGCCGTCGTCGACGATGCGCTGCACCAGCAGCGGGACGACCACGACCGTGGCGGCGTCGATCACCGTGAAGGCGAGGAACACCCCGATCAGGCGGCGGTGCGGCCGGGCGAAGCCCAGCACCCGACGCACCGTGTGGCGCTCGATCTTGTTGTCGACCACGCTGCGGTCGGTGCGCAGGGTGCGCCACGAGGCGCCTGCTCCCATCATTCCCGACACGCTCGCCTTCTCTCGTCGTGCTCAGCCACCGAGGAGCTGCGCCACCTCGCGGAAGCGGCGCCCCTGCGCCTCGCGCTCGAGGCGCCGCTGCTCGTCCAGGGTGGCGGAGGACGCGGTGAGCAGGAGCTGCTTGGTCTCGCGGACCGCACCGACCATCGGCGCGACCAGGGCGGCCACGAGGTGGGCGACCGTGTCGTCGAGCTGGTCGGTCGGCACGGCCGCCAGCGCGAGACCGATGGCGACGGCCTCGTCGGCCGGCACCACCCGGGCGGTCGCACAGATCTCCAGCGCCCTGCTGTAGCCAACCGCCTCGACCAGCGGCTTTGTTCCCGTGAGGTCGGGCACCAGACCCAGCGCCGACTCCTTCATGCACAGCTGGGCGTCGTCGCCGAGCACCCGCAGGTCGCACGACAGCGCCAGCTGGAAGCCGGCGCCGATGGCGTGGCCCTGCACCGCGGCCACCGACACCCACCGCGGGTCGCGCAGCCAGGTGAAGCCGCGCTGGTAGTCGTCGATGGTGGCCGACATCTCGGCGTCGCTGAGGCCGAGGAGGTCGGCCACGCTCTCCACCCCGTCCTGCGCGCGGGTGGGGTCGAGCATCGCCCGGTCGAGACCGGCCGAGAAGCTGCCCCCGGCCCCGCGCACCACCACGACGCGGACCTCGTCGTCGAGGGAGTCGCCGATCGCGGCCAGGGCGCGCCAGGTCGTGGGGGTCTGCGCGTTGCGGGCCTCGGGGCGGTCGAGGGTCACCGTGACCACCGGGCCGGTGCGGTCGAGGCGCAGGTGCGCGGCGGCGAGGAGGTCGGGGTCCGGTGCGGTCATGGGCCGAGTGTAGGAACCCCCACCGACGGCGACGTGCCCGGACCGGGCCGGTCAGGCCAGCGACACCAGGTCGGCGTACCCGTCGTTCCACAGGTCCTCGTCGCCGTCGGGCAGCAGGAGCACCCGGTCGGGCTCCAGGGCCCGCACCGCGCCCTCGTCGTGGGTCACCAGGATGATCGCGCCCTGGTAGCTGCGGATCGCGGCGAGCACCTCCTCGCGCGAGGCGGGGTCGAGGTTGTTGGTCGGCTCGTCGAGCAGCAGCACGTTGGCGCTGGAGACCACCAGGCTGGCCAGGGCCAGGCGGGTCTTCTCCCCACCGGAGAGCACGGCGGCGGACTTGTTGGCGTCGTCGCCGGAGAAGAGGAACGAGCCGAGCACGCTGCGGGTCTCGGTGTCGGAGAGCTGGGGAGCGGCGCTCTGCATGTTCTCGAGCACCGTGCGGTCGGTGTCGAGGGTCTCGTGCTCCTGGGCGTAGTAGCCGAGCTTGAGGCCGTGGCCGGGCACCACCCGTCCGGTGTCGGACTGGTCGACGCCGGCGAGGATGCGGAGCATGGTGGTCTTGCCCGCGCCGTTGAGGCCGAGGATGACCACGCGGGAGCCCTTGTCGATGGCGAGGTCGACGCCGGTGAAGACCTCGAGCGAGCCGTACGCCTTCGACAGCTCCTCGGCGGTGAGCGGCGTCTTGCCGCACGGCGCGGGGGCCGGGAACGTGATGCGGGCGACCTTGTCGGCGGCGCGCTCGTTCTCCAGCCCGGACATCATCTTCTCGGCGCGCTTGAGCATCGACTGCGCCGCCTGGGCCTTGCTGGCCTTGGCGCGCATCTTGTTGGCCTGGTCAGTGAGGGTCTTCGCCTTGTTCTCGGCGTTCATCCGCTCGCGGCGCCGGCGCTTCTCGTCGGTCTCGCGCTGGGTGAGGTAGTGGTGCCAGCCCATGTTGTAGACGTCGATCGCGGTGCGGTTGGCGTCGAGGTGCATGACCTTGTTGACGGTCTCCTCGAGCAGCGCGTTGTCGTGGCTGATCACGATGAACCCGCCGCGGTGCGCCTTGAGGAAGTCGCGCAGCCAGGCGATGGAGTCGGCGTCGAGGTGGTTGGTCGGCTCGTCGAGGATGAGGATCTCCGCACCCGAGAACAGGATGCGGGCCAGCTCGACGCGGCGACGCTGCCCGCCCGAGAGCGTCTTCAGCGGTTGGCCCAGGATTCGCTCCTGGATGCCGAGGCTGGCCGCGATGGTCGCGGCCTCCGACTCCGCGGCGTACCCGCCGCCGGCGTGCAGCTCGGCGTCGGCACGGGTCCAGCGCTTCATCGCCTTCTCCGCGACGTCGCCGTCGGCGGAGGCCATCAGCTCCTCGGCCTCGCGCAGGCGGCGCACGACGTCGTCGAGCCCGCGGGCGCTGAGGATCCGGTCGCGGGCGAGCACCTCGGGGTCGCCGGTGCGCGGGTCCTGGGGCAGGTAGCCGACGTCGCCGGTGCTGGTCACCGAGCCGGCTGCGGGTGCGGCGTCGCCGGCGAGGATCTTGGTCAGCGTGGTCTTGCCGGCGCCGTTGCGGCCGACGAGTCCGACCTTGTCGCCCGCGGCGACCCGGAAGCTGACGTTCTCCATGAGCAGTCGCGCGCCGGCACGGACCTCGAGCTGGTGGGCGGTGATCATCAGGGTCACTAGTCTAGGCGCGCTCAGCGCCCTTCCCGACCACGAGCCCGTGCGATGCGACACAGGAGCCCCCATGCGATTCAACCCCAAGGCCCGCCTCGACACCCGTCGCACCCGCGACACCGGGCGCGGTCGCTCGCGCGGCGGCACGATGGGCGGTGGCGGGTCGCTCGGCGGCGGGGGGATGCCCATCCCCGGCGGCGTCGCGGGCGGCGGCGGCGTGGCCGGCATCGTCGTCGTGGTGCTGTTCCTCGTGCTGACCCAGTGCACCGGCCTGCTCGACAGCGGCGGCGGCACGTCGTCGGTGTTCGACACCAGCCGCATCACCGGTGCCGGCGACAGCGCGAGCGGCACCGACCGCTACGCGTCCTGCGAGACCGGCGAGGACGCGAACGAGTCCACCGACTGCGCCCGGGTGGCGGTCGAGAACTCGCTGACCGACTTCTGGACCGACGAGCTCGGCGACGGGTTCCGCGCCGAGAAGGCGCTGGTCACCTTCACCGGGTCGGTCTCCACCGGCGGCTGCGGTGAGGCCAGCTCGGCCACGGGGCCGTTCTACTGCCCGGCCGACGAGACGATCTACCTCGACACCACGTTCTTCGACCAGGTGCTGGAGGACCAGCTCGGTGGGCCCGACGGCGGGTTCGTGGAGCCGTACGTGCTGGCCCACGAGTACGGCCACCACGTGCAGAACCTGCTGGGCACCATGGGGCAGGTGCGCACGCAGCAGGGCCCGGAGTCCGACGCCGTGCGCCTGGAGCTGCAGGCCGACTGCTACGCCGGCATGTGGGCCCGCGCCGCCACCACCACCGAGGACGCCGACGGCCAGGTGCTGTTCACCGAGCTGACCGACGACGACATCACCCAGGCCCTCGAGGCGGCGGCCGCCGTGGGCGACGACCGCATCCAGCAGCAGGCCCAGGGCACCGTCGACGAGGAGAGCTGGACCCACGGGTCCGCGGCGTCGCGGCAGAAGTGGTTCTCCGTGGGCTACGGCGGCGGCACGCTCGACGACTGCGACACGTTCGCCGCCAGCGAGCTCTGAGCGGGCCGCTGACCGGCGGGCTCAGCGGCGGAGCAGGGCCTCGACCAGGGGCACCTGGCGCTGCAGCGCCCGCAGGTGCGGCGCCACGGCGGGGTGGCTGAACTTGCCCGCCAGGGCCCCCTCTCCCCCGGCGACGCGGGCCAGTGCCCACTCCGCACGGCTGAGGGCGGTGAACACGGCGGTGACCCGGGCGCCGAGCGCCGCCTGCTCGCGGGTCGCCAGCCCGGCCGGCAGCCCCATCAGGTAGGCCTCCAGCAGCGGCTCGAACTCCTCGCGCGCCGAGAGCAGGTAGTAGCCGAGGTCGGCGCCGACCGGGCCGGTGCCGAGGGTGTCCCAGTCGACGGCCACCACGTCGTCGCCGTCGCGGCCCGGCAGGTTGGCCGGGGTCGGGTCGCCGTGCTGCGCCACCTGCGGCAGCGCGTCCAGCGCGTCGAGGTACGTCGTGCGCCGCGACCACAGGTGGTCGGCCACGTCGGCGACGGTGGTGCGCGCCAGGGTGCGCCAGCCGCCGCGGCGCTCGGTGCGGTGCAGCCGGTCACGCAGCTGGTCGCGGGCCAGCCACCCCGCATCGCCCAGGTCGGCGCCGGCGAAGCGGCCCAGCGCGTGGGCGGCGAAGAGCCCGTTCACCGCGGCGTCCTCCACCCACTCCTGCACGAGGGTGACGCCCTCGGCGTCGGCGGTGGCCGAGCAGCCGGGCGGGGGCCGCAGCCCCGGCACGCCGTCGAGCACTCGCGACTCCACCACGTCGGCGCCGCGCCGCCACCAGGCGAAGTGGTGGGGGTCGTCGAGCTCGGCGGGGTCGTCGGCGCCGGGCGACGCGAGGCGCTTCACCACCAGCGGACGGACGCCGTCGGTGGTGCGCCACACGCCGACCGTGGAGGTGCCGGAGCCTCCGGGGAGCCGATGCCAGCCGGCCTCGGGCTGCCACATGAGCCGAAAGTAGCCCACCGGAGGCCGCCAGGGCCGCAACCGAGCCGTGCTCAGCGCGTGCGGGGCGGCAACCGGTGGAGGACGACGTCGTGCAGCGCGCCGTCGTCGGCGGTGGCGGTGAGGTAGGTGCAGTGGGGCTGGCGGCGCCGGTCGGTGGGCGAGCCGGGGTTCAACAGGCGCATGCCCCGTGGCGTCACGGTGTCCCACGGCACGTGGCTGTGGCCGAAGACGAGCACGTCGACGTCCGGGTGGTCGCGCTCGCAGCGCGCCTCCCGGCCGGTGGAGGCGCCGGTCTCGTGCACCACCGCGACGCGCAAGCCCTCGACGTCCACGCGCGCCACCTCGGGCAGGCGCGCGCGCAGGCCCGCACCGTCGTTGTTGCCCCAGACCCCCACCAGCCGGCGGCTGCGCTGCTCGAGGTCGTCGAGCAGGGCCTCCTCCACCCAGTCACCGGCGTGCACGACGAGGTCGGCGGCGTCCACCGCAGCCCACACCGCCTCGGGCAGCGCGCGCGCCCGCCTCGGCAGGTGGGTGTCGGCGATCAGCAGCAGCCGGGTGGTCACGGGGCCTGCTCCTCCGGGTCGGTGGCGGGGTCGGTCTCGGGGGCGTTGCGCACGTCGATGCGCAGCGCGGCGGCGTCGCGGGCCGCCTGCTCCAGCACCGCGCGCCGGGGGTCGGGCACGTCCAGCCAGGGCCCCACGACCTGGAGCCGTCGCAGGCGGACGTCGGCCAGCACCTCCTCGACCGCCGACCGGTCGCCGCCGGTGACCAACGGACCACGCAGGTCACCGAGCAGGCGCGCCGCGTGGTCGGCGGCCGCCTCGTAGGCCTGGCGGGCCTGGTTGCCGCGGCGGCGCGCGAAGCGTTGCTGGCTCTGGCCGCCGGCCTTGGTGCGGCCCTGCACGTGGCGCTGGCCCACCTTCGAGGCGGTGGTGGCGACGCCGGACATCCGGGCCACGGCGAAGCCGCCCTTGCGCACCAGCAGCACGCCCCAGTCCTCGGGCGGCACCACCTCGGCGGCCAGCGCGGCCGGGTCGGGCCCGCCGACGTACGCCGCGTCGAACGGCGGGCGCGCCGCGAACGTCGACCCGTCGACGGCCTCCCCGCGCAGCGCACCGCCGGCCACCGTCAGCGTCGTCTCGCCGTGGCGGAGACGGAAGTTGTCGACCCAGCGCACCAGGCGGGCCGCCGGCACCGCCACGGCGTCGGTCCCTGCGCCCGCGTCGGCCACGCTCACGCGTCCTGGTGGACCACGACGAACCGCTCGAGCACCACCGGCATCGTCGGGTCGAACGGGCGCCCGGGCGACGCCGTCTCGCGGAAGAACCTCTCGTGGGCCTCGCGCCAGTGGGCGAGGCTCCGGTCGCCCTCCCCCTCGCGGCGGGCGTGGTCGGCGTCCACCTCGTCGAAGGGGCGCACCTCCACGTGGGTCGTCTCGAGCAGCGCCCGTGGGTGGCCGCGCCCGTCGACGACGATGCCGAGGGTGCCGGGCTCCGGCAGCGGCTCGTCGCCGTAGTCGCCCAGCGCACTCGCCGTCGCCGTCTTCGTGCCGGCCAGCACCAGCGCGAGGAGCTCGTCGGCCTGGTCCGGGGTCGCGCCGAACGACCAGGTCGGCGGGGTCACCACCTCGAGCGTGGTCGGGCCGAAGTACGCCGGCACGATGTTGAACCTGCCGTGCACCCGCGCCAGGTCCCAGAACACCTCCACCGGGCCGCGTGCCCCCGCCTCGCGGTCGGGTCGGCCGGGGGTCTGGTGGTCGGTCATGTCGCTCAGCCTAAGTGTCGGCGCCCGCGCTCGGTCGTCCTCATGGCGACTCAGGTCTCGAGCCGCCCGTCGCGGCCTCGGGGTCGAGCGCAGCGAGGCTGGTCGTCCTCGCATCGGCTCGGGTCTCGAGCCGCCCGTCGCGGCCTCGCAGGCTCGGCCGCGGGGCTCCCTCGCCCTCTTCGCGTCGAGGCAGGGGTCGCTGCGCTCCTCCTACCTCGGCTCAGACGTTGAAGCCGAGGGCGCGCAGCTGCTCGCGGCCGTCGGGGGTGATCTTGTCCGGGCCCCACGGCGGCATCCAGACCCAGTTGATCGCGACGTCGTTGACCAGGCCCTCGAGGGCGGCGTCGGTCTGGTCGGAGATGACGTCGGTCAGCGGGCAGGCCGCCGAGGTGAGCGTCATGTCGATGACCAGGTTCGACCCCTCGTCGAGGTGCAGGTCGTAGACCAGGCCGAGGTCGACCACGTTGATGCCGAGCTCGGGGTCGACGACGTCCTTCATCGCCTCGGTGACGTCCTCCCGGGTCACCGTGGCGGTGCCGCCGCCGAAGGCCGCCTCCGGCACGTCGGGCAGGTCGGAGTGGTCGGTGGGGGTCTGCTCAGCCATGGGTCTCCTCCAGGGATCGGTTGGTCGCGTCCTTCCATGCCATCCACGACAGCAGGGCGCACTTCACTCGGGCCGGGAACCTGGCCACGCCCGCGAAGGCGATGCCGTCCTCCAGCACGTCCTCGTCGGGCACCACGGTGCCCTTGCCCTGCATCAGCGCGAGGAACGCCTCGTGCACCTCCATGGCCTGCGCCACCGGCTTGCCGATGACCAGGTCGGTCATCACCGACGCGGAGGCCTGCGAGATCGAGCACCCCACGGAGTCGTAGGACACGTCGCGCACGACGCCGTCGGCGACGTGCACCCGCAGGGTGACCTCGTCACCGCAGGTCGGGTTGACGTGGTGCACCTCGGCCTCGAAGGGGTCCCGCAGGCCCTTGTGGTGGGGGTGCTTGTAGTGGTCCAGGATGATCTCCTGGTACAGCGAGTCCAGCTCGGCGCTCATCGGTCTCCGTCCGTCCTCAGGTCAACCCGAAGTACGAACGGGTGTATTCCAGCGCCTCGACGAGCGCGTCGATCTCCGCCGGTGTCGTGTACAGGTACGACGACATCCGCGTCGAGCTCTGCACGCCGTAGCGGGCGTGCGCCGGGCGGGCGCAGTGGTGGCCCGCGCGCACGGCGATGCCGCGCACGTCGAGCACCTGCGCCACGTCGTGGGGGTGCACGCCGTCGATCTCGAACGAGATCGCCCCGCCGCGCTGCCGCGGGTCGAGCGGGCCGAGCACCTTCAGGCCGGGCACGGTGGCCAGGCCGTCGAGGGCGTACCCGGTCAGCGCCTGCTCGTGGGCGTGCACGGCGTCCATGCCGACCGCGGAGAGGTAGTCGACGGCCGCGCCGAGGCCGACGGCCTCGACGATCGGCGGGGTGCCGGCCTCGAACTTGTGCGGGATGCCGGCGTACGTCGACGACTCCATCCGCACGGTCTCGATCATCTCGCCTCCGCCGAGGAACGGGGGCAGCTCGTCGAGCAGCGCCCGCGCGCCCCACAGGACGCCGATGCCGGTCGGGCCGACCACCTTGTGGCCGGTGAAGACGAGCACGTCGGGGCGCTCCTCGACCGGCATCGCCGCGAGGTCGATCGGCAGCTGGGGCGCGGCCTGCGAGGCGTCGACGACCACGATTGCGCCGACCGCGTGGGCGCGGCGGGTGATCTCGGCGACCGGGTTGATCGTGCCCAGCATGTTCGACACCCAGGTCAGCGCGACGACCTTCGTGCGCTCGGTGATCAGGTCGTCGATGCCGTCGAGGTCGAGGTGGCCGTCCTCGGTGAGGCCGAACCAGCGCAGGCCCGCGCCGGTGCGCTGCGTCATCAGCTGCCACGGCACGATGTTGGAGTGGTGCTCCATCTCGGTGATGACGACCTCGTCGCCCTCACCGACCTGCAGCGGCCCGCGGGCCCAGGTGAGGGTGTTGGCCACCAGGTTGAGCGCCTCGGAGGCGTTCTTGGTGAACACGACCTCGTCGCGGCTCGGGGCGCCGATGAACGCCGCCACCTTGTCGCGCGCCGCCTCGAAGGACTCCGAGGACTCCGCACCCAGCTGGTGCATCGCCCGGGCCACGTTGGCGTTGTGCCGCTCGAGGTGGTCGACCATCGCGTCGATCACGCACTGCGGCTTCTGGGAGGTGTTCGCGCTGTCCAGGTAGACCAGCGGCACGCCCCCGGCGAGGGTGCGCTGCAGGATCGGGAAGTCGGCGCGGATCACCTCCAGCTCCGGGAGGAGCCCGGACAGCTGGACGGGGGTCGTCGTCATGGCGCTCTCCTTGGTCGGCGTTGCGAGGTGTGGTGCGGGGCAAGGCGGAGGAGCGAAGGCGGCCTTGGAGCGGAGCGGGCCGTCGAGTGACGACAACGCCGCCCCGGACCGCTCATCGCAGCGCCGACACGTACTTGTCGTAGCCCTCGGCCTCAAGGGTCTCGGCGAGCTCGGGGCCGCCCTGGTCGGCGATCTGGCCGTCGACGAACACGTGGACGAAGTCAGGGGTGATGTAGCGCAGGATGCGGGTGTAGTGGGTGATCAGCAGGACACCCTTGCCCTCCTGGGCCCGGAAGCGATTGACGCCCTCCGAGACGATCTTCAGCGCGTCGATGTCGAGGCCGGAGTCGGTCTCGTCGAGGATCGCGACCTTGGGGGCCAGCAGCTCGAGCTGGGCGATCTCGTGGCGCTTCTTCTCGCCGCCGGAGAAGCCCTCGTTGACCGAGCGGGTGCCGAACGACGGGTCGAGGTTGAGCCGCTCGAGGGCGCCGTTGACGTCCTTGACCCAGGTGCGCAGCTTGGGGGCCTCGCCGTCGATGGCGGTCTTCGCGGTGCGCAGGAAGTTCGACACCGAGACGCCGGGCACCTC
Organism: Nocardioides sp. FY1077; assembly: GCF_058681775.1. Taxonomy (NCBI): domain Bacteria; kingdom Bacillati; phylum Actinomycetota; class Actinomycetes; order Propionibacteriales; family Nocardioidaceae; genus Nocardioides; species Nocardioides sp. FY1077. The sequence goes on along the minus strand of NZ_JBZWDB010000004.1, from coordinate 145,976 downwards.
GACGGGGTACTGCATCGCGAGGAACAGCCCGGCGCGGGCACGCTCGTCGACCGACATCGCGAGGACGTCCTCGCCATCGAGCAGGACGGTGCCGCCGGTGATGTCGTACTTCGGGTGACCGGCGATGGAGTACGCCAGCGTCGACTTGCCCGAGCCGTTGGGGCCCATGATCGCGTGGGTCTCGCCGTCACCGATGGTGAGCGTGACGCCCTTGAGGATCGGCTTCGGACCGTCCTCGGTGCTGACCGAGACGTGCAGGTCCTTGATCTCCAGCGTGCTCATGCGGTGGTCCTTGTCTGTGTGCGGGTTCGGGGGTGGCGGGCCGGGCGGGCGGTCAGCCCGGCGTGACGCCGTTGAGGGTGGTGGAGACGTCGACGTAGACGTCGCCGTCGCGGACCTCGACCGGGAAGGTGGCGACCGCCTCGGTGGCCGGGAATCCGGTGGGCTTGCCCGAGCGCAGGTCGAAGCGCGACCCGTGGAGCCAGCACTCGATCTGGCACTGCCCGTCGGCGCCCGGCGCCACCTCGCCCTCGCTGAGGGCGACCGAGGCGTGGGAGCAGAGGTCCTGCAGGGCGAAGACCTCCGCACCGTCGCGGGCCAGGGCGACGTCGACCTCGCCGACGGTCACCGCCAGGCCCTCGTCGACGGGGACGTCGTCGAGGCCGCAGGCGCGCTCGAAGCCCATCAGGTCAGCTCCTGGCCGACCATGGCGGACACGTCGAGCGAGGCGGCGTCCAACGCGGGGGCGGTCGGGGCGTCTCGAAGGACGTTCTTCGACAGCTCCTCCTCGACCGTGGCCATCAGCTTCTCCTCGAGCGCAGGCACGCCGACCTTGCGCACCAGGTCGTTGAAGAACCCGTGCACGACGAGGCGGCGCGCCTCGGGCTCGGAGACCCCCCGCGAGCGCAGGTAGAACAGCTGCTCGTCGTCGAAGCGGCCGACGGCGGAGGCGTGGCCCGCGCCCTCGATCTCGCCGGTCTCGATCTCGAGGTTGGGCACCGAGTCGGCCTGGCAGCCGTCGGTGAGCACCAGGTTGCGGTTCTCCTCGTAGGTCTCGATGCCCTCGGCGACCTTGCGGATCAGCACGTTGCCGATCCACACGGCGTGGGCGCCCTCGCCCTGCAGCGCGCCCTTGTAGACCACGTTGCTCTTGGTCTTCGGGGCGTTGTGGTCGGCGAAGAGGCGGTGCTCGAGGTGCTGGCCGGCGTCGGCGAAGTAGAGCCCGAGGAGCTCTGCGGAGCCGCCGGGCCCGTCGTACTCGACGTTGGCGTGCAGCCGGACGAGGTCGCCGCCGAAGGAGACCGCCGTGTGCCGCACGGTGGCGTCGCGACCGACCCGGATGGCGTCGCGGCCCAGGTGGACCGCGTCGTCGTCCCAGTCCTGCAGCGTCAGCACGTTGACCTGGGCGCCCTCGCCCACGATCACCGAGGTGGTGGCGCAGTAGCGCGCCGACCCGGTGTGGGTGATCACCACGGTGACCTTGGCGTAGGCACCGACACGCACGACGAGGTGACCCCAGACCAGCTGCTCGGCCGACTCGCCGTGCAGCCCGACCATCACCGGGCCGTCGGCCTCCAGCTCGGCCGGCACGTCGAGGAGCGCCGCCCCGCCGGAGTTCGCGACCGCGAGGGCGGAGGGCCGGTCGTTGGGGGCGAGCTCGCCGAGGCCGCGGGCCTCCTCGGTGGTGATCGTCGACAGCGTGACACCGGCCGGGAGCGTGGTGTCCCAGGTCAGGCAGTCGTCGGACGGCGTGCCGTCGAGGACGCCGCGCAGGCGCTTGAGCGGTGTGAACCGCCAAATCTCCTCGCGGCCCGTGGGCAGCGGGTGGTCGGCGAGGTCGTACGACGGCGGCGGGTTCAGGTGGGACGTGAGCGGGGTGCCGCCGGGGTCGACCTCGAGGGCCTGCGCCACGCTCTCGCGGGCGGTGTCGGTCGCAGTCATGTTCACTTTCAGTGGGTCGAGGTGCGAAGGGCACCAGCAGGACGGTCAGGCGAGGTGCAGCGTGGAGCGACGCGCGACGGCGTCAGCCCACAGCGCCTTCCATCTGGAGCTCGATGAGCCGGTTCAGCTCGAGGGCGTACTCCATGGGGAGCTCCTTGGCGATCGGCTCGACGAACCCGCGCACGATCATCGCCATGGCCTCGTCCTGCTCCATGCCGCGCGACATCAGGTAGAACAGCTGGTCGTCGGAGACCTTCGAGACGCTGGCCTCGTGGCCCATCGACACGTCGTCCTCGCGGATGTCGACGTACGGGTAGGTGTCGGAGCGGCTGATCTGGTCGACCAGCAGCGCGTCGCACAGCACGTTGGACTTCGAGCCGTGGGCGCCCTCGTTGACCTGGATCAGGCCGCGGTAGGAGGTGCGGCCACCGCCGCGGGCCACCGACTTCGACAGGATCGACGACGAGGTGTGCGGGGCGGCGTGCACCATCTTGGCGCCGGCGTCCTGGTGCTGGCCCTCGCCGGCGAAGGCGATCGACAGGGTCTCGCCCTTGGCGTGCTCGCCCATCAGGTAGACCGCGGGGTACTTCATCGTCACCTTGGAGCCGATGTTGCCGTCGACCCACTCCATCGTCGCGCCGGCGTCGCACGTCGCGCGCTTGGTGACGAGGTTGTAGACGTTGTTCGACCAGTTCTGGATGGTCGTGTAGCGGCAGCGGCCGCCCTTCTTGACGATGATCTCGACGACCGCGGAGTGCAGCGAGTCGGAGGAGTAGATCGGCGCGGTGCAGCCCTCGACGTAGTGCACGTAGGCGTCCTCGTCGACGATGATCAGCGTGCGCTCGAACTGGCCCATGTTCTCGGTGTTGATCCGGAAGTAGGCCTGCAGCGGGATGTCGACGTGGACGCCCTTGGGCACGTAGATGAACGAGCCGCCCGACCACACCGAGGTGTTCAGCGCCGAGAACTTGTTGTCACCGACGGGGATGACGGTGCCGAAGTACTCGCGGAACAGGTCCTCGTGCTCGCGCAGCGCGGTGTCGGTGTCGACGAAGATGACGCCCTGCTCCTCGAGGTCCTCGCGGATCGAGTGGTAGACGACCTCCGACTCGTACTGCGCGGCGACGCCGGAGACGAGGCGCTGCTTCTCGGCCTCGGGGATGCCGAGCTTGTCGTAGGTGTTCTTGATGTCCTCGGGGAGGTCGTCCCACGTGGCCGCCTGCTTCTCGCTGGAGCGCACGAAGTACTTGATGTTGTCGAAGTCGATGCCCGACAGGTCAGAGCCCCAGCTCGGCATCGGCTTGCGGCCGAAGAGCTTGAGGCCCTTGAGGCGCTGGTCGAGCATCCACTGCGGCTCGCTCTTCTTGCCGGAGATGTCGCGCACGACGCCCTCGTTCAGGCCTCGCTGCGCCGTCGCACCCGCGACGTCGGAGTCGGCCCAGCCGAAGTCGTAGCGCCCGATGCCTGCGAGCTCGGGGTTGCGCTCGTCGATGGTCGTCATGAGCTGACCTGCTCCTTCATGGTTGCGGACTGCGGGGGTGAGAGCTGGAGGGGCGTCCCGGGGACACCCGGGATGCAGGTGGTGCAGACGCCGTCGCCGTGGGCGATGGTGGCCAGTCGCTGCACGTGGCGGTCGAGGACGCGGCTGATCGCCGCGGTCTCGGCCTCGCACAGCTGGGGGAACTCGTGGGCGACGTGGGACACCGGGCAGTGCTGCTGGCACAGCTGCTCCCCCGCGGCGCCCGCGGCGGTGCCGGACCCGGGCATCGAGCGCACGGCGGCGGCGTACCCCTGGTCGGTCAGGACCCGGGCCAGCACCTCGGCCGGGGACAGCTCGGGGTGGGCCTGCTCGACCACGCCGAAGCGCTCCTCGATGAAGGCCACCCGGCGCTCGGCGAAGCCGCGGACGGCGTCGTCGCCGCCGGTCTCGGCCAGGAAGCGCAGCGCCTGCACGGCGAGGTCGTCGTACTGCTGGTCGAAGCCGTCGCGGCCGCGCTCGGTGAGGGCGAAGGCCTTGGCGGGCCGGCCGCGACCGCGGGTGGCCGGTCGGGCGTCGCGAGGCTCCACGGCACCTTCCTCGGCCAGCTGGTCGAGGTGGCGGCGCACCGCGGCAGGCGTCAGGTCGAGCCGCTCGGCCAGTGCGGCGGCGGTGGAGGGCCCGTTGACCAGGATCGAGCGCACGACGCGCTGGCGCGTCGTGCTGTCGGCGGCGCGCGGCTGATCGCCGCTGCGCACCGTGCTCTCGATTTCCACAACACCAGTGTGCCGTTATTGCCGAGCGCCCTTCAAGCAAGGCCACCCTTACCTGCGCGCACGGCCCGGGCTCACGCGCGCGGGCGGCCCCCGGCGACCCCGGGCCGGGTGGTGCGCAGCCAGGCCAGGCCGACGAACGGCAGCACCAGCGGCAGGAACCCGTAGCCCTGCCCGAAGTGCGACCACACGGTGCGGTCGGGGAAGAGGTCGGTGGCCACCAGGCTCAGCACGCCCACCGTGACCACGCCCACCGCCTCCGCCGAGCAGGCGGCCACGGCGAGGCGCCAGGCCCGGTCGCCGCCGACCACGAGGCAGGCGGTGGCGACGACGTAGAGCACCGCGGCGAGCAGCGACAGGGAGTAGGCCAGCGGGGCGCGGCCGGGCTCGGTGAGCAGCTGCAGCAGCGAGCGCCCGGTGGCGGCCACCGCGAACACGGCGTACACCGCCACCAGCACCCGCCCCGGACCGCTGGAGAGCCGGGAGTCAGGCACCGGTGCCGGCCCAGATCGTGTGCAGGCGCAGCTCGAGGCCCAGCACGGTGAGCATGGTGACCAGGACGACGGCACCGCCCACGCGGGTCTTGTCGGTGAGCGCCCACAGCGCACCCACCGGCACCGCCAGCACGTTGGTCAGCAGGTAGGCCACGAAGGTGACCCCCTCCACGTCGCGCTCGGTGCCGGCCAGCGCGACCGAGCCGGTCACCAGGCGCACCACGAGGGCGACCTCGAGCAGCGCGACCAGGCCGAAGAGCAGGTCGCTGTCGCGCACCGGCACGTCGCGCACCACGAGCAGGGCGCCGAGCGCGGCGACGGCGAGGCACAGCACGACGACCGCACCGAGGACGAGGGGGTTCACAGCGGTCCACGGTAGGGCCCCGCCGGTCGCACGACGACCTCGGCTCGTCGCCGTGCGGCCCGCCTTCCTAGACTGGGCGCGTGCCCGTCGCCGACCCCCTCGACGCCCCGGCTGTCGAGGTCGACGGCCTGGTGATGCGCTACGGCCGCAAGGTGGCGGTCGACGGGCTCTCGCTGGTGGTGCCGCGTGGCACGATCACCGCGGTCCTCGGCCCCAACGGCGCCGGCAAGACAACCACGCTCGAGACCTGCGAGGGCTACCGGCGGCCGCAGGCGGGCTCCGTGCGGGTGCTGGGGCTCGACCCGGTCGCCGACCGGCGCGACCTGCTCCCCCGCATCGGCGTGATGCTGCAGGGCGGCGGCGCCTGGAGCAGCGTGCGCGCCCTGGAGATGCTCGGCCACGTCGCGGCGCTGCACGCCCACCCCCTCGACGTCGGCGTGCTCGCCGACCGGCTCGGCCTGCACGACTGCGGGCGCACGCCGTACCGGCGGCTCTCCGGTGGCCAGCAGCAGCGCCTCGGGCTGGCGATGGCGCTCGTCGGCCGCCCGGAGCTGGTGTTCGTCGACGAGCCCACGGCCGGCATGGACCCCGCGGTGCGCCGCACGGTGTGGGAGCTGCTCGACGAGCTGCGCCGCGACGGGGTGACGGTGGTGCTGACCACCCACTACATGGAGGAGGCCGAGCGCCTCGCCGACCTGGTGCACATCATCGACCACGGCCGCCTCGTCGTCTCCGGCTCACCGCTGCAGCTCACCCGCGGCGGCACCGTGTCGACCATCCGCCTGGTGGTGACCCGGCCGTTCCCGCCCGGCGCACCGGAGTCGCTGACCGCCGCGCTCGGCCCCGGCACCGAGGTGCGCCTCCTCGACTCCCTCAGCCTGCAGGTGACCGGCCCGGCCGACGCCTCCACGCTCGCCCGGGTCTCCCGGTGGTGCGAGGAGAACGGCGTGCTGCCCGAGTCGCTCACCCTCGGCACCCGCTCGCTGGAGGACGTCTTCCTCGACCTCACCGGCCGCGAGCTGGCCTCGTGAGCACCACTCCCGCCGTCGGCACCGGCGCCTTCGCCCCCCGCCCCGGCGCGGCCCCGCTGCACCGGCAGGTGCTGGCCCAGGCCCGCATGGAGGCCAGGCTCACGCTGCGCAACGGCGAGCAGCTGCTGCTGGCGGTGGTGATCCCCGTGCTGGTGCTGGTCGGCGGCGTCCTGGCCGCCGACCGCGTCGGTCTCGACCTCGACCACCGCGCCGTCGACGTGTTCACCCCCGGGGTGCTGGCGCTGGCGGTGATGTCGACGGCGTTCACCTCGCTGGCCATCGCCACCGGCTTCGAGCGCCGCTACGGCGTCATCAAGCGCCTCGGCACCTCCCCCCTGCCCCGCTCGGGGCTGCTGGCCGGCAAGGTGCTCGCCCTGCTGCTGGTGGAGGCGCTGCAGGTCGTGGTGATCGGCGCGGTGGCCCTGGCGCTCGGCTGGCGTCCTGCCACCGGCGTGCCCGGCACGCCTGTCGGCACCCTCGTCGGCGCCGTGCTGGCCGTGGCGCTCGGCACCGCCGCATTCGCCGCGCTCGGGCTGTTCGTCGCCGGCGTCCTGCGCGCCGAGGCGACCCTCGCGGCGGCCAACCTGGTCTACCTGCTGCTGATGGCCGGCGGAGCCGTCGTCCTCCCGGCCACCGCGTACGGTTCCCTCGAGGACGTCGTGCGATGGCTGCCCTCCGGGGCGCTCGGCGAGGCCATGCGCGCCGCCCTGATCGACGGCCGGGTCGACTGGCCCGCCCTGCTGGTGCTCGCGGCCTGGGCCGCGGTCGGCACCGTGGCCACCGCTAGGACCTTCACGTGGGAGTGAGCCAGGCATGACCGAGACCGCCGCACCGCCCCGTCCCCGCGGTCTGGGCCGCCACGTCCGCGCGCTCGGCTGGGCCTCGCTGGTGGCCAACATCGTGCTCGTGGTGACCGGCGCCGCCGTGCGCCTCACCGCCTCCGGGCTGGGCTGCCCCACGTGGCCCGAGTGCTTCGAGGGCTCCTACAGCCCCCACGGCGAGCTGACGCTGCACGCCGCGATCGAGTTCGGCAACCGCCTGCTCACGTTCGTGCTGGCCGGCATCGCGATCGCCACCTTCGTGGCCGCGCTGCAGAGCGGCGACCGTCGGCTGCGCAACCTCGCCCTGGTCATGGGGCTGGCCATCCCCGCCCAGGCCGTCATCGGCGGCATCACGGTGCTGACCGGCCTGAACCCGTGGATCGTCTCCCTCCACCTGCTGCTGTCGCTGGCCATCGTGTGCCTGGCGGTCCGCTTCCTCCAGGTCGTCGACGGCGTCGCCCCCGTGGCCCGCGGTCCGGTGGTGGGACTCGCCTGGGCGACGTTCGCCGCGGCCTGGGCGACCCTGTACGTCGGCACCGTCGTCACCGGCTCCGGCCCGCACGCCGGCGACCTGGACGCCGAGCGCAACGGCCTCGACCCCGAGTCGGTGAGCCAGCTTCACGCCGACCTGGTGTTCCTGCTCATCGGCCTCACCGTCGGCCTGCTCGTGGCCGTGCTCGCCACCCACGCCCCCGCCCGGGTGCGCCGCGCGGTGGCCGCGCTGCTGGTGGTCGAGCTGGCCCAGGGGCTGATCGGGTTCGTCCAGTACTTCACCGACCTGCCGGTCGTGCTCGTCGCGCTGCACGTGCTCGGCGCCGGCCTGATCGCCGCCTCGGCCACCTGGGCGCTGCTCACCGTGCGCCACCCCGGCACCCCCGGTGACGCCGCCGACGGCGCCGCTCCCGCCGTCCGCCACCCCGTCGCCTCCGACCGCTGACCCCTGGCAGGCCCGGAACGGAGGGGCCACCGGGACGCACCGCGGGGACGGTCGGCTGAGTCCCGGCCACGGCCAGCGACCCAGAGACCCGCCGGCGCTCGCTCCCCCGGCTCGGCGACGGGAGCGAGCGGGGCAGCGTCAGCGGGTGAGCAGCGGGTCGAGCGCGACGGCGACGAAGAGCAGCGACAGGTAGAGGTTCGAGGAGTGGAACAGCCGCATCGGCTGGATGACGCTGAGGTCCTCGGTGCCGCGGGCCCGGCCCCACATGCGGTGGGCCTCGACGAGGAACACCGCACCGAGCACGACCGCGGCGACGGGGTAGACCGGGCCGGTGCCGGCGACCGGCCACAGCAGCAGCGACGTCGCGACCATCACCCAGCTGTAGAGGACGATCTGGCGGCCCACCTCGGCGGCGGAGGCCACGACCGGCAGCATCGGCACGTCGACGTTGGCGTAGTCCTCGCGGTAGCGCATGGCCAGCGCCCAGGTGTGCGGCGGCGTCCAGAAGAAGACGACCGCGAACAGCACGACCGGGGTCCACGCCAGCTCGCCGGTGACCGCCGTCCACCCGATCAGGGCCGGGAAGCAGCCGGCGAGGCCGCCCCACACGATGTTCTGGGTGGTGCGGCGCTTGAGCAGGATCGTGTAGACGAACACGTAGAACGCGTTGGCGCCCACTGCCAGGGCCGCCGACAGCGGGTTGACCCAGACGGCCAGCACCACCGTGGACAGCACGCCCAGGACGACGCCGAAGACGAGGGCGGAGACGGGGCTGACGATGTGGCGCGGGAGGGCGCGGCGCCGGGTGCGGCGCATCTGCTCGTCGATGTCGCGGTCATAGACGCAGTTGAACACCGACGCCGAGCCGGCGGAGAACGTCCCGCCGACGACCGTGGCGACCACGAGACCGAGCTCGGGCACCCCGCGCGCGGCGAAGAACATCACCGGCACGGTGGTGAGCAGCAGCAGCTCGATGACGCGCGGCTTGGTGAGGCCGACGTACGCCGCCACCACGTCGCGCCAGGTCGCGCGCTCGTCGGACCCCGTCCCGGGGCCGGACCCCTGCTGCCCGGCAGCGGAGGCCGACTGGCCGACATGGGTCAAGGGACGTCCTCGAAGTGGGTGGGTACGCGGTGTGTGGGTCGGGGCCCACGGGCTACTGGTCCACCGGCGCTGGAGCCACTGCGAGTCTAGCGCCGGGCATGAGTAGGCTCGGAATCGCCCGCCCGCCGGTGCTGTTGTGCCGTGGACGCCCTCTTCTCCCCACCGGAAGGACCCCTGTGAGCACCTCCCCCGCCCTGGACTGGAACGAGCTGGACGAGAAGGCGGTCGACACCGCGCGGGTCCTCGCGATGGACGCGGTGCAGAAGGTGGGCAACGGTCACCCCGGCACGGCGATGAGCCTGGCCCCGGTGGCGTACCTGCTGTTCCAGAAGGTCATGCGCCACGACCCCGCCGACCCCGAGTGGGTGGCCCGCGACCGCTTCGTGCTCTCCTGCGGCCACTCCTCCATCACCCTCTACACGCAGCTCTTCCTCGGCGGCTTCGGCCTCGAGATCGAGGACCTGAAGGCGCTGCGCACCTGGGGCTCGAAGACCCCGGGCCACCCCGAGCTGGGCCACACCGCCGGCGTCGAGGTCACCACCGGCCCGCTGGGCCAGGGCGTGGCCAACGCCGTCGGCATGGCGATGTCGGGTCGCCGCATCCACGGCCTCCTCGACGCCGACGCGGCCCCGGGCGAGGGCCTTTTCGACCACCACGTCTACGCCGTGTGCAGCGACGGCGACCTGCAGGAGGGCGTCAGCGGCGAGGCCTCCTCGATCGCCGGCACCCAGAAGCTCGGCAACCTCACGGTCATCTACGACCGCAACCGCATCTCGATCGAGGGCGACACCGACATCGCGTTCACCGAGGACGTCGCCAAGCGCTACGAGGCGTACGGCTGGCACGTGCAGACCGTCGACTGGACCAATGACGGCGCGGAGTACGTCGAGGACGTGCCGGCGCTGCACGACGCGGTCGTCGCGGCCCGCGAGGTCACCGACCAGCCGTCCCTGATCGTGCTGAACACCATCATCGCCTGGCCTGCCCCGTCGGCGCAGGGCACCGAGAAGGCCCACGGCAGCGCGCTGGGCGACGACGAGGTCGCCGCCACCAAGCGCATCCTCGGCTGGGACCCCGAGCAGCGCTTCCAGGTGCCGGCCGACGTGCTGGCCCACACCCGGTCGCTGCGCGAGCGCGGGGCGGCCTGGGGTGCGGAGTGGGACGAGGCCTACGACGCCTGGTCGACCACCCACCCGGAGTCGGCCGCCCTGCTCCACCGGCTGAAGTCGCGCAGCCTGCCCGACGGCCTCGTCGAGGCCATCCCGACGTTCCCGGCCGACCCCAAAGGCGTGGCCACCCGATCGGCGTCCGGCAAGGTCATCAACGCCGTGGCCGCAGTGATGCCGGAGCTGTGGGGCGGCTCGGCCGACCTCGCCGGCTCCAACAACACCACGATCACCGACGCGCCGTCGTTCCTGCCGGCCGACCGCGGCACCGACGACTGGACCGCCGACCCCTACCAGGGCCGGGTGCTCCACTTCGGCATCCGCGAGCACGGCATGGGCGCGATCATGAACGGCATCGCGGCCGACCGGCTCACCCGCGTCTTCGGCGGCACGTTCCTCACGTTCTCCGACTACATGCGCGGTGCCGTGCGCGTCGCGGCCCTGAGCGGCCTGCCCGTCACCTACGTGTGGACCCACGACTCCATCGGCCTCGGCGAGGACGGCCCGACCCACCAGCCGATCGAGCACCTCGCCGCGCTGCGCGCCATGCCCGGCCTCGACGTCGTCCGACCGGCCGACGCGAACGAGACCGCGGCCGCCTGGGCCCACATCCTCACCCGCACCGACACCCCGGCCGCGCTGGCGCTGACCCGGCAGAACGTGCCGGTCTTCCCCCGCGGCGAGGACGGCTACGGCAGCGCCGAGGGCGTCGCCCGCGGTGGCTACGTGCTGCTCGAGGCCGAGGGCGGCGTCCCCGACGTCGTGCTCATCGGCACCGGCTCGGAGGTGCAGGTGGCCGTCGCCGCCCGCGACCTGCTCGCCGCCGACGGCATCAAGGCCCGCGTGGTCTCGATGCCGTGCATCGAGTGGTTCGAGGAGCAGGACCCCGCCTACCGCGAGAAGGTCCTGCCGACCACGGTCAAGGCGCGCGTCTCGGTCGAGGCCGGCGTCAAACAGGGCTGGCGCGAGTACGTCGGCGACCACGGCCGCATGGTCTCCATCGACCGGTACGGCGCCTCCGCCGACTACCAGCGCATCTACCAGGAGTACGGGATCACCGGCGAGGCCGTGGCCAACGCGGCCCGCGACAGCTTCCGCACGGTCACCGGCTCCTGAGCCACCGCTCGCACGACCACCAGCACCGGCCCCACGCCGCTGCACCCGCCGCACGACCCACAGCAGGGAGAGAACATGAGTGACCGTCTGAAGGCCCTCGCCGACGCAGGGGTGTCCATCTGGCTCGACGACCTCTCGCGGGAGCGGATCGAGTCCGGCAACCTGGCCGAGCTCGTCGCCGAGCGCTCGGTGGTCGGGGTCACCACCAACCCGACCATCTTCGCCGGCGCCATCGCCGACGGCGAGCGCTACGACGCGCAGGTGCGTGGCCTGGTGGCCGACGACACCCCCGTCGACGACGTCATCTTCGCCCTCACCACCGACGACGTGCGCAACGCCTGCGACGTGCTGGCCCCCGTGGCCGACGGCACCGGCGCCGACGGCCGCGTCTCGATCGAGGTCGAGCCCGACCTCGCCAACGACACCGCCGGCACCATCGCCTCGGCCCAGGCGCTCTGGGCGGCCGTCGACCGCCCGAACGCCCTGGTCAAGATCCCGGCCACCCTCGAGGGCCTGCCCGCGATCACCGCCGTGGTCGCCCAGGGCATCAGCGTCAACGTGACGCTGATCTTCGGCGAGCAGCGCTACCGCGAGGTCATGGACGCCTACCTCACCGGCCTGGAGCAGGCCCGCGACGCCGGGCTCGACCTGTCGCAGATCCAGTCGGTGGCGTCGTTCTTCGTCTCCCGGGTCGACGGCGAGGTCGACAAGCGGCTCGAGGCCATCGGCACCGACGAGGCCCTGGCCCTGCGCGGCAAGGCCGCCGTGGCCAACGCCCGCCTGGCCTACGGCGCCTTCGAGGAGGTGCACGCCGAGGACCGCTGGACGCAGCTCGCGGCGGCCGGCGCCACCACGCAGCGCCCGCTGTGGGCCTCGACCGGGGTGAAGAACCCCGACTACCCCGACACCCTCTACGTCACCGACCTGGTGGTGGCCGGCACGGTCAACACCATGCCGGAGAAGACCATGGACGCCTTCGCCGACCACGGCGAGGTGCACGGCGACCAGGTCAGCGGCCGGGTGCCCGACGCCCAGCAGGTCTTCGAGGACCTCGCCGGCGTCGGCATCGACTTCCTCGACGTGCTGCAGGTGCTGGAGCACGAGGGCGTCGACAAGTTCAAGAAGTCGTGGTTCGAGCTGGTCGAGACCGTCGAGGGCCAGATGGAGCAGGCCCGGCAGGCGGCCTCGAAGTGACGTCCTGGGGCGCGGTGTCCGGCGAGGGCCACGACCTGACGCTGCTGGTGCCCGACGAGCAGGCGTACGCCGCCACCGTCGAGCAGCTGGTGGCCGACGGCGTGGCCGGGGCGATCGCCCGCCAGGACCCGACCCTGTGGGGTTCTGAGGCCGAGGAGGAGTCCGCCAAGCGGCTCGCCTGGGTGGCGCTGTCGAGCGCCTCGCGCCCGCTGGTCGACGAGGTGGCCGCCCTGCGCGCGGCCCACCAGGAGGCCGGGCTCGGTCGCGTCGTGCTGTGCGGCATGGGCGGCTCGTCCCTCGCACCCGAGGTCGTCTGCGGCGCGGCCGGCGTCGAGCTGGTCGTCCTCGACTCCTCCGACCCCGACTTCGTGCGCACCGCGCTGGAGGACCGCCTGGCCGAGACCGTCGTCGTGGTGTCGTCGAAGTCCGGCGGCACCGTGGAGACCGACAGCCAGCGCCGCGCCTTCGAGAAGGCGTTCCGCGACGCCGGCATCGATCCCGCCGAGCGGTTCGTCGTCGTCACCGACCCGGGCTCCCCGCTCGAGCAGTCGGCCCGCGACGCCGGCTACCGCGTGTTCCTCGCCGACCCCGCCGTGGGCGGGCGCTACTCCGCGCTCACGGCGTTCGGCCTGGTGCCGAGCGGGCTGGCCGGTGCCGACGTGGCCCGGCTCCTCGACGAGGCCGAGGCCCTGCGCCCCGCGCTCGAGGCCGACGACGTGGACAACCCCGGGCTGCGCCTGGGCGCGCTGCTCGGGGCCGCCAACCTCGCGGGTGCGGACAAGATGGTGCTCGCCGACGGCGGGTCGCCCTTCCCCGGGTTCGGCGACTGGGCCGAGCAGCTGGTCGCGGAGTCGACCGGCAAGCAGGGCCGCGGCATCCTGCCCGTGGTCGTCGCCGGTCCCGGCTCGCCCAACTTCGCCGCCTCGAGCGCCGACGAGGTGCTGGTGACCATCGGCCCCGACCACGTGCTCGGCGACGGGGTCGTCCCGGCCTCCGGCTGGGGCGCGCGGGTCGACGGCACGCTGGGCGGTCAGGTGCTGCTGTGGGAGTACGCCACCGCGGTCGCCGGTCGCCTGATCGGCATCAACCCCTTCGACCAGCCCGACGTCGAGAGCGCCAAGGCCGCGGCCCGCGAGATGCTCGACGGCGGCGGCTCCTCGCCGACGCCGGTCTTCGTCGCCGGCGGCGTCACCGTCTACGCCTCCGAGGGCTGGCTGCCGGCCGGCACCACCTCGGTCGCCCAGGCCGTGGCCGCGCTGCTCGACCAGCTCGACGACGCCCACGGCTACCTCGCCGTGCAGGCCTACCTCGACCGCCACCGCGACGCCGCCCTGGGTGGTGCGCGCGACGCTCTCGCCGAGCGCACCGGGCGACCGGTGACCTTCGGGTGGGGACCGCGGTTCCTGCACTCCACCGGTCAGTACCACAAGGGCGGGCCCGACACCGGGATCTACCTCCAGGTCACCGGCGACCCGCTGGCCGACCTCGCGGTGCCCGACCGGCCGTTCACGTTCCACGAGTTCCTCACCGCCCAGGCCGTCGGCGACGCCAGCGTGCTGGCCGACAAGGGCCGTCCGGTGCTGCGGCTCCACGTCACCGGGCCCGACCGGCTCGCCGACGTGCTCGAGGCGCTGCGGTGAGCCCGGAGCCGCGCGTCGAGGTGCACCCCGACGCCGAGACGCTGGCGGCGACCGTCGCCGGTGCGCTGCTGCAGCGCCTGGCCGAGGCGCAGGACGCCGGGCGCGAGCCGCACGTCGTGCTGACCGGCGGTGGCATCGCGGAGGCCGTGCACGAGGTGCTGGCCCGCCAGGCCGCGGCCTCGCCGGTCGACTGGACCCGGGTGCACGTGTGGTGGGGCGACGAGCGCTTCGTGGCGCCCGGCTCCCCCGACCGCAACGCCGGTGCGGTGCGTCGCGACGTCCTCGACGCCGTCGGCGTGCCCGCTGACCACGTGCACGAGATGGCCTCGGCCGCCGACACCGAGACGGTGGAGGCCGGGGCGGTCACCTACGCCGAGGAGCTGCGCCGCCACGGCGCCGACGACCTCGACGTGGTGATGCTGGGCCTCGGCCCCGACGGCCACGTGGCGTCGCTGTTCCCCGGGCGCCCCGAGCTCGACGTCGACGACGTGCTGACCGTCGCGGTGCACGACTCGCCCAAGCCGCCGCCCGAGCGCATCTCGCTCACCTTCCCGGCGCTCAACCGCGCGCGCGCCGTGTGGTTCATGGTCAGCGGCGAGGGCAAGGCCGACGCCGTGGGCCGGGCCCTCGGCGGCGCAGACGTGCACGACGTCCCGGCCGCCGGGGTGGCCGGGCGCGAGGAGACCACCTGGTTCCTCGACCGCGACGCCGCCTCGCGGCTCTGACCCGTCCGTCCCTGCCGGGACGAGAGCACGACGGCCGGTCACCTCAGTGGAGGTGACCGGCCGTCGTGCGTCGCGGGCCGCGGCCCGTCAGAAGATCAGGTCGCCCGACTTGCGACGCCGCCGCAGCAGCGCCAGCGCCTCGTCGAGGATCTCGGTGGCCTCCTTGTCGGAGCGCCGCTCCTTCACGTAGGCCAGGTGGGTCTTGTACGGCTCCACCTTGGTCGCCGGCGGGGCGTTCTCGGAGTCGCGGCCCGCGGGCAGCCCGCACTTCGGGCAGTCCCACGAGTCGGGCACGGTGGCCTCGACCGAGAACGTGACCACCGAGCTGTGGGCGTGGGAGCAGAAGTATGTCACCGCCTGTCGCGGTGCCGCCTCGCCCCGCTCGGCCTCGCCCATGGGTCCGGCGCCGACCCTGCTGCCGCGGATGGCGTTTCCTGCTCCAGCCATGTCGTGTCCTCTCGTCTCTCGCTCGTCAGCCCTGGTAGGCCAGGAGCAGGCCGAGGGCGATCACCGTGGCGAACCAGATGACACCGATGCCGACCGTGAGCCGGTCGAGGTTGCGCTCGGCGACCGACGACCCGCCCAGGGAGCTGGAGACGCCGCCGCCGAACATGTCGGACATGCCGCCTCCCCGTCCCTTGTGCAGCAGGACGAGCAGGATCATCAGCGCGCTCGTGACGACCAGGACGATGGTGAAGACTAGATCCACAGGCGGGATCCTACGTCACGCCCGCCCGCTCACAGGACAGGCATGTCGTAGAAGCGGCAGATACCGCTGAACTCCTCGACCTGCAGGCTCGCGCCGCCCACAAGAGCGCCGTCCACGTCGTCCTTCGCCATGATGCCGGCGACGTTGGAGGCCTTGACCGAGCCGCCGTACAGGACCCGGACGCCGTCTGCGGCGGCGTCACCGTGCACCTCGCGCACCCGGGCCCGCACGGCGGCGCAGACCTCCTGCGCGTCGTCGGGGGTGGCGACCTCGCCGGTGCCGATGGCCCACACCGGCTCGTAGGCGACCACCAGCCCGGCGACCTGCTCGGCGGTGAAGCCGGCCAGGGAGCCGTCGACCTGCGCCAGCGTGTGGGCGACGTGCTCCCCGGCCTGGCGCACCTCGAGGCCCTCGCCCACGCACACGATCGGCACCATGCCGGCGGCGTGCGCGCGGTGGGCCTTGGCGTTGACGACCTCGTCGGTCTCAGCGTGGTGCTGACGACGCTCGGAGTGGCCGACGACGACGTAGGAGCACCCGAGCTTCGCCAGCATCGTGGCCGAGACCTCGCCGGTGAACGCGCCGGACTCCTCGGTGGAGACGTCCTGGGCGCCGTAGCGCACCGACAGCCGGTCGCCGTCGACCAGGGTCTGCACCGAGCGCAGGTCGGTGAACGGCGGCACGACGACGACCTCGGCGCGCGCGGGGTCGTGGCGCTTGTCCTGCAGGGTCCAGGCGAGCTTCTGCACCAGGACCACCGCCTCCTGGTGGTTCAGGTTCATCTTCCAGTTGCCCGCCATCAGCGGCGTGCGGGCAGGCGTGCGGGTCGTGGCCATGGGTCAGTCCTCCAGGACGTCGATGCCGGGCAGGGTCCTGCCCTCGAGGTACTCCAGGCTGGCCCCGCCTCCGGTGGAGATGTGTCCGAACGCCTCGTCGTCGAAGCCGAGCCGGCGCACCGCGGCGGCGGAGTCGCCGCCGCCGACGACGGTGAGGCCGTCGACGCGGGTGAGGGCCTCGGCGACGGTGCGGGTGCCGTCGGCGAACTGCGGCACCTCGAAGACGCCCATCGGGCCGTTCCAGAACACGGTGCGGGCCCCGGCGAGGGCCGCGGCGAAGTCGGCGGCCGAGGCCGGACCGATGTCGAGACCCAGGCAGTCGGCCGGGATCTCGGTGGCGGGCACCACCCGCGGCTGCGGCTCGGCGTCACCGGAGGGGAACGTCGTGTCGACCACGACGTCGCCCGGCAGCAGGATGGTGACCCCGGTCTCCGCCGCGCGGGCGAGGTACTCCCGGCAGGTGTCGAGCTGGTCCTCCTCGAGCAGGCTGCGGCCCACCTCGTGGCCCTGGGCCGCGAGGAAGGTGAACACCATGCCGCCGCCGATCAGCAGCGTGTCGGCCTTGCCGAGCAGGTTGTCGATGACGCCGAGCTTGTCGGAGACCTTCGAGCCGCCCAGCACGACGACGTACGGCCGCTCGGGCGACTCGGTGAGGCGGCGCAGCACCCCGATCTCGGTGGCGACGAGGTCGCCCATGGCGTGCGGCAGCAGCGTGGCCACGTCGTACACGCTGGCCTGCTTGCGGTGCACCACGCCGAAGCCGTCGCTGACGAAGACGTCGGCGAGGTCGGCCAGCTGCCGGGCGAACTCCGCCCGCTCGGCGTCGTCCTCGCTGGTCTCGCCGGAGTTGAAGCGGACGTTCTCCAGCACGGCGACGTCGCCGTCGGCGAGCCCCTCGACGGTGCTGCGCGCGCTCTCGCCGACGGTGTCGGTGGCGAACGCCACGTCGGCGCCGAGCAGCTCACCGAGGCGGTCGGCCACCGGACGCAGCGAGTAGCGCTCCTCGGGGGCGCCCTTCGGGCGGCCGAGGTGGGCGGTGACGACCACCCGGGCACCGGCCTGCGCCAGCGCCCGGATGGTCGGGACGCTGGCGCGGATGCGCCCGTCGTCGGTGATCGTGGTGCCGTCGAGCGGGACGTTCAGGTCGGAGCGGACCAGCACGCGCTTCCCGGCCACCCCCTGCTCGACGAGGGTCGCCACCGTGGAGGAGTCGGCCACGTCAGAGGGTCTCGCCGACGTGGGCGATGAGGTCGACGAGGCGGTTGGAGTAGCCCCACTCGTTGTCGTACCAGCCGACGACCTTCACCTGGTTGCCGATGACCTTGGTCAGCGGCGCGTCGAAGATGCAGGACGCCGGGTCGGTGACGATGTCGGAGGAGACGATCGGGTCGGTGGAGTACTTGAGGAAGCGGCCGTCGGCGGCCTTCTCGATGATCGCGTTGACCTCCTCGACGGTGGTCTCGCGACCCGCCTCGAAGGTCAGGTCGGTGGCCGAGCCGGTCGGCACCGGCACCCGCAGCGCGTAGCCGTCGAGCTTGCCCTTGAGCTCGGGCAGCACCAGGCCGATGGCCTTGGCCGCACCGGTGGAGGTCGGGACGACGTTGAGCGCGGCGGCGCGGGCGCGACGCAGGTCCTTGTGGATGTTGTCCTGCAGGTTCTGGTCGGCGGTGTAGGCGTGGATCGTGGTCATCAGGCCCTTGACGATGCCGAGGTCGTCGTTGAGCGCCTTCGCCATGGGGCCGAGGCAGTTGGTGGTGCAGGAGGCGTTGGAGATGACGTGGTGCTGCGCGGGGTCGTAGTCGGTGTGGTTGACCCCCATCACCACGGTGATGTCCTCGTTCGAGGCCGGCGCCGAGATGATGACCTTCTTGGCGCCCGCGTCGAGGTGGGCGCGCGCCTTGGTGGCGTCGGTGAAGAACCCGGTGGACTCGACGACGACGTCGACGCCGAGCTCGCCCCAGGGCAGCGCGGCGGGGTCGCGCTCGGAGAACGCCTTGATCTCCTGGCCGCCGACGAGGATGGCGCTCTCGGAGCTGGACACGTCGGCGTCGAGGCGGCCGAGGATCGAGTCGTACTTCAGCAGGTGGGCCAGCACCGCGTTGTCGGTGAGGTCGTTGACGCCCACGATCTCGACGTCGGCGCCCGAGGCGCGGACGGCGCGGAAGAAGTTGCGGCCGATGCGGCCGAAACCGTTGATGCCTACGCGAACGGTCACGAGTGGTGCTCCTGCTCTGGAGAGGTCGTTGGGGGCACGGCCCGTCCCGTGGGACGACGGCCGCGACCGACCCTAGCGGGTGCGCCGACCGCTGCCGAGGCTCGTCCCGGCGTACGTGCCGGTAACGGGCGTCACGGCCGCAACCGTGGTCGGACCGGCCCCGCGAGGAGCCGGCTCAGGCCTCGTCGGCCAGCATGTCGGGCGTCAGCGACGCCTCGGTGTCGGGGATGCCGAGCTCCTCGGCGCGCTTGTCGGCCATCGCCAGGAGGCGCCGGATGCGGCCCGCGATGGCGTCCTTGGTGAGCACCGGCTCGTGCAGCTGCCCGAGCTCCTCCAGCGAGGCCTGCTTGTGCTCCAGGCGCAGCGTGCCGGCCATCTTCAGGTGGTCGGGCACCTCGTCGCCGAGGATCTCCATCGCCCGGTCGACGCGGGCGCCGGCGGCCACCGCGGCGCGCGCGGAGCGGCGCAGGTTGGCGTCGTCGAAGTTGGCCAGTCGGTTGGCGGTGGCACGCACCTCGCGGCGCATCCGGCGCTCCTCCCACGCCATCAGCGACTCGTGGGCGCCGAGACGGGTGAGCAGCTGGCCGATCGCGTCGCCGTCGCGGATGACCACGCGGTCGACGCCGCGCACCTCGCGCGCCTTGGCCTGGATCCCGAGGCGGCGGGCCACCCCGACGAGCGCCAGCGCGGCCTCGGGGCCGGGACAGGTCACCTCGAGCGACGACGAGCGGCCCGGCTCGGTGAGCGAGCCGTGGGCCAGGAACGCCCCGCGCCACGACGCCACGGCGTCGCAGCCCCCGCCGGCGACGACCGCGGGCGGCAGGCCGCGCACGGGACGCCCGCGCTGGTCGAGCAGCCCGGTCTGGCGGGCCAGCGACTCGCCGTCGCGGACCACCCGCACGATGTAGCGGCTGCCCTTGCGGATGCCGTTGCCCTGCACCATCACGACGTCGGAGGCGTGGCCGTAGACCTCGGCGATGTCCTTGCGCAGCCGGCGCGCGGCGGCGCCGGTGTCGAGCTCGGCCTCCACCACGATGCGGCCGCTGACGATGTGCAGGCCGCCGGCGAAGCGGAGCATCGAGGCGACCTCGGACTTGCGGCAGCAGGTCTTGGTGATCTGGGTGCTGGACAGCTCCGCCTTCACCTGTGCCGTCATCGCCATGAGAGGGATCTTCGCACGCGAGTCAATCACCGATCGAACCGGGATCGGGCCCTGCTGTGGGCTCCCTGTGGGCCCGCCGCGGGCCCGTCGCACGTCCGTGACGCACGGTGCGGGTGTGGTCAGGAGCCCGCCACGACCGCCTCGAAGCAGGCCGCGAGCTTGGCGGCGTCGTGGCGCGGCGAGCCGTCGTCGTCGGCGACGTCGGCGACCACCAGGCGGGCGCCGTGGGCCGCCACCGCTCGGCGCAGGGCCTGCTCCGTGCCGTCGTCGCCGCCGCGCTGCACGGTCGCGGTGTCGGCCACCACGGTGTGGATGCGCAGCTCGGGGGCGTGCTCGGTGAGGACGGCGAGGTGGTCGGCCGGCCCGAAGCCGCCGGTCTCCCCCGGCTGCTCGGCCAGGTTGAGCACCACCACGACCTTGGCCTCGGTCTCCACCAGGGCCAGGCGCAGGTCGGGCACCATCAGGTGCGGGATCACCGAGGTGAACCACGACCCGGGGCCGAGCACCACCCAGTCGGCGGCGCGCACGGCGGCGACGGCCTCAGGGCAGGCCTGCGGGGCCGGCGGGTCGAGGTCGACGGAGGTGATCACGCCGGGGGTCGTGGCGACCTCGACCTGCCCGCGCACCAGCGACACCGCCTCGGGGTCGGCGGGGTCGTGCCCCCGCACCCGGGCGGTGATGTCCATCGGCGTCAGCGCCATCGGCAGCACCCGCCCCGAGGCACCCAGCAGTCGACCGACCCAGTCGAGGGCCTGCACGTGGTCGCCCAGCAGCTCCCACAGGGTCACGATCAGCAGGTTGCCGGTGACGTGGCCCCGCATGTCGCCGTCGCCGGCGTAGCGGTGCTGCAGCACCTTCGACCAGGTCACGCCCCACTCGTCGTCGCCGCACAGCGCGGCCAGGGCCATCCGCAGGTCACCGGGCGGGAGCACGCCGAACTCGCCGCGCAGCCGTCCGGACGAGCCGCCGTTGTCGGCGACGGTGACCACCGCGGTGAGGTCGTCGAGCACGAGGTCGGCCAGCAGCCGCCGCAGGGCCCGCAGCGTGGCGCTCAGCCCGTGACCGCCGCCCAGGGCGACCACGGACTGGGCGCGGTCGAGGTCGCGGTGCTGCTCGGGCGGGGCCGGCGCCACGGGCGGCGGGGGCGGCGGGGTCACTCGCGGCCCAGGTCGCGGTGGGTGGGCGAGGCGTCGTGGCCGAGCGCGACGAGGCGCGCCACGATCTCCTCGGTCATCGCGACGCTGCGGTGCTTGCCGCCGGTGCAGCCGATCGCGACGCGCATGAACCGCTTGCCCTGGCGCAGGTAGCCGGCGGCGACGCCGTCGAGCAGGGGGACGTAGGCGTCCACGAACTCGGCGGCGCCGTCGCGGGACAGCACGTACTGCGAGACCTCGCCGTCCTGCCCGGTGCGGGGGCGGAGCTCGGGGATCCAGTGCGGGTTGGGCAGGAACCGCATGTCGGCAAGGAAGTCGGCGTCGACCGGGATGCCGTACTTGAAGCCGAAGCTGATCACGCGGATGCGCAGCGCAGTCGTGTCGGGACGACCGAACGCGTCGGCGACGCGGTCGGTGAGCTGGTGGACGTTGAGGGTGGAGGTGTCGATGAGCAGGTCGGCCTCGCCGCGCAGCTCGGCCAGCACCCTCCGCTCGCGCTGCAGGCCGTCGAGGAGGCGCCCGCTGCCCTGGAGCGGGTGGGGACGCCGGGCGGCCTCCTGGCGGCGCACGAGCACCTCGTCGGTGGCCTCGAGGAACACCAGGGTGGTGCGCCGGCCCACCGCGCCCCGGGCGAGGTTGGCCTGCAGCGACTGGAAGAACGAGCCCGAGCGGACGTCGACGACGACCGCGATTGGCTGGTCGGTCCCGCGGCTCTCGTCGACGAGGCGCACGACCTCGCGCACCAGGCTGGGCGGGAGGTTGTCCACGACGTAGTAGCCGAGGTCCTCGAGCTCCTTGGCCACGGTGCTGCGGCCGGCACCGGTCATGCCGGTGACGACCACCAGCTCGCCCTCGCGGGGCGCGGCGGGCGAGGCCTCGAGCGGGGATGCGGTCTCGTCATCCACGTCAGGACTCCTCGATCTCTCCGGTGGCGGTGTTGACGGTGAAGGTGGGCGTGCGGGTGGTCGACCCCGGGCTGGCCGCGGTGACCGCGTCCTTGATCGAGGTGGCGGTGCGGGTGCCGATGCCCGGCACGGTGGCGATCTCCTCCACGGTGGCGTCACGCAGCTTCTTCAGCGACCCGAAGTGCTTGAGCAGCGTCTTGCGGCGCACCTCGCCCAGCCCGGGCACCTCGTCGAGGGTGCTCTCCACCATCGACTTCGAGCGGCGCGACCGGTGGTGGTTGATCGCGAAGCGGTGGGCCTCGTCGCGGATGCGCTGGAGCAGGTAGAGGCCCTCGGAGGAGCGGGCGAGGATGACGGGGTCCTCCTGGGCGGGCAGCCACACCTCCTCGAGCCGCTTGGCCAGGCCGCACACCGGGATGTCGACGATGCCCAGCTCGTCGAGGGCGCGCTGGGCGGCGGCCACCTGGGGCGGGCCACCGTCGACGACGACCAGCCCCGGGGCGTAGGCGAACTTGCGCGGGCGACCGGTCTCGGGGTCGACCAGCATCGGGCCGCTCGACGGGTCGCCGGGGTCGCCGGGCTTCAGCGTGGAGCGGGCCTGCTCGTCGAGGAGCCGGCGGAAGCGCCGGGTGATCACCTCGTGCATGGACGCGACGTCGTTCTGCCCGTCCACGCCCTTGATCACGAAGCGGCGGTACTCCCCCTTGCGGCTCAGGCCGTCCTCGAAGACCACCATCGAGGCGACCACCTCGGTGCCCTGGAGGTTGGAGACGTCGTAGCACTCGATGCGCAGCGGCACGTCGTCGAGGTCGAGGGCGTCCTGGATCTCCTCCAGCGCGCGGTTGCGGGTGGTCAGGTCGCTGGCGCGCTTGGTCTTGTGCAGCGCCAGCGACTGCGCGGCGTTGCTGGCCACGGTCTCCTGCAGCGTCTTCTTGTCGCCCCGCTGCGGCACCCGGATCTGCACCCGGCTGCCGCGCAGGTCGCCGAGCAGCTCCTCGAAGGTGTCGACGTCGGGCGGCAGCGCCGGCACCAGGATCTCCCGCGGGATCGAGTCGCCCTGGGAGTCGCGGTCGGTGCCGGCGTACAGCTGCAGCAGGAAGTCCTCGACCAGCTCGGGGGTGCCGCCCTCGTCGACGCGGTCGGCCACCCACCCGCGCTGGCCGCGGATGCGCCCCCCGCGCACGTAGAAGATCTGCACCGCCACCTCGAGGGGGTCCTCGGCCAGCGCGATCACGTCGGCGTCGGCGCCGTCGCCGAGCACGACGGCCTGCTTCTCCAGCGCCCGCTCCATGGCGCCGAGGTCGTCGCGCAGGCGGGCGGCCTTCTCGAAGTCCATCGCCTCGGAGGCGGCGTACATCTCCTTCTCGATGCGGCGCATGAAGGGGCGGGTCTGGCCGCCCATGAAGTCGCAGAAGTCGTCGACGATCGCGCGGTGGTCCTCGGGCGAGACGTTGCCGACGCACGGCGCGGCGCACTTGTCGATGTAGCCGAGCAGGCAGGGCCTCCCGATCTGGGAGGAGCGCTTGAAGACGCCGTTGCTGCACGAGCGCATCGGGAAGACCCGCAGCAAGATGTCGACGGTCTCGCGGATGGCCCAGGCGTGGCTGTAGGGGCCGAAGTAGCGGGTGCCGCGCCGCTTGGCCCCGCGGCCCACCATCACCCGCGGGAACTCGTCGCCGACGGTGACCGCCAGCCAGGGGTAGGACTTGTCGTCGCGGTACTTGACGTTGAACCGGGGGTCGAACTCCTTGATCCAGGAGTACTCCAGCTGCAGCGCCTCGACCTCGGTGTTGACCACCGTCCACTCGACCCCGGCGGCGGTGGTGACCATCGTGGCGGTGCGCTGGTGGAGGTTGCCGATGTCCTGGAAGTACGACGACAGCCGGGCCCGCAGGTTCTTGGCCTTGCCGACGTAGATGACGCGTCCAGCGGCGTCGCGGAACCGGTAGACCCCCGGACGGGTCGGGATGGACCCCGGCTCCGGACGGTAGGACAGCGGGCCCCGGGCGGCCCGGGCGGATCGCGACGGCACCCCTCAACCCTACGGTCGGCCACCGACGCTCCGGCGCCCGGCCGGACCCGTCGGGGGCCGGGTGCTCAGGCCAGGGTGATGGAGTCGCCGGAGACGTCGATGGCGACCTCGCCGAGCGGTGCGGTGGCCGGGCCGGAGGTCGGCTCGCCGGTGTCGAGGGCGAACACGCTGCCGTGGCAGGCGCACAGGATGCCGTCGGTGCTGACCTGCGAGACCGCGCACGACTGGTGGGTGCAGATCGAGGAGAACGCCTTGAACTCGCCCTCGGTCGGCTGGGTCACCACGACCTCCTGGTCGGCGAGGATGACCCCCTGGCCCACCGGCACGTCGGCGGTGGTGGTGAGCGGTCCGGCCGACGCCCCGCCCGAGCCGCCGGCGTCGGGCGAGCCGCTCGAGGACCCGCCGGTGCCGCCCGTGTCGGCTGCGGTCTCGTCGCCACCGCTGCAGGCGGCGAGGACGGGCAGGGCCACGCCCAGGCCGGCGAACCCGGTCAGGGCCCGGCGCCGGGACAGGCCCGACCTCGCGTCGGTCAGGGCACGTCCGGCGGTCGTGCCGTCGGTGGTGCCCTCGGGGGCAGGGGTGGGGGCGGGCGTGGCGGTCATGACGTCGTCCTCTCGGGGGTGACGGCGGTCGTCGGGTGCGACAGTAGCGACCGCTCCCCCGCAGCCTTGCCCACGCGGGTGAGAGGGGCCTGAGAACACCACCGGCGCCCGACCCGTGGGCGGACGCCGGCGGTGGCCCCTAGGACTTCCGGGTCTTCGCCGCGGCCTTGCGGCGGGCCGGGGTCGACCGGGCGGCGGCCCGGTCGTTGGCCTGCTGGGTGGCGGCCTGGCGGCGGGTGGCCCGCGCCGGCGCCGGCGCCTCGGACGCCGCGAGGCGGCCCTTGGGCTGGCGGGCGTGCTTGCCCTCGAGCAGCGGAGCGAGGTAGCGGCCGGTGTGGCTCTCGGCCACGGTGGCCACCTTCTCCGGGGTGCCCTGGGCGACGACGACCCCGCCGCGCGAGCCGCCCTCCGGGCCCATGTCGACCAGCCAGTCGGCGGTCTTGATGACGTCGAGGTTGTGCTCGATGACGAGCACGGTGTTGCCCTGGTCGACCAGCCGGCCGAGCACCAGCAGCAGCTTGCGGATGTCCTCGAAGTGCAGCCCGGTCGTCGGCTCGTCGAGCACGTACACGGTGCGGCCGGTGGAGCGCTTCTGCAGCTCCGCCGACAGCTTGACGCGCTGGGCCTCGCCCCCCGACAGCGTGGTGGCCGGCTGGCCCAGGCGCACGTACCCGAGCCCGACCTCGACCAGCGTCTTCATGTGCCGCGCGATCGCGGGCACCGCGGCGAAGAAGTCGACGGCCTCCTCGATCGGCATGTCGAGGACCTCGGCGATGGTCTTGCCCTTGTAGTGCACCTCGAGCGTCTCGCGGTTGTAGCGGGCGCCGTGGCACACCTCGCACGGCACGTAGACGTCGGGCAGGAAGTTCATCTCGATCTTGATGGTGCCGTCGCCGGAGCACGCCTCGCAGCGCCCGCCCTTGACGTTGAACGAGAACCGGCCCTGCAGGTAGCCGCGCATCTTGGCCTCGGGGGTCGAGGCGAACAGCTTGCGGACGTGGTCGAAGACCCCGGTGTAGGTGGCCGGGTTGGACCGCGGGGTGCGCCCGATCGGTGACTGGTCGACGTGGATGACCTTGTCGACGTGCTCGAGGCCGGTGATGGCGCGGTGACGGCCCGGCAGGGTGCGGGCGTTGTAGAGCTGCTTGGCCAGCGAGGTGTAGAGGATGTCGTTGACCAGCGTCGACTTGCCCGAGCCGGAGACGCCCGTGACGGCCACGAAGACCCCCAGCGGGAAGGTCACGTCGACGTTGCGCAGGTTGTGCTCGCGCGCGCCGAGCACCGTCAGCTCGCGACCCACGGTGCGCGGACGGCGCACCGCCGGCACGGCGATCTCGCGCCGGCCGGAGAGGTACTGGCCCGTCATCGAGTCGGGGTGGGTGTAGAGGTCGGCGACGGTGCCGCTGTGCACCACCTGACCGCCGTGCTCACCGGCCCCGGGGCCGATGTCGACCACCCAGTCGGCCACCTTGATGGTGTCCTCGTCGTGCTCGACGACGATGAGGGTGTTGCCGAGCTCCTTGAGCCGCACCAGCGTCTCGATGAGCCGCTGGTTGTCGCGCTGGTGGAGGCCGATCGACGGCTCGTCGAGCACGTAGAGGACGCCGACCAGGCCGGCGCCGATCTGGGTGGCCAGCCGGATGCGCTGGGCCTCCCCGCCCGACAGCGACCCCGAGGGGCGGTTGAGGGAGAGGTAGTCGAGGCCGACGTCGAGCAGGAACTGCAGGCGCTCCTGGATCTCCTTGAGCACCCGCTCACCGATCTGGCGCTCGCGCTCCGACAGCTCGAGGTGGCCGAGGAACTCGGAGGCCTCGTTGATCGGCAGCGCGCAGACCTCGGCGATGTTGCGCCCGCCCAGCAGCACGGCCATCGAGACCGGCTTGAGGCGACTGCCCTTGCAGGTCGGGCAGGGCACCTCGCGCATGAAGCCCTCGAAGCGGTCGCGGCTGGTGTCGGACTCGGCCTCGCGGTGGCGGCGCTCGACGTAGGGCCGCACGCCCTCGAAGTCGGCGTAGTAGGCCCGCTCGCGGCCGTAGCGGTTGCGGGTGACGACGTGCACCTTGGTGCCGTGGCCCTCGAGCAGCGCCTTCTGGGCGCGCGGGGCGAGGTCCTCCCACGGGGTGTTCAGGTCGAACCCGAGCTCCTCGCCGAGGGCCCCCATGAGGCGCAGGAAGTAGTCGGCGACGTGGGCGGCGCCCCACGGCGAGATCGCCCCCTCGCCGAGGGTGGCCGAGGGGTTTGGCACGACCAGCTCGGCGTCCACCTCCAGCTTGGTGCCGAGACCGCTGCAGGCCGGGCAGGCACCGAACGGGGAGTTGAACGAGAACGAGCGCGGCTCGAGGTCGTCGGTGTCGATGGGGTGGTCGTTGGGGCACGACATCTTCTCGCTGAAGCGCATCTCGCGCCCGGGGTCGCCGGCGTCGAGGTCGACGAAGTCGAGCACGACCAGGCCACCGGCCAGGCCGAGGGCGGTCTCGACCGAGTCGGTCAGCCGCCGCTTCGAGGACTCCTTCACGGCGAGGCGGTCGATGACCACCTCGATGGTGTGCTTCTTCTGCTTGTCGAGGCGGGGGCCGTCGGCGATCACCGCGTCGAGGGCGTGGGTCTCGCCGTCGATGCGGGCGCGGGAGAACCCCTGGGTCTGCAGCTGGCGGAACAGCTCGAGGTACTCCCCCTTGCGACCGCGCACGACGGGGGCGAGCACCTGGAAGCGCCGGCCCTCCTCGAGGCCCAGCACGCGGTCGACGATCTGCTGGGGCGTCTGCCGCTCGATCGGGGCGCCGCAGGTCGGGCAGTGCGGGCGCCCGGCGCGCGCGTAGAGCAGGCGCAGGTAGTCGTAGACCTCGGTGATGGTGCCGACGGTGGAGCGGGGGTTCTTCGAGGTCGACTTCTGGTCGATCGAGACCGCGGGCGAGAGGCCCTCGATGAAGTCGACGTCGGGCTTGTCCATCTGGCCGAGGAACTGACGCGCGTACGCCGACAGCGACTCGACGTAGCGACGCTGGCCCTCGGCGAAGATCGTGTCGAAGGCGAGCGACGACTTGCCCGACCCGGACAGGCCGGTGAAGACGATCAGCGAGTCGCGGGGCAGGTCGAGCGACACGTCCTTCAGGTTGTGCTCGCGGGCACCCCGGATGATGAGCTGGTCCTGCACGTGATCCCGTCCTGGTCGGCTGGAGAATGGGCGGCTGCGGCGCCCGGCGAGGTCGAACAGACGTTCGCGATCGTACGGCGCCGGCCCGGCGCGCCGGCAATCCCAGACGTCACCGTCCACCCTGCCACGCACCACCGACAGTGGCGCCGCCGCGGACGCCGGCGCCGGGCCGGACGGCGCCAGGCAGGATGGCGCCGGGCAGGATGGCGCCATGACCACCGACACCTACGACGGCGACGTGCGGCCCGGCGGGCCCGCGCAGACCCGCGAGCTGGCCCACCTCACGATCACCAAGGTCGCCGTCGACCCCGAGATGTCGAACGACTGCTACCTGCTGTGCTGCCGGAGCACCGGCGAGCAGCTGCTCGTCGACGCCGCGGCCGACGCCCCCGCGCTCCTGGACCTGGTCGGTGCCGGGGGCCTCGCCACCGTGGTGACCACCCACCAGCACTGGGACCACCACCGCGCGCTGGCCGACGTGGTCGCCGCCACCGGCGCCGACGTGGTGGTCGGGGCGCCCGACGCCGACGCCGTGGCCGAGCAGACGGGCGTGCCGGTCACCCGCCGGGTGGGCGCCGGCGACACCGTGGCCGTGGGTCGCTGCACCCTCGAGGTGGTGCCCCTGGCCGGCCACACGCCGGGCTCGGTGGCGCTGCTCTACGACGACCGCCCCCACGGCGGGCACCCCCACCTCTTCACCGGCGACTCGCTGTTCCCCGGCGGCGTCGGCAACACCTTCGGCGACGCCGCGGCCTTCGTGCAGCTGCACGACGAGGTGACCACGAAGGTCTTCGGCCGGCTGCCCGACGACACCTGGTTCTACCCCGGCCACGGCGGCGACTCGACGCTGGGCGCCGAGCGCCCCCACCTCGACGAGTGGCGCGAGCGGGGCTGGTGACGAGCCCGGTCGAGCAGGTCCGGACCGCGCGGCCCGACGACGCCGTCGAGGTCCTCGGGCTCTGGTCCGACCTCTTCGAGGGCGACGCCACGGCCGACCCGTCGTGGCGCCGTCGTGCTCAGGAGTGGTTCGTGCGCGCCGTGGACGAGGTCGACACCACCCGTCTGGTCGTGGTCGAGGTCGACGGCGGGCTCGTCGCCACGGCCGTCGGCACCCTCGAGACCGGCGTCCCCAACCCGCACTGCCCGCACGGGCGGACCGTGCGGCTCGCCAACGTCTACACCCGGCCCGCTCACCGGGGGCACGGCTGCGCGACGGCCCTCACCTCCGACGTCGTCGCCTGGGCGCGTCGCGCCGGGGCCGACCGGGTCGACCTGAGCGCGAGCGCCGACGGGCAGCGCCTCTACGCCGGCCTGGGGTTCGTGCTGACCACCGCCCCGCGGATGAAGCTGGTGCTCTGACCCCGGGCCCGACGACGCGGGCTCAGTCCGTGCCGCTCTCGCCGCCGGACGCGTCCGTCGCCGGGACGGCACGCCGGGGCGCACCCCGACCCGCGGCGCCCGGTCCCCCCAGCGCGGAGGCGGCCAGCACGTCCTCGTAGACCGCCCGGGTCTGCTCGCCCATGAGGGCGGCGGTGTGGCGTGCCAGGAAGCGGCGGTGACCAGCGCGGCCGGCCTCGCTGCGGGCGTCGGGATCGGCGAGCAGCCGCCCCAGCGCGTCGGCCAGCGCGGCCGGGTCGGCGGGCGGCACCAGCAGGCCGGTCTCGCCGTCCACGACGACCTCGCTGCTGCCGATCACCCGGGTGGCGACCACGGGCAGCCCCGCCTCCATCGCCTCGAGGAGCGCCAGGGGCATGCCCTCGTGCAGCGACGGGAGGACGAACACGTCGGCGGCGTCGAGCAGGGCCCGGGCGTCGGCGCGGTGGCCCACGAGCCGCAGCGCGCCACCCACCCCGAGGTCGGCGGCCTGGCGGGTCAGGGTGGCGCGCAGGTGCCCGTCGCCCACGACCACGACCACGAGGTCGGGGAAGCGCTCGAGCAGCGTCGGCAGGGCGTCGACGAGGTGGCGCTGCCCCTTCATCACCGTGAGCCGGCCCACGGTGCTCACCACGGGCTGCTCGGCGTCGAGGCCCAGGGCCGCGCGCGCTGCCCGCCGGCCCGGTCGGTCGGTGCGCGGGCGCACGCCGTTCGGCACGGTCACCAGCCGGGCCGGGTCGAGGCCGATCCGCTCGTAGGTCGCGCGCTGGGCCGCCGATACGGTCACGACGCGGTGCACCGGCTTCAGGGCGTGCACCAGCGAGACCCGCTTGTGCTTGCTGCGCAGCAGCCACGGCAGGTGGAGGGTCTGCACGATCGCCGGCACCCCGGCGGCGGCCGCGGCGCGCGCGCCGTCGAAGTCCTCGCGACCGGTGCCGGTGTGCAGGTGCACGACGTCGGGGCGGGCGCGCGTGAACGCCTCCACGAGCGCCGAGGAGTAGGCGGGGTCACGCGGGTGGGGGGTGCGCACCAGGCGGACGCCGTGGTCGGCGGCGCGCGCCAGCAGGTGCTCGGCCTTCGCGGTGGGCCAGTAGCTGAGGGTCAGCCGGCAGCCCTGCCGCGCCAGCACCTCGGCGAGGTCGAGCAGGTGCTGACCCATGCCCGACGGGTCGGCCGACACCGTGTGGAGCCACACGTCGCGCCGCACGCCCGTGGCGGGCGGCGACGTACGACTCGGGGCGGCGGCCCGCGCCCGCGTCCTGGTCGGCTCGACCACCGGTCGCACCGGGGCCACCGGCCGACCCGCGGGTCGTGCCGTCACGCCGGCTGAGCCTCGCACCTGGTCCACCACGTCGTCTCCGTCCTCGCCGGGGCCGTCGGCGCCTGGACGGCGCGACGTGCCCGGCGACGAGGAGGTCGCGGCGCCGGTCTCCCACGGTACCGGACCCCCACGGCCCGCCCCACCGCGTCGTTCGCCCTCCGCGAACGCCGTTCCGCAGGTGCCGTGCGCGACCTGGCCTCGGGTCATGGGTGACGTGGCACGGCTGCCGGGAAGACCTGCGACGACCGGCCCCGAGCCGCTGTGGCGTGAGGTGGTGGGGCGCGAGCTGCGCACGGAGCGGCACGCCCAGCAGCGCACGCTGGCCCACGTCGCGCGGCGTGCGGGGGTCTCGGTGCAGCACCTGTCGGAGGTGGAGCGTGGGCTGAAGGAGCCCAGCTCGGAGATCCTCGGTGCCGTCACCGGCACCCTGGGCCTGCGGCTGGTCGACCTCACCGCCCGCGCCACCCGCAGCCTCGCCGCGACCGCCACGCCCGCCGCGCCGGTGCCGCCGGTGGTGCCCGCCCCCGTGGCCGCCCCGCTGCCGCGCACGGCGGACCCGCTCTGCCGGGCCGCCTGAGGGCGCTCGGTCGCTCCCCGGCGCCGCCGCCTAGGCTGGGCGGTGTGATCGAGCTGCGCACCCCCACCCAGATCGAGCAGATGCGCCCGGCGGGGCGCTTCGTCGCCGATGTCGTCACGCGCCTGGCCGAGGTGGCCGACGTGGGCGTCAACCTGCTCGAGCTCGACGCGGTGGCGCACGAGATGATACGCGAGCGCGGCGCGGAGTCCTGCTACCTCGACTACCACCCCTCGTTCGGCGCCTCGCCGTTCGGCAAGGTGCTGTGCACGTCGGTCAACGACGCCGTGCTGCACGGGCTCCCCCACGACTACACGCTGGCCGACGGCGACCTGCTGAGCGTCGACTTCGCGGCCAGCGTCGACGGCTGGGTCTCCGACTCCGCCCTCAGCCTGGTGGTCGGCACCCCGCGGCCCGAGGACCTGCGCCTCATCGACGTCACGGGCCAGGCGCTCGAGGCCGGCATCGACGCCGCCCGCGTGGGCGGCCGGGTCGGTGACATCTCCGCCGCGATCGCCGCGGTCGCCCGCGGCGCCGGGCTGTCGATCAACACCCAGTTCGGCGGCCACGGCGTCGGGCGCACCATGCACGGCGAGCCCCACATCGCCAACGACGGCCGCGCCGGACGGGGCGTCAAGCTGCGCGCCGGCCTGGTGATCGCCATCGAGCCGTGGTTCCTGCACACCACCGACACGATCGTCACCGACCCCGACGGGTGGACGCTGCGCAGCGTCGACGGCTCGCGCGGGGCGCACATGGAGCACACCGTGGCGATCACCGACGACGGCCCCGTCGTCCTCACCGCCCGGGGCTGACCGGGGCCCGCCCGACGCCGCCCAGCGCCGCCGGGGGCCGGCCGGCGGTGCGCGTCGGTCAGCCGCCGCCCGGCACGTACCCGCGCGGCGGGGTCCACTGGCCCTCGGCGCGCAGGTGCTCGTAGATGTCGTGCTCGGGGCGGTAGTGCTCGTCGAGGCGGGCGCGCATGGTCGCGCTCAGCTCCGGTGCCACCCGCGAGGTGGACCAGTTCTTCGTGGTGACCTTGAGCGGCTCGCCCATCCGCTCGGCGATCCAGCCCTCCCACACGTCGGGGCGCTCGAGGGCGAAGATCCGGTCGACCCCGATGTCGAGGCGCGGGGAGAGCGACACGAAGCGCGCCTGGCGGCCCTTGAGCGCGCCCGGGGCACCGTCGAGGTAGGCGCCCACGAACTCCTCGAACGAGACGTCGGCCGTGGAGTTGGCCGCCCGGCTGTTCTCGCCGTCCTGCAGGGCCGGGCGCTGGCGGTAGCGCCACCACGACTCCAGCCACGCCACCGGCTCGCGGAACAGCGAGACCAGCTCGTAGTCGTCGCGCTCGTAGCCGGCGCTCTGCAGCACCGGCACCATGCGGTTGGTGAAGGTGCGCGCGGTCATGTGCTTGAGGCGGGGGTTGACCCGCATCACGACCTCGGCGCGACCCATCAGGCTCGTCACCAGCGTGGTGGAGGCGCACTTGGGCATCGAGAGCATCACGAAGCCGTGGCCGGGCAGGGCGATCATCGTGGGAGAACCTACCCGCTCCGCGCTGTCGGTGGCGGCACCTAGCCTCAGGGCGTGGCCGACCCCGACACCATCGCCCCCGCCCACCGGCCGACCCGGGCCGAGCGGCTGCTCGACGTCGCCCGCATCTACCACGAGCCCGACGTTGCCTCCCACGCCCGCGGCGCCGAGATCCTGGCCCGCCACCCCGACGCCGAGCTCGTCGAGATCCTCAGCCACCAGGCGGTGCCGGCGCTGCACGGCGATGCCGACAACGTCGCCGACTGGGTGCGCCTGAAGCGCGAGGTGCTGGTGCTGGGCGTCAAGAAGAGCCTCACCGCCCGGCCCAACGGCCGGTCCGCCGACTTCATCGCGCCCTCCACCTCCAACGGCTGCGCGATGGCCTGCTCCTACTGCTACGTCCCGCGCCGCAAGGGCTACGCGAACCCGATCACCGTCCACGTCAACATCGAGAAGATCCTGGGCTACCTCGAGCGCCACGCCGGCCGGCAGGGCGTCAAGCCGCGCCCCGACCAGGTCGACCCCGTCGACTGGGTCTACGACCTCGGCGAGAACGGCGACTGCTCGGTCGACGCGCTGGTCTCCGACAACGTGCGCGACCTGGTCGACCTCTACGCCCGGCTCCCCCACGCCAAGGCCAGCTTCGCCACCAAGCTGGTCAACCGCGGCCTGCTCGACCTCGACCCCCGGGGCGGCACGCGCGTGCGGTTCTCGCTGATGCCCGAGCCGATGGCGAAGGTGGTCGACCTGCGCACGTCGCGGGTCGCCGAGCGCATCGCCGCCATCGACGACTTCGTCGAGGCCGGCTACGAGGTGCACCTCAACTTCAGCCCGGTGATCGTGCACGAGGGCTGGGTGGAGGAGTGGACCGAGCTGCTGCGCCAGGTGGACGCCGGCATCGGCGCGGCGGCCAAGGCCCAGCTGGCCTGCGAGATCGTCTTCCTCACCCACAACGAGGCCCTGCACCAGGTCAACCTGGGCTGGCACCCCCGCGGCGAGGAGCAGCTGTGGCGCCCCGACCTGCAGGAGGTCAAGCGCAGCGAGAGCGGTCAGGTCAACCTGCGCTACCGCACGCCGTGGAAGCGGCGGTGGGTCGACCAGCTCACCAAGATGGTGGCCCGCGAGCTGCCGTACTGCCGGGTGCGCTACGCCTTCTAGGCCCGGCCCGGCCGCTCGTCCGGGGCAGGCCCCGCGTCGGTGAGCGAGCGGTAGCGGCCGCGGTAGAACAGCAGCGGCGCGCCGCCGTCGCCCGGGCCGAGGTCGAGGACCCGCCCGACCACCACGTCGTGGTCACCGGCCTGCTGCACCGACTCGACCGCGCAGTCGACCCAGGCGAGCACCCCGGGCAGCCGCGGCGACCCGGACCCGACGGGGTGCCAGTCGAGGCCGGTGAACTTGTCGGCGCCACGGGTGGCCATCCGGTGCGACAGGGCCACCTGGTCGTCGGCGAGCACGTTGGCGCAGAAGACGCCGGCGGTGCGGATCGTGGGCCACGACCGCGACGTGCGCGCCACCACGAACAGCACCAGCGGCGGCTCCAGCGAGACGCTGGCGAACGACTGGCAGGTCAGCCCGACCGGTCCGTCGGGGCCCACCGCGGCTACGACCGTCAGGCCGGAGGCGAAGCGGCCCAGCACGTCGCGGAACGCCCCCGCGGTGAACGGCGCCGGCCCGTCGCCGGTGCTGAGCGGGACGTCGACGTCCCGCGCCGCGTCGGCGAGGTGGTACTCCAGGTCGGGCTCGCGGGCCGGCACCACCGGCCCGGGCGGGCCGGCGTCGGGGTCGAGGGGTGCACCGGCCATGCCCCCACGCTAACCAGCCCACCCACCGCCGAGCCGCCCGGGCGGCTACCCCGGACGGCGGGCCAGCACGTAGCACCGCTCGGTGGTCTCACCGCGGTGCCGGTGGGGGCTGCGCAGGTAGGTCTC
Organism: Nocardioides sp. FY1077; assembly: GCF_058681775.1. Taxonomy (NCBI): domain Bacteria; kingdom Bacillati; phylum Actinomycetota; class Actinomycetes; order Propionibacteriales; family Nocardioidaceae; genus Nocardioides; species Nocardioides sp. FY1077. The sequence continues at coordinate 111,691 of NZ_JBZWDB010000004.1, read as the reverse complement.
CACGTCGACCAGCCCCGCCGCCTCCACCGCGGCGCGCACCTCGTCGGGGTCGTGCAGCACGAAGTCGAGCTCGATGTCGTGGTCGAACCACCGCTCGTGGCGGCGGGTGCCGGCGCCGGCCTGCAGGGCCACCACGAGGTGGCCACCGGGCACCAGCGGGCGCGTGAGCGCGGCCACCGCGTCGGGCAGCTCGGAGGCGGCGAGGTGGATGAGCGAGTACCACGCCAGCACCGCGGCCCAGCCGGGGCCGGCGGCGGGGCGCACCAGCCGTCGCAGGTCACCCACCTCGTAGCTGCCCCCCGGGAAGCGCCGCCGGGCCTCGGCGACCATCGCGGGCGACTGGTCCAGACCGTGGGCGTCGGCGCCCGCCGCGGCCAGGTAGGCGGTGGTGTGGCCCGGGCCGCAGCCCACCTCCACCACGGGCGCCCCGCCGGACAGTGCGGCCACCCGGTCGAGCAGCCACCGCTCGAAGCCGAGCCCCTGCTCGGGCCCGTCGCCGTCGAACTCGCCGGCCAGCGCCGCGGCGTACGAGGTCGCGACGGTGTCGTACGCCGCCCGCACCCGCGCGTCACGGGCAGCGGGGCCGTCGACCAGCGTGCGCTCGCGGTCGGCCGGTGGCGTCGCGGCCACCGCCGCAGCGGGAGCGGCAGGCGCCGGCTCCCCGAGGCGGTGGGCCCAGCGGCTGTCGTGCCGGCCGGCGCGCGGCGAGACCTCCTCGACCAGCGGCACCTCGCGCGCGGCGAGCCCAGCCAGGCAGGCGTCCACGGCGTCGCGGTCGGCGAAGGCGTGCAGCCGCTCGGTGCGGGTGCGCAGCTCGCCGGGCGCCTGGGGCCCGCGCAGCAGCAGCACCGTGAGCAGCGCCCGCTCGTCGGGGGCGAGCCCGAGGTGCTCGTCGAGCAGCTGGTGGTAGCGCAGGGTGCGGCGACCGGTGTCGGTCCACACCACGCGCAGCAGGCCGCGGTCCTTGAGCCCGCGCGCCGTCCCCTCCACCGTCTGCTCGTCGAGGTCGAGGACCGGGTGGCGGCTGCTGGTCTGGGTGCAGGCGGTGCGCAGCGCGTGCAGCGAGAGCGGGTACGACGCCGGCACGGTCACCTGCTTCTCCAGCAGCGACCCGAGCACCCGCTGCTCCTCCGGGGTCAGCGGCGGGTCCAGGGCGGGGCCGGACGTCGGCGACGGCAGGTCGGTCAGCGGGTCGGTCAGCGGGTGGGACGGGTCGGCCATGGGGCGACCCTAGTCAGGTGCGGGCCCGGCCCGCGGGGTCACGCGCCGCACCCGAACCGGGGGTAGCGTCGCGGTCATGTCGCCCTGGGAGCAGCTGCCGGCCGGTGTGGTGATCGACGACCCCGACCTGGTCGCGGGCCTGGCCCACGACGAGTCCCGGCTCACCGACCGGGCCCTGCCCGCGGTGGTGCTGGCGCCCCGCTCCACGGCGGAGGTGCAGGCCTGCCTGCGGGCCGCGTCGGCCGCGGGCGTGCCGGTGGTGCCCCGTGGGGCCGGGAGCGGCCTGGCCGGCGGGGCCAACGCGCCGGCCGGCAGCGCGGTGCTCTCCCTGCACCGGATGGACGGGGTGCTGGAGGTCGACCCCGTCGAGCGGCTCGCGGTGGTGCAGCCCGGCGTGGTGACCGCCCGGCTGCGTGAGGTGGCGGCGGAGGCCGGGCTGTTCTACCCGCCCGACCCGGGCTCCCTGGCGTGGTGCACGGTCGGCGGCAACGTCGCCACCGACGCCGGGGGCATGTGCTGCGTGAAGTACGGCGTGACCGGCGACTTCGTGGAGGCCCTCGAGGTCGTGCTGGCCGACGGCCGGGTGCTGCGCACCGGCACCCGCACCGTCAAAGGCGTGGCCGGCTACGACCTGACCAGCCTGTTCGTGGGCTCCGAGGGCACCCTCGGCGTGGTCACGGAGGTCACGGTGCGGCTGCTGCCCGCCCCTCCCCCGGCGCAGACCCTGGTGGCGTCCTACGACGACCTCGCCGCGGCCGGGGCCACCGTGCAGGCGTTGGTGGCGGCCGGCGTGGTGCCGTCGCTGCTGGAGCTGCTCGACCGCACCACCGTGGCCGCCGTCGACGCCGCGACCGGCATGGGCCTGGGCGGGGTGGCGGCCCTGCTGCTGGTGCAGGCCGACGACGCCGACGCCACCGCCACCCTCGACCTGGTGGCCGCCGCCTGCGAGCGGGCCGGGGCTGTCGACGTCGCCCGCAGCGACGACGCCACCGAGGCCGCTGCGCTGATGGAGGCCCGCCGGCAGGCGCTGCCGGCCCTGGAGCGCCTCGCCACCGAGCGCGGGGGCGGCTGGCTGCTCGACGACGTGTGCGTGCCGCGCGCCCGGGTGGTCGACCTGGTGGCCGCGGTGGAGGCGGTGGCCGAGGAGGTGGGCCTGACCATCGGCGTCTTCGGCCACGCCGGCGACGGCAACCTCCACCCGACGATCCTCCACCCGGACGACGACGCCGGCCGCGCCGCCGCCCGGCGGGCGTTCGACGCCGTCACCGCCGCCGCGCTCGACCTCGGCGGCACCGTCACCGGTGAGCACGGCGTGGGCCGGCTCAAGGCCGACTGGCTCGCCCGCGAGCTCGACCCGGTGTCGCTGGAGGTGCAGCGCTCGCTGCGCCGCACCCTCGACCCCCAGGGCCTGCTCAACCCCGGCGCCGTCCTCTAGCCCCTGTCACGCGGTGTCCACCGTGCTGGTGCGGTGCCGCAGCACCGCACCAGTACGGCGGCACCGCACCAGATGACCGGTCGGCGGCGGCACCAGCCTCAGGGCACCAGGGCGGTGACCGTCTCGGCCTCGGGGTCCCAGTGCCGCAGCCCGGTGAGGCGCAGCTCCAGGCCGTCGGCGTCGTGCGCGGCGAGGGCCTCCAGCGCGCGGGGGACGTCGGCGGCCTCCAGGCGACGCGCCAGCGTCAGGTGGGGCACCCAGCCGAGGTGGCGCCGCTCGGGCACCTGCACCCGCACGGCCAGCACCCGTCGTACGACGTCGTCGGCGAGCTGCACCGGTCGCGCCAGGGTGACCCGGCCGGCCCCCAGCAGCAGGACGCCGCCGACGAGCGCGGTCACCGGCAGCAGCGGGCCGAGCCGTGCGGTGGCGACGTCGAGGGCCTCCGACGGCATGGCGGGCGCCTCCACGACGCTGACGTGGGGGGTGTTGGTGGCGCCGCGGTGGTCGAGCTGGGAGGGCAACCCGGCGTCGCGCAGCGCCTGCCACTGGGCGCGCAGGGCGGCCTGCCCGGCGTCGTCGGGCACCAGCTCGAGCGCGTGGAGGCGCGGCATCAGGCGAGCCACCGAGCGGCGCGGCGGCTGTGGGCGGCCTTCTTCGGCGGCTCCATGGCGTCGTAGAGGTTGGCGATCATCCGCGAGCGCGGGTTGCCGGCGAACACCTCCTGGTGGTCGCGCACGAACGTCCAGTAGAGGGCGTCCCAGTCGTCGCGCCACTCCCCGGCGGGCAGGTCGGACATCTTGCGCAGGTAGTTCGACCCCGACACGTACGGCTTGGTGGTGACCGCCTCGCCGGCGGCGAACTGGCTCATCGCGTAGACGTTGGGCACCATCACCCAGTCGTAGGCGTCGACGAACATCTCCATGAACCACTCGTAGGACGCGTCGGGGTCGGTGCGCAGCAGGCACATCGCGTTGCCGAGCACCATCAGCCGCTCGATGTGGTGGGCGTAGCCGTGGGCCAGCACCCGGCGCAGCACCAGGTCGACCGGCGCCAGCCCGGTCTCGGCGGTCCACCACCCCTCGGCCAGCGGGCGGGCGTGCTCGAGCCGATTGCCGGTGCGCATCCGCCGCCCGTGGACGACGTAGGTGGCGCGCATGTACTCCCGCCAGCCGATCACCTGGCGCACGTACCCCTCGAGGGACGCCAGCGGCACGTCGTCGGCGGCGCCGACCGCGAGGGCCCGGGTGAGCACGTGCTCGGGCGTCAGCAGCCCGGTGTTGAGCCCCGGGGTCATCAGCGAGTGGTAGACCCACGGGTGCTCGGCGGAGATGGCGTCCTCGAAGGGCCCGAACTCGTGGAACCGCTCGGCGAGGAAGACCTCGAGCATCTCCTCGGCCTCCTCGTGGGCGGTGGGCCACGCGAAGCCGGCCGCGTCGCCGGGGTTGTCGGGGAACTCCCCGCCGACCCACGCCACCGCCGCGGCGACCGCCGGGTGCTGCCGGCCGTCGTCGCCCGGGCGCGGCACCGCCGGCACCGGGTGGGCGCGGGGCAGCTTCTTGCGGTTGTCCTCGTCGAAGGACCACTTGCCGCCCTGCGGCTGGTCGCCGTCCATCAGGACGTCGAGGCGCCGGCGCTGCCAGGAGTAGAAGTGCTGCATGCGCGCGGTGCGCCCGCCGCCGCCGATCTGCTCGGCCACCTGCGCACGGGTGGTGAGGAACATCGGCGTCTCGAGCACGTCGTCGGCGCTGAGCCGGTAGCCGTGGGCGGCCAGCGCCGCGGTGAGGTCGCGGGAGAGCCAGTCGTCGACGACGTCGTACACGGTGACCCGGCTCGGCCGCAGCCGGTCGAGGCACTCCACCAGCAGGTCGTGGCTGCGGCGCTCGGCGGAGGTCTCCAGGTGCTCGACGGCGAAGCCGGCCTCGCGCAACCGCTCGGCGAAGCGCACCATCGAGGCGCGGTGGAGGACGAGCTTCTGGGTGTGGAAGCGGTACTGGCGGAACAGCAGGTCGTGCTCGAGCAGCACGAACACCGTGCCGGCCTCGGCCTGCAGGTGGGCGAGGAAGAGCTGGTGGGGCAGCACGAGACGCACCGGCCGCGCCTCGTCCTGCGTCGTGGTGGCCATGCCGGCGAGCCTAGACAGCCGGGCCGCACCCGAGGCCCCGTCGGCACCGGTCGGCGAACCGGCCGCGCTCACACACCCCCGGAAGGTTACCGACCGGTTAACATGGGGGCCATGTTCTTCCGGCTGCGTCAGGTCGCCACGACCGCCCTCGTCGCCAACGCGCTGCGTCCGGTGCCGGGCATCGGTGCCGGCCTGCCGTCGTTCGCCGCGGGGTGGGGCGTCGGCGAGCTCGCGCCCCACCTGCTCGCCCTCACCGCCCTCGACGCCGCGGCCCACAGCCGCGGACGCCGCCGCGACCCCGTGGGGCTGGCCCTCGCCGGCCTCGGCGCCGCCGGCCTGGCGGTCCTGGTGCGCGAGAGCCTGTCCGCGCGCCGGGTCGTCGACCAGGCGCTGCGCGACGGGCTCGGCGTCGACGCCGACCAGCTCCAGGCGCCCGCACCGGCCGACGTGGCGGTGCCGTGGCGGCGGCTGGCCAACCCGCTGCGGATGAGCGACCCGCAGGTGCACGTGGAGCGCGACATCGCCTACGACGACGCCACCGGCCGCCGCGGCCTGCTCGACGTGTACTCCCCCCGCGAGCGACCCGCGGGCGGCGCGCCCGTGCTGGTGCAGGTGCACGGCGGCGGGTGGACGCTCGGCGCCAAGGACACCCAGGGCATCCCGCTGATGCAGCACCTCGCCGCCAAGGGCTGGGTCTGCGTCGCCCCCAACTACCGCCTCGCCCCGCGCCACCCGTTCCCGGCGCAGGTCGTCGACGTGAAGAAGGTGCTGGCCTGGGTCAAGGAGCACGTCGCGGCCTACGGCGGCGACCCCGGGTACGTCGTGATCACCGGCGGCTCGGCCGGCGGCCACCTCGCCGCCCTGGCGGCGCTGACCCCGGGCGACCCCGTGTGGCAGCCCGGGTTCGAGGACGCCGACACCTCGGTGCAGGTCGCCGTGCCCCACTACGGCGTCTACGACTTCACCGGCGCCACCGGCCTGCGCAGCGCCGTGCAGATGCGCGACCGGTTCCTCGGCCCGGTCGTGCTGCGCCGGCGCTGGCGCCGCGACCCCGACGCGTTCGAGGCGGCCTCCCCGCTGCTGCGGGTGGGCCCCGACGCCCCCGACTTCTTCGTCGTGCACGGCACCCGCGACACGGTGGTCGAGCTCGACCAGGCCCGGCAGTTCGTCGACGCGCTGCGCCGGGTGTCGCGCCGCAGCGTGGTCTACGCCGAGCTGCCCGGCGCCCAGCACGCCTTCGACGTGCTGCCCTCGATCCGCTCCGTGCACGTCGTGCGCGCCGTCGACCGCTACCTGCACTGGCACTGGGGCCGCTACCGCGCCGGGCTCGACGCGCAGGCGGGCACGGTGGGCGTCGCGGCCGGGCCCTGACCGTCCGCTCGGGCACCGGCCGGGTCTTCACGACGTCTTCACAGCTCGACGCGGGGTTGGTCGCCCGGGCCGGGGTGGGGGTGTCATGCTGGTGCAGGGGGCGGTCTTCCGCCGGATCGACGTACGAGGAGGGCTGCATGGCCAAGGTGCTGGTGGTCGAGGACGAGAACGACGTGCGCGAGCTGCTCGCGACGGTGCTGGAGATGGCAGGGCACCACGTGGAGTCGGTGCCGGAGTCGTGGAACGCCATGGTCGAGGTGACCGAGCGCTCCTTCGACCTGGTGGTGATGGACGTCAGCATGCCCGGGCTCAACGGCCTCGAGCTGGCCCGGCTGCTCAAGCAGCAGCCCAGCCCCGCGCCCCGCATCCTCATGGTCTCCGCGCGCTCGTCGCGTGCCGACATCGAGGCCGGTCTCGCGGCCGGCGCCGACGCCTACGTCACCAAGCCGTTCAGCATCGGCGAGCTCAGCCAGCGCGTCGAGGAGATGCTCGCCGCACCGGCCTGACCACCCCGCCACCACCGGCCACCGACACCGGCGACCGACACCGGCGACCCGCGCCCCGGCCGGGTGCACCTAGGGTCGGCGCCGTGACCACGAGCGAGCGCACCGACTGGCAGGCCCACGCCCGGGCGGCGAAGGGCTTCCTGCCCACCGACGAGGGCCTCCTGCTCCACCGCCACGCGCTCGCCGCGCTGGCGGAGGGCCCTGCGCTCGAGGTCGGCACCTACTGCGGGAAGTCGGCGCTCCACCTCGCCGCCGCGGCGCGCGAGGTGGGCGGTCCCCAGGCCGTCGTGTTCACCGTCGACCACCACCGTGGCTCGGAGGAGAACCAGGCCGGCTGGGAGCACCACGACACCTCGCTGGTCGACCCGCGCACCGGGCGGATGGACACCCTGCCGGTGTTCCGCCGCACGCTGGAGGAGTCGGGCCTCGAGGAGCACGTCGTCGCCGTGGTCGGCGCCAGCACCACCGTCTCGCGGCACTGGCGCACGCCGCTGGCCCTGCTGTTCATCGACGGCGGGCACGCCGAGGAGCACGCCCAGGCCGACTACGCCGGGTGGGCGCCCTGGGTGCGGCCCGGGGGGGTGCTGCTGGTGCACGACGTGTTCCCCGACCCCGCCGACGGCGGCCAGGCGCCGTACCACGTCTGGCAGCGCGCGCTGGCCGGTGGCGCGTTCAGCGAGGTGGAGACCGTGGGCTCGATGCGGGTGCTGCGCCGTACCTCAGGCGGGGCCGGCGACCCGGTCGGCTGACGGCGACGGGCAGCCGCACTCCAGGCCCAGCTCGGCGGGGTGGGGCGCCAGCGACGTGCCACGCATGATGCCGGAGCCGGGGGTGGCGGTGCCGTGCTCCTCCCCCAGCGCGTCCACGGCGAGCACGACGGCCGCGGCGGTGTAGGTGGTCTGCTCACCGGGCCAGAACACGTCGTCGCCGAAGACCCAGCCCGTCCAGTAGCCGTCGCCGTCGTGGCGCAGGTGCTGCACGTCGCGCAGCAGCGCGAGCGCGCGGTCGTGGTCACCGATCGCGTCGAGGGCCAGCACCAGCTCGCAGGTCTCGGCCCCGGTCACCCACGGGTTGGTGTCGACGCAGCGGATGCCGAGGCCCGGCACCACGAAGTCGTCCCAGCGGGAGTCGAGCAGCGCCCGGGCCGCGTCGCCGCGCACGGCCCCGCCCAGCACCGGGTAGTACCAGTCCATCGAGAAGGTCGACTTGTCCAGGAACAGGTCGCGGTGGTGGCGCAGCGCATGGCCGAGGCGCCCGCCGGCCAGCTCCCAGCCCGGCTGGGGCTCGTCGAGCAGGTCGGCCAGCGCGATGCCGGCGCGCAGCGACTGGTAGATGCTGGAGGAGCCCGCCAGCAGCGCACCGTCGTCGCCGGGGGTCCAGTTGATCCCGCCGAAGGGCAGCTGCTGGGACACCACCCAGTCGAGGCCGGCGCGCACCGAGGGCCACATCCGGGCGACGAACCCGTGGTCGTGGCGCACCAGCCAGTGGTGCCAGACCCCGACGGCGAGGTAGGCGCTCATGTTGACCTCGGGGCGGTCGTCCTCGACCACGCCGCCGACGACCTTCATCGGCCACGACCCGTCGGCGTGCTGCACCGTCGGCACCCACGCGTACGCCGCCTCGGCGGCCTCGACCTCGCCCCCGACCAGCAGGGCCATCGCCGCCTCGACGTGGTTCCACACGTCGACGTGCTCCCCGGTCGTCCACGGCACCGCCCCGCTGGGCTCCTGCATCGCCGCGATCGCCGCGGCGGTGCGGGCGACCTGCGCGGCGCTCAGGACGCCGGCCACCGACGGCAGGACCGACGGCTGGGCCGGCGCCGGCCGCTCAGACATGCGCCGCCACGGGCTTGCGCAGGTACAGCACCATGCTCTTGCCGATCAGCGGGTCGAGCACCTTGCCGGCCAGGCGCAGGGCGCGCGGCTGCTCCACGATCTCCCACACCAGCAGCCGGTGGTAGGCCTTGGCCAGCGGGTGGTCGTCGTTGCGCACGCCGACCGCGCACTTGATCCACCAGTACGGCGAGTGCAGCCCGTGGGCGTAGTCCTTGCCCTCCAGCTCCAGGCCGGCGGTGGTGAGCTTGCCGATCAGCTCCTTGTCGGAGTAGATGCGGATGTGGCCACCGGGCACGTCGTGGTAGTCCTCCGACAGCTTCCAGTTCACCAGCTCGGGGAACCACCGCGGCACCGACACCGCGAGCGTCCCGCCGGGTCGCAGGACCCGGACGAGCTCGCCGATGGCCTGGATGTCGGCCGGGACGTGCTCGAGGATCTCGGCGGCCACCACCCGGTCGAACTCGCCGTCGGCGAAGGGCAGCGCGAGCGCGTCGCCCTCCTTGACGTCGGCCTCCGCGCCGGCCGGCACCTCACCGGCCTCGCGCATCGCCGCGAACAGCTCGCGCACCCCGGCGAGCTCGTCGGCGTCCTGGTCGAAGGCGACGACGTCACCCCCGCGGCGGTACATCTCGAAGGCGTGGCGACCCGCGCCGCACCCCATGTCGAGCACCCGGTCGCCGGGCACCAGGCCCAGGCGGTCGAAGTCAACGGTCAGCACTCGTGCTCCTCCTGCTGCGGCGGCCCTTGCGGCCGGCGGACGGCATGGGCCCCTCGGCCCGCCAGCTGGTGACGACCTCGTCGTACACGGCGGCCACCGCGACGGCGACCGCCCGCCAGCTGAACAGCTCCTCCACGCGGCGCCGACCGGCGGCGCCCATGCGGGCGCGACGCTCGGGGTCGTCGAGCAGCGAGGCCAACGCGGCCTCCAGCTGCCCCACGTCGCCGGGGGTGACCAGGTCGGCGCACTCGCCGTCGGGGCCGACGACCTCCGGGATGGCGCCGGCGCGCGACACGACGAGCGGGGTGGCGCACGCCATCAGCTCGGCGGTCGGCAGCGAGAAGCCCTCGTAGAGCGACGGCACGCAGGCCAGCTCGGCGGAGCCCATCAGGCGCACCAGCTCCTCGTCGCTGACGCCGTGCACGAAGCGCACCGCGTCACCGATGGAGAGGCGCTCGATGAGCTGCTCGGTGCGCCCCCCGGGCTGCGGGCGGGTGACCAGCACCAGCTCGAGGTCGCGCTCGGTGCGCAGCTTGGCGAAGGCCTCCAGCAGGGTGGAGATGCCCTTGACCGGGGCGTCGGCGCTGGCCATGGCCAGCATCCTTCCCGGCACCCGCGGCTCGGTGGGCGGCACGAACACGTCGTCGACGCCGAGCAGGATCGTCTGCATGCGCGCGGGGTCGACCCCGAAGTCGGTGGCGATGTCGCGGCGCGAGGCGTCGGACGGCGTCACGATGCGTCGGGCGCTGCGCGCGACGCGGCCCTGCATGCGCAGGAAGCCGTACCACCGGCGCAGCGCGGCCCGCCGGCGCAGGCCGGTGGCGCTGCCCAGGTCGATGCGGCGGTCGAAGGTGATGGGGTGGTGGACCGTGGTGACCAGCGGCATCAGCTGCTCGACCTCGAGCATGCCGTAGCCGAGCACCTGGTTGTCGTGGGCGACGTCGAACTCGTCGGCGCGCTCGCGCAGCAGCCGGGCCACCCGGGTGCTGAACGTCTTGGGCTCCGGGAAGCCCGCCGTGCACATCGTCGCGAACTCCTCGACGTCGACGAGGTTGCGGAACTCGCGCAGGCCCGGGACCCGGAACGGGTCGGGCTCGCGGTAGAGGTCGAGGCTCGGCACCTTCGTCAGCCCGACCCCCTCGTCGAGCTCGGGGTAGGGCTGGCCGGAGAACACCTCGACCTGGTGCCCCAGGGCCACCAGCTCGCGAGAGAGGTGACGCACGTAGACGCCCTGTCCGCCGCAGTGGGGCTTGGAGCGGTAGGACAGCATCGCGACCCGCATCGGTGGTCCGCACCCTTCTCCACGTCGAGGCAGCCCGGGTGGGCTACGCGTCGGTAGCCTAAGGGTCGCACCGCGGCCTCCCCCCGTCGGCCCGGGCGGGTGCGTCGTCCGGTCGGGACTCGTCGGCCCACCGCACCGCGTGCGCCGCGCCTGGTGCCCCAGCCCCCTGCGGTGTCCCTAGGATGCGGCGCATGACCGACGCTGCCACTCCCGCGGGCGCTCCGGTGCCACCGGTGTCGCCCACCGGCCGGCACGGCGACCACGAGCGCGGTCACCAGCAGCGGCTGCGACCCGTGCTCGGCCGCCAGCCCTCGGCCGTCCTGCTGGGTGCGCAGCTGGTGGCCGTGCTGGCCTACCCGTTCCTCGACGACAGCGTGCCCGGCCGGGCGGTGCTCGGTGTCGTGCAGATCGGGGTGGTGGGCCTGGCGCTGTGGGCGGTGCGGCGCACCCCGGCGCTCAGCTGGCTGGCCCTGCTGCTGGGCGGCCCCGCGATCGTGTTCACCGTGCTGGAGGCGACGTCCCCGGACACCGGGTGGATCGTGCTCGCCTCGGCGATGGCGCACGCGCCGTTCTACTTCTACGTCTCCTACAGCATGATCCGCTACCTGTTCCACGACGACCGGGTCACCCGCGACGAGCTGTTCGCCACCGGCGCGGCGTTCACGGTGGTGGCCTGGGGCTTCGCCTACCTCTTCGCCGCCGTGCAGGTCGCCGTGCCGGGGTCGTTCGTCGGCACCGGTCCCGACCAGGACCGGGCCTGGTTCGAGCTGCTCTACCTGTCGTTCTCCACCCTCACCAGCGTCGGGCTCTCCGACGTGGTGCCCGTGGAGCCGCACGCCCGCTCGGTGGTGATGGTGGAGATGGTCGCCGGCGTCCTCTACGTCGCGCTGGTGGTGGCCCGCCTGGTGGGGCTCACCGTGCGCGGTCAGGACGGGTCGAAGACGTAGCCCGAGCCCTCCACCGTGCGGATCCAGGCGCGGGCGCTCCCGGCGCGGCGGAGCTTGCGCCGCAGGTTGCCGACGTGGACGTCGACGAGGAAGTCGGACTCCATGAACTCGCCCTGCCACACGGTGCGGACCAGGTCGGCCCGCGTCCAGGTCTGGCCCGGGCGACCGGCGAAGGCGGCCATCAGGTCGACCTCGGCCGGGGTGAACGGCAGCGGCACGCCGTCGAGCTCCGCGGTGTGCTCACCGGGCAGCAGCGTCAGCCCGCCGCCGGCGTCGACCGGCGGCGGCGGGGCGGCGGCCGAGGCCCGCGGACGGCGCAGCAGGGCGGCCACCCGGGCCCGCACCTCCTGCGCGGAGAACGGCTTGGCCATGTAGTCGTCGGCGCCCACCTCGAGCCCGACCAGGCGGTCGATCTCCTCGCTGCGCCCGGTGATCATCATGATGTATGAGTCGCTGAACTCCCGCAGCCTGCGGCACACCTCGGTGCCGTCGAGGTCGGGCAGCGTCAGGTCCAGGGTCACCAGGTCGGGTGACAGCTCGCGCACCAGCTCGATCGCGTCGGTGCCGCTGTCGGTGGCGTGCACCTCGAGCCCCGTGCGCTGCAGGACCAGCACGAGGGTCTCGCGGATGTCGGGGTCGTCCTCGACGACCACCACGCGCTGTGCAGCTGTCACGTCGTCCCCTCCTGGAGTCGCCGCCACGCTATCGCGCCGTACGTGGACGTCGCGTGGCCCCCCTGTGGCACGGCTGTGGACCGCTCGTGGCGATCCCGGCCGGGCGCGGCGGGGCCGGCCTCTTCCCCGGTTGTGGTCCGCGGGGCGGCTGGGACGTGCGAGGCTTTCCCCGGCGTCTGACGGCACCCCGTCGAGACGACTGCGCCACAGCACACGACACCGCGGCGGAAGGCGACAGCGACATGGGGATCGACGTGGGGACCGACCCGGACGGCCCGACCCTGTCCGCCGCCACCCGCGAGGAGCGCCGGCAACGCGCCGTCGAGTCCCTCGGCGTGCAGGTCGACCGGCCCGAGGAGCGCTTCGACCGGATCACCCGCCTGGCCCACCTGGTCTTCGACGTGCCTGCCGCCACGATCACGGTGATGGACGAGGACCGTGCCCTGCACGTCGGCCAGTACGGCCTCGGTGCCCTGCGCGAGTCGGTGCGGGACCAGGTGCCCTGCGACCAGTGCATCACCACCGGGACCGGCGTCGTGGTCGAGGACATGACCACCGACGTCCGCTACCGCGACCTGGAGTCCGTGAGCGCCCTCGGCCTCAGGTTCTACGCCGCCAGCCCCCTGCTCGACGCCGCCGGCAACGCCGTCGGTGTCTTCGCCATCTACGACACCCGCCCGCGCACCCTCGACGGCGAGCTGGCGGGCGCCTTCGACGACATGGCCGCGTGGGCGCAGCAGGAGCTGGTGTCGAACTCGGAGATGACCCAGGCCACCTGGGTGCAGGCCTCGATGCTGCCCGACCAGGCCGTCTCGACGGGCGGCTGGGAGATCAACGGCATCTGCCTGCCCTCGCTCGGCGTCGGCGGCGACTTCTACGACTTCGCCGTCGACCAGGACGTCGCCCACCTCACCCTGGGCGACGTGATGGGCAAGGGCACCGGTGCCGCCCTGGTGGGCGCCGGCGTGCGCGCCGCCGTGCGCGGCACCCACTCCGCGGTGGTCGCCGGGGTCGACCTCGGCGTGACCGTCACCCAGGTGGCGCGCAGCCTGATGGCCGACCTCGAGCGCACCGAGTCGTTCGTGACGCTGATGGAGGCGGCCGTCGACCTCGAGGACGGCTTCCTGCGCTACGTCGACGCCGGCAGCGGCCTGTGCCTGCTGGTGCGTTCGAACGGCGAGATCGAACGGCTCAACGGCCCCGGCACCCCCATCGGCGTGCTGCCCGACGACCACTGGGACGAGCTGGAGGCGGCGGTCGCGCCGGGCGACCGGGTGCTGATGTTCAGCGACGGTCTCCTCGACCTCGTCGACGAGCAGGTGGAGTGGTGGAAGCCGATCGGGGCGCTCGTCGCCGCGCACCCCGACCCCACCTCGCTGCTCGCCGCGATCGCCGACCTGACCCGGGCCCGCACCGCGCTCGACGACGTCACGGCCGTCGCGGTCTACCGCCGCCCCGAGGAAGGCCTGCGGTGACGCGTCGCCTGCTGCTGGTGCGCACGGTGGTGCTCGTCACGGCCATCCTGGGCATCAACTACGTCGCCTGGCGCTGGCTGGTCTCGATCAACTGGGACGCCTGGTGGCTGGCGGTCCCGCTGGTGCTGGCGGAGACCTACAGCCTGGTCGACTCCCTGCTGTTCGGCATCGGGATGTGGCGGCTCAAGGAGCGCGGGGACCCGCCGGAGCCGGAGGAGGGCCTCACGGTCGACGTCCTCATCACGACGTACAACGAGCCGATCGAGCTGGTGATGGCCACCGCGCTCGCGGCCCAGCGCATCCGCTACCCCCACCAGACCTGGATCCTCGACGACGGCAACCGCCCCGAGATGCGCGCGGCCGCCGAGGCCGCGCAGATCGGCTGGATCACCCGCTCCACCGACTGGGTCGACATGCCCCGTCACGCCAAGGCCGGCAACCTGAACAACGCGCTGGAGCAGATCGAGGGCGAGTTCATCCTCATCCTCGACGCCGACCAGATCCCCGAGCCGCAGATCCTCGACCGCACCCTGGGCTACTTCCGCGACGAGCGGATGGGGCTGGTGCAGACCAACCAGTTCTTCGTCAACGTGCCCGACGACGACCCGCTGGGCAGCCAGGCCCCGCTGTTCTACGGCCCCATCCAGGCCGGCAAGGACGGCTGGAACGCGGCGTTCTTCTGCGGCTCCAACGCCGTGCTGCGGCGCGACGCCCTGATGCAGATCGGCGTGGTGCGCTACGCCGACGAGATGGCGCTGAAGGTCTGGCGCAACCTGTACTTCGGCCAGTCGGTGATCCGCAAGGCGCGGCGCCGCACGCCCAAGGACGAGGTGGTGGTGCGTGCCGCGCTGCTCGAGGTCGAGCAGGCCGTCATCGCGGCGCGCGAGCGCCTCGGGGTCGGCGAGGCGATGTTCGACGTCACCTACGACTTCCAGCAGACCGTCGACGCCGTGCGCCGACGCCTGGTCGCCGCCGACCTCGAGGTGATGGCCGCCGACCTGCAGGCCATCGCCGAGCTCGAGGCGGAGTCGGACGCCGGGGACGGCAGCCTGGTCGACCACACCGAGGTGCTCGAGCACATGGCCGGGCGCGACTGGTCGCCGTTGGGCGCCATCGACTCGGTGCAGGCGCTCGTCGACTCCGTCAACGTCGACCGGCGCGGGGAGGCCCAGGCGGTGATGCCGATGGCGACGATCTCGGTCACCGAGGACATGGCCACCTGCATGCGGATGCACGGGCTGGGCTGGAAGTCGGCGTACCACGACGAGAACCTGGCCTTCGGCCTCGCGCCGGAGGACCTGGAGACCATGCTCACCCAGCGGCTGCGCTGGGCCCAGGGCACCATGCAGGTGATGCTGCGGGAGAACCCGCTGACCCAGAAGCGGCTCTCCTGGGGCCAGCGCCTCATGTACTTCTCCACGATGTGGAGCTACCTCTCGGGCTTCGCCGCGATCGTCTACCTCGCCGCGCCGGTGATCTACCTGGTGTTCGGGGTGCTGCCGGTGGAGGCGCTCAGCTCGGAGTTCTTCATCCGCCTCGTGCCGTTCCTGGTGGTCAACCAGCTGCTGTTCCTGGTGGTTGCCAACGGCCGCCGGACCTGGCGGGGCCAGCAGTACTCCCTGGCGCTGTTCCCGACGTGGATCAGGGCGTTCACCTCGGCGTTCGGCAACGTCGTGCTCGGCCGCCCCCTCGACTTCGCCGTCACCCCCAAGGAGAAGCGCAGCCCCACCGGACCTGCCTGGCACCTCGTGCGCCCGCAGCTGTTCGCGATGGCCACCTTGGTCGTGGCGAGCATCATCGGCGTCGTGCGCCTCACCCTGGGGTACGCCGACGGGGTCGGTACGGTCCTGAACATCGCCTGGGTGGCGTTCGACCTGGCGATCTTCTCCGTCATCATCAAGGCCGCCCGCTACCGCGGCTTCGAGCCGGACGCCGCACCACCCACCACGACCGACACCCCCGGTGACCGCACGGCCACCGGCAGGGACCACGCAGAGGGAGCAGCATGACCGAGTTCCACGTCGACACCACCGCCGCCGGCATCGGTGTCGTCCGCCCCGAGGGCAGGCTGAACATGGTGGCCGCGCGCCAGCTCAAGCAGGTGCTCGCCGAGCTCGTGGCGGGCGGCACCCACCGCATCGTGGTCGACCTCGTCGACACCGCGTTCATCGACTCCTCCGGCCTCGGCGCGCTCATCGGGGGCGTCAAGTCGACCCGGCAGCAGGGCGGCGACCTGCGGATCGCCCGCCCGACCGAGGCCGTGCTCACGGTGCTGGACCTGACCAACCTCACCCGCATCCTGCGCCCGCGCGACGACGTGGAGGGCGCGTTCGATGACTGAGGCCGCCCTGGCCGAGCTGCCCGACCGGCTCGAGCTCTCGGCGCCCGCCGACGAGCAGATGCTGGACCTCGTGCACGTGCTGCTGGAGAACCTGTGGCTGCAGCACGAGCAGGTGCCGCCGGCCGAGCGGATGCGTGTCGAGCTGTCGGTCATCGAGATCGTGGCCAACGTCATCGAGCACGCCTTCGCCGCCGACCAGGCCGCCCGCGGGCGACGGTTCTGCATCGGGCTCGGCGTCTCCGACAGCGCCGTGCACGTGCACCTCGCCGACAACGGCCAGCCCGTGGCGATCGACCTCGGCAGCGTGACCATGCCCGACGACGACGAGGCGGAGACCGGGCGCGGCCTGGCGCTCGCGCTGGCCTCGCTCAGCGACCTGACCTTCGAGCGCGTCGACGGGCGCAACCACTGGAGCATGCGATGCGACCTCGGCTGACCTCGGCCGGGCGCGGTCGCACCTCGCTGGTGACCCTCGTCGCGGCCCTGGCGCTGCCCCTGGTCGGCGCGGAGTCCGCCTCCGCCCGGTCCGCTGGGCCCGCCGCCCCGGCCGTCTCCGTGCCCGAGCCGGTGCCCGGGTCGCCCTGGTGGGGGCCCGACCTCGACTGGAGCGACGACTCCGCGTCGGCGTACGCCGACCGGCTGGGTGCCGACGCCTCGCTGTTCGGCCGCTCCTTCGCCTACCCGCTCGACACCGAGGGCCGCGAGGCGCTCGCCGACCTCTCCGACCAGGCCGCCGGCGCCGGCGCCCTGGCCGTGGTGACCCTCGAGCCCGCCGACCTCGACGCGCTCACCGACGACGACGCCGCGATGCTGGCCGGCGACCTCGCCGAGCTCGCCATGGTCGACGGCAGCTACTTCGCCGTACGCTTCGGGCCGGAGATGAACGGCAACTGGACGCTGTGGGGGCAGCAGCCGCGCGAGTACGTGGAGGCCTTCCGCACGGTGGCCGACGCCGTGCACGAGGCCACCGACGAGGCGGCCATGGTGTGGGCGCCCTCTTACGGCGCGGGCTACCCCTTCGGCCAGGTCGTGGACGACACGACGACGACCCGGCTCGCACCGCAGCGCATCTCCGGGGCGACCCGCCGGCTGCTCGACACCGACGGCGACGGCCGGGTCACCGACACCGACGACCCCTACGGGCCGTACTACCCCGGCGACGAGGCCGCCGACTGGGTGGGGCTGACGATCTACCGCTTCGGCACCAGCCAGGAGCGGTTCGGCGAGAACACCGTGCCGCCGGCCGACGAGCTCGAGGAGCGCTTCAAGGAGCGCTTCGGCTACGGCGACGACGTGTTCCGCAAGACGTTCTACGTCCGGTTCTCCGGTCCGAGCAAGAAGCCGTTCCTGCTGACCACGGGTGCGCTGTGGACCCCGGGTGCCGGCGGTGCCGCCGAGCTGGCGGTCAAGCGCGCCTGGTGGCGCCAGGTGCTCGCCGCCCCCGTCGAGCGACCGCGCCTGGCCGCCGTGATGTGGCTGGAGCGGCGTCGCGACGAGTCGGAGACCGGCGCCCCCGTGGACTGGCGGATCAGCCGCACGCCTGCGCTGTCGCGGGCCTACGTCGACGACCTGGAGGCCGGCTCGTTCACCGTCGCCCCGGTCGAGGGGATCGGTCCGTCGGGGGCGTCGCCGTCGGCGGGGTCGTCGCTGGACGCCGCCGACCCGGGCACCTCCGGCGACGACGGCGGCCAGGAGGCCGCGGCCGGCGACCAGGGCGGGGTGCCGCCGCTGGCCCTCGGCGTGCTCGCCACCCTGGTCGTGGTCCTCGCGGCGGCCGCCGTCGCGCTGTCGGTGCGGCGTCGCCGCATGCGTCCGCCCTGGTTGCGCTGAGCCTGTCCCCCCGTGGGGCCCGGGCCTGGGCACGGGCCCGTGCCTGGGCCTGAGCCGGGCGGGTCACCCCGGCCCGGACACCTCGGCCTCCCACCGGCGGCGGCGCGTCTCGTCGTCCTGCTCCCACCAGGGGTCGCCGCGCTCCCCGAGGGCGACCTTGGCGGCCTGCACACCGGCGCGCGACGTGGCCTCCTCGTCGCTGCCGCGGGTGCGTCGTACGTCGCGGCGCCATGCCATCAGCACCTTCTGCAGCTCGGCGCGCCGCTCCGGCGGGATGGCGGGGTCGGTGGCCCGCCAGCGTCGACCGTCGATGACGACGTGGTGGCCGTCGGGGGTCAGCTCCGGCGGGGTGTCGCGGGTCATGCCGGCACCCCTGCCTGCAGGGCGGCGCGGTCGATGACGCGGCGGGCCCGCGCCCGGTAGCGGAACAGCTGCACCAGGCCGAGGGCCCACAGCACGTACTGGGTGCACATCGCCCAGCGGAAGGCGCTCGGCGAGTAGGCGGTGCTGTCGCCCGGGGTGCGCCAGTCCAGCACCAGGCCGATGGCCACGACCAGGGCCAGCGACGCCACGAAGCCTGCCACGTTGATGATCCCGGTGGAGCTCGCCAGGCGTTCGGCGGGGTTGGAGGTGCGACCGACGTCGAACCCGATCATCGACGCCGGGCCACCGACGCCGCACACCAGCGCCAGCACGACCAGCAGCCCGAACGGCGCCGGGCCCGGCCACGCAAGGACGACCGTCCACGCCGACACGATCGCCACGACGACGCCGATGACCATCGTCGAGCGGTGCCACGGGTGGCGCCCGATCAGCCACCCCAGCACGGGCCCCGACGCGACCACCGCGACGACCACCAGGGTCAGCAGCAGCCCGGCCTCGGTCGGCGTACGGCCCTCGCCGCGCACGAAGAAGGGGTAGCCCCACAGCAGCCCCAGCGTGGTGGCGCTGAACTGGCTCGAGAAGTGCATCCAGAACCCCAGCCGCGTGCCGGGGTGGGCCCACGACGCCGCCAGGCTCGCCCGCACCGCCGTGAACGACAAGGTGGTGCCGCGCAGGTGGCGCACCCCCGGGCCGTCGCGCAGGACCACGAGCCCCACCAGGCCGAGCAGGAGGCCGAGCAGCGCCGTGGCGAGGTAGGAGCGGGTCCAGCCGAAGGTTCCCAGCGCCCACGTCATCGGCACCGCGGCGGCCACCGACCCGAGCTGGCCCAGGGTGCCGGTGAGCTGGGTGAACAGCGGGACCCGGCGAGCCGGGAACCACGCCGCCAGGATGCGGAGCACGCAGATGAACGTCATCGCGTCGCCCAGGCCGACGAAGA
This sequence comes from Nocardioides sp. FY1077, assembly GCF_058681775.1. Lineage (NCBI taxonomy): Bacteria > Bacillati > Actinomycetota > Actinomycetes > Propionibacteriales > Nocardioidaceae > Nocardioides > Nocardioides sp. FY1077. Next base: position 92,613 of record NZ_JBZWDB010000004.1, on the reverse strand, counting down.
CCCGGGCGAGCAGCGCCACGGGGTACGTCTCGGCCAGCGCGAAGGCGATCTGTGCACCCGAGATCAGGAACACGCCGACCAGCAGCACGCTGCGCGAGCCGAAGCGGTCGATGAGCAGGCCCACCGGCACCTGCATGCCGGCGTACACCAGCAGCTGGAGCATGGTGAACGCCGCCAGCTGGGAGGCGGTGATGTCGAAGCGCTCGGTGGCCACGAGGCCGGCCACCGCCAGCGAGGAGCGGTGGAACACCGCGAGCACGTAGATGGCGAGACCCACCAGCCAGACCGGGAGGGCGGCGCGCAACGACGGCGCGAGGGTGGTGCTCACTCCCCTATCGTCCCGCGTCGTGCCGCCCGGCCCGTCGTGGGGGGCGGTGCCGACGCGCCGGGTCCGGCAGCCCACGCGCCACGGGCCTGGACGACCACCTCGTGCAGCAGCAGCACCGCACCGGGCACCGCCAGCACGACGGCACCGACGTCGGCCGCGGTCACCACCACCGCCAGCAGGCCCACCAGCCGGGCCAGCGGCGCCGCCGGGCCGTCGCCCCACACCACGGCCGTGCAGGCCCCGAGCACCAGCGCCGCGGCACCCACGCCGAGGAGGTCCAGCTCGACGTCGGTCACCAGGGCCGTGACGGCCAGGAACACCGCCGCGGCCGTCGCGACGACGAGCACCAGCAGCACCGCCACCTCGCCGACGGTGTGGTGGGGGCTGCTCATCGCACCAGGGTAGGTCGGCGCGCGCGCACCGGCCGCCTGCGGTGCTGGTCGGTGCACGCTGGCGGCACGAGCGGACGGGTTCGTCCCTAACGACAGACGTGCAGGCGCAGAGGATCAGGCGCGACCTTGAATCGCAGGTTGGCCCCTCCATCGGCGACGAACTCGGCCTCAGTCCCAGACACCACGAAGAAGTCGCCCTCCTCGGTGAATCCTCTGGGAAGTCCGCCGCCGTAGCCCACATACGTGCGCCGAGTCACCCACGCACGGCCCGCCGCGCGAACCGGCTCGACGAAGCAGTGCCCGACGCTCAGCGTCACGTCTTCTCCCTGCGCCGGTGTCATCGACACTGCTTCGCCGGGCGATGACGAGGCCGGCCACGGCCCTGGTTCCTCCACCGCGCCGGGCCCGGACGCACATCCGAACAGCACGGCGGCGGATGCAGCAGCCAGCAGACATGTCATGCGCACCCCCGTCAGACGCAGTGCCGCTCGACCTGGTTCCCCCACTGCGCACGCACTTCGGCACGAGCAGACACGTTCCGGTGCCGGTTCGCGGCAGTCCCGCGAGGCCGACGCTCGCCGGGACCGGTTCCGAGCTGGCCGCGGCGTGGCCCGCTAGACGCTCCACGGCAGGTGAAGGGCCGGGTAGCGAGTTCCCACCCTCGCTCGGCGCTGCCGCTCACTTGGTCGCCACCGCTCGCTGCGCTCGCGGAGCTCCTCGCTCGTCCCTCACGCACCGCCTCGTTCCTCGGCGTGCGACGCTCCTCACTTCGTCGCTTCCATCATCTGGCGCAGCTCCTTCTTGAGGTCGGAGATCTCGTCGCGCATGCGGGCGGCGACCTCGAACTGCAGCTCGGCGGCGGCGTTGCGCATCTGCTCGGTGAGGTCCTGGATGAGCTGGGCGAGGTCGGCGCTGGGCATGCCAGAGACGTCGGGGGCGTGGTGGCCCGCGGCCTTCTCCCCCAGCACCGGGGTGGGCTGGCGGGCCTTGGCGCCACCCGCGCGTCCCTTGGCGGCGGTGCCGGCCCAGGTCTCCAGCAGCGCTTGGGTGTTCTCGTCCTCGCGGGCCAGCATCTCGGTGATGTCGGCGATCTTCTTGCGCAGCGGCTGCGGGTCGACGCCGTGGGCGGTGTTGTAGGCCACCTGCTTCTCACGGCGCCGGTTGGTCTCCTCGATGGCCGACTCCATCGACGGGGTGATCTTGTCGGCGTACATGTGCACCTGGCCCGACACGTTGCGTGCGGCACGGCCGATGGTCTGGATGAGCGACTTGTCGGAGCGCAGGAACCCCTCCTTGTCGGCGTCGAGGATCGAGACCAGCGACACCTCCGGCAGGTCGAGGCCCTCGCGCAGCAGGTTGATCCCGACCAGCACGTCGTAGTCGCCCAGGCGCAGGTCGCGCAGCAGCTCGATGCGCTTGAGCGTGTCGATCTCGGAGTGCAGGTAGCGGGTGCGGATGCCGGCGTCGAGGAGGTAGTCGGTGAGGTCCTCCGACATCTTCTTGGTCAGCGTCGTGACCAGGACGCGCTCGTCCTTCTCCGCGCGCAGCCGGATCTCGTGGATCAGGTCGTCGATCTGGCCCTTGGTGGGCTTCACCACGACCTCGGGGTCGATCAGGCCGGTCGGGCGGATGATCTGCTCGACGGTGTCGCCGCCGACCTTGTCGAGCTCGTAGTTGCCCGGCGTCGCCGAGAGGTAGATCGTCTGCCCGACGCGCTCCAGGAACTCCTCCCACGTCAGCGGGCGGTTGTCCATCGCGCTGGGCAGCCGGAAGCCGTGGTCGACCAGGTTGCGCTTGCGGGACATGTCGCCCTCGTACATGCCGCCGATCTGCGGCACCGCGACGTGGGACTCGTCGACGACGAGCAGGTAGTCCTCGGGGAAGTAGTCGAGCAGGCAGTTCGGCGCAGAGCCGTGGGTGCGCCCGTCCATGTGCATCGAGTAGTTCTCGATGCCCGAGCAGGAGCCCACCTGGCGCATCATCTCGACGTCGTAGGTGGTGCGCATCCGGAGCCGCTGCGCCTCCAGCAGCTTGCCCTGCTTCTCGAAGGCGGCCAGCTGGTCCTCCAGCTCGAGCTCGATGCCCTTGATCGCCCGCTCCATGCGCTCGGGGCCGGCGACGTAGTGGGTGGCGGGGAAGACGTAGAGCTCGGTGTCCTCGGTGAGCACCTCGCCGGTGACGGCGTGCAGGCTCATCAGCCGCTCGATCTCGTCGCCGAAGAACTCGATGCGGATGGCGTGCTCCTCGTAGACCGGGAAGATCTCGAGGGTGTCGCCGCGCACCCGGAACGTGCCGCGGGTGAAGGACATGTCGTTGCGCGTGTACTGGATCTCGACGAGCTGGCGCAGGATCGAGTCGCGGTCGCGCTCCTCGCCCACCTTGAGCCGCAGCATGCGGTCGACGTACTCCTGCGGGGTGCCGAGGCCGTAGATGCACGAGACCGTGGAGACCACGATGACGTCGCGCCGGGTGAGCAGCGAGTTGGTCGCGGAGTGGCGCAGCCGCTCCACCTCCTCGTTGATCGAGGAGTCCTTCTCGATGTAGGTGTCGGTCTGCGGGACGTAGGCCTCGGGCTGGTAGTAGTCGTAGTAGCTCACGAAGTACTCGACGGCGTTGTCGGGGAACAGCTGGCGCAGCTCGTTGGCGAACTGCGCGGCCAACGTCTTGTTGGGCTGCAGCACCAGCAGCGGGCGCTGCACCTGCTCGGCCACCCAGGCGACGGTGGCGGTCTTACCGGTGCCGGTGGCGCCGAGGAGCACGACGTCCTCGACGCCGCCGCGGATCCGCTTGGTGATCTCCTTGATCGCGCTCGGCTGGTCGCCCGAGGGCTGGTAGTCGGAGACCACCGTGAACGGCGCGACACGGCGCTCGAGATCGGTGACGGGGCGCATGACTCGAGCGTACGGCGCTCCACCGACAACCGGCACGGGCAGCGCAGGGGCGCTAGGTTGTGCACGTGAGACCGCGCCCGCCCAGCGTCGCCGACCGCACGGTCACCCTGGTGCGCCGGGTCGTGATGACCGTGTTCGGCATCCCTGTGCTGATCGCGGTGGCGATGTCGGTCGTCGACTCCTACCGCCGTCGCGGCAAGCAGTCGAAGCCGTTCCCGACCACCCCGCCGCGCGAGGTGCGGGTGGGCGACGGCACGGTCACCACCTACACCTACGGCCAGGACCTCTACGACGACATGGTGGCCGCCGTCGAGGGCGCCCAGCGCCAGGTCCTGTTCGAGACCTACATCTGGAAGGGCGACCGCACCGGCGAGCGGTTCAAGCGCGCGCTCGCCTCGGCCGCCGACCGCGGCGTGGAGGTCTACTGCATCTACGACGGGTTCGCGAACCTCGTGGTCTCGCCGGTCTTCAAGCGCTTCCCGCGCGGCATGAAGGTCCTGCGCTACCCCGTGTACGCCGCCGGCTGGCGGTTCTTCGACCTGCGCCGCTACGGCCGCGACCACCGCAAGATCCTCGTCGTCGACAGCACCGTGGGCTTCGTCGGCGGCTACAACATCGGCGACGCCTACGAGACCGAGTGGCGCGACACCCACGTGCGGATCACCGGGCCCGGCGTGTGGGACCTGCAGCGCGCGTTCGCCGACTTCTGGAACCTCAACCGTCGCCGGTTGCTGGGGCCCAGCGAGCGGCCCCTGCTGCTGGAGACCAGCTCGGTGTGGGAGCCGCGGATCCGGATCCACCGCAACGTCCCGCGGCTGTGGATGTTCCCCATCCGCTCGATGTACCTCGAGGCGATCAACCGGGCCAGCCGCAACGTGTGGATCACGCAGGCCTACTTCATCCCCGACCAGGACTTCGTCGACTCCCTGGTGTTCGCGGCCGGCCGCGGCGTCGACGTCCGGCTGCTGGTCCCGCTGAAGTCCAACCACATCGTGGCCGACTGGCTCTCGCGCGGCTACTACTCCCAGCTGCTCGACGCGGGGGTGCGCATCTTCCGCTTCCGCGACGCGATGGTGCACGCCAAGACCGCCACCGTCGACGGCACCTGGACCACGGTCGGCACCGCCAACATCGACCGGCTCAGCCTGTCGGGCAACTTCGAGATCAACGTCGAGGTCATCGACGAGGCGCTGGCCAAGACCCTCGAGGAGATCTGGATGGTCGACGAGTCGAACTCCCTGGAGCTCACCCGGGGTGAGTGGGAGGCCCGGGACCTGCACCGCAAGTTCACCGAGCTGGTGCTGCGGCCGTTGCGGCCGCTGCTCTGACGAGACCGCCCCGGTCAGGGCCGGGTGACCCGGGCCGGCAGGTGGGTGCGGGGGGCCATCCGCGGACCGTGGCGCGGGCGGCGCAGGCCCGCCGCCGCGAGGAGCGCGGTGACCCGGCCGCGGTGGGGCCGCCAGGGCTCGAGGTAGGCCTCCATCTCGGCGTCGTCGAACGGGGTGCCGGTCAGCGCCCACCCGACGTCCTTGGCCACGTGGTAGTCGCCGAACGACACCGCGTCGGCGTCGCCGTGGGCGCGCTGGCGCACCTCGGCGCTGGTCCACACCCCGATGCCGGGCAGGCTGCGCAGGCGCCGGTCGGCCTCCTCGGGCGGGAGCGCCGCGGTGCGCTCGAGGGCGTCGGCGACCCTCGCCGCGGTGACCACGGTGCGCGAGCGCTGCGGGTCGACGTGCATGGCGAGCCACTCCCACGACGGGACGTTGCGCACCGTCTGCGCGGTCGGCTGGACCCAGAGCCCCAGCGCGGCGCCCGGTCCGGGCGCGCGCTCGCCGTAGCGGTGCACCAGCATCCGGAACCCCCCGAAGGCCTCCTGACCGGTCACCTTCTGCTCCAGGACCGCAGGCACCAGCGCCTCCATCACCAGGCCGGTGCGCCCCAGCCGCAGGTGGGGGTGGTGGCGGTGGGCCTCGGCGACGACGGGGTGGCGCGGGTCGAAGCCGGACCAGTCGTCGTGGGCGCCGAGCATGGCCGGCACCGCGTCGAGCACCCAGGAGGAACCGGGCCCCCACGCCTCGGCGTGCACCTCGCCCAGGTGCGGTCGCGGCTCGAGCAGCATGGTCGCCGGCCCCTCCGGGGTGCGGATGCCGCGCCACAGCCGCTCGCCGTCCACGCGGTAGGTGGGGTCGCCGCCGCCGCGCTTGTGCAGCCGCAGGATGCGCGCCGCCGGGCACGGCCAGTCGGGCCGCCAGGCGCGGCTCGCGCCTGCTCCCCCGCCGTCGCTCATGGTCCAGACGGTACGTGAGCGTGCCGACGTACCGGGAGCGCGGCAGCGGCCCCCCGTCGGTGGACAGCGCGCGGCGGTGCGGCGTCGGTGGTCTGCTGCAGGATGGGCGCATGCTGCTCGCCGACGTCGTCACCACCTCGCAGGCCGTCGCCGCGACCCGCTCGCGCAAGGCCAAGGTGGCCGCGATCGCGGCGCTGCTGGGCGAGGTGCGCGGCGACGACCCGGCGCTGGTGGAGACGGTGACCTCCTACGTCGCGGGGTCGCTGCGACAGCGCCGCACGGGCCTGGGGTGGCGCTCGCTCACCGACCTGCCCGAGCCGGCCGAGGAGGCCGCCCTCGGCGTGGCCGAGGTCGACGCGGCGTTCACCGACCTCGCCGGCCTGGCCGGGGCCGGGTCGCAGGCCGCCCGCGCGCGGGCCGTCGCCGAGCTGTTCGCGCGGGCCACCGCGGCGGAGCAGGCGTGGCTCCGGGCGGCGGTGACCGGCGAGGTGCGGCAGGGCGCCCTCGACGCCCTGGTGCAGGAGGCCGTCGCGGCGGCGGCCGGCGTCCCCCTGGCCGCGGTGCGTCGCGCCGCGATGCTCGCCGGGTCGACGGTGGCGGTCGCGGTGGCCGCGCTCACCGGCGGCGAGGAGGCGCTCGGCGCGTTCGGTCTCGAGGTCGGACGTCCGGTGCTGCCGATGCTGGCGTCGTCGGCTCCCGACGTCGCCGCGGGCCTGGTGCGCGCCGCAGGTGCCGACGGCGTCGCGGTGGCGGTCGACACGAAGCTCGACGGCATCCGGGTGCAGGTGCACCGCGACGGCGACCAGGTGCTCGTCGCCACCCGCACCCTGGAGGACATCACCGCACGGCTGCCCGAGGTCGTGGAGGTGGCGCTGGCGCTGTCGGCCAGCCGCTTCGTCCTCGACGGCGAGGCGCTGGCGCTCGACGAGCGGGGTCGGCCGCGACCGTTCCAGGAGACCGCGTCACGCACGGCCTCCGCGGCGCAGGCCGACGGCGTCCGGGTCACGCCGTACTTCTTCGACGTGCTGCACCTCGACGGCGACGACCTGCTCGAGGTGCCGCTCGCCGAGCGGCTCGACCGGCTCGACGCGCTGGTGCCGGCGGCGCACCGGGTGGCGCGGCTGGTCGACCCGGGGGTGGCGGAGGCCGAGGCGTTCGCGCGGCAGGTGGTCGCCGACGGCCACGAGGGCGTGGTGGTGAAGTCGCTCGCGTCGCCGTACGACGCCGGGCGGCGCGGTGCCGCGTGGGTGAAGGTGAAGCCCGTGCACACCCTCGACCTGGTGGTGCTGGGCGTCGAGTGGGGCTCCGGGCGGCGACAGGGCCTGCTCTCCAACATCCACCTCGGCGCGCGTGACGGCGACGGGTTCGTGATGCTGGGCAAGACGTTCAAGGGCATGACCGACGAGGTGCTGGCCTGGCAGACCGAGCGCTTCCTGGGCCTGCAGACGGGCCGCGACGGCCACGTCGTCGAGGTGCGCCCGGAGCAGGTCGTCGAGATCGCGCTCGACGGGGTGCAGCGCTCGACGCGCTACCCCGGCGGCCTGGCGCTGCGCTTCGCCCGCGTGCTGCGCTACCGCGACGACAAGTCCGCAGCCGAGGCGGACACCCTCGAGACGGTGCGACGCCTCTTCCCCACCTGACGGCGGCGGCCGCGGCCACGTGCCGTCCACAGGGCGGCCCGCCCGCGTGGTTGTCCACAGCCGCCGGGTCGAGCCGCCCGCCGCCGGCCGGCGGCGGGGTTGGGTGGGGGCATGGTGATGACGGCGATCCCCGACCTGCCCCCGGTCCTCCCCCGGGCGTGCTCGGTGCTGGGCGAGGTGACCTCGCTCCTGGGCGGGCTGACGGCCCACGACTGGGCGGCGGTGGGCGACGGCGAGCTGCTCGAGGTCGTGGCGCAGGTGCAGGCCGCCCGGGCGGCGCTGCGGGCGGTCGAGGCCGGCGCCCTCGTCGCCGTCGACGACCGGGACCTGCCCCGGCGCACCCTCGGCTGGGCCTCCACGGCCGACTGGTACACCCACCTCGCCGGGGTCCGGGTGGGCCACGGGCGGCGCACGGTGGAGCAGTCGCGCGACCTGGTCGAGCAACGGCCCGTCACCCTCGCCGCGCTGGCCCGGGGCGACGTGAGCCCCGAGCAGGCGGTGGTGGTCCTCGACGGCGTCGACGACCTCCCCGGTGACGCCGGGCTGCGTGAGCGCGCCGAGGTGCTGCTGGTCGAGCAGGCCGGCCGGCTGCACGCCACCGACCTGGCCCGTTCCGCCGAGCGGGTGATCGACGAGGTCGACCCCGACGGGGGCGCTCGGCTGCGCGAGCGGCGTCGCGACCGGTTGGCCCGCGCCGCACACCTGCGCCGCTTCCTGACGATCAGCGAGGACGGCGCCGGCGGGGTCAGGCTGCGAGGTCGCGGCAGCATCGAGGACGCCGCGGTGCTCCGGCAGGCCCTGCTGCCGCTCACCGCACCGGCCGCCGGGGTCGACACCGACACGGGTGCGCCGCTGCCCGACCCCCGCGACCACGGCGTACGCATGTGGGACGCGCTGGTGCGCGTCGGGCAGCACGCCCTGGACACCTCGCTCCCGCCGCACTCCCACGCGGAACCGACCCGGGTGACGGTGACCGTCCCGCTCGAGCAGCTCACTGCTGGCGACGCGGCGACCGGCGGCGGCGCCACGGACGACGGGCTGCCGCTCACCGCGGGAGCGGTGCGCCGCCTGGCGTGCGACGCGTCGGTGGTCCCGGTCGTCCTCGGCGCCGACAGCACGGTGCTCGACGTCGGGCGCGAGTCGCGGCTGGTCACCGCGGGGATCTGGCGAGCGCTGGTCGCCCGGGACACCAGCTGCACGTTCCCGGGCTGCGGACGGCCGCCGGTGATGTGCCACGCCCACCACGTCGTGCACTGGGCCGACGGCGGGTCGACGTCCCTGGACAACCTGGCCCTGCTGTGCGGCATCCACCACCGGCGGGTGCACGACAGCCCGTGGCGCATCCGCCTCACGGCTACCGACGGGCGACCCGAGTTCCTGCCGCCCACGGCCGAGGAGGACGACGACGGATCGTGGGTGCGCCACCGGCCGCGACGCGGGTCGCCGGAGCGGGACCCTCGGGTCGGTGCGGGCCCGCCGGGCGGCTGAGCACGTCGACGACAGGTGCGTCACATCCGTGCAACTGTGAGTTGCACAGTCGTACGATGACGCCATGGCATCGACCACGCAGACCGACGGGCGCCGATCGGCGGCGGCGGCACGTCGCCGTGCCCGCGAGAAGGACATCATCGCTGCCACCCGCGCGCTCTTCGACCAGCGCGGGGTGCGAGACGCCCAGATCGAGGACATCGCGAAGGCGGTCGGCATCAACCGCGCCATCGTCTACCGGCACTTCACCGGCAAGGAAGAGCTGTTCGCACTCACCCTGGTCGGCTACCTCGACGAGCTGCGGGCCGACCTCGAGGCCGCTGCTGCCGGCGAGGACGACCCTGCACGGCGCATCGAGGCCATCGTGGGCGCATTCGTCGACTACGGCCTGGCCCACCCGGCGTTCGTCGACTGCGCCCAGTCACTGATGCGCCGTTCGGGCCCCGAGCTGCTCGACGAGATCTCGGAAGGCGCCCTGTTCCGGCTGGGCCGAGGCATCTCGAGCTGCCTCGCCGTGCTCGCGCAGGCCCTCCAGGACGGCAACGACCGCGGCGCCTTCGCTGTCGGCGATCCCGACCTGCTGGCCAACACGCTCTACGCCAGCGGGCTCGGTGCGCTCCAGCTGGCCCGAGTCGGCATCCTGGTCAAGGAGGCCGCGCCGGGCATCCCGACGGTCGGGGCCATCTCCAGCGAGCAGGTCCGTGAGTACCTCGTCGCCTCCGCGCTGGCGATGGCGGTCACCCGGGGCTAGCAACCACCGGCCGCACGTACGACGACGGGCCCCGCTCGGCCGACGGCCGGGCGGGACCCGTCGAGGTCGGGCTCCGGGTCAGGGACGCTCGAGGATGGCGGTGACGCCCTGCCCGCCGGCCGCGCAGACGGAGATGACGCCCCGGCCGCTGCCCTTCTCCGCCAGGAGCTTGGCGAGCACGTTGACGATGCGCCCACCGGTCGCGGCGAACGGGTGACCCGCGGCCAGCGACGAGCCGTTGACGTTCAGCTTGCTGCGGTCGATGGAACCCAGCGGTGCGTCCAGACCGAGCCGCTCCTTGCAGAACACCGGGTCCTCCCAGGCCTTCAGGGTCGACAGCACCTGCGAGGCGAACGCCTCGTGGATCTCGTAGTAGTCGAAGTCCTGCAGCGACAGGCCCTCGCGCTGCAGCATGCGCGCCATGGCGTACGCCGGCGCCATCAGCAGGCCCTCGCCGCCGTGCACGTAGTCGACGGCTGCGGTCTCGTAGGCCGTGAGGTACGCGAGCACGGGCAGGCCCCTCTCGGCCGCCCACTCCTCCGAGGCCAGCAGCACCACCGATGCGCCGTCGGTCAGCGGCGTGGAGTTGCCCGCGGTCATCGTGGCCGCGGCGCCCTTGCCGAAGACCGGCTTGAGCTTGCCCAGCTTCTCCACCGACGAGTCAGGGCGCAGGTTCTGGTCGCGCTCGAGGCCGCGGAACGGCGTCACCTGGTCGTCGAGGAACCCGGTGTCGTAGGCCTTGGCCAGGTTGCGGTGCGACGTCGCCGCGAGCTCGTCCTGCTCCTCGCGGCCGACCTGCCACTCCAGCGCGGTCAGCGCGGCGTGGTCACCCATCGCCAGCCCGGTGCGGGGCTCGCCGTTCTGGGGGATGCTCGGCACCAGGTCGGCGGGGCGCACCTTGGCCAGGGCGGTCAGCCGGCCCTTCAGGTCCTTGGCGCGGTTGGCCTCGAGCAGCACCTTGCGCAGGCCCTCGCCCACGGCGATCGGGGCGTCGGACGTCGTGTCGGTGCCGCCGGCGATGCCCACCTCGATCTGCCCGAGCGCGATCTTGTTGGCGACCTGGATGGCCGCCTGCAGGCCGGTGCCGCAGGCCTGCTGGATGTCGGTGGCCGGGGTCTCCGGTGACAGCTTCGAGCCGAGCACCGACTCGCGGGTCAGGTTGAAGTCGCGGCTGTGCTTGAGGACGGCCCCGGCCACGACCTCGCCGAGGCGCTCGCCCTCGAGGCCGTAGCGGGTGACCAGGCCGTCGATGGCCGCGGTGAGCATGTCCTGGTTCGACGCCGTGGAGTAGACGGTGTTGGACCGGGCGAACGGGATGCGGTTGCCGCCGATGACAGCGACGCGCCGTGTGGTGGATTGCATACCCCCATCCTTGCGCCCGAGCGGCAGCACGGGAAGGCTGTGAGGGCCACGTCACGAAAGGTGGACACTGAGTTACACCTCTTGTTACATGAACGAGGCCCACCCCGCACCACCCACCACGGAGGACGCACCCGCATGAGCGACAAGTACCAGAGCTTCACCACCTCGCCGCTCGGCAAGCTGCTGGTCAAGAACCTCGGCCTGCCCGCCCCGATGAGGCTCGACCGGTACACCGAGGGAGCTCCCCTGGTGACCGGTTCCGTCGTCGTCGGCGGCACCGGCCGGGTCGTGGAGTCGCTGCCCGGCCTGCTCGACCAGCTCGGCATCGCCACCACCGACACCCTCGCTGACGGCGAGCGCGCCAAGGGCCTCGTCTTCGACGCCACCGGCCTCACCTCCTCCGAGCAGCTCTCCGCCCTGCGCGAGTTCTTCACGCCGCTGATGCGCAGCCTGCTGCCGTGCCCCCATGTCGTGGTGGTCGGCACGCCCCCGGAGCTGCTCGAGGGATCCGAGCGGGTCGCCCAGCGCGCACTGGAGGGCTTCACCCGCAGCCTCGGCAAGGAGATCGGCCGCGGCGGCACCGTCCAGCTCGCGTACGTCGCCGAGGGCGCGGAGGCGAGCCTCGCCAGCACCCTGGGCTTCCTGCTGTCGCCGAAGTCGGCCTACGTCTCGGGCCAGGTCGTGCGCATCGGAGCGACCGGCACCCTCGAGGCGCCGTCGGTCGGAAGCGTCGCGTCGCCACTGGCCGGCAAGGTCGCCCTCGTCACCGGCGCCAGCCGCGGCATCGGTGAGCAGATCGCCCGCGTGCTGCACCGCGACGGGGCCACCGTGGTCGGGGTCGACGTGCCCCAGGCCGCCGACGCGCTGGTCACGCTCATGGGCGAGCTCGAGGGCGACTGGCTGACCCTCGACATCACCGCCAAGGACGCCCCGCAGCGCATCGCGCAGCACCTCGCCGACAAGCACGGCGGCGTCGACGTCGTGGTGCACAACGCCGGCATCACCCGCGACAAGAAGCTGGCCAACATGGGCGAGGACCGCTGGGACTCCGTCATCGCGGTCAACCTCACCGCCCCCGAGCGGATCACCCGCGAGCTCCTCGACCAGGGGGTGGTGAACGCCAACGGCTCGATCATCGGGGTGGCCAGCATCGCCGGCATCGCCGGCAACGTCGGCCAGACCAACTACGCCGCCTCGAAGGCCGGTGTCATCGGCCTCGTCGACTCCCTCAAGGACGAGCTGACCGACGGCATCACCGTCAACGCCGTCGCCCCGGGGTTCATCGTCACCCAGATGACGGCGGCCGTGCCGTTCGCGACCCGCGAGGTCGGCCAGCGGCTCAACGCCATGTCGCAGGGCGGCCTGCCCGTCGACGTGGCCGAGACCGTCGCCTGGTACGCCGACCCCGCCTCCAGCGCCGTCAACGGCAACGTGGTCCGCGTCTGCGGCCAGATGATGCTGGGGGCCTGACGTGCCGGCTCCCACCGAGGTCACCCCCGGGGGCGGGCCCGCGACGCTGCTGCGCGCGGCCCTGCCCTCCCTGCCGGTCGTGGGGCTGCTGCCGGGCATCCGCAAGGCCCCTGCCGACGGGTTCACCGGTCTCGCGCTGAGCCGGCCGCCGATGGAGGTGCGCCGCGAGCACGTCGAGGCGTACGCCGCCGTCTGCGGCTTCCCGACCAAGGACGTCGCGCCCCTGCCCTACCCGCACCTGTTGGCCTTCCCCCTGCACCTCGCGATCATGACGGAGCCCGCGTTCCCGGCCCCGGCGGTCGGCACGGTGCACCTGGCCAACTCGATCACCAGCCACCGGCCGGTGGCGATCGGGGAGAGCCTGGCGGTGGGCGTGCGGGTCGGCGCCGCCCGCCCCCACCCCAAGGGCAGCCTGTACGACTTCGTGGCCGAGGCCCGCGTCGGTGACGAGGTCGTGTGGGAGAGCACCTCGACGTACCTGCGCCGTGGGCGCGGCGACGCCTCGGCCCCGGCCGGCGAGACCTACCCCGAGGCGCCGCCCCGCGGCACCGTGTGGGCGCTGCCCGGCGACCTCGGACGTCGCTACGCCGCGGTCTCGGGCGACCACAACCCGATCCACCTCTACCCGCTGACCGCCAAGGCCCTCGGGTTCCCGCGCCAGATCGCGCACGGGATGTGGAGCCTGGCCCGCACGGTGGCCGCTGTGGAGAACCGGCTGCCCGACGCCGTACGCGTCGACGCCTCGTTCAAGAAGCCGATCGTGCTGCCCGGGAAGGTCGAGCTCGGCACCAGCGTGCTCGACGACGGCATCGCGTTCGCCCTGAGCGACCCGCGCACCGGCGCCCCGCACCTCGCGGGCCGCGCCACCGCGCTCTGACCGTCCTGGCAGGTCCACGCCCGGACACCACGAACGCCACGACGCCGGCCCCGTCCAACGGGGCCGGCGTCGTGGCGTGCGACGGTGCTGCAGGTCAGCTGCTGCTGCGCAGCGACCGGTCGTGGTCGACGTCCAGGGTGGTGGAGCGCTCCGCCGCGGGGCGGGCGGCCCGGCGCTGCGACAGCGTCTCGGTCTCGGGGTCCCAGGCGCCGAGGTCGGTGCGCAGGTTGCCGTCCCAGTCACCGACGACGGGCAGGTCGCCGGGCTCCCCGAACTGCACCTGCGCGGTCCAGGCGAGCCCGTCCTCGTCGATGCGGTGCAGGGTGAACGTCGCGGTCTCCTGGTCGTAGACACCGAGGTCGGTGGTGCCGTCGCCGTTCCAGTCGCCGGTGACCGGCAGGTCGTCGAGGTCGCCGACCGGTACGACGGTGACGCTGCCGTCAGCAGCGCGCAGGCGGAACTCGGCGGCGCGTGCGCGCCACACCCCGATCTCCCAGACGCCGTCGCCGTCCCAGTCGCCGGCCACGGGCTCGTCCTTGACCCAGCCGAAGACGACCGAGGTCGTCGTGGTGCCGGTCTTCAGGGCGAAGGTCTTGGTGGAGGAGGTGCGCACGCCGGGGCTGACCCGGCCGTCGCCGTCCCAGTCGCCCACCACGGGGTCGTCGGTGGGCGTCCCGAGCTCCACGACGCGGGGCTTGGCGTTCGGCCGCTGGATGCGGAACTGCGAGGGCTCCGAGCGCTGGTACATCGCCAGCTCGGCGGGTGCCTCACCGGCGAAGTTGCCTGCGAGCGGCACGTCCGGCTCCGCCGGAACCTCGGGCACCTCCGGCTCGTCGGCGCAGTTCTGGGAGGCCACCGTGCTGCCGTAGACGAACGGCTTGCCGTGGAAGTAGGCCTCGAGCACCGTGCCGGAGCGGCGCTCCTCGAAGTGCAGGTGGGGCCCGGTCGAGTTGCCGGTGGAGCCCAGGGTGCCGATCTGCACGCCCCCGTCGACCCGCTGACCCACACGCACCACCACCGAGTTGAGGTGGGCGTAGAGGGTCGACTCGCTGTTGCCGTGGTCGATGACGACGTAGCGGCCGTAGCCGGAGGTGCCGTTGGTCACCGCGGTGGTCACGGTGCCGGCCGCAGCGGCCACCACCGGGTCGTCGACGTCGTCGGTGCGGTTCCAGTCGACCGAGCGCACGCTGGGGCTGTGGGTGGAGCGGGTGGTGCCCGTCCAGGTCTGCCCGCAGGGGAACGGCACCTCGAACGGCGTCACCGGCGCCACGGCGGCCCGGGCGGCCTCGCGCCGCTCCTGCCGCGGGGTCAGCTCGACCGGTGCGGGCCCGTCGCCGTGGTCGATCCGGGTGACCCGGCCGTCCCGGTCGTCCCGGTCGGACGGCGCGGCCGCGGCGGGCGTGGCACCGGCGGCGAGCCCGGTCGCGAGGGTGAGGCCGAGCCCGGCGGCGAGGCCACGGACGAGCACGGCGGAGGTGGTGCGGGACGTACGGCGGCGCGAGGGAGCACGGGACATGAAGGAGATCCTGGTGGCTGGGTCGGCTGGGTCGGGTGCGCCCGAGGACGGCCGGCCACCCTCGGTCGTCGGACCACCGGGGCGCACAGCACCAGCCGGCTCATCGACAACACGAGGACACTTGCGTCACACGAGTGAGCACACGTAACCACGCCACCGGCGTGTCTGTCACGAACTACACCGGTGTAGTGCTACAAGCCCACCGGATCGCCGGGGTCGGTCACCGGCGCGGGGGCCGGATCAGCCCCTCCTGCGCCACGGTCGCGGCGAGCAGGCCCCCGGCGGTGAACACCCGCCCGATCGCCAGCCCGCGGGCGCCGTGCGCCGACGGCGACCACTGGTCGAAGAGCCACCACTCGTCGGCCCGGAAGGGCCGGTGGAACCACACGGTGTGGTCGAGCGACGCCATCTGCAGCTCGTCGGGACGTTCGTGGGCGGCCATGGTGGCCCCGAGCAGGCTCACGTCGCTGGCCCAGGTGAACGCCGCGAGGTGCAGCCGGGGGTCGTCGGGCAGCCGCGCCGCGATGCGGAACCACAGCTGCGCCCGCGCCGGGTGCGCCGGGTCGTCGGGCAGCCCCTCGCGGGAGGTGCCGAGCGCCCGGGCGTCCAGGGCACCCCACTCGCGGGCCAGCTGGGTGCCCTCCCCCACGCCGTCGGTGGCCATCCGAGCCAGGAGGTCGGTCCCGGCCTCCGGAGGCGGCACCACCGGCATCGCGTCCTGGTGGTCGAAGCCGTCCTCCTCGCGGTGGAAGTTGGCGGTGAGGTAGTAGATCGGCCGACCGTGCTGGCGTGCGGCGACCCGGCGGGTGAGGAACGACCGGCCGTCGCGGATGCGCTCGACGTCGAAGACGATCGGGGCCAGCGGGTCGCCCGGCAGCAGGAAGTAGGAGTGCAGCGAGTGCACGTGGAACTCCTCGCCCACGGTGCGGGTGCCGGCGATCAGCGCCTGCGCGGCCACCTGCCCGCCGAACACCCGAGGGCGCCCGTAGTCGATCGTGGAGCCGCGGAACAGGTCGACGTCGATCGTCTCGAGGTCGAGCAGCCCGAGCAGCTCACCGACCAGCGCCTCGGTGTCGCGCCCCGTCACGGCGTCGGGGTCGCTCACGACCCGGCCCGGTCGTCGGACGTCGGTCGCAGCAGCGCCTCCTGCGCGACCGAGGCCACCAGGGCGCCGTCGGGGGTGAACACCTGGGCGGTGACCAGCCCGCGACCGGCGTTCGCCACCGGCGAGACCTGGTCGAACAGCCACCACTGGTCGGCCCGGAACGGGCGGTGGAACCACACGGCGTGGTCGAGGGAGGCCACGAGCGTGCCGGGCCCGCCGAGGCGCAGCCCGTGGGGCGCGAGCGCTGCACCCATCAGGCTCATGTCGGAGAGGTAGGTGAACGCCGCGGCGTGGGCGAACGGGTCCTCGGGCAGCGTGCCGGCCACCCGCATCCACATCCGCTGCCGGGCCGGGTGGGCGGGGTCGTGCGGGAGCAGGTCCTGCGAGCTGCCGACGTAGCGGATCTCCGCGACGCGGAACTGGTCGAGGCTGGTGTCCCCGTCGCGCAGCAGCGTGCGCGGGTCGAGGCAGTCCTCGGGCGGAGGCGCGTCGGGCATCCGCGACTGGTGCTCACGCCCGGGCTCGGGGCGGTGGAAGTCGGCGGTCAGGGCGAACACCGGGCGGCCGTGCTGACGCGCCAGCACCCGCCGGGTCGCGAACGACCGGCCGTCGCGCAGCGTCTCGGCGTCGTAGACGATCGGCGCGCCGGTGTCACCGGGCTGCAGGAAGTAGCTGTGCAGCGAGTGCACGACGTACGCCGGGTCGACGGTGCGTCGCGCCGCGACCAGCGCCTGGGCGGCGACCTGTCCGCCGAACACCCGGGGCAGCGCGGAGGGCTCGACGGCACCGCGGAACAGGTTGTCGTCGATGGTCTCGAGGTCGAGGAGGGCGCCGAGCTCGTCGGCGTCGCGAGGCACGGGGCTCAGCCGCCGCGCGGGCCGTCGGGCCCGCCCGGCCCGTCACCGAGCCCGGTCGGCTCGTCGCCTGGACCGTCGCCCTCGAGCCCGGCGAGGAACTGCTCGAACTCCTGGCCGAGCTCCTCGCCGGTGGGCAGCGGCTGGTCCTGGGCGAGCAGGTTGCTGCCGGACTCCTCGGAGCGCTCGAAGGCGTCGTACTGCCGCTCGAGGGCCTGCACCACGTCGTCGACCTCGTCGTTGTCGGCGAGGTAGCGCCGCACCTCCTCCTCGCCGCGCTCCGCCTCGCGGTGCAGCACCGAGAGGTCGACGGTGAGCCGGCCGGCCAGCTCGACCTGCTCGAGCAGCGCCGCGGCGGCGCGGGGGTAGTCCATCTGCGCCAGGTAGTGCGGGATGTGGGCGACGAACCCCTGCGCGGGGTGTCCCCACTCCCCCAGCCGCACCTCGAGCAGCGCCTGGGCGCTGCTCGGCACCCGCAGCTCGCCGCGCCAGGGGCTGGTGGCGCCCAGCAGCAGCTCGGGGTCGTTGGCGTGGTGGGTGACCGCGACCGGGCGGGTGTGCGGCACGGCCATCGGCACCGAGCCCATCGAGACCACGCGGGTGACGCGGAAGCGCTCGACGACCTCGCGCACGGCGCGGGCGAAGGCCTCCCACCGGTTGTCGGGCTCGGGGCCCTGCAGCAGCAGGTACGGCGTGCCGCCGCCGTCGCGCAGCAGCCGCACGACGAGCCGCGGGGCGTCGTAGGAGGCGTAGTGGTCGCGCACGAACGAGATGGCGGGACGCCGGGCGCGGTAGTCGTGGAACTGGTCGACGTCGAACGTCGCCACGACCCGGCCGGTGCCGTCGCCGTCGCCGGCGGTGACCTCGGCGGGGGTCTCGTCACCGTCAGCGCCGTCGAGGGACCGCTCGACCGGGGTGTCGGTGCCCTGCACGGCGACGTCGACGAGGTGGCGCGCGGCGCGGGCCGCGGCGTTGCCGGCGTCGAGGAACCCGTCGAGCACCAGCACCATGGTCAGGGCGCGCTCCTGCGAGCCGTCGAGCTCGGGCACGTCGTCGACGATGTGCACCAGACGTTCGGCAGCCACGCGGATCCTCTCGTTCGCGGCGGGCGGGCGCCCGCGCACGGTGGTTCACCACCGCGAGCGCCCACGATATTCCCCGGCGTCGACGCCGACGCGCCTGGGTGGACGGCGAGGGGGCCGCGGCACCACGGCGCCTGATTGGCCCTGTCGCTGCCGGTGCGCTGCACTGGGGCGGTGCGCGAGACCCTGCTGCCCCGAGACCCGGTCACCCGGGCCCTCACCGTGGCCACGATGGCGGCCTCGCTGTCGACCGGTCTCTTCTACAGCGTCAGCGCCCTCTACTTCACCCGCGTCGTCGGCCTCTCCGCCACCACCGTGGGCCTCGGGCTCACGGTCGCCGGCGCCTGCGGCGTCGTGGCGTCGTACGCCGCCGGCCGCGCCAGCGACCGGCTCGGCGCCGACCGCGTGCAGGTGGTCGCGCTGCTCGGCTGGGGCGCGGCGCTGCTCGCCTACGCGCTGGTGCAGGGGGTCGGCTGGTTCGTCGCGGTCGCCTGCGTCGCGGTGGCCCTGCGCTCGGTGCAGGGCACGGCGCGCCAGGCACTGCTGGCCCGTTGGTACACCGGCCCCGAGCGGGTCGGGGTGCGCGCCCGGCTGCGCGTGGTGACCAACGTGTTCATCGGCCTCGGCACGGTGCTGGCCGGCGCGGCCCTGCTCGTCGGCTCGGCCGCGGCCTACCGCACGACGATGCTGCTCTCGGGACTGCTGGTGCTGGTCGCCGTCGTGCCGCTGCTGCGCCTCGGGCGCGCCCGGCCGGAGCTGGCCGCGCGGGTGCGGGCCCGGCCCGTCGGCGCACCCGGTGAGCCGGCCGGGCGCTCGCCGCTGACCGACCCGACCTACCTGGCCTCCACCGCGATGAGCGCGGTGCTCGCCATGCAGTTCGGCCTGCAGACCGTGGGCGTGCCGCTGTGGGTCGCCGGGCACACCGAGGCGCCCACCGTCGTCATCTCGGCGCTGATGGTGGTCAACACCGTCCTGGTCGCGCTGCTGCAGGTGCCCGCCGCCCGCGGCACCCACGAGGTGCGCGCGGCCGGTCGGGCCGTACGACGCGCCGGCGCGCTGCTCGCGCTGTCGTGCGGGCTGTTCGCCGCGGCGGCGTACGGCGACGCCACCACCGCCGTCGTCGTGCTGCTGCTCGGCGCCGTGGCCGGGGCCGCCGGCGAGGTGCTGTCGGAGGCCGGCGGCTGGGGCCTGTCCTTCGAGCTCGCCGACCCCCGCAGCGCGGGTGCCTACCAGGGCGTGTCACAGACCGGGTACGCCGTCGCCTCGATGCTCGCGCCGCTCGTGGTCACCGCCACCGCCGTCGACCACGGCACCCCCGGCTGGGCGGCGCTGGCCGCGCTGTTCGCGCTCGCCGGCGTGGCCACCGCCGCGGTGGCCTCCCGCGCCGCCGGGCGCCTCGACGCCCCGCCGACCGCCCAGCCGACCGCTCAGTCGACCCCGCAGTCGACCCCGCAGCCGGGCCGTCAGTCGCGCGCGGCGGACCCGGCGGGCTCGGCCCCCAGCCGGGCGTGGCGCCGGCCGTAGACGAAGTAGAGCGTGAAGCCCAGGGCCATCCACACCAGGAACCGCAGCCACGTCTCGACGCTGAGGTTGAGCATCAGGTAGAAGCAGATCAGCGCCGAGACCACCGGCAGCACCGGCGACAGCGGCACCCGGAACGACCGCTCGAGGTCCGGACGCCGACGCCGCAGCACCGGCACGGCCAGCGAGACCAGCAGGAATGCCGTCAGCGTGCCGATGTTCACCATCTCCTCGAGCTTGCCGATCGGCGTCAGCGACGCCACCAGCGCCACCACCACGACGATGCCGACGGTGAGGGTCAGCGGCGTGCCCGTGCGGGGGTTGACCCGGGCCAGGCGCACCGGCAGCAGCCCGTCGCGCGCCATCGCGAAGAACACCCGCACGGCGCCGATCATCAGCGTCATGACCACGGTGGTCAGCCCGGCCACCGCGCCGGCGGAGATCAGGGTGCCGATGCCGTCCTGGCCGCGGTCGATGAAGGCCCGCGCCAGCGCCGCCTCGGGGTCGATGTCGCGGTAGTTGACCATCCCGGTGATCACCAGGGCCACCGCGATGTAGAGCACCGTGCAGATGGCCAACGAGCCCAGGATGCCGCGCGGCAGGTCGCGCTGCGGGTTGCGGGCCTCCTCGGCGGTGGTGGCCACCACGTCGAAGCCGATGTAGGCGAAGAACACCACCGACGCGGCCGAGACCACGCCCAGCACGCCGTACACCTGGGGCTCGATGCCGAACATCAGCTGCACCAGGGGCGCGGTGAGCCAGCCGCCCTCGCCGCCGGCGGTGCCGGCCGACTCGGGCAGGAACGGGCTGTAGTTCGACCCGTCGACGTAGAACAGCCCGGCCACGATGACGAACAGCACCACGAACAGCTTGACCGCCACCAGCACCAGGTTGACCCGCAGGCTCTCCTTGATGCCGAACGCGATCAGGGCGCCGAGCACGGCGACCAGCAGGAACGCCGCCAGGTTGAACGTCGCGTCGGGGCCGAGCTGCTCGGGCCAGGTCACCCCCAGCTGGTCGAGCAGCGTCACGAAGTAGGTGCTCCACCCCTGCGCCACCACGCTCGCGCCGAGCATCAGCTCGAGCAGCAGGTCCCACCCGATGATCCAGGCCACCAGCTCGCCGAGGGTGGCGTAGGAGAACGTGTAGGCCGAGCCCGACATCGGCAGCGTGGAGGCGAACTCGGCGTAGCACAGCGCCGCGAGGGCGCAGCAGAGGGCGGCGATCGCGAAGGAGAACACCACACCCGGGCCGGCGTACTCGGCGGCCACCCGGCCGGTGAGGGTGAAGATGCCCGCACCGATCACCACCCCGACCCCGAAGACGGTGAGGTCGAGGGCGCTGAGGTTGCGCTTCAGCGCGAACTCGGGGTCGTCACCCGAGGCCAGCGACTGCTCGACGGACTTCGTGCGCAGGAGACCTGTGGACCGGCTCATCGGGCGAACCTAAGGCACCGGGGCCCCGGACGGCGACCCCGGCGGCCGACGTCCACCGTGCGGTCACCGGTCGGTCACTGCCGCCGGTCGCCGGGGCCGTCCCCACGGCTCCCCCGGCGCCGCTCCGCCCGCGCGTCGGACCGCCGGTCCTCGGCCCGCTCGGCGCGCTCCGCGGCCCGCTCCGCCCGCGCCTCTGCCCGCGCTCCTGCCCGCGCCTCCGCCCGTTGCTGCTCGGCGGCCGCGGCCAGCAGCAGCCGGCCGGCGGGGCGGGCGAGGGCGTCGGCGGGGCCGCCGGTGAGCGCCCGCAGCCGCGCCTCCCCGGCCCGGGGTCCGCCCTCCCAGGCGTCGAGCAGGCGCCACAGCTCCGCCTCCCCGTACGTCGCGGCCAGGTGCTCGCACACCCACCACGCCACGCCGTACGCCGCCTCGGCGCCCTCGCCCGCCAGGTCGGCGCGACGGGGCACGCCGTCGAGGCCGGCGCGGGCCTGCTCCACCGCGCCCGCGGGCAGCCGCCGCTCCAGCGGGGCCAGCGACCGTACCGCCACCCACTCGGCCACGCCCTCGGTGAGCCAGGCGGGCCCACCGGCGTCGTGGCCGCTCAGCGCGGCGTGGGTGAGCTCGTGGCGCAGCAGCCGCGCACGCCCGTCCGCGTCGTCGCCCCCGTCGCCCCCGGCCGTCACGGCCTCGACCACCCGCGGGTGGAGCACCACCCGCACGGCGGCGGGGTCGTCGGGCGCCCCGAGCCGCACGGTGACCGCGTCGACGTCGTCGGGGTCACCGCCCGGCAGGTCGCCGGTGCGGGCCAGCCCGTCGAGCACCCGGGTGTCGGGCAGGGCCCACAGCACCACCGTGCCGTCCCAGGCGTACGGCACCACGCCCGCCACCTCGTCGCGCGCCTGCGCGGCCTCGCGCACCAGCGCCTGCGCCGTGCCGGGCCCGTCGGCGCCGGAGGTGACGACCAGGACGCCGTCGCCCTCGTGCACCACCAGCGGCCCGGTCTCCCACGGCGGCGGGGTGACCTCCGCACGTCGCTCCCACGCGGCGTCGCGCGCCGAGGCCACCACCCAGCGCCGGTCGTCACCATGACCGGCCGCCACCGGCACCAGGAGCCACCGGTCGTGGGTGGTCACCGGGGCCCGGTCGTAGCCGTCGAGGCGCAGGTCGGTGCGCACCACCACCCGGTAGCCGCGCCCGTCGCGCACGAGGGCGCCGGCGTCCAGGCCCAGCGTGAGCTCGCCCACCGGGAGCCGCTGCAGGTTGTCGTACGTCGTCAGCTGCCGCGCCCGCGACACCCGGCCGCCGCCGACGGTGCGCGCGAACGCCGCCCGGTCGCCCGCCCGCAGCGCCGCCTCCCGGTCGTCGAGGGTGCGCTCGAGCGCGACCAGCAGCCGCGCCGAGGCAGCGGCGTCGCTGCCACGGGCACCACCGCCTGCGCTCCCCTGGCCGCCACCGGCTGCCCCGGCGCTGCCACCGCTACCGCCGGCGTCCGCCGCTCGCCGCTCGCCGCGGCGCTCGGGTGCGGGCGGCTCGTCGGCGCCGGAGCAGCCGGCGACCACCACGGTGAGCACGGTGAGCACGACGGCGGCCAGCCGTGCGCGACGGCCCCTCCCCGGGCCGTGCTGGTGCTGCGGTGCTCCTCGTGCCGGTCGTGCGGTGGGCGCTGCTCCCTCCCCAGGGCGCCTAGCGCTGCCGCTCAACGGGCTGGTCCACCGGTGGGGACCCGTCGAGGGCCGAGATGCTCTCCACGATGCCGAGGGCCAGCGCCTGCGGGGTGAGCCCGATGCGCTCCAGGATCACCGCGCGCTTGGCGTGGCCGAGGAACTCCTGCGGCACGCCGTGCACCCGCACCGGCGTCTCGACCCCGGCCGCGGCCAGCGTCTGCTGCAGCACCGCCCCGCAGCCGCCGACGACACCGTTGTCCTCCACGCTCACCACGAGCCGGTGCTCGCGGGCGAGGTCGAGCAGGGCGGGGGCGACCGGCTTGACCCAGCGCGGGTCGACCACGGTCACGCCGATGCCCTGGGCGACCAGCCGGTCGGCGACCTGCACGGCGGTGGTGGCCATCGACCCGACGCCGACGACCAGCACGTCGCGGCGGCCCTCGCGCACCAGCACGTCGACGCCGCCGACGGTGTCGACGGCCTCCAGGTCCTCGGGCGGCGGGCCCTTCGGGTAGCGCACCACCGTGGGGGCGTCGTCGACCTCGACGGCCTCGTTCAGCAGCTCGCGCAGGCGGGTGGCGTCGCGGGGCGCGGCCAGGCGCAGCCCCGGCACGAGCTGGAGCATCGACATGTCCCACATGCCGTTGTGGCTTGCGCCGTCGTCGCCGGTCACCCCGGCGCGGTCGAGGACGAACGTCACGCCGCAGCGGTGCAGCGCCACGTCCATCAGCACCTGGTCGAAGGCCCGGTTGAGGAAGGTGGCGTAGACCGCGAAGACCGGGTGCAGCCCGCCCATGGCCAGCCCCGCCGCGGAGGTGGCGGCGTGCTGCTCGGCGATGCCGACGTCGAACGTGCGCTCGGGGAAGTGGGCCTGGAAGTGGTCGAGGCCGACCGGGTGCATCATCGCCGCGGTGATCGCGACGACGTCCTTGCGGCGCCGGCCCACGTGCACCATCTCGTCGGCGAACACGTCGGTCCAGATGCGGCCCTTGGGGGTCTCCTCGCCGGTGTCGACGTCGAAGGGCCCCGGGGAGTGGAACTGGTCGGCCTCGTGGCGCTCGGCGGCGTCGTACCCGAAGCCCTTGCGGGTCAGCGCGTGCACGATGACCGGGCCGCCGAACTTCTTGGCCTGGCCGAGCGCGTGCTCCATCGCGGCGCGGTCGTGGCCGTCGACGGGGCCGACGTACTTCAGGCCGAGGTCCTCGAACAGGCCCTGCGGCGCCAGCGCGTCCTTGACGCCCTTCTTCATCGCGTGCAGCGCGTCGTACGCCGGCGCCCCGACGCCCGGCACGGCGTTGAGCCGCTTCTTCACCAGGTCGAGCACCTGCTCGTAGCGGGGGTCGGTGCGCAGCGACGTGAGGGCCGTGGCCAGCCCGCCGATGGTCGGGGTGTAGGAGCGGCCGTTGTCGTTGACCACGATCACCAGGCGGCTGTCGCGCGCGACCGCGATGTTGTTCAGCGCCTCCCAGGCCATCCCGCCGGTCAGGGCGCCGTCGCCGATCACGGCCACCACGTGGCGCTCCTCGCCGCGGATGGCGTAGGCCTTGGCGAGGCCGTCGGCGTAGGACAGCGCGGTCGAGGCGTGGGAGTTCTCGACGATGTCGTGCTCCGACTCGGCCTGGCTGGGGTAGCCGGACAGGCCCCCCTCCTGGCGCAGCCCGGCGAAGTCGCCGGCGCGGCCGGTGAGCATCTTGTGCACGTAGCTCTGGTGGCCGGTGTCGAGGACCACCCGGTCGCGCGGGCTGTCGAAGACGCGGTGGATGGCGAGGGTCAGCTCGACGACGCCGAGGTTGGGGCCGAGGTGGCCGCCGGTGCGGGAGCAGGTCGCCACCAGCACGTCGCGGATCTCGGTGGCCAGGGCGTCGAGCTGGTCGTCGGCGAGGCCGCGCAGGTCACGGGGGCCGTGGATCGACTCGAGGATGGCCATGCCGGGCAGTTTACGGCCCGACCCCGCGCCAGCGGTCACAAGTCGAGCACCGCCACCGCCGCCTCGTGCAGGCTGCCCAGCCACACCCGGCCCTCGTGCTCCCGCACACCGGTGACCATGTGGTAGCCCGACGCGTCGGCGTCGAGGTCGTGCACCAGGCGGCCGTCGTCGGCGTAGGCCTGCACCCGCACGGTGCGCTTGGGCCGGGGCTGCACGGCGTCCGGGACCCGCGTCACGCCGCGCTGCAGCCATCCCGGTCCGCCCTGCAGCCGGGTCACCACGGGGTCGGTGGGGCTGGCGATGCTCACCCACACCAGGCCGTCGCTGCCTCGGGAGATGTTGTCGGGGTAGCCGGGCAGGTCGCTGACCAGGTCGTCGCGCGTGCCGGCGCGGGGGCCGGTGAGCCAGTGCCGCACGACGCTGCGCCCGGCGGTCTGGGCGACGGCGACGTACGACTCGTCGGCGGCCAGGGCGACGCCGTTGGCGAAGGCGAGGCCCTGCTCGACGACGCTCAGCGTGCCGTCGGTGGCCAGGCGCAGCAGGCGACCGGTGCGGGTGTCCTGCACCAGGTCGTCCTTCCAGCGCTCGATGCCGAAGCGGGTGGAGGAGTCGGTGAACCAGACCGTGCCGTCGGCGGCGACCGCGGCGTTGTTGCAGAACACCATGCGGCGCCCGTCCACGGTGTCCACGACGGGCTCGACGCCGCCGCTCGCGGGGTCGATGCGCAGCAGACCCCGGTGGGCGTCGCACACCAGCAGCCGGCCGTCGGCCTCCAGCTCGATGCCCAGCGGGCGACCGCCGGTGCGGGCCACCCGCTCGAGGCGGGCGCCGTCGTGGGAGACCCACCACACCGCGCCGTCGGCGGTGCCGGTGTAGACCCCGCCGGCGCGGGGCCCGTCGGGCACGACGACGACGTCCTCGGCGCCGGGGCCGGGCACGGGGTGGACGACGGGCGCGGGGCGGGTGGCGGGCCGGGTCGGGGGTCGGGTCACGGGAGCAGCTCCTGGTAGAGGTCGGAGTCGAGCAGGTCGGACAGCACCAGGTCCAGCGACCCGGTCAGCGGCAGGCCACGGGCCACCGCGGGCTCGACGAACACGATGCGCCGGCCCTCGCCGCACACCACGTCGTCGTCGGTGAGGTCGACCGCGGTGAGGAACACCGCGACCTGGTCGAGGGTGCCGTAGGCGGCGTGCACGACGTCGAGCACGCGCAGCAGCCGCAGGTCGCCGGGCTCGCAGCGGATGCCGGTCTCCTCCTCGAGCTCACGCAGCGCGCCGTCGAGGAAGTCCTCACCGTCCTCGAGGTGGCCCCCGCACATGCCCCACTTCCCGGGGTCGATGACCGGGTGCTCGTCGCGCTCCTGCAGCAGCAGGCGGCCCCGGCGGTCGACGGGCACGACGCAGCCGAATCGCTTCACGGACCCAACCTAGCCACGTGGGAGGCTTCCAGGGTGCGCCGTCCCCACGCCCTCGTGCCCCTGACCACCCTGACCGCCGGCCTGACCGCCGGCCTGACCGCCGGTCTGACCGCCGCCCTCGCCGCGGGGCTGCTGACCCTGACCCCCGCCGGGGCCTCCCCCGCCAACGACGCGGCGCCCCGCGCCGAGCCGCTGGTGATCACCGGCTACGCGCTGCAGGGCACCTCCGACCGCGTCCTGGAGCGCAACGCCCCCGGCCTCGACACCCTCACGGTGGCGGCGGTCCCCATCAGCGGCGACGGACGCCGGGTGGCCCGGCCGACCGCCGAGGCCCGGCGGCTGCTCGCCACCGCCCACGCCGAGGGCCTGCGCGCCGAGATCCTGCTCAGCAACTACCGCGATGCCGTCGGCGGGTTCGACCCCCGCGCCGCGAGCCGGCTGCTGGCCAGCGCCGACAACATCCGCCGCGTCGCCGGTCGCCTCGCCGAGGTGGTCAAGGAGGAGGGCTGGGACGGCGTGAACGTCGACCTGGAGTCCATGTCGCGCCGCGACGGCGCCGGCATGGTGGCCCTGCTGCAGGAGCTCGACCGCGTGCTGCCCCCCACGGCGGCGCTGTCGATCGACGTGTCGGCCCGCGGGTCGCTGGAGGCCTACCGCGAGGGCGGCTACCGGCTGCGCGGCATCGCCGCCAGCGTCGACCTGGTGCAGCTGATGACCTACGACCAGCACGGCCCCACCTGGTCGGGCCCCGGACCGATCGGCGCACTCGAGTCGCAGCGGCGCAGCGTCGCGGCCGCCCTGGAGGCCGTGCCGGCCGCCCAGCTCGACCTCGGCGTCGCGGGGTACGGCTACACCTGGCCCCGCCGCGGCACCGGCCACTCGGTGCCGGTGCGCCGGGCCCGCGCGCTGGTGGCCGACGACGGCGCCACGGCGCAGTGGCGCGCCGAAGAGGGCGAGTGGACCGCGCGGCTGTCGAACGGCACCCGGCTGTGGTGGTCCGACGCCCGCTCCTACGACCTGCGTCGCGACCTCGCCACTGACCTCGGCCTGCACGGCGTCGCGGTGTGGCGCGTCGGCTCCGCCGACACCCTGCGCTGACCCGCGCTGACCCGCGCTGCCCCGGCCCCGGGCCGTCGGTGACGACGGCCCGGGAAGGGCTCAGTTCAGCGGGCGCACCGACGCCGGCACGCCACCGCCGCGGTGCACCTCCTCCACGAGCTCCTGCAGCGCGGTGAGCGCGACCCGCTGCGAGAGCGGGCCGTAGGAGACCCGGGCGACGCCGAGCTCGGCGAGCCGGGCCAGCGGCGGCGTGCCGGGCAGGCCGATCGTGGTGAGCCGCTGCGGGCCCAGGGCGTCGACGAGGGTGACGACCTGCTCCTCGGTGAGCGGGCCGGGCACGAAGACCACCGGCGCGCCGGCGTCGAGGTAGGCCCGGCTGCGCTCCACGGCGTCGCGCAGCACCTCGGCGGGGTCGCGGTCGCCGCCGAGCACGAACGCGTCGGTGCGGGCGTTCAGCACGAAGTCGTCGACGCCCTCGGCCGCGGCCGCCGCCACCACGGCCTCCACCTGCGCGGCGGCCTCGGCCGCCGGGCGCAGCTGGTCCTCGAGGTTGGCACCGACCACGCCGACGCCGATCGCGCGCCGCACGGTCTCGGCGGCGTCGCCGTACCCGCCCTCGAGGTCGGCGCTCACCGGCAGGTCGGTGGCGGCCACGATGCGGCCGACGGCGGTCAGCATCAGGTCGAGGGGGATGTTCTCGCCGTCGGCGTAGCCGTGGGAGGCCGCGATGGAGTGGCTGGCGGTGGCCAGCGCGCGGGTGCCGGGGGTCTGCGCGACGACGGTGGCGGTGATCGCGTCCCACACGTTGACCACGGTCAGGAGCTCGGGGTCGCGGTGCAGGTCGAGGAGGCGGGTGGCCCGGTCGGCGGTGCCGCCGGTGCCCGTGTCGGAGGTGCTGGTGTCGGAGGTCATGGACCCGACGCTAGCCAGGGGGTGCGACCGGGTCCTCCCAGAACACCCGGTCGACGACCGCGCGCGACAGGCGGGTGGCGCGCAGGTGGTCGTTGAGCATCTCCTCCGAGCCGCCCGGCGGGTAGCCCAGGATGCTGGCGACGGCGGCGCGCTCGCGGGGGTCGCGCGGCAGCTGGTCCGAGGGGGTGCCGCGCACCAGCGTCACGGCGTTGCGCACCCGGCTGACCCGGCGCCAGCCGGCGTCGAGCACGGCCGCGTCGTCGGCGGCGACCAGACCTGCGGCGCGCGCGGCGGCCAGCGCCGGCAGGGTGCGGGAGGTGCGCAGCCCCGGCACCTGGCCGGCCCAGCGCATCTGCAGCAGCTGCACGGTCCACTCGATGTCGGCGAGCCCGCCGCGGCCCAGCTTGAGGTGGGTCGACGGGTCGGCGCCGCGAGGCAGCCGCTCCTGGTCGACGCGCGCCTTGATCCGGCGCACCTCCAGCACGTCCTCGGGCGACAGGCCGTCGGCGGGGTAGCGCAGCGGGTCGACCAGCGCCTCGAAGCGGGTGCGCAGGTCGAGGTCGCCCACGACGGCGTCGGCGCGCAGCAGCGCCTGGAACTCCCACACCGCCGACCACTTCGCGTAGTAGGCGGCGTACGACGACAGCGTGCGCACCAGCGCGCCCTGCTTGCCCTCGGGGCGCAGGTCGGCGTCGACGACCAGGGCGGGGTCGTGCCCGGGCGCGGCCAGCAGTCGGCGCACCTCGTGGGCCACCGCCTGGGCGTACGACGCCGCGGTGTGCGGGTCGGCGCCGGGCTCCGGCTCGTGCACGAACATCACGTCGGCGTCGCTGCCGTAGGACAGCTCGAAGCCGCCGTAGCGGCCCATCGCGACCACGGCCAGGCGGGTCGGGGCGGCCTCGAGGTGCCGCTGGCGGCGTACGGCGGCGCCGGCTGCGGCGAGCGTGGCCTCCAGGGTGGCGTCGGTGAGCCGGGAGAGCGCGGCACCCACGTCGGAGACGTCGGTGAGGCCGAGCAGGTCGCCGGCGGCGATGCGGAACAGCTCGCGACGGCGGATGGCCCGCACCGCCCGCACCGCCCGGTCGGCGTCGTCGCGGCGCCCCTCCGCGGAGAGCATCTCCTCGGTCAGCGCCTCGGCGTCGAGCGGCACCAGCGGCTCCCCCAGCATCCGCACCCCCTGCGGCTCCCGCTCGAGCAGCGAGGTGGCGTAGCGGGAGGTGGAGAGCACGCTGGCGAGGCGCTCGGCGACCTGGCCCTCGTCGCGCAGCGTCTTGAGGTACCACGGCGACTCCCCCAGCCGCTCGCTGATGCGGCGGAAGCCGAACAGGCCGGCGTCGGGGTCGGGGCCCTCGGCGAACCACTGCAGCATCACCGGCAGCAGGGTGCGCTGGATCGTGGCGGCGCGGGAGACCCCGCCGGTCAGCGCCTCCAGGTGGCGCAGCGCGGCCTCGGCGTCGGCGTACCCGAGCGCGGCGAGCCGCACCCGCGCGGCCTGCGGCGAGAGCCGTGCCTCCGACCCGGGCAGCTGGGCGACGGCCGCCAGCAGCGGCCGGTAGAACAGCTTCTGGTGCAGCCGGCGCACCTCGCGGCGGTGGTGCTGCCACTCCTTGTCGAGGGCGCGCGCGGAGTCCTTGTAGTAGCCCATGCTGCGCCCGAGGCGGCGCAGCGACGCCTCGTCGTCGGGCACGACGTGCAGGCGGCGCAGCCGGTGCAGCTGCATGCGGTGCTCGAGGGTGCGCAGGAACGTGTACGCCTCGTGCAGCGCCTCGCCGTCCTCGCGGCCGATGTAGCCGCCGCGGGCGAGCTCGGCCAGCGCGCTGAGCGTGGTCGGCGGGCGGATCGCCTCGTCGCTGCGCCCGTGCACCATCTGCAGCAGCTGCACGGCGAACTCCACGTCGCGCAGGCCGCCCGAGCCGAGCTTGAGCTGGCGCTCGGCCTCGCGGGCCGGGATGTGCTCAACCACGCGGCGGCGCATGGTCTGGGTCTCCTCCACGAACCCGTCGCGCTCCACGGCCGTCCACACCAGCGGCGCCATGGCGGCGACGTAGGCCGCGCCCAGCGCGGCGTCGCCGGCCACCGGGCGGGCCTTGAGCAGCGCCTGGAACTCCCAGGTGCGGGCCCAGCGCTGGTAGTAGCCCTCGTGGCTGGCCAGGGTGCGCACCAGCGGGCCCGACTTGCCCTCGGGCCGCAGGCCGGCGTCGACCGGCCAGATCTCTCCCTCGCCGGTGGGGTCGGAGCAGATGCGCATCAGGTGGGAGGCCAGCTGGGTGGCCGCCCGGTTGGCGGCGGTGTCGGAGGCCGGGCCGGACGCGGTCTCCGCGGGCTCGTAGACGAACACGACGTCGACGTCGGAGACGTAGTTGAGCTCGTGACCGCCGCACTTGCCCATCGCCACCACCGCGAGCCGGCAGCGTCCCGCCGCCTCGCCCACGCGCTGGCGGGCCACGGCGAGCGCGCCCTCGAGGGTGGCCGCGGCGAGGTCGGCGAGCTCGGCGGCGACGTCGTCGACGCCGAGGTGGTGCGACAGGTCTCGGGCGGCCAGGCGCACCAGCACCCGGCGGTACTCCACCCGCAGCGCGTCGACGGCCGCGGCGTCGGCCACCGTGGCCGTCGGCTCGGGGTCGTCGGGGTCGGCGCCCACCACGCGCAGCATGTCGTGGCGCAGCAGGTACGCCGGCGGCCGCGTGCACCCCAGCGCGGGATCGGTCAGCTCGACCCACTGCTCGGGGTGGCGCACGAGGTGGTCGCCCAGGGCGGGGCTGGCGCCCAGCACGCTGAGCAGGCGCATCGCGGTGCCCTCGTCGTCGACGAGCTCGCCCAGCAGCGGCGCGGGGTCGTCCTGGGCCTCCACGAGACGCAGCAGCCCGTCGAGGGCCTCGTCGGGGTCGGCGGTGCGCGAGAGCAGCGCGAGCAGCGGCTCGCCGGCCTCACCGAGCCGGCCGAGCCGCTCCAGGGCCGCCGGCGCGTCGAGGAACCCCAGCCGGGTGAGCATCCCGGTGGTCACGGGGGTGCGGCTCACGCGCCCGCGCCCCCGTCGGCGGCGACCCGGGCCCAGGCGACGGCGAGCGGGCGCCAGGCGGCGTCCAGCTCGGCGCGGGCGGCGTCCACCTGTGCGAGCACCGCGGGCTGGTCGATGCCGGCTGCGGCGTGGCGCTCGGCGTCGCCGACCGCCCAGGCCCGCACGTGCCCGGCGTCCACCTCGGGGTGCAGCTGCACGCCCCACACGCGGGGCGCGTGCCGCACCACCTGCGGCTCGTCGGCGGGGGTGCGGGCCAGCACGACCGCGCCAGGGGGCAGCCGCACCACCAGGTCGTCGTTCCAGTGCACGCCGCGCCCGGCGCCCGGCGCCACCTCGGCGAAGACGGGGTCGGCGCCCGCGGCGTCGGTCCAGCCGGTGGGGAGCAGGCCGAGCTGCTGGCCCCGCGGGTTGCGGTCCACGGCGCCGCCGAGGGCCGCGGCGACGAGCTGGTGGCCCAGGCAGATGCCGAGCACCGCCGTGCCGTCCTCGGCGCCCGCGCGCACCAGCGCCTTGGTGGGCCCGAGCCACGCGTGCTCGGCGTCGTCGTCGGCGCCCATCGAGCCGCCCAGCACCAGCAGCGCGTCGTGGTCGTCGAGCCCCTCGGGCAGCGCGTCACCGGCGTACGGCCGGCGCACGTCGAGCTCCGCGCCGGCCTCCTCCAGCCACGTGCCGACGTGGGCCGGCGGACAGTCGTCCTGGTGCTGCACGACGAGCACCCGGGCCCCGCGCGGTGCGCGGGGCGCCGACGGGTCCCCGGCTGGGCCGGGCGCGGTGGCGGGGGTCATCGGGCTCAGATGACCGGCAGCATCCGGTCGCGCTCGAAGGCCGACACCTGGCCGCGGTACTCGTCCCACTCCGCGCGCTTGTTGCGCAGGAAGAAGTCGAAGACGGTCTCCCCCAGCGTCTCGGCGAGCAGCTCGGAGTCCTCGGCGATCGAGATGGCGTCGTTGAGGTTCTTCGGCAGCGGGGCGATGCCGAGGCTGGTGCGCTCGCGCTCGGTGAGCGACCAGACGTCGTCCTCGGCCTCGCGGGGCAGCTCGTAGTCGTGCTCGATGCCCTTCATGCCGGCCGCCAGCACCACCGCGTAGGCGAGGTAGGGGTTGCAGGCGGCGTCGACGGTGCGCAGCTCGATGCGGGTCGACGGGCCCTTGTTGGGCTTGTACATCGGCACCCGGATCATCGCCGAGCGGTTGTTGTGGCCCCAGCAGATGTAGGAGGGCGCCTCGCCGCCGAACATCATCCGCTTGTAGGAGTTGACCCACTGGTTGGTGATCACCGAGATCTCCGGGGCGTGGCGCAGCACGCCGGCGATGAACTGCCGCCCGGTGCGCGAGAGCTGGTACTGCGCGCCGGCCTCGTAGAAGGCGTTCTCGTCGCCCTCGAAGAGCGAGACGTGGGTGTGCATCCCCGAGCCGGGGTGGGTGGTGAACGGCTTGGGCATGAACGTGGCCCAGATGCCCTGGCCCAGCGCGACCTCACGGATCACGGTGCGGAACGTCATGATGTTGTCGGCCGTCGAGAGCGCGTCGGCGTAGCGCAGGTCGATCTCCTGCTGGCCCGGGCCGGCCTCGTGGTGGCTGAACTCCACCGAGATCCCCATCGCCTCGAGCATCGTGATCGCCTCGCGGCGGAAGTCGGCGCCCTCCGACTGGGCGGTGTGGTCGAAGTACCCGCTGCGGTCGACCGGCACGGGCTCCTCGCCGCGGCCCGGCATGTCCTTGAACAGGTAGAACTCGATCTCGGGGTGGGTGTAGAAGGTGAAGCCCTTGTCGGCGGCCTTGCCCAGGGTGCGCTTCAGCACGAACCGCGGGTCGGCGTACGACGGGGAGTCGTCGGGCATCAGGATGTCGCAGAACATCCGTGCGGTGGCCGGGCCGTCACCGGTGCGCCACGGCAGGATCTGGAACGTCGAGGCGTCCGGCCTGGCGAGCATGTCGGCCTCGTAGACCCGGGCGAACCCCTCGATCGCGGAGCCGTCGAAGCCGATGCCCTCGGCGAAGGCGCCCTCCAGCTCGGCGGGCGCCACCGCGACGGACTTCAGCGAGCCCAGCACGTCGGTGAACCACAGCCGCACGAAGCGGACGTCGCGCTCCTCGAGAGCGCGGAGTACGAAGTCCTCTTGCTTGCCCATGCAGCGGAGCCTAGTGCCGCGCGGCAGGGCGTGGGGACCGGCCCACCGGCGACGGGTGGCCGGTGGCGGCGGCGCGCACCGGGCGAGCGCCCGCCCCGGTCGGTAGGGTCGGCGCCCGTGACGAGGTGGCTGCTGCTGGTGGTCGCCATCGCCAGCGAGGTGACCGCCTCGTTGTCGCTCAAGGGCGCGCTCGACCGACCGGCCCTGTACGCCGTGGTCGCCGTGGGCTACGTCGTGTCGTTCGTCCTCCTCTCGATGGTCCTGCGCCGCGGGATGCCCC
Organism: Nocardioides sp. FY1077; assembly: GCF_058681775.1. Lineage (NCBI taxonomy): Bacteria > Bacillati > Actinomycetota > Actinomycetes > Propionibacteriales > Nocardioidaceae > Nocardioides > Nocardioides sp. FY1077. The sequence goes on along the minus strand of NZ_JBZWDB010000004.1, from coordinate 59,207 downwards.
TCGGCGTCGCGTACGGCATCTGGGGGGCGTCAGGGGTCGCGGCCACCGCGGTGCTGTCGTCGCTGCTGTTCGAGGAGGCGCTGACCGCCGTCATGGGCGTCGGCATCGGGCTCATCGTCGCCGGCGTGCTGACCGTCGAGCTCGGCTCGCAACGGGCCCACGCGAGGCAGGAGGAGGCCGGGTGACGCCGTGGCTGTTCCTGGCCGGCGCCATCGTCTTCGAGGTGATCGGCACGCTCTCCCTGCGCATGACCGCCGCCGGGCGGCGCGCCTTCTACGTCCCTGTCGCCGTCGGCTACCTCCTGGCCTTCGGGTGCCTGGCCCTCGCTCTCGACGGCGGTCTCGGCCTGGGCGTCGCCTACGGCACCTGGGCCGCGGCCGGGGTGGCGCTGACCGCCGTCGCCTCCCGGGTCCTGTTCGGGGAGCCGCTCACCCCGTTGATGGGTGGTGGCATCGCCCTCATCATCAGCGGCGTGCTGCTGGTCGAGCTCGGCGCGGTGCACTAGCCGCACCAGCAGGACGAGCCCAGGAGCGCCCCGTGGGGCTCAGCGCGGGACCTTCGCCTCGATCTCGGCCAGCCAGGCCGCGGGCGAGGCGTCGGAGGGCATCCGCCAGTCACCGCGCGGCGACAGCGTGCCGCCGGCGCTCACCTTCGGCCCGTTGGGCAGCGCGGAGCGCTTGAACTGGCTGGCGAAGAAGCGGCGCACGAACACCTCGAGCCAGTGCCGCACCTGCGGCAGGTCGTAGGCCACCATCTTGTCCTCGGGCAGCCCCACGGGCCACTCGCCGGCGTCGGCGTCGCGCCAGGCGTGCCACGCCAGGAACGCGGCGCGGGCCGGGCCGAGCCCGTAGCGCAGCACCTGGAAGAGCGTGAAGTCCTGCAGGGCGTAGGGCCCCACGGCGTCCTCGGTGCTCTGCGGCCGCTCGCCCTCGCGGGCCGGCACCAGCTCGGGGCTGATCTCCTGGGCCAGGATCTCCAGCAGCACGCCGTTGGTCTCGTCGTCGTGCTGGCCGCTGGCCACCACCCACCGGATGAGGTGCTGCATCAGCGTCTTCGGCACGCCCGAGTTGACGGTGTAGTGCGACATCTGGTCGCCCACGCCGTAGGTGCACCAGCCCAGCGCGAGCTCGGAGAGGTCGCCGGTGCCGAGCACGATGCCGCCACGCTGGTTGGCGGCGCGGAACAGGTAGTCGGTGCGCAGCCCGGCCTGCACGTTCTCGAACGTCACGTCGTAGACCTCCTCGCCGCGGGCGAAGGGGTGGCCGAGGTCGGCGAGCATCTGCCGGGCGGCCGGGGTGATGTCGATGGTCTCGTGGGTGGTGCCGAGCGCCTCCATCAGCGCGACGGCGTTGCCCTTGGTGGTCTCGGTGGTCGCGAAGCCGGGCAGCGTGAAGGCCAGGATGTCGCTGCGGGGCCGACCGAGACGGTCCATCGCCCGGGCCGCGACCAGCAGGGCGTGGGTCGAGTCGAGCCCGCCCGAGACGCCGATGACGACCTTCGGGTGCCAGGTCCCGCCGCCGATCGCGCGCAGCCGCTGCTCCAGGCCGGCGACCTGGATGTGGTAGGCCTCGTAGCAGTCCTGGGCCAGGCGGGCCGGGTCGTCGGGCACGAACGGGAAGCGGTCGACCTTGCGCCGCAGCCCGACGTCGCCGGACGGCGGCTCGAGGCGGAACCGCACCCGCCGGGCCGCCGCGGCCCCGGGGCGCACACCGGCCTCGGCGCGCCGGTTGTCGTCGAAGGTGCCGGTGCGCAGCCGCTCGAGGCGCAGCCGGTCGAGGTCGACGTCGGCCACCGCGAGGCGCGGGCCGTCGGGGAAGCGCTCGGTCTCGGCGAGCAGCTCGCCCATCTCGTGCACCATCGTCTGGCCGTCCCACGACAGGTCGGTGGTCGACTCGCCCTGGCCGGCCGCGGCGTACACGTGGGCGGCGAGGCAGCGCGACGACGCCGAGCTCGCCAGCAGCCGCCGGTCGTCGGCACGGCCGACGGTGATCGGGCTGCCCGAGAGGTTGGCCAGCACGGTCGCGCCGGCCAGCGCGGCGCGCGCGTGGGGCGGCACCGGCACCCACATGTCCTCGCAGACCTCGACGTGGAGCACCAGCCCCCGCACGTCGGTGGCCTCGAAGAGCAGGTCGACACCGATCGGCACCTCGTCGTCGCCCAGCGCCCCGCCGAGCACCACCGTGCCCGTCACGTCGTCACCGGGGGCGAACCACCGGCGCTCGTAGAACTCCCGGTACGTCGGCAGGTGCGCCTTGGGCGCGATGCCCAGCACCCGGCCGCGGTGCACGACGGCGGCGGCGTTCAGCACCCGGCCGCCGTGCTCCAGCGGCAGGCCGACCACGACGACCGGCGTCAGGTCGGCGGTGGCCGCCACCACCGTCTCGAGGGCGGCGCGCGCGGCGTCGAGGAGGGTGTCCTGGAGGAACAGGTCGTCGAGGGAGTAGCCGGTCAGGCAGAGCTCGGGGAACACCGCCACGGCCACGGCGTCGTCGTGGCACGCACGCACCTGCTCCACCACCCGCGCGGCGTTCGCGGCCGGGTCGGCGAGCGCGACCGGGAGGGTGCAGGCCGCGACCCGGGCGAAGCCGTGGGCGTAGGCGGAGTAGAAGTCCACGCCGCCAGTCTAGGGACGCCGCACCCCGGCGGCGCGGGCGCTCAGGCCTCGGTGCCGTCGGGGTAGCCGTGCGGGTTGAGCTGCTGCCAGTGCCAGGTGTCGGCGCACATCTCCTCGACCGTGCGCGTCGCCTCCCAGCCGAGCTCCTCGCGGGCGCGGGTGGGGTCGGCGTACATGCGGGGCAGGTCGCCGGCGCGCCGGCCCACCACCTCGTAGGGCAGCTCGTGGCCCACCGCGCGCTCGAAGGCGTGGAAGAGGTCCAGCACGCTGGTGCCGGTGCCGGTGCCGAGGTTGAAGGCCCGGGCGGGCTCGGCCATGTCGTCGAGGTGCTCGAGCGCGGCCACGTGGCCCGCGGCGAGGTCCATCACGTGGATGTAGTCGCGCTCGCAGGTGCCGTCGGCGGTGGGGTAGTCGTCGCCGAAGACGCTGAGCTTGTCGCGCCGCCCGACCGCGACCTGCGCGATGAACGGCATCAGGTTGTTCGGGATGCCCTGGGGGTCCTCGCCGAGGGTGCCCGAGGGGTGCGCCCCCACGGGGTTGAAGTAGCGCAGCAGCGCCACCTTCTGGCCCGGGGTCGCCCGCGCGACGTCGGTGAGCACCTGCTCGATCATGATCTTGGTGTTGCCGTAGGGGCTGACCCAGGAGATGTCGGGGTGGTCCTCGCGGAACGGCAGGGTGGCGCGGTCGCCGTACACGGTGGCCGAGGAGGAGAACACCAGCCGGCGCACGTCGTGGCGGCGCATCGCCTCGGCCAGCGCGAAGGTGGAGTCGAGGTTGTTGCGGTAGTACTCCAGCGGCTTCTCGACGCTCTCCCCCACCGCCTTGAACCCGGCGAAGTGGATGACGGCGTCGATGTGCTCGAGCTCGAAGAGGTGGCTGGTCTTGTCGACGTCGGTGAGGTCGAAGGCGTGCACCGGCACGTGCCGCCCGGTCAGCGCCTCGAGCCGCGCCACCACCGTGGGCTTGGAGTTGGAGAAGTCGTCGACCACCACCACGTCGTGGCCGGCCTCCACCACGGCGAGGACGGTGTGGGACCCGATGTAGCCGGCACCGCCGGAGACGAGGACGCGCATGGCGGCGACCTTATCGGCGCCGGGCGATGAGTCCGAGGCGCCGGGCCGGTCGGAGCAGCATGACCCTCTCCCCCGGATCCGCCAGCGGATCGATCAGCCCCTGCCTGTGGTTCGACGACGACCTCGAGGAGGCCGCGACCTTCTACGTCGACGTCTTCCCGCGCTCGCGCATCGGCCACCTCGCCCGCTACCCCGACGCCGGTCCCGGGCAGCCCGGCGCGGTGATGGCCGGCGAGTTCGTGCTCGACGGCCTCACCTTCCGCGGCATCAACGGCGGCCCCGCCCACGCCGGCTTCACCGAGTCGGTGTCGTTCGCGATCGCCTGCCGCGACCAGGCCGAGGTCGACCACTACTGGGACCGGCTCGCCGAGGGGGGCCAGGAGTCGATGTGCGGGTGGCTGCGCGACCGGTTCGGCCTGTCGTGGCAGGTGGTCCCCGACCGGCTCTACGAGCTGGTCACCGACCCCGACCCGGCGCGTGCCGCGGCGGCCACGCAGGCGATGCTCGGCATGCGCCGCATCGTGGTCGCCGACCTCGAGGCCGCCGCCGACGCCGCGACCGGCACCCCTGCCGGTGCCTCCGCCGACGCCCCTGCCGGGACCGCCGGCGGGTGAGGACCGCCACACCGCCGGCACCCCCGCCCGGCCCTAGCCTGGGAGCAGTCCGTGGACTCCACCAGGGAGCCGCGAGATCCCGTCACCAGGAGCTCGACCATGAGCACGCAGCCGACCCCCGAGGAGCCCGCGCCGTACGGCGCCGGCCCCACCGCCCCCGCGCCGGCCCCCGCGCGGCGGGTGCGCACCCACCACCTGCGCGAGATGAAGGAGCGCGGCGAGCGCTTCAGCATGCTCACCGCCTACGAGCAGTACGCCGCGCAGACCTTCGACGAGGCCGGCATCGAGGTGCTGCTCGTCGGTGACAGCGCCTCGAACAACGTCTTCGGCAACGAGACCTCGCTGCCGGTGACCGTCGACGAGCTGCTGCCGCTGACCCGCGCGGTCGCGCGCTCCACGCGGCGCGCGCTCGTGGTCGGCGACCTCCCGTTCGGGTCCTACCAGGGCTCGCCGCAGCAGGCCTACGACACCGCGGTGCGCTTCATGAAGGAGGGTGGCGCCCACTGCGTGAAGCTCGAGGGCGGCGCCGAGATGGCGCCCCAGATCGAGCTGCTGACCCGTGGCGGGGTGCCGGTGATGGCCCACATCGGCTTCACGCCCCAGAGCGAGCACACCCTCGGCGGCTACCGCGTGCAGGGCCGCGGCGACACCGCCGCCCGGGTGCTGGCCGACGCCCGCGCGGTCGAGGATGCCGGCGCGTTCGCGGTGGTGATGGAGATGGTGCCCGGGGACGTCGCCGCCGAGGTGACCCGCACGTTGCGCATCCCGACCATCGGCATCGGCGCGGGCGCCGGCTGCGACGGCCAGGTGCTGGTCTGGCAGGACGCCATGGGCCTGCGCACCGGGCGGATGCCGCGCTTCGTCAAGCAGTACGCCGACCTGCACGACGTGATGCTGCAGGCCGCGCGGGCGTACGCCGACGACGTGCGGTCCGGCGCGTTCCCGGGGCCCGAGCACACGTTCTGAGCCGGCCGGTTCTGGCCGACCGGCCCCTCCTCGAAGTCGACGCGCCGACGTAGCGTGGCCGCATGCGCACCGGACCCCGCACCCCCCGCGCCCGACGGCTGCTCGCCACCGGCGCCACCGCCCTGCTCGCCGCCACGCTGGTCGGGCCGACAGGCCCTGCCGGCCCGGCCGGCGCCGCCACCCACGTGCCGACCGGATCGGCGACCGACGTCCGCACCGCGGCGCCGGACACCGACACGGCGCCGGCGCGGGCCGTGCCGCGGCTCCGGGTCACCGAGGTGGCCGGCGGCCTCGACCACCCCTGGGACGTGCGCTCGATCGGCCAGGGGCGGCTGCTGGTCACCCAGCGCGACCGGGCGGCCCTGACGGTGGTCGAGGACGGCGTCACCCGCGACGTCGACTTCCCCTCCGAGGACGTGTGGGTCTCCGGCGAGACCGGCCTGATGGGCCTCGAGGTCGACCCCGGGTTCGCCGACAACGGCCGGTTCTACACCTGCCAGGGCGGCACCACCGGCGACGGCGGGCACGACGTGCGGGTGGTGGCGTGGCGCCTCGACGACGCCGCCACCACCGCGACCCGGGCCCGGGTGCTGCTGCGGGGGCTGCCCGCGACGTCGGGTCGCCACGGCGGCTGCCGGCTGCTGGTGGCCCGCGACGGCTCCCTGGTCGTCGGCACCGGCGACGCCGCGGTCGGCACCAACCCGCGCGACCTGCGCTCCCTGGGCGGCAAGACGCTGCGCCTCGACCGGATGACCGGCGAGCCGTGGCCCGCCAACCCCTTCGTGCGCAGCGACTCGGTGCGCAAGCGCTACCTCCTGACCTACGGCCACCGCAACGTGCAGGGCCTGGCCCAGCGCCGCGACGGCTCGCTGTGGTCGGTGGAGCAGGGCAGCTACCGCGACGACGAGGTCAACCGGCTGCGCGCCGGCGGCGACTACGGCTGGAACCCGGTGCCGGGCTACGACGAGAGCGTGCCGATGACCGACCGGTCGCTGCCGGGGCGCCAGGTCGCGGCACGCTGGCGCTCGGGGTCGTCGACCGTGGCCACCAGCGGCGCGTCGTTCGTGGCCGGGCAGCAGTGGGGCGCCCTGCGCGGCGCCCTCGCGGTCGGCGTCCTCAAGGACACCGAGGTGCTGTTCCTGACCTTCGACGCCGACGGACGGCTGCAGCGGGTGCGTGCCCCTGAGTCGCTGCAGCGCCACGGCCGCATCCGTCAGGTGGTGCAGGCGCCGGGCGGCGCGCTGCTGCTCACCACCGACAACGGCGACGGTCGCGACGTCGTGCTGCGGGTGCGGCCCGCTGCGGGCTGAGCCGGCCGGTCAGTCGGCCCAGCCCCACCAGGCCGCCCCGGCGACGACGGTGAGGAACAGCACCACGAACCCCACCACCGGCACCCACGGCACCCAGGTGGGGTGGAGGGTCCACCACGCGGCGGCCACCAGCAGCAGGAGGGCCCAGACGCCCAGCAGCAGCACCTGCGCCCACCACGGCGTGACGGGGCCCGAGGCGGCGTACAGGAAGAACACCGCGGCCATGCCGGCCATGCCGACGAAGGGCCACGGCGAGGCGGCGTCGTCGCGGCGCACCGGCCGGCCCGGCCGGACCACGCTCAGCGGTCCGCGTCGGGTGCGGCGCCCGGGGCGTCGTCGTTCCAGGCGGGGTCGCCGTCCCAGGCCTCGTTGCGCTCCTGGGCCCGCTCCAGGGCCCGCTCGGCCTCGGCCCGGCTGGCGAACGGCCCGAGCCGGTCCTTGCTGGGGCTGAGGTCCGCGGACGTCTCGACCCGGCGCTGCTTGACGTTGTACCAGTACTCCTCGTCGGCCATGGGGGCGAAACTACACTCGTCCCCCGTGACTCCCGTGGCTCCCGCGTCCATCAGCCCCCGCCGCGCCGTCCCGGCGTCGATCCCCCGCCCGGAGTACGTCGACCGGCCGGCCCCGGCACCGTTCGAGGGCAGCGAGGTCAAGGACGCCGACACCATCGAGCGGATGCGTGCGGCCTGCCGGCTCGCCGCGCAGGCCCGGGAGGTCGTGGGCGCCGCGGTGGCGCCGGGGGTGACCACCGACGAGCTCGACCGCCTCGGTCACGAGTTCCTCTGCGACCACGGCGCCTACCCCTCGACGCTGGGCTACCGCGGGTTCCCGAAGTCGCTGTGCTCGAGCGTCAACGAGGTCGTGTGCCACGGCATCCCCGACTCCCGCGTCGTCGAGGACGGCGACATCGTCAACATCGACATCACCGCCTTCCTCGACGGCGTGCACGGCGACACCAACGCCACGTTCCTCGCCGGCGACGTCGACGAGGAGTCGCGACTGCTGGTGGAGCGCACGCGCGAGGCCCTCGACCGGGCGATCGCGGCGGTGCGGCCCGGACGCCGGATCAACGTGGTCGGCCGCGTGGTGGAGACCTACGCCCGCCGGTTCGGCTACGGCGTGGTGCGGGAGTTCACCGGCCACGGCATCGGCACCCACTTCCACTCCGGCCTAGTGGTCCCCCACTACGACGACCCCCACCACGACGACGTGATCAACGTCGGGATGACCTTCACCATCGAGCCGATGCTCAACCTCGGCACCCACGAGTGGGACATGTGGGACGACGGCTGGACGGTCACCACCCGCGACAAGCGCCGCAGCGCGCAGTTCGAGCACACCCTGCTGGTCACCCCCGACGGCGCCGAGGTGCTCACCCACCCCTGACCCACCCGCCGGTCGGGCGCCGCCCCGTTGGTCGAGCAGCGAGCGCCGTCCGCGCCGCCCGCCGGTCGAGCAGCGAGCGCCAGCGAGCGTCGTCGAGACCACCCTCACCGGCCCACCCACCCCTGCGGCCAGGGGCTCGACGAGGTCAGGTGAGGTCGTCGAAGGACCGCTCGCCGGTCTCGGCGAGGCGCCGCTCGACGCGGAGCACGGCGACCTCGTGCTCGGGGTCGCCCGACATCACCGCCGCGAGCCGCAGGTGGGGCAGCGCGTCGGAGAGCCGGCTCTGCCGCTCGAGCGCCCGGCCGAGGGCGTGGCGCGCCCAGATGTCGTCGGGTGTCTCCTCCACCAGCTCGCGCAGGTCGGCCTCGGCCCGGCCGAGCTGGGCGCGGATCAGGTACGCCCACGCCCGCAGCGACCGCAGGCCGGAGCTGCGCGGGTCGAGCTCCAGCGCCGGCTCGAGCACCGCGAGCGCCTCGACCGGCGCTCGGCGCGCGAGCAGGTCGTGGGCGACGCGGTAGGCGGACTCGGCGCCGGTCTGGCCGGGGAACACGAGGGGTGGGGGCTTCAGCTCGTCGTCGGGCACCCCGCCACGGTACGTTCTCCTCGCGGACGGGCTGGCCGGGCGACCGCGTCGTCTCCTCCGGGAGGCGCCGAGGAAGGTCCGGGCTCCACAGGGCGAGGTGGTGGGTAACGCCCACCCGGGGTGACCCGCGGGACAGTGCCACAGAGAACAGACCGCCCCGACCGGCCTCGGCCGGGCGGAGCAAGGGTGAAACGGTGGTGCAAGAGACCACCAGCGGCCCGGGCGACCGGGCTGGCTCGGCAAACCCCACCTGGAGCAAGGTCAAGAAGTGCAGGGCCACGGCCCCGCATGCGCGCACGTTCGAGGGTGACCCGCCCGAGTGCGCGGGTAGACCGCTGGAGGCTGTCGGCAACGGCAGTCGTAGATGGATGGTCGCCCCCGGGGCCGCGAGGCTCCGGGACAGAACCCGGCCTACAGGCCAGCCCGTCCGCACCCGGGCTAGGCCTGCAGATGCGAGGTTGTGACATCGCCGCAGTCCGCGTCCGCGCCGGGTCCGCAGCTCAAGCCTCATCGCGAATCAACCGTGGTTCCGGGTCACACCCTGATCCGCCAAGAAGCCCGGCGCCGATACGGTGGGCTCGGGCCGCGCGCGCACCGCCAACGGTGTACGGACGCCCTCCGGCGTGCCGGTCACGCAGCGAGCGCCGCATCCCCCCTCTACGACTCGCCACGCACAGATTGCCTTCGGGCCCCGATGACTTAGGCGCCGAACATTGGGAACTAGTTGGACGACGACAAGTCTCAACCCAGCCTTACCGAGCGAGAAGAAACCCGCGAGGTCGTACGCCGGCCGACGGCGTAGGGTCGCTCGGTGAGTTCCTTTTCCTCCTCTTGCCCGGTGCCCTCAGCACACCGACGGCTGATGGACTGTCACGATCACTGGCACGCGGCGCTCGACGACTACATGGAGCCCGAGGGCTTTCGCCTCGCGTTGAACGCCCTGATCCAAGCCCTCCGCAACGTCACGTGGCTCCTTCAGAAGCAGAAGGCCGACCTCCCAGACTTCGACGCCTGGTACCCGAAGTGGCAGGCCGCGGTGAAGCCGGACCCGGTCATGGGCTGGGTCGTCAAGGCACGCAACCGGATTGTTAAAGAGGCGGACCTCGAACTGCTCTCAACTGCGCGACTGACCATGACCTTCGACTGGCTGAATGGCGGGGAGCAGGTCCTCCACGTCCCACCCCGTGAGCGCCCCGTGGACATCGCGGCGATGCTGCTTCGCAAGGGCGTGCCGCCCTACCCGGAAGGCGAATCGACACTCACGATCGAGCGTCGTTGGGTCGACCGGCTGCTCCCGGACTGGGAACTGCTGGACGCCGCGGATCATGCGTACGGCGAACTCGTGGAGGTGCTCGGCGCCGCGCACGCTGCCGCAGGGGTCACCGAATGCAACCTCGACGCCCGTAAGCGCGATTGCGTCGTCGCCGCCCTGGAGTACCCGCTCGACTGCACCTGGACGGGCGTCGACACTCGGAGCGCTGACTTTGACCTCGGCTCCTTGACGCCCTACACGCGCGAGTTCCGACGCATCGAGCTCAATCGCGAAAAGGCGGAGAAGGCCGCGGAGAAGTACGGGGTGGACCTGAAGGACCACCCGGATGGTGACGCTATCGCGCGTGTGCCCGGACTTTTCCGGCTGGCCTCTCGCATGCTGGTGAAGGACGGCGATGCGGCGCAGGTTGCCTGGTTCTTCCGTGGCAAGGATGTGGTCGACATGCAGGCAACGTCGTACGGCGATCAGGCCGGGAAGATGCTCTCGATGCGCGAGATGGCGAACCGCGTACGGATGCGCAACGCGGACGGCTTCCTGTACATCAGCGAGATGTGGACGGGCAAGGGCCCCACGAAGGAGCAGTTTCTCTCCGGCGAGTATGTGGCTGCCCGCAACCAGCCCGACCGCGGCGAGGCTCTTCAGGTCACGGGCCTCACGCGCGATGGGCGCACCCTGACAGCCCTCGCGCCCTTCACACGCGACGCCGACGGCGCGATCGTCATAGGGGAGCCGGAATACGAGCCGTATGACCAGATGGCGCTGATGTCGTACCGACCCATCTTCCAGGCGTGGGGCATCGCCGAGGCGGACCCCATGCAGAGGATCAGAAACAAACTCCACGCGGAAGACGCGGAAGACGCGTCGGGTCGCGATGGATGAGGGCCACAACTGCGCGAGATCGCCCCGCGGACCGGACCGCAGGGGGCGAGTCGCCGCCGCATCTTCCAGCGGGACATTCCGCCGCGAGTGAGATAGGGCGAGAACGACCGGCGGGCGCGTGCCTCCCTCGAGCACGCTACGGTCTGTTGGCGCAAACACGGAGGAGCCACGATGACGGACTGGCCAGCAACCGCTTCCGCCGCATTCGCTGGAGTCGGCCTCATGGCCACGGCATGGCAGTTGCGACAGGGCAGCGTGGATGCCGCTCAGCAACGCAAACTGGAGAGCGCCGGAGTATGTGCGTCCTGGCATCCATTAGAAGCTCCTAGGCCGGGCGAAGCTGATTCCGACGGATTCGCCCTCTGGCGGTACGACTTCTTCGTCGACAATCCTGGCCGTTTCCCAATCAGTTCGATCGAACTGGATGTTGTCTTTCCAGTCGACGTGCGGCGGGTTCGTGGCCAACATCTCGAAGGGCCCACGCGTCATCTCGAGATGGTCCATCCGGTGCTAGCGGGAGCCGACCAGCGACGTTGGGGGCGGACCCTGCGCATGCGATACGCCGACGCAGACGGCAACCTCCATGCGACGACTGCGTCCGTCTCGTTCATCAGCGCAGAAGGTATTCCGCATCGGACCGAGTGGCCGCGTCCGTCGCGCTAACGCACGCGCCGATTGATGCTTCGTAGATGGCGAGTCCAGTAGCGACCGCACCCTCGGCAAAGTCGCTGTAGCGTACTTCCTCCGCGAGCTGGCGCACGGTAGCGCCGGACTGCTCGTCGTGAAGGCTTGCGTGAAGAATAACGTTGAGGGGCTGCGGATCGAACTGCCGATCCTCGCAGGGCAAGTGATTGGCTCCGAGCGTCACCACGAGCCGACTATCCGCTGAGGGAGTAAGGAGGATTCGCTGATGGCTGACCGAAGCACCGCCAGCGCTGGGCGGCCAACGCCTCCAGACCCCCAACTGCTCGGCTTGTTTTGCCAACTCGTAGAGGAGTACGACCGTCTGGGTGCCGCGTTCCCAGTCTCGGTTACCTCGTTCGAGTTGCTCCCGGAGAACCCTGCTAACGATACCGAGCGATGGCACCGCATTGTCAGAGCGATGGCGCTCCGCAAGTTCGTGCTCGGACGGCACGATCACGTCCGAGCCGACAAGGTGCTGGTCGCGTTCCGGAACTGCCTAAGGGACCCAGTGGACGCGGTTGCCCTCGAGCGGTGGTCTGATGACTTTCGAGCGATCGGCACCAAAGTGCAGGTTGATGAGGGCGGCGACGCGCGGCGAAGTCTGACCGAAGTCCTCGAAGACCTGATTTACGGCTCGTATCTGCACGGAGACCTCGATCGATGGGAACGAAGCACCAGTCGGTGGCGAGGAAGCGTCGACCTCGGCTTCTGGATGTTCTCAGAGGACTCCGAGTTCTACATTCGGCGGCTCAGATCCACCATCCGGGCCGCGGCCCGGGAAGGTCGCCTCAATGACATAGCAACGGCCTCGGTCGAATGCGAGGCTGCCAACCGATCACTCACAAGCAGGCCTCATCGAGAGTAGGTGCGTCACTGCGCCGCCTGTCGGCGTGAGTCTGCCAGGCAAGGAGAGGGCGATCGCCGTGAGTGCGACGACCCCGCCCCTGCTCGGGGCGGTGGTACCTGGGCATCGACACCCGCGCCACTCAAGCGGATGACGAGCCGGTGACGCGAAGCTTGGACGACCGCACGGGCGGCGGGGCGGAGGATGCTCTCGCCCCCTCCCCGCTGTGGGTGCGAAACTGGCGACAACTGCTGCGGCGAGCCGCGCGGCAGTCGACCGACTAGAGCCAGCCGTTGTCCTCGGCGACCCGGAGCGCCTCGGCCCGGTTGGCAGCGAGGGTCTTGCCGATGGCCGCGGAGAGGTGGTTGCGGACCGTGCCCTCCGACAGGCTCAGCTGCCGCGCCAGTGCGGCCACCGGCGCGCCGCCGCGGGCCGCTCGCAGCACCTCGGTCTCGCGGGGGCTCAGCGGCGACTCCCCTGCGGCCAGGCTGTCGGCCGCGAGCGTCGGGTCGACCACGCGCAGGCCGGCGTGCACCCGCCGTACGGCGTCGGCCAGCTGCGCCGCGGGGGTGTCCTTGACGACGAACCCGGAGGCGCCGGCCTGCATCGCCCGCCGCAGGTAGCCGGGCCGCCCGAACGTCGTCACGACGAGCACCCGCGTGGCCGGCAGGGCGGCACGCAGGGCGGCCGTGGCGGCGATGCCGTCCATGCGCGGCATCTCCACGTCGATCAGGGCGACATCGGGCAGGTGCGCCAGGGCGGCGGGGACGACCTCGTCGCCCGCGCCCACCTCGGCGACCACCGTCAGGTCGGGCTCGAGGCCGAGCAGGGCCGACAGCGCGCCGCGCACCAGTGCCTGGTCGTCGGCGAGCAGCAGCCGGATCGGGCCGGCGCTCATCCGAGCACCACCCGCAGCGAGAAGCCGGGTGAGAGCCGCTCGGTCACGACCGTCGCACCCGCTGCGGCCGCGCGCTCCCGCAGGCCCAGCAGCCCCGACCCGAGGTCGTCGGACGCCGACCCCGCGCCGACGCCGTCGTCGCGCACCTCCGCGGCCACCGCGGAGAGCCGCACCTCGCACGTGCGGGCGCGGGAGTGCCGCACGACGTTGGTGACGCCCTCGCGCACCGTCCAGGCGAACAGCTCGCGGGCCTCGGAGGGCGCATCGTCGACCGAGCCGGGCAGCACGGCCGAGATGCCGGCGGCCTCCAGCACCATCCGCGCGCGGACCAGCTCCTCGGGCAGGGTGACGGTGCGGTAGCCCGTCACCGCGCGGCGCACGTCGGCGAGCGCGTCGCGGCTGAGCCGCTCGAGGTCGGCGACCTCCCCCCGGGCGCGCGCGGCGGCCTCGGGCGTTCCGGCGTCGAGCAGCCGCCCGGCGAGCTCGGCCTTCACGGTGATCACGGTCAGGGAGTGGCCCAGGATGTCGTGCAGGTCGCGTGCGAAGCGGCTGCGCTCGTTCTCGACCGCGAGGTCGGCGTTCTCCTCCTCGGCCCGCAGCAGCTCGTGGTTGCGCGAGACGACGGCGCGCACGCTGAGCACCGCCACCGACGCGGCCAGCACGGCGAAGACGAGGCCGACGGGGCTGCCGGAGCCGGTGGCCCGGTAGAGCACCACGTCGGCCGCGACGAGCACGGCGACCACGGGCCCTGCCAGCCGCACCGGCAGCACCATCACCGCGCCGACCGCGATGAAGGGCGAGCACGCGGCACCGGAGGGGCCGACGAGCACGACCGTCGCCGCGCCGAGCGCGGTCTGCACCCCGAGGTGGGCGAGCGCCCGGGACCGCTCAGGACGGTCCCGCATCTCCCGCCCACGCTCGCCGAGCCACAACGACAGGTACACGCAGGCGAACACCAGCGTCGTCGCGATCCCGAGCAGCCCGCGCAGCTCGGCACGGTCGGCCCAGGCGTCGGTGAGGGGCTCGAGGAGGAAGAACAGCCAGATGCCGGCCAGGAACGGCGCGGCCCGGGCCACGGTGCCGCCGGGGGGCGCCTGGTCGGTCCTGCTGCTCACGCTGGTCACCGTAGTGCCGCTCAGACGCGGTCGGTGTCGCGGCTCAGGCACCACGCGGCGCCGAGCAGGAAGACCACCAGCCACGCCACCGCGTTCGGCACCGCGCCCCACGCCAGGTCGCCGGTCAGCGGGGCGCGGCTGATCTCGGCCACCCCGAACATCGGCGTCCACTCCGCGATCCGGTGGACGACCGAGCCCTCGTCCATCGGGACGAACACGTTGCCGAGGAAGGCCAGGATCGCCAGCCCGGGGCTGAGCACCTGCATCGCGTTCTCCCCGGGCACCAGGTAGCCGACGAACACCCCCAGCGCCGCGAACACCAGGACGCACGACGACGTGAGCACGGCGCACGCGAGCCACGTGCCGAGCGACATCGAGGGCTTGCCCTGCACCACCCCCACGAGGTTGACCGCGGTGATCGCGACGGTGCCGAGGGCGAGGGCGACCAGCGCCTTGGTCACGACGTACGCCGCTGGGTGCAGCGGCGTCAGCCGCAGCTGGCGCGACCAGCCCAGCGCCCGCTCCGTGGCCACCGACGCGCCGGCGGTCGCCGCGATCAGCGCAGCGCCGTACAGGGCCATCGACACCATGACGTACGCGGCGACGTTGCCGTTGCCGACCGAGTGGTCCCAGTCAGACTGGCTGCCGAAGGAGAGGAACAGCGCCGCGGGGAAGACCAGGCTGAAGAACAGGGTGCGCTTGTTGCGCAGCATCCGACGCAGCTCCAGGCGCAGGACGGTCGGGCTGAACCCGCCCATCGAGGGGACGTCACGATCAGCCCGGCGCCCGGTCGGGTCTCCGGTCGGGTCGCCGGTCGGGCGGGGGCTGGTGGCGGTCGTCATCGGGCACGCTCCGTGGTGAGGTCGAGGAAGGCGTCCTCGAGGCCACGCGCGGTGATCTCGAGGTCGTGGGCGGTGGTGCGGGTGTAGAGGTGACGGGCGACGGCGTCGCTGTCGTCGGTGCCGACCAGGACGTGCTCGCCGCGGACCTCCACGGACTCGACGCCGGGCACGTCCGCGATGGCCGCGAGCACGGCGGACGACGGGGCCGGCAGGGTGGCGCGGACGACGCGCCCCGAGGCCAGCGCCCTGACCTCGGCGCTGGTGCCGTCGGCGACGACCAGCCCCTGGCTCACCAGCACGATGCGGTCGGCGTACTGGTCGGCCTCCTCGAGGTAGTGGGTCGCGAAGACCACGGTGCGGCCGCGCTCGGCGTCGCGGCGCACGGTGGACCAGAACGACCGCCGGGCCTCGACGTCCATCCCGGTGGTCGGCTCGTCCAGCAGCAGCAGGGCCGGGTCGGGCAGCAGGGCCAGGGCCACGCGCAGCCGCTGCTGCTCGCCGCCCGAGCACGTGGCGACGACGCGGTCGGCGAGGGCGGTGACGCCGGCGTCCGCCATCACGGCCTCGACCGGCAGCGCGTGCGGGAAGAGGCTCGCGACGTACTGCACGGTCTCGCGCACGGTGAGGTCGCTCAGCAGGCCGCCGGACTGCATGACCGCCGACACCAGCCCGCGGGCCACCGCGTCGCGCGGCTGGAGGCCCACCACCTCGACCGTGCCGCTCGTGGGGCGGCCCAGCCCGAGGACCAGGTCGAGGGTCGTGGTCTTGCCGGCCCCGTTGGGCCCGAGGAACGCCACGACCTCGCCGGGCTCGACCCGCAGGTCGATGCCGCGCACGGCCTGGACGCCGCCGAAGCTGCGGGTGACGCCGGAGAGGAGCAGGGCGGGTGGGCCGGGCGCGAGGGAGGGCCGTCGGGCGTCGGCCGGGGTGGTGGTCGTCATGCCTCCACCGTGGCCGCGACGCGTGGCCGGCACCTCGCTCGCGCGTCACGGTCTCGGGGTGACAGGTGTCAGGGGTCCGCGCCGTGCGGCCGCGGCCGCGCCCGGGTCCCCCTCGGCCGGGTGTGCCACGTCCGGGCCGCGCAGTGGGATGCTGGCGCCATGACTGACGGACTCGACAGCGAGAACATCTCGGAGTGGATGTCGGCAGCCGCCCGCGACCTCGAGGACCAGCAGGCTCCCGAGGAGACCTACGAGACCGCCGTCTCGTTGGCGCTGACCCACATCCCCGGCTGCGACGCCGCCGGGCTGACCATCGCGCGTCGCCGCGGCCGGGTGGAGTCGCACGCGCCGAGCGACCCCGCGGTGCTGGTCGCCGACAACTTGCAGCAGGAGCTCAAGGAGGGCCCGGTCCTCGACTCCCTGTGGGACCGCACGACCATCTACAGCCCCAGCCTCGCCCACGACGCCCGGTGGCCGGTCTGGGGTCCCCGCGTCGTCGAGGAGACGGGGATGCGCAGCGCCCTGTCGTTCCAGCTGTTCACCCACAAGGACGTCCTCGGGGTGCTGAACCTGTTCGGCCGGCCCAAGGACGCCTTCGCCGAGGAGGACCGGCTCGACGGGCTGGCGCTGGCGGCCCACATGGCGATCGCGGTGACGGCGGTGCACAAGCTCGACAACCTCAGCTCCGCGCTGGCCTCGCGCACCGTCCTCGGTCAGGCCACCGGGATCGTCATGGAGCGCTACCGGCTCTCGCCCGACCGTGCGTTCGGCGTCCTCGTGCGCCTCGCGGGGCAGACGGAGACCAAGGTGCGCGACGTGGCCGAGGCCCTGGTCAACGACGGCTCGTTGCCGCAGCTGCCGAGGCCGGCGGACCCCGACGACGTCGACTGAGCCCGGGTCCGGCCCCGGGGGCAACGACCACGACGACCACGGTGTCCGCGGTGGCGAGCAGCCGCGCGGGGTACCGGGGCGCCGCCGGTGGACCACCGGCCCACCGACGCACGTCCAGGGAGACCCCGTGACCTTGCTTCCCCCCGCGCCCGCCCCCGTGACCGGGCCCACGACGTGCTTGGATGAGGCATGAGCAGGCGCCGGGTCCTCGCGATCGTCCAGGCCGGTGGAGCCGGCGGTCGCATGGACGTCCTCACGCGGGAGCGCGCCAAGCCCGCGCTGCCCGTCGGGGGCGTCTTCCAGCTCGTCGACTTCCCGCTGTCGAACCTCACCCACAGCGGCATCAGCGACGTGTGGCTCTCGCTGCAGTTCCAGGGCTCCACGCTCGAGGAGGAGGTGGCCAACGGCCGCCCCTGGGACCTCGACCGCAGCAAGGGCGGGCTGCGCCTGCTGCTGCCCGAGGAGGGCACCGGCAGCCTCGACGAGGAGGGCTTCGCCCGCGGCAACGCCGACGGGCTCTTCCGCATCCGCCGTCAGGTGGCCGACTTCGGCGCCGACGTCGTGCTGGTGATGAGCGCCGACCACGTCTACACCCTCGACTACATGGACGTCGTCGACGCCCACCTCGCCGCCGGCGCGGAGTGCACCCTGGTGACCAGCACGGTGCCGATCGAGGAGGCCGGCGACCACGCGGTGGTCGAGGCCGACGACGACGGCCTGGTCACCGGCTTCGCCTACAAGCCCGACGAGCCGGCCTGCGACGTGGTCGCCACCGAGGTGGTGGCCTACGACCCCGTGGTGCTCGTGGAGGTGCTGGAGGAGCTGCACCGCGAGGTCGGCGCCGACAGCCCCGCCGGCGACAGCGGGCTCGACGACTTCGGCGACCACCTCGTGCCCCGCCTGGTGGAGCGCGGCCGCACGCGCGCGTTCGCCCTCGACGGCTACTGGCGCGACCTCGGCAAGCCGCACAAGTACCTGCAGGTCCACCAGGACCTGCTGACCGACGACCTCGACGTGCTCGGCCGCGACGACTGGCCGATCCTCACCCGGCAGCCCCAGCGCTCCCCCGCCCGCCTGCTGGAGGGCTGCGACGTCCGCGACAGCCTGGTCAGCCCCGGTGCCCGGGTCGCCGGTGCCGTGCACCGCAGCGTGCTCGGCCCCGGCGTCGTCGTCGAGGCCGGCGCCCTGGTGGCCGACAGCGTCGTCTTCCGCGACGTCACCGTCGAGGCCGGCGCCCAGGTGCACCGCGCCATCGTCGACACCGGCACCATCGTCGGCGCCGACGCCGTCGTCGGCACCCCCCGGCCCGGTGACCCCCACCCCGACCACGTCACGCTCATCGGCCGCGACTGCACGGTCGGGCCCGGCGTCACCCTGGAGCCCGGGTCGCGGCTCGAACCCGGCACCACCGCCTGAGCACCACGCCCCCGCACCACCCCCGATCAGCACCGACCAGCCCGTGCACCACCCCCCGGAGCCGTCGTCCGACGGCCCCACCGACGAGAGGAACCCCACCGTGGCCACCTACGACGCCGACCTGCAGGCAGCCGTGGACGCGACGTCCGTCGCCCACGCGATCGGCGAGACCGACCTGCTGACCTACCTGCGCAACGAGCTGGCCGAGCGCGACATCGAGACCGCCGACGAGGCCTGGCTCGAGCGGATGATCGAGAAGCTCAAGGCCGACCGGTCGTTCATGATCGACAGCGAGCCGGACGACTACACCCGCCCCCCGCGCGAGGTGTGACCCCGGTGCGGCCCTGACCGGTCCTGGCCGGACACCGAGCAGCCCGCCCCGGGCGTGACCCGGGGCGGGCCGGTGCACCCCTGGCCCGACCACGCCCGGAAATGTCCGATCGGAGGATTCCGCGGCCACGCCGCGCCGCGCCATCGTGGGGGCGACGACCCCCAGGGGCCCGCCGCGCGGCCCAGCACCCCCCGGCCATGGCCGCCGCGGGCCCCGGGGGTCGGCGCACGTCAGCCCGCCGCGGGCCCGGACCCCGGCCGCGTCACTCCACCAGCTCGAAGGCCACCCGCCGCGTCGCCAGGTCGGCCTCGACCAACCGCACGCGGACGTCGGCGCCCAGCGGCAGCGGCCCGGTCGCGGTGACCCGCGCCTCCACGGCGGGGTCGGCCACGACGACCGTGCCGCGGGTCGGTTGCTCCTCGTCGACGGCCACCACGACACCGGCGAGCTCCTCGCCCACGCGGCCGGCCAGCACCCCGGCCTCGACCAGGTCGACCAGTGCCCGCTCGTAGCGGTTGGCCTGCGTCGCCGAGCGCTTCAGGGTGGCGGGCAGCTCGCGGAGGCGGGCCAGCACCCACTCCGGCACGTCCTCACCCGCGCACAGCGCGACGCACACCTCGCCGGCGTACCGGTCACCGAGGCGGCGCAGCGGCGCCGTGACGTGGGCGTACTCCGAGGCCAGCGCGGCGTGCTGCGGCATCGCCGGCACCTCGCCGTCGAAGCCGACGTAGCCGCTGCCGCGCAGCAGCCGGGTGCTCGCCACCACCATCGCGGCGTGCGCCGGCACCGACGGGTCGAGCGAGCGGATGAAGTCGGGGTAGAGCTGCTCGGCCGGCCAGGCGATCCCGAGCGCCCGAGCGGTGCGGTGGAGCCGCTGCACGTCCCGCGGGTCGGGCGGCGGGAGGGTGCGCAGCAGCCCGACGCGGCCGTAGACCATCAGGGCGGCCGCCGCGAAGCCGGTGAGCAGCGACAGCTGGGCGTTCCACTCCTCCACCGGCAGCAGCTCGCGGAACTCCAGGCGCCACGTGTCGCCGTCGACGTCGATCTCCTGCTCGGGCAGCGGCAGCGACACCCCGCCGCGGGCGGCCTCGCGCGCGAGGCGCAGCGGACCCAGCTCGGCGAGCAGCCGCAGCGACTCCACGCCGCTGCCGTCGTCGATCATCGTCTGGGCCTGCTCGTAGGTGAGCTGGGCGGTCGAGCGCACCAGCGCCCGCTCCACCACCACGTCGGTGCGCTCGCCCTCGGCGGTCAGCCGGATCGTCCACAGCAGCGCCGGGCGCACCTGGTCGGCCAGCAGCGAGCCGGCGTCCTCGCTGATCGCCTTGGGGTGCAGCGGGATCTTGGAGTCGGCGCCGTAGAGCGTCTCGCCGCGGCGGTGGGCCTCGAGGTCGACCGGGTCGCCGGGGGTGACGAACGCGGCGACGTCGGCGATCGCGTAGTGCACGACGAAGCCGCCGTCGTCGCCGCGCTCGAGGTGGAGCGCCTGGTCGAGGTCGCGCGACCCCTCGGGGTCGATGGTGACGAACGGGAGGTCGGTGCGGTCGAGCGTGGGCAGGCGGGGCGCGGCGGCGGCGGCCACGGCGGCCGCCTCGACCTCGGGCGGGAACTCGGCGACCACCTCGAGCTCGGCGCGCACCTGCTCGATGCCGCTGCGCAGCTGGGCGGCGGCCACCCCGTCGTCGCTGGATCGGACCCGGACCACGCGGTTGCTCGGCATGCGTGCACCATAGCGGCGTGCTGATGCTGCTGCCGCCCAGCGAGGGCAAGACCGCCCCGCGCCGTGGCGCCCCGCTCGACCTCTCCGGGCTGTCGTCACCCTCGCTGACCGAGACCCGCCGCCGGGTCGTCGACGCCGTGGTCGACCTGTGCTCCGGCGACCCCGCCGTGGCCGCCGGCGTGCTCGGCCTCGGCCCCACCCAGCTCGACCTCGTCGACCTCGACCGCCGCCTGCGCGACTCCCCCACCGCGCGCGCCGACCGGGTCTACGCCGGGGTCGTGTACGACGCCCTCGACGTCGCCACCCTGTCGTCGGCCGCCCGACGCCGCTCCGCCACCCGCCTCGCGGTGGTCTCCAGCGTCTTCGGCATGGTGCGCCCGACCGACCGCATCCCGGCGTACCGGCTCTCCGGCGACGCCACCCTGCCGGGCCTCGGGTCGATCGCCGCCACCTGGCGTGCGGCCCTCGGGCCCGCGGTCACCGAGGCGGTCGGCGGCGGGCTGCTGGTCGACCTGCGCTCCTCCACCTACGCCGCCTTCTGGCGCCCGGGCGCCGACCTCGCCCCCCGCGTGGCGACCGTGCGGGTGCTGCACGAGTCGGGCGGCGGCGTCCGCACGGTGGTGAGCCACTTCAACAAGGCCACCAAGGGCCGCCTCGTGCGCGCCCTGCTCGAGGACGGCGCCCGCCCCCGCACCCCGGCCCGCCTCGCCGAGGCGCTGCGCGACCTCGGCTGGACCGTCGAGGTGGCCGACCCGGGCGCCCAGGGCACCCGGCTCGACGTCGTGGTGTCACAGACCTGAGACCTAGGGCACCCACACCGCGGCGTCGTGGGCGAAGAGCACCCGCCGCGGGTCGAGCTCGAGCAGGCGCGTCATCCACGGGCTCGGGCGGGGCAGCGGCTCCTGGTGGCCCAGGGCCACGGCACGGGCGGCCAGGACGTCGGCCGACCAGTCCGACGCCGCGTCGTGCGACTGCCCGGCCAGCACCACCGTGCCGTCGTCGCAGACCAGCACCACGCTCTGGTGGCCCGCCACGTGACCCGGCGTCGGGACCACCAGGACCCCAGGGGCCGGCTCCGCCTCACCGTCGAGCAGCTCGTAGGTGGCGCCCGGGAAGTCGACGAGGGCCGGCACCGTGTAGCCCTCCGTGCGGGCCGCCTCGAGCTCGGCGCGCTGGCAGAGCACCGGACGTCCGGCCAGCTGGCGGTTGCCGCCGACGTGGTCGAAGTGCAGGTGGCAGTTCACGACCAGGTCGACGTCCGCCACGCTCAGCCCGACGCGCCCCAGGGCCTGCGGCAGGGGCACCCGCCGCGGGCGGTAGTGCGCCTCGACCTCGGCCCCGGCCTCGCCCATCCCGGTGTCGAGCAGCAGCACCCCGGCCGACGTGCGGACGACGTAGGCGAGCACGGCCTCGACGCGGGGCCGGCCGGTGCCGGTCTCCTCGGCGGGACGCACGAAGGTGCCCAGCGGGAGACGGCGGACGTCGTCGATCCTCATGCCCGTCACCGTAGGGGCCGCCGACGCCGCCGGGGTGTCCGTCCGCTGCGGGCGGAACCGTGGGGCTACCAGTGCGCGGGGTCGAGCGCCCCGCCGCCGTCACCGGGCGGCAGCGTGTTGTAGAGGCGCATCGAGCCGCGGGGCGCGGCCCCCGGGGCGTCACCGGGGTAGAACGAGACGACCGAGACCGACGCGGGCGAGAGCTCCATGCGGAACACCGCACCCAGCGGCGCGTCGAGGGCGTGGGCCACCAGCGTCTTGATCGGCGTCACGTGGCTGACCACCACCACCGTGCGACCGGCGTGCCGCGCCAGCACCCGGCCGAGCCCGGCCAGCACCCGCTCCTGCACCGCGGCGAACGACTCCCCGCCCGGCGGCGGGACGTCGAGCGACCCGAGCCAGGCGTCGAGCCCGACCTGGTCGCGCTGCGCCACCTCGGCGAACGTCAGCCCGTCCCAGGCGCCGAACTCCATCTCGGCGAAGCCCGGCTCGTCCTCGACAGCCAGGCCCAGCCGCTCCGCGACGATCGCGGCCGACTCCTGCGTGCGTCGCACCGGCGAGGCCACGACGGCGTCGACGCGGTCGCCCAGGGCGGCCAGCCAGTCGGCGGCGGCGCGCACCTGCGCGCGGCCCTCGTCGCTCAGCCCCGGGTTGTCGCCACCGAGCCCGCCGGAGAACCGCTTGGCCGCGGTGTGCACGGTCACCCCGTGGCGCACCAGCACGAGCGTGGTCGGCGGGCCACCGGCCCCGGCCCACCCGCGCGCCGGCGGCGCCGGGCTCTCCAGCTCCTCCACCAGCGAGTCGCCGCTGCCGGCGCCGTCCGCGGAGGTGACCCCGTCGCGGAGCCCGTCGAGCGCCTCGTTCGCCAGCCGGTCGGCGTGCCCGTTGCGCTCGCGCGGCACCCACGTGTACGTCGTGCCCGCCGGTGCCAGCCGCCCGGCCTCGGCGGCCAGCGGTCGCATGTCGGGGTGCTTGATCTTCCAGCGCCCCGACATCTGCTCGACCACCAGCTTGGAGTCCATCCGCACCTCGACCTCGGCGCCCGGCGCCAGGTCGGCCACCAGGCGGAGCCCGGCGATGAGCCCGGAGTACTCCGCCACGTTGTTGGTGGCGTGACCGATGGCCGTGCCGTCCTCGGCGATCACCGCGCCGGTCTCGGCGTCCTTCAGCACCGCGCCGTACGCCGACGGGCCGGGGTTGCCCCGCGAGCCGCCGTCGGCCTCGACGACGACGCGTCGCGGCGCCGTGCCGGAGCCCGTCTCGGGCTCGGTGCTCACAGCCCCGACTCGGGGGTGCGCACGAGGATGCGCGAGCACTCCTCGCAGCGCACCACGGTGTCGGCCGGTGAGGAGGCGATCACGGCGAGCTCGGCGTTGTCGATGCCGAGCTGGCAGCCGGTGCAGCGTCGCTGGCGCAGCGCGGCCGCGCCCACGCCGTTCTTCTGCCCCCGCAGCTTCTCGTAGAGGGCCAGCAGGTCCTCGGGGATGCCGTCGAGCGAGGGACCGCGCTGGGCCTCGACGTCGACGAGCTGGGCCTCGATCGCGCCGGTCTTCTCCTGGGCGGTGGCACCGAGCCCGGCGAGCCGGCCGTCCATCTCGTCGAGCTGCGCGGTGAAGGCGTCGAGCATGCCCTGGGCGGCCTCGAGCCGCTCCATCACCTCGAGCTCGTCGTCCTCGAGGCTGGTGATGCGCCGCTCGAGGGAGACCAGCTCCTGGCTCATCCGCTCCAGGTCCTTGGCACCGACCAGGCCCTGGTCCATCCGGTCGCGGTCGCGGGTGCGGCGGGCCTTCACCTGCTCCACGTCGGCGTCGACCTTCACCTGCTCGGTGGTGAGGTCGCTGACCAGGATGCGGGCGTCGCGGGCCTGGTCGTCGACCTCCTTGCGCTGGGCGCGCAGCAGGTCGATCTGGGCGAGCTCGGGGAGGTGGTCGCGCTGGTGGCGCAGCAGGTCGGCCCGGGAGTCGAGCTCCTGGACGTCGAGGAGCCGGAGCTGGGCGGACGGGTCGGCTTTCAGGGGGTGCTCCCGGTGGGGTCGGGACGGTCGCTGCGGAACGTCCAGGGGTCGGTCGAGGTGGTGCTGACGCGGGTGGTGATCCTATCGCCCAGCGCCGTGCGCAGACGCTCCTCCACCACGGGCAGCCACGTCCACTCCGCGGCCCAGTGGGCGACGTCGAGCAGCGCGGGGCCGCCGTGCTCCACGAACTCCGACGCGGGGTGGTGGCGCAGGTCACTGGTGAGGTAGGCGTCGGCGTCGGTGCGGCGCACGTCGTCGAGCAGGAAGTCGCCCGAGCCGCCGCACACCGCCACCCGTCGTACGACGCGGTCGGGGTCGCCGGCCACCCGCACGCCCTGCGCAGTGGGGGGCAGCGCCGAGGCCACCGCGCGGGCCAGGTCGGCCAGCGTCGTCGGGGCGAGGGACCCGATGCGCCCGGTGCCGGTGGTGGCGACACCGGCGTCGGCGATCTCGGCGACGTCGAAGGCCACCTCCTCGTAGGGGTGCACCGCGAGCATCGCCCGCACCACGGGGGTGCGCAGCTCGCGGGGCATCACCACCTCGATGTTGACCTCGGAGGTCATCTCGAACTCCCCCACCGTGCCGATCGCCGGGTTGGCCCCCGGCAACGGCCGGAAGCGTCCCTCGCCCACCGAGGAGAACGACGCGTGCTCGTAGTCGCCCACCGAACCCGCGCCGGCCGCGGCCAGCGCGGCCCGCACGCGGTCGGCGTCGTCGGCCGGCACGTAGACGGTGAGCTTGTCGAGCGGCGTCGAGGGGGCCGGGCGCAGGGGGGCGCAGCCGGTGAGGCCGATGGCGGCGGCCAGCGCCTCCGACACCCCGCCCTCCGCCTGGTCGGCGTTGGTGTGGGCGGTGAGCAGCGCACAGCCCGCGCGCGCCAGCGTCGTGAGCGTGCGGCCCTTGGGGGTCGCGGTGGTGAACCCGTGCACCGGCTTCAGGAACAGCGGGTGGTGCACCAGCAGCAGGTCGGCGCCCCACGCTGCGGCCTCGTCGGCCACGGCCCCGGTGGCGTCGACGGCCAGCATCACCCGCCGCACCGGCGCCTCGAGGTCGCCGTGCACGAGCCCCACGGCGTCCCAGTCGTCGGCGGTGCCCGGCGGGTACCACCCGTGGACCAGGTCGACCACGTCACCCAACGTCGTCGGTGCGTGCGGCGGTGGTGCTGGCGTCGGAGGCACGGGCGTGGGCATGGCCGCGAGATTAACCCGGCGCCGACCTGAGTACGACGACGCATCCGCCGCGGCGCCCGCGCCGCCAGGCTCGGAGCATGACCTCCTCCCCCGGCGTCACCCTCCGCTCCACCGCCCGCGCCGTCGTCGGCGTCCACGCCGGCCTCGTCGTGCTGCTGGCCTGCTGGTTCGTCGTCGCCCTCGTCGGCGCCGACCCCGGCATGCCCGACACCCTGCTCGGCGCGGCGATCGCCCTGGCGGCCCTCGGCGCCCTCGGCAGTCCCTGGTCGTGGGTCTCGTGGGGTGCCGGCGACGTGACCGACCCCGGCACGGTCGCCCTCGTCGTCGCCTCCGCGGCCGGCAACGTCGTGCTGCACGCCGTCACGTGGCGACTGCTCGTCCGGGCCGTGAGCAGCCGCTCCCGGCCGGAGCCCGGCGTCGACGCCGACGGGCGCGTCTAGGCTCGCGGCATGTCCGTCGTGAAGATCAACGCCATCAGCGTCCCGCCGCAGGCCGGCCCCGAGCTCGAGAAGCGCTTCGGCGCCGCCGCCCACCGCATGGACGGCACGCCGGGCTTCCTCGGCTTCCAGCTGCTGCGGCCGGTGGCCGGCGAGGAACGCTACTTCGTGGTCACCCACTGGCTCGACGACCTGTCGTTCACCGCGTGGCGGGAGGGCTCGGCGGCCGCCGTGCACGGCGGCGAGCGGCGCGACCCCGTGTCGTCGGGGGCCGACCTGCTGGAGTTCGAGCTCGTGCTCGACGTGTGGCCGTCGGTCTGAGGGGACCGAGCTGGCCTGCCGGTCAGTTGACCTGCCGGTCGCGGCCCTCCCAGTACGGCGCCCGCAGCTTGTACTTCTGCAGCTTGCCCGTGGCCGTGCGGGCCAGCTCGTCGCGGAACTCGATCGAGGTCGGCGCCTTGTAGCCGGCCGCCTTGTCCTTGCACCACGCCACCAGCTCGGCCTCGGTGGCCTGCTGCCCGGGAGCGAGCACGACCAGGGCCGTGATCGTCTCGCCCCACCTCTCGCTCGGCACCCCGATCACGGCGACCTCCGCGACCGCCGGGTGGGAGAACAGCACGTCCTCCACCTCGATCGACGACACGTTCTCGCCGCCGGTGATGATCACGTCCTTCTTCCGGTCGCTGATCGTCAGGTAGCCGTCGTCGCCGATCACCCCGCCGTCACCGGTGTGGAACCAGCCGTCGGCCAGCGCCCGCGCCGACTCCTCCGGCTGCTCCCAGTAGCCCTCGAGCACGACGTTCGAGCGGGCCAGCACCTCGCCCGAGGTTCCGCCGGCTCCCTCGCCGGACCCCTCACCGGGGGCGTCGACCCGCAGGGTCACCCCGAGCGCCGGCGCACCGGCGCGGGTCAGCAGCCCGGCTCGCTCCTGGGCGTCGAGGTGGTCCCACTCGGCGCGCGAGCGGTTGACGGTGAGCAGCGGGGAGGTCTCGGTGAGCCCGTAGATCTGGATGAACTCCCAGCCCAGCTCCTCCTCGACCCGCGCCACCGTGCGGGTCGGCGGAGGGGCGCCGGCCATGATGATCCGCACCCGGTCGCGTCCGGGGATCTCGCCCTCCCAGTCCTGCGCGGCGTCGAGCACCGCCGCCGCCACCGCCGGGGCCGCGCACATCACGGTCACCCCGTGCTCGGCCACCCGGCGCAGGATCTCGGCGCCGTCGACCTTGCGCAGCACCACCTGCGGGACGCCGAGGCCGGTGGTGGCGAACGGCATCCCCCAGCCGTTGGCGTGGAACATGGGGAGGGTGTGCAGGTAGACGTCGCGGTCGCTGAGCGTCACGTGCATCGCGAAGGTCACCGCGTTGGTCCACAGGTTGCGGTGGGTGATCTGTACGCCCTTGGGCCGCGCGGTCGTGCCGGAGGTGTAGTTGATGCAGGCCGTGGCCGACTCGTCGTGCTCCCACGGCACCGGCGCGGCTCCGGGCGGGGCGTACAGGTGCTCGTCGACTCCCAGCACGAAGCGGTGCTCGGCGTGCACCCCGGCGAGCTGCTCGTCGAGCTCGGGGTCGACGTACAGCACCCGGGCCCCGGAGTGCTCGACGATGTAGGCCACCTCGTCCGGGCGCAGCCGGAAGTTCACCGGCACCAGCACCCGGCCGTGCCCGGCCACCCCGAAGAAGCTGGTCAGCAGCCGCGCGCTGTTGTGGCTGACCACCGCCACCCGGTCGCCCGGCGCGATGCCGAGGGTGTCGAGGTGGGCGGCCTGGCGGCGGGCGAGGTCGGCCATCTCGCCGTACGTCAGCCGCCCGTCGGTGCCGAGCGGGGACGCGGGCTGGTCGGGCTCGTCGACCACACCGACGCGGTCGGCGTACACCGCCTCGGCTCGCTGGATGAAGTCGGCAGCGCTGAACGGGACGAACATCTGACCTCCTGGGGGCGGTGACCTGGGCCACTGTAGTGACGCCCGTGCCGGGCGCGCCGGCACCAGGCGCCGGGGGCACCGGCGCACCGCCGACCTTCACCCCACCCCGGAGCGGCCACGCCGCGAGCGACCACCAGCCCGAGACCACCGACCCCGCCGCCCTGCACCGCCAGCCCGAGACCTCCGACGAGCAGCTCGCCCGGCCCGGCCCGGCTCGCCGGCCTCGGTGACCTCTGCGACGGGCGAGGAGGAGGACGGGCGCCGCACCGCCGAGCTCGTCGAGCAGGCCGGCCGCCGCGCCGGGCAGCCCGTGCCGGTCCGAGCCACATGAGAGTCCTCTCACGCGGGTCTCACACCACGTCCATGTACGTGGCGCACCGTGGGCGCATGCGCACCCTGCTGAAGGTCGTCGCCGCCCTCGCGCTCCTGCTGCCGATGGGCGGCTTCGTCGCGGGCTCGCTGGCCGCCGGCGGCTCGCCCGACGACCCGGCGCCGCGCGCGCCCATCGTCATCGAGGCGCCGTCACCGACGCCCGCGCCGTCGCCCACCGACCGACCGGTGCGCGACGACCGCCCCGTGCGGGACGACGACGAGCGCGACGACCGGGACGACGGGAACGACAGCGACGTCGGGGACGACGACGGGGTCGAGGTCGTCGTGCCACGTCCGGGTGACGTGGGTGGCGGTGGTGCGCCGGTGTACGACGACGACGATGATGACGACAGCGACGGGGAGGACGACGACGAGGGCGGGGACGACGGTGACGACGACGGGGACGACGGGGACGACGGAGACGACGACGACTGACGTGCGTCCCGTCCCCGCCCCCCGGCGGACGCGCCGCTCCGGCCTCTCGGTGCGGGTGCGGATCACCGCGGCGATGGCGCTGCTGGTCGCGCTGGCCCTGACCGGCGCCGGGTTCATCGTCCACGCCGTCGAGAGCGCCCGCATCGACGCCCAGACCATGCAGGAGGTCGACCAGGAGCTCGACGAGTTCGTCGCGCTGGAGAGCGGCCTCGACCCCGCGACCGGTGAGCCGTTCACCTCCATCCGACGCCTGCTGCGTCTCTTCCTCGACCGCAACGTGCCCGACGACGACGAGCTGCTGGTCGCCTGGCTCGACGCGGCGCCGAAGCTGCAGTCGCCACGCGAGGACCCGCTCCCCGAGGACCCCGCGTTCCTGGAGGCCGCCGCCCCGCTCGTGCGCGACGGCGGGTCGCAGGTGGTGGACAGCCCACGCGGGCCCCTCCTCGTCGCGGCCCAGCCGGTGCGCCTCGACGACGGGGACGCGACCGGTGCCCTCGTCGTGGTCGTCTTCCTCGCCGAGGACCGTGCGCTGCTCCTCGACACCATGCGCACCTACGCGGTCGTGGCCGTGCTGTCGCTGCTCGTGGTCATCGGCTTCGCCTCCTGGCAGTCGGGGCGCCTGCTGGCACCCCTGCGCGTCCTGCGTCGCACCGCCGACGAGATCGGCGACTCCGACCTCTCGCGCCGGGTGCCGGTGCAGGGCAACGACGACATCACCGCCCTGACCCTCACGGTCAACGGGATGCTCGACCGGCTCGAGGGGTCGTTCGCCGAGCAGCGGCGCTTCCTCGACGACGCCGGCCACGAGCTCAAGACGCCGCTCACCGTGCTGCGCGGGCACCTCGAGCTCCTCGACCCGCACGACACCGACGACGTCGAGGAGACCAGGAAGCTCCTGCTCGACGAGATCGACCGGATGGCGCGGCTGGTGGGCGAGCTGCTGCTGCTGGCCAAGAGCGACCGCCCCGACTTCGTCTCCCCGGGCCCCGTCGACCTCGGCCGCCTCACCGAGGACCTGCTGACCAAGGCCGCCGCGCTCGGCGACCGCACCTGGCTGCTCGACGTCGCCGCAGCCGTCGCCGTCGAGCTCGACGAGCAGCGCGTCACCCAAGCGGTGCTGCAGCTCGCCGACAACGCCGTGAAGCACACCCAGCCCGGCGACGAGGTCGCGATCGGCTCGTCGTACGACGGCGGCAGCGTGCGGCTGTGGGTGCGCGACACCGGGCCCGGGGTGCCGGCCGCCGACCGCGAGCTGGTGTTCCGCAGGTTCGGGCGCAGCGCCGTGCCGGAGGGCGACGAGGGCTTCGGGCTGGGTCTCTCCATCGTCACCGCGATCGCGGAGGCCCACGGCGGGACCGCCTCGGTGTCCGACGCCGACCCCCCCGGCGCCCTGTTCGTGCTGACCCTGCCCGCCCACCCCGTCCACCCCGGGCAGCCCGTGCAGCCCGTCGACCCCGTCCACCAGGAGGACCCGTGGCCCGCATCCTGATCGTCGAGGACGAGGCGCGCATCGCGTCGTTCGTCGCCAAGGGCCTCAAGGCCGACGGCCACCAGGCCACCGTCGTCGGCGACGGGCCCGGCGGGCTCGACCACGCCCTGAGCGGCGACTACGAGCTGATGGTGCTCGACATCGGCCTGCCCGGCGGCATGGACGGCTTCGAGGTGCTCGACGCCCTGCGCTCGCAGGGCTCGCGGATGCCCGTCATCGTGCTCACCGCCCGCGACTCCGTCGGCGACACCGTCACGGCACTCGAGGGCGGGGCCGACGACTACATGCCCAAGCCCTTCCGCTTCGCCGAGCTGCAGGCCCGCATCCGGCTGCGGCTGCGCCAGGCCCCGGGCAACGAGGGCGCCGGCCCCACCGGCGACGTGGTGGAGGCCGGCGGGGTCTCCCTCGACATCCGCACCCGCCGCGCCCGCGTGGGCCACCAGCAGGTCGACCTGTCGGCCCGCGAGTTCGCCCTCGCCGAGATCTTCATGCTCAACGCCGGCCAGGTGCTCTCCCGCGAGCAGCTCCTCGACCACGTCTGGGGCTTCGACTTCGACCCCGGCTCGAACGTCGTCGACGTCTACGTCGGCTACCTGCGCCGCAAGTTCGGCGCCGACGCCATCGAGACCGTCCGCGGCATGGGCTACCGCTTCCAGCCCTGACCCGGCTCGCTGGTCGAGTGCCGAGGAGCGCCCGGCCCCTCGCTGGCCGAGTGCCGAGGAGCGCCGAGCCTTCGCTGGTCGAGTGCCGAGGAGTGCCCAGCCCCTCGTCGGTCGAGTGCCGAGGAGCGCCGAGCCTTCGCTGGTCGAGTGCCGAGGAGCGCCAGCGACGAGGTGTATCGAGACCCCCGCAGCCAGCGCTGGGACCCGCCCGACCGATCGTTGGTCTAGTGCCGAGGAGCGCCCGGCCCCTCGCTGGTCGAGTGCCGAGGAGCGCCAGCGACGAGGTGTATCGAGACCCCGCAACCGGGCCGGTCGGCCGGTGGAGAACCACTGCACTCGAACATATGTTCGAGTAGGATGAGGGCATGCCCATCCCCCTCCGCCACCGCCGTCAGGACGTGTCGACCGACGCGCTCCTGACCGAGGCGCTGGGCCACCGCCGGGCCGCGGACGCGGCAGAGACGGCCCTGATGGTGACCACGGTGAAGTGGGCGGCAGCCAACGAGCTGCCGCCGTACGACGACGTCCTCGAGGACGCAGCGACCGTGCCGGGCACCGACCGCCAGCTGGTGGTCGCCGGCGATGGCTCGCCACTGGTCTCGGAGTTCGCGGTGGTGGAGCTCGCCGCCGTCTTGGGGATGGGCAGCGACGCCGGGATGCGGTATGTCGGTCACGCTCTCGAGATCGCCCACCGTCTGCCGCGGCTGTGGTCGCGGGTCACCGCGGGCGAGGTGCAGGTGTGGCGCGCCCGTCGGGTAGCCGAGCAGACGCTGGCGCTGAGCCCGGACGCGGCGGCGTTCGTGGACCGCCACGTGGCCCCGGTGGCCTCGAAGATCGGCTTCCGTGCGCTCGATCGGCTCATCGATGAGGCGATCGCCCGTCACGACCCGCAGCAGGCGCGAGCACGAGCGGCGAAGGCCGCGGACGACCGGTGCTTCGACGTGGACACCTCGCAGGTGTCGGTGTTCGGAACGATGCACGTGCAGGGCGACCTCGACCGCGCTGACGCGTTGGACCTGGATGCCGCGGTCGCGCACTGTGCGGCGCAGCTGGCCGAGCTGGGGTGCGCCGTGTCGCTGGACGCGCGTCGGGCGATGGCGGTCGGGGAGATCGCCCGTGCCCAGACCGCCCTCGACCTGACCCGCGACGACACCGAGCCCGAGCCCGAGCCCATGCCGCAGCGGCGGCGTCCGGCCCGGCAGGTCGTGCTGCACGTCCACCTCAGCGAAGCCGCCCTCACCGAAGCCACGTCGGACCTGCACCTGGCCCGGGTCGAGAGGACCCGAAGCTTCGTCTCCGCCGACCAGGTCAAGACCTGGTGCGCCAGCAGCGCCACCGGCGTGACGGTCCGGCCCGTCCTCGACCTCACCGAGCAGCGGCACACCGACGCCTACGAGGTCCCCGACCGAATGCGCGAGCAAATTGTGCAGCGCGACGACACCTGCCGCTTCCCCCACTGCACCCGCCCAGCCCGGTCATCCGACGTCGACCACATCACCCCGTACCGAGCACGCGCCGACGGCGGCCCACCCGGCCAGACGTCCACTGCCAACCTCGCCTGCTTGTGCAGACGCCACCACCGGGCCAAGACCCACGACGGCTGGACCTACACCCGCACCGCCGCAGCTGCGTACGAATGGATCAGCCCCCACGGGCACCGGTACGCCGTCGACCAGCGCGGCACCGCCCACCTCACCTGACCGCGCCCTCCGCCGATCGTTGGTCCGCAGGGCGCGCAGCGCCCGTGTCGAAACCCCCGCCGCCCGCGCAGGAACCTGCCCCGAGGCGTGTACGAGCGCACGGTTCCGTGGTCTCGATACACCTCGTCCACCGAGACGGTCCGACCCGTTGGTTGAGCAGGGCGCGCTAGCGCCCGTGTCGAAACCCCCGCCGCCAGCGCTTATACCTGCCTGGGGACAGCCCCCGCGGAGGGTCGGGTGGTCTCGATACACCTCGTCGCTAGCGCTCCTCGGCACTCGACCACCGAAGTCAGCTCGTTGGTCGGTAGGGCGCGCTAGCGCCCGTGTCGAAACCCCCGCAGCCGGCGCTGGTACCTGCCTGGGGACAGCCCCCGCGGAGGGTCGGGTGGTCTCGATACACCTCGTCGCTGGCGCTCCTCGGCACTCGACCACCGAAGTCAGCTCGTTGGTCGGCAGGGCGCGCTAGCGCCCGTGTCGAAACCCCCGCAGCCCGCGCTGGGACCTGTCCTGGGCGCGTCCCAGCGGAGGGTTCCGTGGTCTCGATACACCTCGTCGCTGGCGCTCCTCGGCACTCGATCGCCGAGGCGAGGTTCGTTGGTCGGCAGGGCGCGCTGGGGCCCGTGTCGGAACCCCCGCAGCCCGCGTGGGACTTGCCTCCGTCGAGTCCCAGCGGACAGCCGCGCGGTCTCGGCACACCTCACCCACCGGAGCACAGGGCCCGACGGGCAGGGTCAGCGGACCTTCCAGCCGGCGAGCTTGGGGCGGGCCTGGCGGGCGAGGACCGGCTCGAGGGCCTCGGCGACCTCGTGGGGCAGGGGCCGGTCGTCGGGGCGCTTCTCGAGACCGGCGTACACGACCTTGGCGACGTCGGCCGGTACGCGGTCGGGCAACCGGTAGGGGTCCTCGGCGACCTGCGGGTGGCGGGCAGCGGCGTCGGGGGCGTCGACGTCGCCGCTGTCGAAGGCGCGGTAGCCCGCGACGGCCTCGAACAGCGTGGCGCACAGCCCCCACACGTCGCTGGCGTGGCCCGGGGCGTGGCCTGCGCCCGGGTCGGCCTGCTCCGGGGACAGGTAGGCGTCGGTGCCGATGACGTGGTCGAGGCGGGCGGCGTCCTCGACCGGGCGCGCCACCGACAGGTCGATCAGGCGGGCCGGAGCGCCCATGATGATGTTGCTGGGCTTCACGTCGAGGTGGGTCCAGCCGAGGTGGCGCAGGTAGTGCAGTGCCGAGGCCACCTCGATGGCCAGCGGCAGGTACTGCGCCTCCTGCAGCGGTCCGTGGCGCCGCACGAGCGTCGAGAGCCGCGGCCCGTCGAGGTGCTCCAGCACCAGGTGGGGCCGCGGGCCGTCCAGCTCGTGGCGCAGCCCCCGGACGACGGCGGGGTGGTTGACCGTGGCGAGCGCCTCGACCTCGCGGCGCAGCCCGCGCAGGCTCGAGCGGTCCTCGACCATCGCGGGCCGCACCACTTTGACCACCACCGGGCCGTAGGTGAGCTCGTCGAAGGCCAGGTAGGCCTCGTACGACGACCCGCCGCCGAGCAGTCGCATCGCGGTCAGCTCAGGGGTGATCGCGTCGCCCTCGTGCAGGTCCCAGCTCGTGCTCGTCATCGTTCCACCGCCGCCGTCTCGTCCGGGCTCGTCGCTCAGCGACGCGTGTCGTTGCGCGAGCGGTCGTTGGTGAGGTTGGCCGACAGGTCGCGCTGCGGGCCGCCCTTGCCGTCGCGGGTCATGTCGCGGGTCAGGTCCGAGCGGCTGGCGTCGCGGTCGCGGGTGACCTTGGTGAACCGGCTGTTGGTGCCGTCGTTGGTGGAGCGGCTGACTCCGGTGTTGGTCGTGTCGTCGTTGGTGTCGTCGTCGTCACGGGCGCCGGTGTCGTCGTCGTCCTCGTCGTCGACGGTCGTCACGACGTCGGAGGTGTCGTCGTCGCGCTTGGCGAACACGTCGTCGGCGGTGGCCGGCGCCTGCAGCGCCAGGAGGCCGCCGGTGAGGGCGCTGGCGAGACCGAGGGAGGCGATGGTGGCGATCTTGTGCATGGGATGACCTCTCGTCGTTGGCCGCCGGGCGGCGGCCGTGGGGGTGACGAGAAGGACTCTGACGGCCCCGGGTGAGCCCCGGGTGAGCCCGGCGTGAGAGCCCCCTTAGGTACGCCGGCGCGCGACGCGGGTCAGCGCCGCCACACCGCCGGGCGGCGCTCCGCCGACGACCGCGCCGGGGGCGACTCGGTCTGCGCCCACACCCGGCGCCACACCGCCACGTCGGGGCCGGCGGGGTCGGGCGTGCGCCCCTGCGCGGCGCGACGCCGGGCCTCCCACCACGTGGAGGAGTCCTCGTCGAGCAGCGCGGCCACGGCGTCACGCACCCGCGGCGCCAGCTCGCGCACGGTCTCGCCCTCGCGCGGCACCACCGGCTCGCCGAAGCGCACGGTCAGCTGCCGGCGCCCGCGCCCCGGCCACCCCTGGCCCCGTGGCATCGCCGCGAACGTGCCGCGGTGGGCCACCGGCACGACCGGCACGCGGTGCTCGTGGGCCAGCCAGGCGGCGCCCATGCGGAACCCCGACGTCCAGCCGTCGGTCGACCGGGTCCCCTCGGGGTAGATCACCAGGCTCCAGCCGTCGGCCAGCACCTCGCCGGGCGTCGCCGTCATCGTGCCGCCGCGACGGTCGATCGGGAACGTGTTGAACACCAGCGACGAGCCCACCGCGCGCCACCACGTGTCGAAGAAGTAGTCGGCCGCCGCGGCGACCGCCGTACGCCGCCGCCACGCGTCGGGCAGCGACAGCAGGATGAGCGGGGTGTCGAGGTGGGAGGCGTGGTTGGCCACGAAGATGACCGGCCCCTGCACCCGCTCCAGCACGTCGAGGCCCTCGACCCGGGTGCGCACCTGCGAGCGGAACAGCGGCTCCAGGGCGGCCTTCTGGGCCACCTCCCGCGCGGCCACGCCGGCGGGCCGGCGCGCCCAGTCCGATCCCATCGTCCGCGGGCGCGGCGGCGGCACGAACGCCTCCGCCGAGCGCGGCACCTGCGCTCGCCGTCCCCAGCGCCACCCGCGCGAGACGCGGCGCACGTCGTCGGCGCCCTCGCTGAAGAACCCCACGTCCCGGCCCCTCAGACCCGCACGTCGGCGACGAGGTGCGGCGGGTTGTGCAGGTAGGTGATCGACGGGCTGGAGCCCACCGATCCCGACACCATCTCCAGCGCGTCGGCCAGCGTGGACGCCGCGCGGAAGCCGAGCCGCGCCGCGGCCCGCCGGTCG
This sequence comes from Nocardioides sp. FY1077, assembly GCF_058681775.1. Lineage (NCBI taxonomy): Bacteria > Bacillati > Actinomycetota > Actinomycetes > Propionibacteriales > Nocardioidaceae > Nocardioides > Nocardioides sp. FY1077. The sequence goes on along the minus strand of NZ_JBZWDB010000004.1, from coordinate 23,862 downwards.
CCGCCCACCCACACCACGTCACCGACGTGGTCCATCGCGTGCGCCGCCCAGTACCACATGTAGAACGGGTGGACGCCGTGGTAGGCGTGCGAGGTGCGGTAGAGGTGGCGGTACCACGGGTCCTCGGCGAACTGCTTCTCGTAGGTCTGGGCGATCACCGCCGGGTCGGTGGTCTCGGCCAGCACCTCCTCGTAGAAGTCGACGTACGAGGGGTGGTGCAGCTGGTTGAAGCCCTCGTCGAGGGGGTGGTAGAGGATCACCGCTCCCCCGCGCCGCACCACCGGGTGGTTGCGGTAGGAGTTGAAGTAGTAGCCCAGCCCCATGCAGGTCGCCAGGATCGGGTTCATCGAGCTGTTCACGTTGTAGGGCCCCAGGAACGGCACCCCCATCACCAGCACGTCGGAGGCACCGTCGACCTCGACCAGCTGCTGGCGGTGCACCCGCTCCAGGGTCTGCTCGTGCACGGCCTCGACCTCGCCGGCGGTGATGCCGGTCAGGCCGTACGGCGCGCGCATGTCGTGGAAGAGCCGGTGGCGCAGCTTCTGCGGCGCCAGCGCCAGGCCGCGCCGGGCGGCCAGCATCGAGGCCTGGTCGCGCAGCGACCACTCCCACTCGCGCTTCATCAGGAAGTCGTAGGGCTTGGGGAACACCGCGTTGTCGAGGGTGGTCTCCACCTGGAACACCGCCACGTGGTCCTTGATGACCCGCCCGATGCGCCACGCCGACTGGTGCATCGCCGACTTCTTGTGGTCCATGAACGAGCGCGAGTGCACCATCGTGTGCGGGTTGTGGTGGTGGCGCAGCGAGCGGTACGACGCCAGCCCGATGCCCACCGACTTGTGGCCGCCGTCCATCGCCACGAGGTTGACGTTGACGTAGACCAGCAGGTCGGACTCCGCGGCCCGCTTGCTGATCTCGATGTCCTCGCCCTGGTCGGTCGTGCCGAGGTGGGTGAGGTTGTCGCGGTCCTCGGCGTCGAAGTTGTAGAGCTTGCCCTGCGGGTGGAACGACCGGAACACCCGCTCGCCGACGATGTGGCGCAGCTCGGCGGGCGTCATCCGGCGGTGCAGCGCGTTGGCGGCGATGATCTCGACGTCGTCGACGCCGGCCTCCGCGGCCATCGTCAGGACCTGCTCGATGACCCGCTGGCGCACGTCGGGCGCCCGCATCGGCGGCAGCGGCAGCGACACGTCGTCGAAGGCGATCGTCAGGCGCATGCCGGGGAACAGCCGCTCGGGCAGCGGGTCGGAGTCCACCGGGTGCAGCAGGGCGTCGAGGATCGCCGCGTCGGCGTCCGGCACCGCCGGCAGCGACTCCGGCGGGTAGATGACGCGGGTGCCCTGCGGGAAGTCCTCGAGCCGGAAGCCGAGGCCCTCGTGGACGAGCAGGGGCGGCGTGCGGTCGTCGACCTCCAGGACGAATCCAGGGCGTGGCACTAGTCAGTTCTCCTCGGGTCGAAGGCCACCTTGACGGTTCCGAGGCGGCCGGCGGAGTGGGCGTGGTCGAGGGCCTCGCGCCAACGGTGGAGCGGGTACGTCGCGACCGCACCGGCGAGGCGGGCGATCACCCCGTCGGGCTCGGCGGCCAGCTCGGCGGCCAGCTCGGCGGCGATCGCGAACGCCGGGCGGCCGTCGGCGACCGGCTCGCGGTGGGCGGAGGCGTAGGTGCCGACCACCTCGAGCTCGCGGAACCAGGCGGCCGACAGGTCGGCGGGCGCGGGCATGCCCGAGAGCAGCACCCGCCCGCCGGCGCGGGTCGCCTGCAGCGCGGTCTCCAGCGACGAGCGGCTGCCGACGGCGTCGAGGGCGACGTCGACGCCCCCGAGCAGGAACGGCGAGTGCATCTCGGGACGCACGGTCAGGGCGCCGGTCGTGCGGCGCACGCGGCGCAGCACCTCACCGGGCGCCACCACGTCGGTCGCCCCGGCCGCGGCGGCGAGCTCGCGCTGCAGGGGGTGCTTGGCCACGACGGTGATGTCGCCGGCCGGGGTCATCCGGCGCAGCGCCAGCGTCGCGAGCAGGCCCACCGCACCGGCCCCGCTGACCAGCACCCGGTCGCCGGGCGTGACGCCGGCGCGCAGGGCGGTGTGCACGGCGCACGCCAGCGGCTCCAGCAGCAGCGCCTGCTCGTCGGTGAGCCCGGCAGGCACGACGTGCAGCTGGCTGCGGTGGGCGACCAGCTGCTGACCCCAGCCGCCGCCGGTGTCGCGGCAGAAGCCGGTCTGCAGCCCCGGCGAGAGGTGGCCGACCGTGACGTGGGCGCAGCGGTTGGTCGCGCCGACCGCGCACGCCGCGCACGGCTCGAGCCCGCGCGCGGCGCAGGCCAGCACGGGGTCGACGACCACGCGGGTGCCGGCGGGCAGGTCCTCGCAGTCGTCGAGCAGGTCGGCGACGACCTCGTGGCCCGGCACGAACGGCAGTGACGTGAGCGCCGAGAAGTACAGGCTGGTGCGTCCGGAGAGCGCGCCGAGGTCGGAGCCGCAGATACCGGAGGTGCGGGTGCGCAGGCGCACCCAGCCCGGGCGGTCGACGCGCGGCGCCTCGCGGCTCACCAGGCGCAGCGGCGCGGCGAAGCCCGACAGCACGCCCGGCCAGCGTCCGCCGACCGCGCGTCCCGCGACGTGGCGGGGCAGCGAGCGGAACATCTCGAGCGCGAGCATCATCGTCGGCTCCCGGCGGGGTTCAGGGTGCGGCTGGCGGAGTCGGGGCTGGCCCAGTCGACGATGGTCCAGCGCTGGCGCCGGGCGTGGCGGAACAGCGGGACGTCGGGTCGCACCGCGACCGGGTTGCCGACGGCCGCGAGCAGCGGCAGGTCGGACAGCGAGTCGGCGTAGGCGTAGGAGCGGGTCAGGTCGATGCCGTGGTCGCGGGCGTAGGCGCGCATCCAGGCCGCGCGCGACTCCCCCACCAGCGGCGACGACGACAGGTGGCCCGTGCAGCGGCCGTGCTCGTCGACGCCGAGGTCGGCGGCCTCCACGTGGTCGAACAGCGGTGCCAGCGGACGGGTCAGCGGCCGTACGGCACCCGTGATCAGCACCGTGCGGTGCCCGGCGCGGCGGTGCTCCCGGATGCGGCGCACGGCGTCGGGGGCCAGGCGCGCCAGCACGTGGTCGGTGAGCAGCTCGTCGGCCACCTGGTCGAGCGCGGCGCGGTCGGCGCCCTCGTAGTCGCGGTAGACCGCGCGCAGGAAGTCGCTGCGCTGGCGCCGCTCGGCGCGCAGCAGCCCCGGGACCCGGCCCAGCACCCGCCCCAGCTCGGCGGCCCGCTCGGTGCCGGAGAGGTCCTGCAGGCGCATCCACAGGTAGGTCTCGATCACGTTCGACGACAGCAGCGTGCCGTCCATGTCGAAGAACGCCGCGACCGGCGCGGCGCCGTCGTCCGGGGCGACCACGGTGCGCAGCCCGGTGGACGACGTCCGCTTGCGCTGGGCACGCACGTCGTCGAGGTCGCGGATCGGCTGGGTGACGGCCGGGCAGTGGATGTCGCGCAGGTAGACCGCCCAGTCGACCGCGGCGGTGTCGAAGGCGAACTGCTCCTGGTCCTCGGCCGACAGCGACGTGCGCAGGGCACTCGTGCGGTCGTCGGCGAAGCGCAGGTCGGCCCGGGCGTACTCCTGGTAGAGGTCGAGGTAGCGGCGCAGGAACTCCAGGCGGCGCCCCTGCCGCTCCAGGCGGCGGGCCACCTCCCGGGCGCGGTCGCTGCGCGGGGCGTGACCCACCACGGTCTCGGCGACGCGGTGGGCGCGCTCGGAGGTGGTGAGCAGGCGCTCCACCGCGCCGGCGCCGGGGAAGCGCCAGTCGGGCAGGCGGTGCGCGCCCCGGTCGGTGCCGCGGAAGGGGTGCTCGTCGAAGTAGCCGCGCACGTGGCCGTAGAGCTCGCGGAACGTCAGCGGGTTGCGGTAGCCCGAGGCGACGTGGAAGAACGCCGCCTCCCCCGGCTCCGGCGGGTGGGCCAGCACCGCCACGATCGCGGCCACGACGTGGTCGATCGGGACGATGTCGACCACCGTGTCGGCGGAGGCGGGGAACTCCGGCAGCTCGCCGCGGCCGTAGGCCAGGATCAGCGGCTCGGCCATCTTGAAGCCCTCGATCCAGCCCGGGTGGGGCGTGACCAGGGCCGACTCGATGATGCTCGGGCGCACCACCGACACCGGGTGGGTGCGGGCGTGGGCCTCCACCACCCGCTCGCCGAGCGCCTTGGTGAAGGTGTAGCAGTCGGTCCAGCCGAGGCTGCGGGCCCGCTCCAGGCCGACCCGCACCAGCTCGTCCTTGGCCCACTTCACGCGCGCCGTCTCGCTGGCGGCGGCGGCCGTGAGCAGGCCGGCACGGCCGTGCTCGCGCTCGGCCTTGCGCCGCTCCGCCTCGAGCCGGTCGCTGCTGCGGGAGCGGTGCTCGACGTCGTGGCGCTGGGCCAGGCCCCAGGCCAGCTCGGCCTCGAGGTCGACGGCGTGCTCCACCGGCGCCTCCGGGACGACACCGCTGCGGCGCCCCGACACGTAGGCGGTGGAGATGTGCACGTAGTGGATCGGGCGCACCCCGGCCCGGCCCTCGGCCTCCTCGGCCTCCACGACGCGGGCCAGCAGCTCGCGCACACCGAGCACGTTGGTGGTGAACGCGGCGTCCACCGGCGGGTCGAACGACACGTCGCCGGCGCAGTGCACCACGGCGTCGAGCCCCAGCGGCAGCACCGGCACGTCGGACAGGTCGCCCTCGAGCACCTCGACGCGCTCGGCCATCAGCCGCTCCACGCCACCGGCGGCCTCCACGACCTGCGCCATCAGGGGCTTGCCGAGCTGGCGGGCCACCCGGGTGGCGGCCGTGGTCGACCCCTTCGGCCGCACCAGCAGCACCACCCGTACGTCGGGCACGCGCGCCAGCAGCAGGTGCAGCAGCGCCTCGCCGACGAACCCCGTGACGCCGGTCAGCAGGACCCGCTGCCCGGCGAGGCGGGCGGCGACACCAGGTCCCGGTGCGGCGTTCACCATGCGTCCTCCTCAGTGGCCGGCGGCGCCGGGCGGCGGGTGCGTGACCGGCCGTGACCGGCCGTCCTGGGTGGCGATTGTGCACCGTGCGGCGACGGCAGGGCCATCGGGGGTCGCCCTGCGCACGACGACGACGGCCGCCCCGGGCTGTGCCGGGACGACCGTCGTCGGTGTGCGTGGTGCGGTGCCGGGCTCAGCCGGCGGCGGCCTCGGGCCACTGCGTCGTGGTGACCTCGCCGCCGGTGACCTGCACGGTCAGCCGGACGTCGGTGGTCTCCTTGACGTAGAGCTCGTAGGAGCCCTCGGTGAGCTCGGGGTAGACCAGCGACGGCACCATCTCCGGGCCCACAGGCCGGTTCACCACCGCGACGTGCGGGTGGTGGGAGTGGTGACCGTGGTCGTGCCCGTGGTCGTGCCCGTGCCCGTGGCCGTGCCCGTGCTCGCCGGCCGGAGCGGTGTCGAAGTCGGCCCCGAGGGGCTTGATCTCCACCTCGGTGTCGAGCATCGCCGCCGGCATGGTCACGACCAGCGCGCCGACGTCGCCCCCGATGTCGAGCAGGACCGCGCCCTGCCCGGCGTGCGGGTTCTCGACCGACGCGGGGGTGGTCACGACGCCTCGGTGGTGCCCGGGACGGTCTGGTAGCCCCCGCCCGGCAGCCCGAGGAACGGGAACGTGTCGAGCAGCGGGGCGTTGGTGTTGCTGGTGCCGTCGGTCAGCTGACCGGCGGCGCCGTCGGGGGTGTACGACGGGTCGACCAGCGGGATGGTCGCTCCGGCGACCGCCTTGAGCTCGATGGCCACCACGTCGTCGCCGATGCGGCGTCCGTTCGGGAAGCCCGCGGCGTCGCCGGCGACCAGGCCGATCGGGTTCTCCCGCTGCGAGGGCGGCACCGCCACGTTCAGGCGGAGCATGTCGGCCTCCACCGGGCCCGTGTAGTTCTGGAAGCCGTCGACGACACCTTCCGGGATCCCGGTCAGCAGGATCGCGTTGAGGTCGGCGCGCGGCTTGTCGTAGGCCGCGAGGTTCGGGAACACGTCGGGGTAGAGCACCGGCAGCAGACCGGCGAGCTCGGGCTTGTCGACGTACTTGGCGAAGCGCTTGTCGGCCGAGACCGGCAGGGCGTTCCACTCGTCCTTCTCGGCCATCGGCACGATGACCTCGTTGAACAGCGGGTTGCCCAGGCGCGAGACCTGCTGCCACGGGCCCATGCCGGTGTAGCGGCCCTGCTCCTTGTTCCACATCCGCGACTTGCGGCGGCTCGCAGTGGCCCAGACGCCGATGACGGACTTGGGGTCCATCACGTCGTCGGGCTTGGAGCCGTCGCGGGTGAGCTCGCTGATGTTCACCTGCAGCGCGATGGAGTGCACGTTGTAGGACTGCACCGAGTTGATGCCGTCCATGTTGGCCATCGGGATCAGGTGGTTCTCGTTGAACGGGCGCAGGGCGCCGAGGTCGAAGATGCTGCCGAGGTCCACGTGGAACGCGTCGGCGCGCTGGCCCGCGAACACCTTGCGGCCGTTGGCGAGGCGGTGGACGGCCTGGTCCCCGAGCTTGGCGTAGTTCGGGGTGCTGCGGACGCCGACGTTGACCGGCGGCACCGGCAGGTTGCGGCCGATCATCTTCTCGTTGCCGTCGACGACCTTGGTGACGGTGTAGAACTGCGGCCGGTTCCAGGCCTGGTCGGAGATGTCGTTGATCGGCCCGGTGTTGTACAGGAACGTCTTGGGGTTGCGGATCTGCGTGCGGAACCGGAACCGGTAGGTGATGTCGGGCTGCGCGGTGCCCTTGTTGGAGATGTGGATCTCGTACAGCACGTCGTCGGCGAACTCGTAGAAGTTCGGGCCGCCGTTGGGCTGCTGGAGGGGGATGAAGTTCGCGATCAGGACGACCTTGTTGGGGTTCTCCTTGCTCACGAACGCGTAGGTGTCGGTGCCGTCGGCCACCGGGTCCTTGGCGATCTCCGGTGCTTCGCGGTGTGACGACATCAGTTGCCCCCTGCTGCGTTGAGGATGCGGGTCACCAGGTCGCGGTCGCGCACGACGACCTCGCGCTCGCCGACGAGCAGCGTGACCTGGTCGGTGCGGTGGTCCGCGACGTGCGCGACGACGGCCTCGCGGGCCGTGCCGGGCCTGGGCTGCGCCGCGCTGGCGGCGCTGGCGCCGGTCGCGAGGCTGACGGTGCCCGCGACGGCGGTCGCTGCGGTGCCGGCGCCGGCAGCCGCGATGAACTTCCTTCTGCTGGTGTCGCTCATGCTCGTGTACCCCTCCATAGGGTCAAGCCACCTCGTGTGAGGCGGACCACAGGGTGTTCGGAGGGCTCGCTGCGACGGATGGCACGACACGACGACTTTTTTCCCGGGACCGCCGGGGACGGGCGCGGCCCCGCCTCGTCTAGTCTGTGCCCGCCTCGCGACACCGAGGCGCGGGCGCATAGCTCAGCGGTAGAGCACCTCGCTTACAACGAGGTGGTCGGGGGTTCGAACCCCTCTGCGCCCACCACCCTGCCCTCCCGTCAGGTGCGCGACCGCCCCACGGGGGCCGCGCACGCTCAGGCGTGGGCCTGCAGCCGGCGCAGGTGCTCGTCGAGGTCGCGGCCCTCGGGGTCGGCGTTGTGCACCGCCCAACGCACCACGCCCTGCTTGTCGACGACGTACGACGAGCGCCGGGGGCAGCCCTTCCGCTCGTCGAAGACGCCGTAGGCGCGGGTGACCGCGCCGTGGGGCCAGAAGTCGGAGAGCAGCGGGAAGTTCAGGCCGTCGGCGTCGGCGAAGGCGCGCAGGGCGTACGTCGGGTCGCAGGAGACGGCCACGACGTCGGTGTCGAAGGTCATGAACTCGGCGAGGCGGTCGCGCACGCCGGCCATCTCGCCGGTGCACACCCCCGAGAACGCGTAGGGGTAGAACAGGATCGCCACGGCCTTGGAGCCGCGGTAGTGCGACAGCGTGATGTCCTGGCCGAACTGGTCGCGCAAGGTGAAGTCGGGCGCGGCGGAGCCGAGGGCCAGGCCGCACGTCCCCGTCACCTGGGTCTCGCCGGTGCTCACGACTCCCGCTCGGCGAGCTCGCGCTTGAGGACCTTGCCGGTGGCGTTGCGCGGCAGCTCGTCGAGGAGCACCACCTCGCGCGGCACCTTGTAGCGCGCCAGGTTCTGCTTGACCCAGTCCTTGAGGTCGTCGGCGCCGACGCTGTCGTCATCGACGACCACGAAGGCCCGCAGCCGGGTGCCGAAGTCGTCGTCGTCCACGCCGACGGCAGCGGCCTCCACCACGTGCTGGTGGCGCGCGAGGCAGTCCTCGACCTCCTTGGGGAAGACGTTCTCGCCGCCGGAGACGATCATCTCGTCGTCGCGGCCCTCGACGTAGAGCCGGCCGTCGTCACCGAAGCGCCCGACGTCGCCGGTGGACATCAGGCCGTCGACGACCTCCTTGTGCCCGCCGCCGGTGTAGCCCTCGAACAGCAGCCCGTTGCCCACGAAGATGCGCCCGGCCTCTCCCGGCGCCACCGCCGCGCCCTTGTCGTCGAGGATCCGCACCACCGTGCCGTACGGCGGGTGGCCGGCCGACGACGGCGCCGCGCGCAGGTCGCGGGGGCCGGCGATGCTGGCGTAGGCCACCTCGGTCGAGCCGTAGGTGCTGTAGAGGTTGTCGCCGAAGCGGTCCATCCAGGTCAGCGCGAGGTCGCCGGGCAGCGCGGAGCCCGACGACGCCACCACCTCGACGTGGCGCAGGTCGTGGCGCTCGAGCACGTCGGCGGGCAGGGCCAGGATGCGCTGCAGCATCACCGGGATCACCACGAACGTCTCGCAGCGCTCGCGCTCCAGGGTGGCCAGCGCCGCCTCGGGGTCGAAGCGGCGGGTGAGCACCATCGTGGTGCCGAGCAGCATCGCCATCGCCATGTGGCCGTAGCCCCAGGTGTGGAACAGCGGCGCGGCGATGTGGGTGCGCCAGGCGCTGCGCAGGGGCAGGCCCGACAGCAGCGAGACACCGGCGTCGATGCCGGCCTCGCTACGCGGGGCGCCCTTCGGGGTGCCGGTGGTGCCCGAGGTGAGGATGACGATGCGGCCGTGGCGCCCCGGCGGGTCGAGGTCGGTGTCGTCGGCGCCGGCCAGCAGGCCCTCCACGGTGGGGGTGGCGGGGTCGACGGGGCTGTCGTCCGGCCCGTCGGGCTCGGTCCAGGCCACCACCGTGAGGTCGACGTCGGCGTCGGCGACCAGGCCGGTGAACTCCTCGTCGTGCACCAGCGCCGCGGGCCGGTCGCGCTCGAGCACCTCGACGAGCTGCGGACCGGCGAAGGCGGTGTTGAGGTAGAGCGCGTCGGCGCCGAGCTTGGCCGCGGCGACCGTGGCGTCGAGGAAGAAGCGGTGGTTGCGGCACATGATCGCCACGGCGTCGCCCTCGCCGACCCCGCGCTCGGACAACGCCCGGGCCAGGGCGTTGGAGCGGCGGTGCATCTGGCTCCAGGTGAGGCTGCCGAGCTCGTCGACGATCCCGGTGCCGTCGGGGTCGCGCAGGGCCACCGAGGCGAAGCCGCCCGCGGGACCCGGGCCCCACCGGCGCAGGGTGAGGGCGAGGCCGGCCAGCACGCGCGGGGAGTAGGGGCGGATGACGCCTGCGCGCCCGAGGACCTTCACGGAGGTGCCGGCGGCCGAGACGCCGGTGAGGATCTTCTGGAGCACGGGCGGTTCCTGTCTGCGTCGAGGCCCCGGCCGGCGCCGTGCCGGCGGGCGGATGGGGGGCACCGTACGACGTCAGGTCGCGCCCCCGGGTCACCCCACCGGCCGGTGGACCGGAGGGTGCGGCCCTCAGGCCGGGGTCTTCGGGGCGAGCAGCCGCGTGGCCGCCCAGTCCTTGCTCACCGCGGCGGTGGTCGTCAGCGCGAGCCCGGCGACCGGCGCGGCCTCGGCGATGTCGGCGGCGTCGACCGCACCGGGGCGTCCCACCTTCGGCGTCAGCACCCAGATGGAGCCGCCGCCGACGAGGTCGGTGAGGGAGTCGACCAGGCCGTCGACGAGGTCGCCGTCGTCGGCACGCCACCAGAGCAGGACCGCGTCGACCACGTTGCCGTGGTCACCGTCGACCATGTCGGCGTCGATGGTGTCCTCGATGGAGACGCGCAGGTCGTCGTCGGTGTCGTCGTCCCAGCCCAGCTCCTGCACGACCATGCCCGCGGTGAGGCCGAGCCGCCCCGCCGGGGTGGCGGCCGCGCCGCTCGGGCGGTCGGGATCGGTGGTGGTCGTGGGGCCTGTCTGGGTGGACCCGCCACCCGCGGTCGAGCTCACTGAGTCCTCCAGTCGCCGTGCACCAGGGTCCTCGGACGGACCTCGGCTGTGGATAGTCCAGCGGAGTACCGGCCCCGGCGCAAGCCGATGCCCACCCCGGGAGCGTCGTCGGTCCGGTGATCGGACGCCCGGCGGCGCTCAGCGAACCCTTCCGCACGCTACCCGCGGGTAGATTCCGTGGGCCGGGAGCGCGTGCCACGATGAGGGAGTGACCGATGACTCATCCACCCCGTCCGGCACCACCTCGACCGCTGACGGGACCGCCGACAAGTCCCCCGACGCGGCCGGCGCCACCACCACCGGCGCCGCACGCTCGGGCCCTGCTCCTGCGGTGATCCACGAGGGGCTGCCCACCCAGCTGCCCGACATCGACCCGGACGAGACCCACGACTGGATCGAGTCGTTCGACTCCCTCGTCGACGAGCGCGGCCGCGAGCGCGCGCGCTACGTGATGCTGCGCCTGCTCGAGCGCGCCCGCGAGATGAACGTCGGTGTGCCCGCGCTGCGCAGCACCGACTACATCAACACGATCCCGCCCGAGCGAGAGCCGTGGTTCCCCGGCGACGAGGAGGCCGAGCGCCGCATCCGCGCCTTCATCCGCTGGAACGCCGCGGTGATGGTGTCCAGCGCCAACCGCAAGGGCCTCGAGGTCGGCGGGCACATCGCGACCTACCAGTCGTCGGCCAGCCTCTACGAGGTCGGCTTCAACCACTTCTTCCAGGGCAAGGACGCCCCCGGCGGCGGCGACCAGATCTACATCCAGGGCCACGCCTCCCCCGGCATCTACTCGCGTGCCTTCCTCGAGGGCCGGCTGAGCGAGGAGCAGCTCTACCGCTTCCGCCAGGAGGTGCAGCACGGCGCCGGCAAGGGCCTGCCGTCCTACCCCCACCCGCGCCTGATGCCCGAGTTCTGGGAGTTCCCCACCGTCTCGATGGGCCTGACCGGCATCAACTCGATCTACCAGGCCCGGTTCAACCGCTACCTGCACAACCGCGGCGTAAAGGACACCAGCAACCAGCACGTGTGGGCGTTCCTCGGCGACGGCGAGATGGCCGAGCCCGAGTCGCTCGGCGCCATCCGCATCGCCGCACGTGAGGAGCTCGATAACCTCACCTGGGTCATCAACTGCAACCTCCAGCAGCTCGACGGCCCGGTCACCGGCAACGGCAAGATCATCCAGGAGCTCGAGGCCAACTTCCGCGGCGCCGGGTGGAACGTGATCAAGGTCGTCTGGGGCCGCGAGTGGGACCAGCTGCTCGCCCGCGACGTCGACGGCGTCCTGGTCAACAAGATGAACGCCACCCCCGACGGCGCGTTCCAGACCTACTCCGTCGAGGACGGCGGCTACGTGCGGGAGAGCTTCTTCGGCGGCGACCCGCGCCTGCGCAAGATGGTCGAGCACATGAGCGACCAGCAGATCCAGAAGCTGCCGCGCGGCGGTCACGACTACCGCAAGGTGTACGCCGCCTTCGACGCCGCCACCAAGCACGTCGGCCAGCCGACGGTGATCCTGGCCAAGACCGTCAAGGGCTGGACGATCGACGCCCTCGAGGGCAAGAACGCCACCCACCAGATGAAGAAGCTGACCCCCGAGGACCTCAAGAAGTTCCGCGACCGGCTCTACCTGCCGATCTCCGACCGCGACCTCGAGCGGTCCTACGAGGAGACCGGCGCCGCGCCGTTCTTCCACCCCGGCGAGAAGTCCCCGGAGATCGAGTACATGCTCGAGCGCCGTCGCCAGCTCGGTGGCTCGGTGCCGCGCCGCCTGGTGCGCGCGAAGCCGCTCACGCTGCCGGCCGACAAGCTCTACGCCGACCTGAAGAAGGGCTCGGGCAAGAACTCGGTGGCCACCACGATGGCCGTCGTGCGCCTGCTCAAGGACTGGATGAAGGACCCGGAGATCGGCCAGCGCCTCGTGCCGATCGCGCCCGACGAGTACCGCACCTTCGGCATGGACGCGATGTTCCCGAGCGCGAAGGTGTACAACCCGGGCGGCCAGCAGTACGAGTCGGTCGACCGCAAGTTGTTGCTCTCCTACAAGGAGTCGACCCAGGGCCAGATGCTGCACGAGGGCATCTCCGAGGCCGGCGCGATGGCCTCGGCGACCGCCGCGGGATCGGCGTACTCGACCCACGGCGAGCACATGATCCCGTTCTACATCTTCTACTCGATGTTCGGCTTCCAGCGCACGGGCGACTCCATCTGGGCGATGGCCGACCAGCTGGCGCGCGGGTTCCTCATCGGCGCCACCGCCGGACGCACCACGCTGACCGGCGAGGGCCTGCAGCACGCCGACGGGCACTCCCCGCTGCTGGCCAGCAGCAACCCGGCGGTCAAGCACTACGACCCCGCGTTCGCCTACGAGCTCAGCCACATCATGCAGACCGGTCTGCAGCAGATGTACGGCTCCACCGAGGAGCACCCGCACGGCGAGGACGTCATCTACTACCTCACCGTCTACAACGAGCCGGTCAAGCAGCCCGCCGAGCCCGCCGACGTCGACGTGGAGGGCATCCTCAAGGGCATCCACCGCGTCGACAGCTCCGAGGGCGAGGGTCCCCGGGTGCAGCTGCTCGGCTCCGGCGTCGGCTTCCCCTGGGTCACCGAGGCCGCGCGGATGCTGCGCGAGGAGTGGGGCGTGCAGGCCGACACCTGGTCGGTCACCTCGTGGAACGAGCTGTCCCGCGACGCCCTCGCCGCCGAGCAGTGGAACCTGCTGCACCCGGGCGAGACGCCGCGCACGCCGTACGTCACCGACAAGCTCGCCGGCGCCGAGGGCCCGTTCCTCGCCGTCTCGGACTTCATGGCCGCGGTGCCGCTGCAGATCGCGCGCTGGGTGCCCGGTGACTACTGCGTGCTGGGCGCCGACGGGTTCGGCTTCGCCGACACCCGCCCGGCCGCACGCCGCTTCTTCAACATCGACGCCGAGTCGCTGGTGGTGCGCACGCTCCAGGCGCTCGCCGACGCCGGTGAGATCGAGCCGGCGCAGGTCGAGAAGGCGTTCGCGCAGTACCGCATCGACGACCCGACCGCGGTCGCCGGACGCAAGCAGGAGGGCGGCGACGCCTGAGGCCCCGCCTCGACGCCACGACGCCCCGGCGCGGCCGCACCTCGTGCGGTCGAGCCGGGGCGTTCGTCGTCGCGCGGGTGACGTCGGTCAGGCGGTGGCGTCGGCGGCCACCGGGGCCGGCACCGGGCGGGCCCGGCCCGACGGGGTGACCGGCCCGGCGTCGAGCAGCCGGCGCCAGCGGGCGCGGCTGTAGACCGCCGGGCGGGTGGTGCGCACGAACTCGTCGAGGACGGCGGCGACCCGCACCGGGTCGTCCTTGTGCGGGAAGTGCCCCGCCCGCTCCAGCACCTCCACCCGGGCCTTGGGTGCCAGCTCGGCGGCGTTGGCGGCGTGGGAGACCGGGATGACCCGGTCGTCGGCGCCCCAGATCACGCACATCGGCATCGCGTCGGTGAGGTAGGCGCGGTCGGCCATCGTGACCAGCTGGCCGCGCCAGTCGACCACGGCCCGCACGACCTGCTGGATCGCGGAACGGGTGTGCGGGTCCTTGAACGAGTCGAAGATGGCCGCGACCTCGTCGAGGTCGCGGGTGGCCCGCAGCGGCGTGGCCGCGACGGCCCGCAGGCCGACGACCCCGACGTGCCGCACGCCGGGAAGGGTCAGCACGCCCATCAGCTGGTGGAAGCCCGGGGTGCTCACGGCGCGGATCGCCGGCGACACCTCGGGGCCGAGGCCGCCGGAGGCCACCAGCACCAGCCGCTCGGTGCGCTCGGGGAACTGGTAGGCGAACTGCATCGCCACCCCGCCGCCGAAGCTGTGGCCGACCACGGTCACCTTGTCGATGCCGAGCAGGGTGAGCAGGTCGCGCATCCCGTTGGCGTAGCCGCCGACGCTGTAGTCGGCGCGCGGCTTGTCGGAGGCCCCGTGGCCGAGCAGGTCGGGCGCGAGCACGGTGTAGCGCTCGGCGAGCTCGTCGATGACCCCCGACCACGTGGTGTGGTCGCAGCCCAGGCCGTGCAGCAGCAGGACCACAGGCCCCTGGCCGACCTTGACGAACGCCCGGCGGTAGCCGTGGATGGTGAGGTGCTGGACCTCGTGCGGTGCTGTCACCGGTGCCTCCCGACGTCGCGGACCTGTCACTGATTGAAGCAGACCCCGGGCCGCGGCGCGGGCGACCGGCCGGATCCGTGCGCGGCTCGTCATGTCCTAGCCTCGTGGCGTGCCCCCCGACGAGACGCCCCGCGCCCGGGCCGCGGCCCGTCTGCTGCGGGCCACCGGCACCCTGGCCACGGCCGCCACCACGAGCATGGACGACACCGTGCCGTGGTTCCGCGAGCTCAGCGCCGAGGACCGGTCCTGGGTGGGCCTGATCGTGCAGGCCGGCGTCCGCGGCTTCGTGGAGTGGTACGGCCAGGACGGCGGCACGCCGGGCTCGGGGCCCGCGCTGGCGGGGTCGGTGTTCGAGGCCGCGCCCCGCACGCTGGCCGGGGTGATCACGCTGGGCCAGACCGTCGACCTCGTGCGGCTCTCCATCGAGGTCGTCGAGAGCAACGTCGACTCGGTGCTCGAGCCCGAGGAGGCCGCCGACGTCCACGCGGCGCTGCTGCGCTACGCCCGCGAGATCGCCTTCGCCACCGCCGAGGTGTACGCCCGCGCCGCGGAGGTGCGCGGTGCCTGGGACGCGCGGCTCGAGGCCCTCGTCGTCGACTCGGTGCTGCGCGCCGAGGCCGACGAGACCGTGCTGTCGCGCGCCAGCGCGCTGGGCTGGACCGCGCGCGGCCAGGTGGTCGTGGTGCTCGGCCCCGCCCCCGCACGCCGCGCGGAGACCGACCTGTTCGAGGAGGCCCGCCGCGGTGCCCGGGCCGCGGGCATGGACGCGCTGTGCGCGGTGCAGGGCGACCGGCTGGTGGTGATCCTCGGTGGCGTCACCGAGCCACGACGTGCGGCCGACGCGGTCGTCGACCTGTTCGGGGACGGCCCCGTGGTGGTCGGCCCGGCCACCGACAGCCTCGGCGGGGCCCACGTCTCGGCGCGCGCGGCCGTCTCCGGCCAGCGCGCCGCGAGCGGCTGGCCCGACGCCCCGCGTCCCGTGCTGGCCCAGGACCTGCTGCCCGAGCGGGTGCTGGTCGGTGACGGCCACGCTCGCCGCCACCTCGTCGAGGACGTCTACCTGCGCCTCGTCGGCGCGCGCGGCACCCTGATCGAGACCCTCGCGGCGTTCCTGGCCGGCGGCGGGTCGGTGGAGGGCGCGGCGCGGGCCCTGTTCGTGCACCCCAACACGGTGCGCTACCGCCTGCGCCAGGTGGGCGACCTGACTGGCTACTCCCCCTCCGAGCCGCGCGACGCCTTCACCCTCGAGGTGGCCCTGGTCCTGGGTCGCCAGTCGGGTCGCACCCGCCCCCCCGAGCCACGACCGAACTTGTAGGAACCCGACAAAGTTCCCCGGGTCTTCTCGTGCGCGCCTGTGGTGGGGTCGGGGCGCCGACCACGGCACAGTGGAGCCCGTGCTCGTCATCGTCGCTCCCGGTCAGGGAGCCCAGTCGCCCGGATTCCTCACCCCCTGGTTGGAGGACCCCGCGTTCGCCGCTCGTTTCGAGTGGCTCTCGACGGTCGCCGACATCGACCTGGTCGCCCACGGCACCACCTCGGACGCCGAGACCATCCGTGACACCAAGGTGGCGCAGCCGCTGCTGGTCGCCACCGGCCTGGTGACGGCGCTGGCCCTCTTCCCCCACCCGTCCGACGGCTTCGAGCGCATCGGGGCCGTCGCCGGGCACTCGGTCGGCGAGATCGCCGCGGCCGCGGGCGCCCGGGTGATCACCGCCGAGCAGGCGATGGTGCTGGTGCGCGAGCGAGGCAACGCCATGGCCGACGCCGCCGCGACCACCCCGACCGGGATGACCGCGGTCCTGGGTGGTGACCGCGAGGAGGTGCTGGCCTCGCTGGTCGCGCACGGCCTCACCGCGGCCAACGACAACGGCCCGGGCCAGGTCGTCGCGGCGGGCACGCTCGAGCAGCTCGCGGCGTTCCGCGACGCCCCGCCCGCCAAGGCCCGGCTGATCCCGCTGCCGGTGGCCGGCGCCTTCCACACCCACCACATGGAGCCCGCCGTCGGGCGCCTGGCCCACCTCGCCCGTGCGGTGTCGACCCACGACCCGCGTACCCGCGTGATCTCCAACCGCGACGGCCAGGTCGTGCACGACGGCCGCGAGGTGCTGCGTCGCCTCGTGGGCCAGATCGCCCACCCCGTGCGTTGGGACCTGTGCCTCGACACCATGGAGGACCTCGGCGTCACCGGCATCCTCGAGATGCCGCCGGCCGGCACGCTCACCGGCATCGCGAAGCGGGCGCTGAAGGGCGTCGAGACCTTCGCGCTGAAGACCTTCGACCAGCTCGACGAGGCCCGCGCGTTCTGCGACAAGCACGGCGAGTCGTCGCAGATGGACACCAGCCCGACGTGGCGCCTCGTGGTCTCGCCGAGCAAGGGCACGTTCCACCTCGACGCCCAGGCCGCCGACTCCGCCGTGCTCGCGGCCGGCGCCCCCATCGGCGACGTCGCCAGCTCGCGCGACAAGGTCGGCGTCACCGCGGCCCACGGCGGCCAGGTCGTCGAGTGGCTCGTCGAGGACGGCGACCTGGTCTCCCCCGGCCAGCCGCTGGTGCGCCTGCACCCCGAGGGAGGCGGCTCCTGATGCCGCTGGTGACCCCCCAGGGCGCCGCCCACGCCGCCATCCGCTCCGTCGGCAGCTACCGGCCCTCCCGCGTGGTGCCCAACTCCGAGGTCGTCGGCGGCATCGACTCCTCCGACGAGTGGATCCAGCAGCGCTCGGGCATCAAGGAGCGCCGCTGGGCCACCGACGAGGAGACCGTGCAGGTCATGGCGGTCGCCGCGGCCCGCACCGCGATCGAGCGCTCCGGCCTGCAGGCCACCGACGTCGACTGCGTCATCGTCGCGACCGTGAGCCACCACCTGGCCACCCCGTCGCTGGCCACCGCCGTGGCCCACGAGCTCGGCACCGACCACGCCCCGGCGTTCGACATCTCGGCGGCCTGCGCCGGCTTCTGCCACGGGATCGCCCTGGCCTCCGACCTGGTGCGCGGCGGCAGCGCCACCCAGGTCCTGGTGATCGGCGTCGAGAAGCTCTCGGAGATCACCGACCCCACCGACCGCGGCACCGCCTTCATCTTCGCCGACGGCGCCGGCGCGGTCGTCGTGGGGCCGAGCGAGACCCCCGGCATCGGCCCGGTCGTCTGGGGCTCCGACGGCGAGCAGTACGACCTGATCCGCACCCGCCAGGACTGGCGCGACGTGCTGGCCTCCGACGAGCCCCGCACGCCGCACCTGGTCATGCAGGGCAACGCCGTCTTCCGCTGGGCCTCCTTCCAGATGGCCAAGACCGGTCTGGAGGCCGTCGAGCGCGCCGGCATCACCGTCGACGACCTGGACTGCTTCGTGCCCCACCAGGCCAACATGCGCATCACCGACGCGATGGCACGGGCGATGAAGCTGCCCGGCACGGTGCGCATCGCCCGCGACATCGCCGAGCAGGGCAACACCTCCGCGGCCTCGATCCCGCTGGCCCTCGACCGCATGGTCGCCGAGGGCGACGCCCGCTCCGGCGACCTCGCCCTGGTCATCGCGTTCGGCGCCGGGCTGTCGTACGCCGCCCAGGTCGTCGTCGTCCCCTGACCCCGGGCCGCCCCGGCCGCCCGGCCCCCAGACCGACCCGCACCCCCCTCGGGTCATCCCCCGAGGACCCACCCAGAAAGAAGGAAGCACACGATGCCCACCACCGAAGAGATCCGCTCCGACCTCGCCGAGATCGTCAACGAGGTCGCCGGCGTGGACGCCGACGACGTGCAGCTCGACAAGTCCTTCGTCGACGACCTCGAGGTCGACTCCCTGTCGATGGTCGAGGTCGTGGTGGCCGCCGAGGAGAAGTTCGGCGTGTCCATCCCCGACGACGAGGTGAAGAACCTGAAGACCGTCGGCGACGCCGTCGCCTTCATCGAGCGCGCCTCCGCCTGACCCCCCGCCGCCGGGCTCCCGGCGGCACTCCCGCAGCACCCCGCGCCGGGCGGGCGATCCCCGCCCGGCGCGTCCACCACCTGCACGTGAGGATGGCTCGTCCATGTCAACAGCCCGTACCCGAGTCGTGGTGACCGGTCTCGGCACCACCAGCCCCGTCGGCGGCGACGTCGCCAGCACGTGGGCCGCCCTGGTCGACGGACGCTCCGGCGTCCGCGCCCTCACCGACGACTGGGCCGCGGAGATGCCGGTCAAGATCGCCGGCCGCGTCGCCGTCGAGCCCACCGAGGTGCTCGAGCGCGTCAAGGCGCGCCGTCTCGACCGCTCCTCGCAGTTCGCGATGGTCGCCGCCATGGAGGCCTGGAAGGACTCCGGCCTCGACGCCGTCGAGGTCGACCGCGACCGCCTCGGCGTGGCCATGGCCTCCGGCATCGGCGGGGTCACCACCCTGCTGTCGAACTACGACGTGCTCAAGGAGAAGGGCCCGCGCCGGGTCTCCCCCCTCGCCGTGCCCATGCTCATGCCCAACGCCCCCGCCGCCAACATCAGCCTGTACGTCGGCGCGCGCGGCGCGGTGAACACCCCCATCTCCGCGTGCGCCTCCGGCAGCGAGTCGATCGCGCTGGCCATCGACCAGATCCGGCTCGGCCGCGTCGACGTCGTCGTCGCCGGCGGCACCGAGGCGGCGATCCACCCGCTGCCGATGGCCGCGTTCGCCAACATGATGGCGCTGTCGAAGACCGGCAGCGAGGAGGGTGGCGACCCCACCACGGTCTCGCGGCCCTGGGACACCGGCCGCGACGGGTTCGTGCTCGGCGAGGGCGCCGGCGTCCTGGTGCTGGAGTCGGAGGAGCACGCGCTCGCGCGCGGCGCCCGGATCTACGCCGAGGTGCTCGGCGCCGGCATCACCGCCGACTCCCACGACATCGCCCAGCCCGACCCCGAGGGCCGCGGCGGCACCCGCGCCATCAAGCGCGCGGTGCTCGAGTCCGACATCAGCGCGAGCGACATCGTGCACGTCAACGCCCACGCCACCTCCACGCCGCAGGGCGACATCGCCGAGGGGCTGATGCTGCACGCCGTGATGGGCTCCCACGCCACCGACGTCGTCGTCACCAGCACCAAGTCGATGACCGGCCACCTCCTCGGCGGGGCGGGTGCGCTGGAGTCGATCGCGACCGTCCTGGCGCTGCACCACCGCACCGTGCCGCCGACGATCAACCTCGACGACCAGGACCCCGCCGTCGAGCTCGACATCGCCACGTCGGCACGCTCGCTGCCCGACGGCGACCTGGTGGCGCTGAACAACTCCTTCGGCTTCGGCGGCGCCAACGTCGCCGTGGCGTTCGGGACCTACCGGTGAGCGTCGAGGCGCCCCCGGCCCGCCCGGCCCGGCTCCCGCGCGAGGAGGACCCGCGCCACCCGGCGCTGCGGCTGCGCGCCTTCTTCGACGACGACTCCATGCAGCTGCTCAGCCCCGACGACGACAGCGGGATGCTGTCCGCGCTCGGCACCGTCGACGGCTCACCGGTCGTGGCGTTCTGCTCCGACGCCACCGTGATGGGCGGCGCCATGGGCGACGTCGGCTGCCGCGTGGTGGTCGACGCCTACCACCGCGCGCTCACCGACCGGGTGCCGATCGTCGGGCTCTGGCACTCCGGCGGCGCCCGGCTGGCCGAGGGCGTGCTGTCGCTGCACGCCGTGGGCCGCATCTTCCACGCCATGACGCAGGCCTCGGGCACCATCCCGCAGGTCTCGGTCGTGCTGGGCCCGGCCGCCGGCGGCGCCGCGTACGGCCCCGCGCTGACCGACGTGGTGATCCTCGGGCCCGAGGGGCGCATCTTCGTCACCGGCCCCGACGTCGTGCGCTCGGTGACGGGCGAGGACGTCGACATGCTCCGCCTGGGCGGTCCCGAGCCCCACGGACGCCGCTCTGGTGTCGTGCACATCCTCACCGACTCCGAGGCCGAGGCGCTCCAGCGCGCCCGCGGCGTGGCCTCGCTGCTCGGCGCCCAGGGCAGCCTGGTGGTCGACGACGTCGCCGACCAGGACCTCGAGGCGCTGCTGCCGGAGTCGCGCAAGCGGGCCTACGACGTGCACCCGCTGGTCGAGGCGGTGCTCGACGAGGGCACCACCCAGGAGCTGCACGCGCGCTGGGCGCCCAACATCGTCACCGCCCTGGGCCGCCTCGGTGGCCGCACCGTCGGCGTGGTCGCCAACAACCCGCTGCGCCTCGGAGGCTGCCTCGACTCGCTGTCGGCCGAGAAGGCCAGCCGGTTCGTGCGGATGTGCGACGCGTTCGGTGTGCCGCTGGTCGTCCTGGTCGACGTGCCCGGCTACCTGCCCGGTGTCGGCCAGGAGTGGGACGGCGTCGTGCGGCGCGGGGCGAAGCTGCTGCACGCGTTCGGTGAGTCCGTCGTGCCACGGGTGACGCTGGTGACGCGCAAGACCTACGGCGGCGCCTACATCGCGATGAACGCCCGCTCGCTGGGCGCCACCAAGGTGTTCGCCTGGCCCGGGGCCGAGGTCGCGGTGATGGGCGCGGTCGCTGCGGTGCGCATCCTGCACCGCCGCAAGCTGGCCGAGGTGCCGCCCGACATCCGCCCCCGCGTCGAGGCCGAGCTCGCCGCCGAGCACGAGCGCATCGCCGGCGGTGTCGACAGGGCCGTCGAGATCGGGGTGGTCGACGAAGTCGTGGAGCCCTCGCGCACCCGCAGCGCCATCGCGCGCGCGATCGACGAGGCCGTGCAGACCGTCGGGGTGCGCCACGGCGCCCACGGCAACATCCCGCTCTGACGACAGGCACGGCACAGCGCGTACGACGACGGCCGGTCTCCCCTCGCGGGGAGACCGGCCGTCGCTGTACGGGCGGGTGCGGGTGCTCAGACCACCTGGTGCAGCCAGCGCACAGGAGCGCCGTCCCCGGCGTGGCGGAACGTCTCGAGCTCGTCGTCCCAGGGCTTGCCGAGGAGCTTGTCGATCTCGTTCAGCACCGTGGTCTCCCCCAGCGCCGCCTTCACCACCGCGGCCTTCAGGCGGTCCTCGGGGATCATCAGGTCACCGTGCAGCCCGGTGACGGCGTGGAAGACGCCGAGCTCGGGGGTGTAGGAGAACCGCGTGCCCTCGGAGGCCGACGTCGGCTCCTCCGTGGCCTCGAAGCGGAGCTGGTTCCAGCCTCTGAGCGCGGAGGTCATCGACGCGGCCGAGCCGGGCGAGGCCGCCCAGGACAGCTCCGCGCGGTAGGTCCCCGACTGCGCCGGCTGCGGCGTCCAGTCGAGGCTCACCTCGGATCCCAGGACCCCGGCGACGGCCCACTCGACGTGCGGGCACAGCGCCGAGGGCGCTGAGTGCACGTAGAGCACGCCCCTCGTCGTGGAACGGGTGGCAGTGTGTGCGGTCACCGTGGTCTCCTTCATCTCCGGCGCGAGCTACGCCTTCCCCAGCGGTCTCGTCAGGAGATGTCGGTGCACGAATGACACAGGTGTCAGTTGTGGTCCCATTGTGGCGCACGGGGCGCCTGAGCACCAGGGGAACCGCCGCACCAGGCCTGCCGGACTCCGGCGTGGGCGCGCCCGTCCTGGCCTAGGCTGCCGGTCATGCCCACGCACCCCGCCGGACCCGACACGGCTGCGCCGGCGACACCGGCGCTGCGCCTGGGACGCCTCGACCGGCGGTGGGCCGTCGTCCTGGTGGTGCTCGCCGTGGCCGGGGCCGCAGCGCTGGTGGCGTGGTACCTCACCCGTCCCCCGGCACTCTCGACCGGCGGGGAGGTGCGCGGCACCACCGCCCCCGGCGAGACGGTGTACCTGGGCCTCTTCGAAGCACCTCCCGACCGCACCCTGGAGCTCGCGGGTGTGCACGTGCGGGCGGAGGCGACCACGGCGGTGGACCTCGAGCCCCTGCTGTGCGTGGGTGGCGGCGTCGGGGTCACCGGTGACGCCGAGCCGTTCTGCGCCGACCTGCGCGAGCCGGACGATGAGGTGATGCGCCCCGGCGACTCGCTCGTCCTGCGCGTCACCGCCGAGGCAGCAGGCCGCGTGGACGTCGACACGGTGCGGGTGTCCTACCGCGAGGGCGTGCGCTGGGCCACCCAGCCGGCCGGTGTCTCCGTGCTGGTCGAGGTCGTCGCGCCCTGACCGGCAGGCGGCGGGCAGGCCCCGGGCGTACGAAGTGGTCAGTCGCCGAGCGAGGCCTCGAGCGCGTCGGCGCGGGCCGCAGCGTCGGTCAGCTCGTCGGCGTCGATGGCGTGGGTGCGGTGGAACCACTGCAGCGCGTCCTGCTGACGCCCCGCGGTCACCAACGTGTCGGCGTACGCGTAGCGCAGCCGCACCACCCACGACGCGCGGGTCTTGTTGTTCAGCGGGGCGAGCTCGAGGGTGCGCAGGGCAGCGTCGAGCTGACCCATGTCACGACGGGCACCGGCCTCGACGATCGTCATCTCGGCCTTCGCCTCCGGGGAGAAGTTGACCACCGACGGGCTCTTGGCCAGCTTGAGGGCCTGCTCCGGGTGGCCCAGGGCGCGGTGGCAGTCGGCCATGATCGGCAGGTACGCCGTCGCGCCGTTCATCCGCTTCGCGGCACGCAGCTCGGCCAGGGCCTCGGCGTAGTGGCCGGCGGCGTAGGCCGCCTCACCCGACGCCTCGCGCACCACCGCGATGCGCGGGGCGCGGGCACGCGCGGCCACGGTGTGCCGGTAGGCGGTCTCCGGGTCGTCGTCGAGCAGCATCCCGGCGGCAGCGAGGTGGCGGGCCACCCGGGCGGCCAGCTTCTCCGGCAGTCCCTTCAGCTGGGCGGCCACCGACCGGTCGAGCTCGCGACCGGTGACCTCCTCGGGCAGCTCCGGGCCGTCGTACTCCTCCTGCGTCGCGGTGCGCGGCACCTGCTGCTTCTCCGCGGGACGCTTCCAGTCGCTCTTGCGGCCGGGACGGTCGTCCGAGCGGCCCCGGCTGCCCGCGGCCTTCGCAGGCGCACCGGATCGGCCGCCGGTCGACGAGCCACCGCGGGCGGGACGCCCGTCGCGCGACCCGCTCGCGGACGCGCCTCGCTGGTCCTGCGGACGGCTGCCGCTCCGGGCAGGTCGCTGGTTTCCGCGTCGGTCCTCGGCCACGAGGTCACTCTCCTCCGGGCCGGCGCACGGCCCCACATGGTGCAACTGGTCTGAAATGCCGTAGAGGCCACCCGAAGGTGGCCTCTACGTAGTGTAGGTCCGGCGGCGTCCTACTCTCCCACAACCTCTCGGTTGCAGTACCATCGGCGCTGAAAGGCTTAACTTCCGGGTTCGGGATGGGACCGGGTGTTTCCCTTTCGCCATGGCCGCCGTAACTCTGACGGACACCCCCACACCACACACCCCGACAACACACACGTCGAGGGCGGTCTTGGGGGCTCCAAGACTATGAATGTCACTGATCATGACTGGTTCGTGGACGCGAACATACGCTAAAACGTGCGGCGTGTAGACACACAATCGCTGTCAACAACAGCCTTTGCAGGTTGTGTTGAATGAGTGTGGGACAAGCCCTCGGCCTATTAGTACCGGTCGGCTAGGCATCACTGCTGTACACCT